>NZ_BMII01000012.1:0-824 GCF_014641855.1 Shewanella inventionis
GCATGTGTTAGGCCTGCCGCCAGCGTTCAATCTGAGCCATGATCAAACTCTTCAATTAAAGTTTTTTTGAGACATAGTCTCGGCTCAATGAATTCTACTGTCATAATTCGCTTCGCTCATAAGAGCTGACGAATTACTCACTGCATTTCTGCAGTGTCATATTTCTATGAACATTCTCATCATTGAGTTAAATTTTTTGATTGCCTACATTCCTAAGAACAAGAAGACAATTTCGAATAACTCAATACCTGTGAATGTCCACACAGATTTCTTGTTTAGATTGTTAAAGAGCGTTACTAATACCAAAAGAATCAATCTTTCGCTTAGTGGCCGTTGACGCTAGGTCGTTGGCTTGGGCTGCGTATTTTACGCTTTCCCATCTTCGCGTCAAGTGTTTTTTCAAACTTTCTTTTCGCTGTTGAATCTAATGTTTTTAAGCACTTGATTCAACCTAACTCGGTGATTGCTTTCGCTGTCTGCCGTGTCAGTGGATGCGAATTATAGGGAGCTAAAACTTTAGTGCAAGCGCTTTTTTAATAATTTTATACAAAATGGGTTCAAGTGGATACTATTCAAACAAAACACATTAACAACGGTTAAAAACACAACATAAAAGCGATTTTTTAGCAATTTAAGACTAGGTTGGCTGTAATTTTCAGCCTTTTCGATCTCCTGATGCAATGAACAAGCTTTGATAAGTTAATTAGTGCAGTGATGAATGATATCGATAAATGATTAACGAGTATAAAACGAGTGATTACGATGTAACTTACATTATGTAATCTCTAATAGTCACTGTAGCCTTATATGTACTGTAGTTTTAT
>NZ_BMII01000012.1:920-130374 GCF_014641855.1 Shewanella inventionis
TTATATGTACTGTAGTCTTATATGTACTGTAGTCTTATATGTACTGTAGTCTTATATGTACTGTAGTCTTATATGTACTGTAGTCTTATATGTACTGTAGTCTTATATGTACTGTAGTCTTATATGTACTGTAGTCTTATATGTATAGTAACGATGTTTTAGCAATCTAGATTAAAAGCTTTAGTCCTATACATACGTAAGCTAATTTCTGACAGACTTCAACTGGTTTTATACAGACGTTAACTCTAGTAGATAAACGATTTTAAACAGATGTTAACTATAGTACATAAACCGTTTTTGGGATCGCAAAGTCGAAATTTACAAAAAAGCACCATCGAATAAATAGTGCTGCTTATACAACCCAACAGGTATTTGCTGCGCGATACTATTGATGATTATCTTTTGGTGGACTGGCTTGGGTTTTGTCTTCACCAAGAGGGGTTACAGTGTCTTGCTGGAGTTCTGCTTTATCAGCATCAACTGATTCATCCCCCACAATATGCTCAACCTTTAACTTTTTAATGGTCTTGATAGTGATAAATGGCCCAGACAATGCGTATAGGTAAAACCCTAAACATAAAATGATTGCGGGCTCCACTGAAACAACAACAAACACCCCAACGAGTAACAACATAACGATAAAGTTTACTTTACCTCGCCAGTCTACTTCTTTAAAAGAGTGATATCTAAAGTTGCTCACCATTAATAAGCCGCTTACCGCTGTTATTAGTGCTGCGAGATAACTAATATCAGTAGGGTCGATTTCGTACTTGCTACCACTCCAAATACTACCAGCAATTAACGCTGCAGCGGCTGGACTTGCAAGCCCTTGGAAAAAACGTTTATCTGCAACACCAACTTGCGTGTTGAAGCGAGCCAATCTCAATGCAGCAGATGCGCAATAGATAAACGCTGCGAGCCAACCTATTTTACCTAAATCTTGTAAAGCCCAATTGTAAACGAGTATCGCTGGAGCCATTCCAAACGACACCATGTCTGCCATGCTGTCGTATTCGGCACCAAAGTCACTTTGGGTATTAGTGAGCCTTGCGACTCTTCCGTCTAGTCCATCACAAATCATCGCAATAAAGATTGCTATTGCGGCTGATTCAAAGTGACCATTCATAGATGAAATCACGGCATAAAACCCAGAAAAGAGCCCTGCCGTGGTAAATAAGTTAGGTAATAGGTAAATACCTTTATTTTTTACTGTTTGATTTGATGAATTTTGCATACACTTTAAACAATATTGTTTTAGATGTTGGATTTATATTCAAGATAGCATATTTTGGAATAATCAAGCATAGCGTCATTTAGCTTTGGGAACTCACATGAACATTTTTCGTTTAGTTATTAGTTTAGTCATCATCGTATTTAGTAGTGTGTTATCAGCGGCAACTATTTATACGTGGGTTGATAAATCAGGTGTTGTACATTACAGCCAACAACCACCTAAAGATGTTGATGCAAAAAAGATTTATACTGAAGATATGGAACCGGCAAAAATCGGGACAAATACACCGCAGAGAAAAACAGCGCAAAAGCCTGAAGAATCTGAACTAGCCAAGTCAGCTAAAATGATTAACGAAAAAGATAAGCAACAGGCTAAAGAAATTTGCGACAGTGCAAAACACAGTTTGAATGTACTTAATACCCATACAAGTCTTAGTCAGCAAAATAAACAAACTGGCGAAACGACGAAGATGACAGAAGAGCAACGCCAAGCTGCTATCGCAGAAAATAATGAGCGGGTTAAATTGTTTTGTAAATAAACGAAATATTTACCCTGTTAGGCATAAATAAAAAAGGGAGCACTAGCTCCCTTTTGTGTTGTTAGTGTTTGTTATTGTTCAAACGTCAATTGGCCATCGACGACATCGACATTAATCATTTTACCTGGCAGTAATTGTCCACGAAGGAGTTTTTGCGCCAATGGATTTTCAACCTCTTGCTGTAAGGCACGTTTTAATGGCCGCGCACCATAAACAGGATCAAACCCGGCTTCGGCGATTAGCGATAACGCCGCATCAGTTAACTGAATATCAAACTCTTTTTCTACCAAGCGTTTACGCAATAGTTCAAGTTGAATACTGGCGATATGTTTAATGTTCTCGGCATCCAAAGGATGGAACACCACAGATTCATCCACACGGTTTAAAAACTCTGGACGGAAGTTTTGCATCACCACCTCCATCACGCTTTGCTTCATTTCATCATAACTAGCACGACCAAAGCTTTCTTGGATACGATCTGAACCTAAGTTAGATGTCATGATGATAACGGTGTTTTTAAAATCAACCGTACGGCCTTGACCATCGGTTAACCTGCCGTCATCTAGCACTTGCAGTAAAATGTTAAACACATCTGGGTGCGCTTTTTCGACCTCATCGAGCAAAATAACCGAGTAAGGTTTACGACGAACCGCTTCTGTTAGATAGCCGCCTTCTTCATACCCGACATACCCGGGAGGTGCGCCGACTAAGCGTGACACGGTATGTTTTTCCATAAACTCGGACATATCGATACGCACCAATGCCGATTCGGTATCAAACAAAAACTTAGCCAGTGATTTACAGAGCTCTGTTTTACCGACACCCGTTGGCCCAAGGAATAAAAATGAACCAATCGGGCGCTGTGGATCTGCAAGACCTGCACGGCTACGACGAATGGCATTCGACACTGCATCAACGGCTTCATGTTGTCCAATAACCCGCTCGTGTAATGCATCTTCCATGTGCAAGAGTTTTTCGCGCTCACCTTCAAGCATTTTTGAAACGGGAATGCCTGTTGCTTTTGACAACACTTCTGCAATTTCGATATCAGTAACCTTATTACGTAATAAGGTCATATCTTGCATTTCAGCTTGTGACGCTAAATCGAGCTGCTTTTCAAGCTCGGGAATACGACCATACTGTAACTCAGACATGCGAGTTAAATCGCCTGCACGTCTTGCCACTTCTAAATCGAGGCGAGCTTGCTCAAGGTCTGCTTTAATATGCTGCGTACCTGCAAGAGCGGCTTTTTCGGTATGCCAAATTTCATTGAGCTCTGCTGCGTGACTTTCTACTTCTTTCAACTCTTGTTGTAAAAAGTCTAAACGTTTACGGCTGGCGTCATCGGTTTCTTTACTGAGCGCTTGCTCTTCAAGCTTTAACTGAATAGCACGACGCTCTAATTTGTCTAACGCCTCTGGCTTAGAGTCTATTTGCATACGAATACTCGATGCCGCTTCATCAATTAAGTCGATAGCTTTATCGGGTAACTTTCTGTCTGAAATATAACGATGTGACATGGTTGCTGCGGCAACAATGGCAGGATCGGTAATTTCAACATGATGATGCAACTCATAGCGCTCTTTTAACCCACGTAAAATAGCGATGGTGTCTTCTACACTGGGCTCATCAACAATCACTTTTTGGAAGCGGCGCTCAAGTGCTGCGTCTTTTTCAATGTATTGACGATATTCATCCAACGTTGTGGCGCCAACACAATGTAAGTCACCACGGGCTAAAGCAGGTTTTAACATGTTGCCAGCATCCATGGCGCCTTCACCTTTACCAGCACCCACCATGGTGTGCAGCTCATCAATAAACAAGATGACCTGCCCTTCTTCTTGCGACAATTCGTTTAATACTGCTTTTAAACGTTCTTCAAACTCACCGCGATATTTGGCGCCGGCGATTAGCGAGCCCATGTCGAGTGATAACACTCGCTTGTTTTTAATGCCCTCTGGCACCTCGCCATTAATGATACGTTGAGCAAGTCCTTCAACAATGGCCGTTTTACCGACACCTGGCTCACCAATTAATACCGGGTTGTTTTTACTGCGACGTTGCAAAACTTGAATGGTGCGGCGAATTTCATCGTCACGACCAATCACGGGATCCAGTTTGCCTTGCTCTGCACGTTCGGTTAAATCGACGGTAAATTTTTTCAACGCCTGGCGCTGATCTTCAGCATTTGGATCATCAACTTTTTGACCACCACGCATGTCCTCAATGGTTTTTTCCATGAGTTCTTTGCTAGCACCCGACTCTTTTAACGCTTTTGACAGTGCATCGTTGTTTTCTAGAGCGGCAAGCACAAACAATTCAGACGAAATGTATTTGTCTTTACGTTTTTGGGCGAGCTTGTCGCATAAATTCAGTAGACGGATTAATCCCTGAGACAATTGAACATCGCCACCGGTACCATCGACTTGTGGTAAACGCTCTAACTCTTGAGTCACTGCAGAGCGAAGCGCGCTAACGCGAATGCCTGCTTGAGTTAATAATGGATGAATAGAGCCAGAATCTTGATTTAATAGCGCCATCATTAAGTGAATGGGTTCGATAAATTGATGATCGCGCCCCAAGGCTAATGATTGGGCATCAGAAATGGCAATTTGAAACTTATTAGTCATACGATCGAGTCTCATATAACCTCCTAGGATCTGATACTTATGTAAAGGGTAATTAATTCAGAAATGAATAATTTGTTATCTTAAAGATGGGGGCAATAAATATGATTTCAAGCTTAAAACTTAATCTAGATCAAAAAATCGTTCGTTTTTTGAACTTTACAAATCAGTTAAGATTTTAACCAAATAAGCGACGCCATTCGACCAGTGTGATGATCGCGACGGTAAGAAAAATAATCAGGATTGGTAAAGGTACACACGTTTGCATTAAATACTTGTGTTACACCAAGGTGCGACAAACGAAGCATCGCAATACCCGGTAAATCGGCAAGGTACTTGTTATTATGAGGCATAAAATATTGCGCGGCTTGAGGGTGTTTTTGCATAAAAGCATCGCGTACTTCTGCACCAACTTCAAAAGCCTGTGGCCCAATCGCTGGGCCTAAATACGCCATCAGCTCATTAGGAGGCGTGTTAAATAGTGCAACTGTTTGTTCAATAACACCCGCACACAACCCACGCCAGCCAGCATGTGCTGCTGCAACTTCAGTACCTTGTTGATTGCATAACAACACAGGCAAACAGTCTGCAGTCATTACAGCACAAACATCACCGGCTTTATTGCTATAACTTGCGTCGGCTTTAATAGGTAAATCAAAGGTTGGCTCATGCGGTTTTAGATGCGCCATATTCACTACATCTACACCATGCACTTGCTCGAGCCACAATGGCTCTGCAGGTAAAGATAACCGCTGGCGTAAAGAAGCACGATTAGCCAAAACATGCTGTTGATTATCACCAACATGTAACCCTAAATTTAAACTGTCAAATGGCGGTAAACTCATACCACCATGACGATCAGTCATCGCTATTGCGACATTGTCAGGTAAGGGCCAATCGTGCTGGAACATTACAAATACTCAATAGGGTTTAATTGAGTATCAACGCGTAACGCTTTGGTCAGTTCAACCATGTCATCAGGAATTGGCGCATGCCAAGTCATGATTTCGCATGTAAATGGATGCGCTAGCTCTAAACGAACTGCGTGTAATGCCTGACGGTTAAAGCCTTTGAGTAATTCAAAAAACTCTGGGCTAGCATTTTTTGGCGGTCTTGGGCGGCCACCATAAACAGGATCGCCAACCAACACATGACCAATATGCGCCATGTGTACACGAATTTGGTGAGTACGGCCGGTTTCTAGGCGTAAACGTAAACGCGTATGAGCACGGAACTTTTCAGCCACACGATAGTGCGTTACTGATGGGCGACCACCATGAATTACCGCCATTTGCGTACGTCGTGTAGCATGACGTTCAATCGGCTCATCAACAGTGCCACCAGCCGTCATCGTACCCAGCACAATGGCTTCGTATTCACGCACGATGTCACGCGCTTGTAATGCTGCAACCAAATGAGTTTGCGCTTCAACGGTTTTAGCCACAACCATTAACCCGGTTGTGTCTTTATCTAAACGGTGCACGATACCCGCTCTTGGTACATGCTCAATATCTGGGCAATGATGCAACAACGCATTCATTAACGTGCCATCGGCATTACCCGCACCTGGATGAACAACCAAACCAGCTTGCTTATTCACAACAATGATATGGTCATCTTCGTATACAATATTTAAATCGATATTTTGTGCCTTAGCACGTACTTCTTCTTCAAGTGTTGCAGCAACTTCTATCAATTGAGACTCGAAAACCTTTTCCCGAGGCTTATCAACTGTGATACCGTCAACAGTAACTGCACCAGATAGGATCCATTCCTTGATGCGTGTGCGCGAGTAGTCAGGGAACAAACCTGCTAGTGCTTGGTCTAATCTCAGACCGGTTTGTGTTGCTGTTATCTCGCTTTTTAGATTAATCTCTTGTGTCATAGGAACCGTACCCCAGTTTAGGGGTCCAAAGTGAATGTGCTATCTGTTACAATCGGATGTTTTCTATTTTACCGTGAAATGGAAAAATTCTTAACAACAACTTAAAAAGAATTGAATTCAAGTATGTATAAATTTGCCCAAGGTGCCGCCCTAGTATTACTTTCACTGGCTATAACAGCCTGTAGCAGCAGTCCAGAAGAAGATGAATTCACAAGAAAAGCATCACCTGATCAGCTGTATACCCAAGCAAGAACGTCAATGGAATTAGGGAATTACTCTAAAGCCGTACGTTCACTTGAAGCATTAGACTCGCGTTATCCATTTGGCCCGCACAAAACTCAAGTTCAATTAGACTTGATTTATGCGTATTACAAAATGGACGATGCAGCCTCTGGAATTGCCAACATTGATCGCTTTTTACGCCTCAATCCAACGCATCCAAATATTGATTACGTGCATTATATGCGTGGTTTAACCAATATGCAGGCAGATAATTATTTATTTCACGATTTAATGAATATCGATCGTACTGATCGCGACCCTAAAAATGCACAAGATGCATTTAAAGATTTTGATCGCTTAATTAAATCTTACCCAGATAGTAAATATGCCGTCGATGCACAACATCGTATGCAGTTTTTGAAAAACCGTTTAGCACAGTATTCTATTCAGGTAGCCGAGTATTATATCAA
Organism: Shewanella inventionis; assembly: GCF_014641855.1. GTDB lineage: Bacteria > Pseudomonadota > Gammaproteobacteria > Enterobacterales > Shewanellaceae > Shewanella > Shewanella inventionis. The sequence goes on from NZ_BMII01000012.1 coordinate 7,897, forward strand.
AATGAATGCTTGGAGTGCAGCTGCCGTTCGCGCTCAAACTGTAATGGAAAAGTTTCCAGGCACACCTGCTACAGAGCGTGCATTAGAAATTATGTCTGAAGCCTACGGCGAATTAGGCCAAGACAAGCTACAACAGCATGTAAAAATGGTGATGAAAGCCAACTTCCCTAATAATGAAACACTCACTAACTAGTGATGACACAATATTGAATAAAACGCTCTTCGGAGCGTTTTTTATTTGCAAACACGGCGAAACCATTAAATGAATCGCGAAACACATCTCGCTAAAAATGGATAAATTAACGCCGATACGGGCAAAATACGTTCAAACGAATCGAATTTTAAGATAAATAGTAAAAACAAGTTGACTCAACAGGCCAAAACCCTTTAAATTGCGTCCGTCGCCCGAATAGCTCAGTCGGTAGAGCAGAGGATTGAAAATCCTCGTGTCCCTGGTTCGATTCCGGGTTCGGGCACCATATTTAGATTGGTGGCTAACGCGACTAATAAAAGATTTACAAAAAGGCCTCGCATTGCGAGGCCTTTTTGTTTTCGGCTTTCAGTAAGTCATACCAATCAGGTATAAATAAGTGATCAGAGATTGCCTAGGAAAAATCGCTTAGAATAAGGCAGAAATTTTGAAGTTAGTAGTTCTACCTTCAAAATTTCTAACAATGTTATTAGCGATGTTAACCAGTAAGAATGATCACATTCTTGTGCTGGTTGGTATCATATCAAGATAAGACTTCACAAGCTTTAAATCGGCTCTATGTAATCCACCATAAGCTGCACAGTTTGATTTCCACGAAATTCATTTACATCTAATTTATATACAATTCTAGCTTGCTGTATCGTGGCATCTGGCCAAATGGCAAGATCGATATTAAATGCAATACCATCTAACATTAATGAACCACATGGCGTTTCAACCAGTAATTTAAGATGCTTTTCACCCACAATGCGCTGCTGAACGATATTGAAAACACCATCAAATAGCGGCTCTTCAAAAGACTGCCCCCAAGGGCCAGCATTGCGCAAAATAAACGCCGTATCAAGACAGAGCAACTCCGGAGGCAACTCGCCATCTGACATTAACTCTCCGGTCAATTGCTCGTAATCTAAAATGTCTCGTACTGCATTATCATATGCCTGCTTAAACTGCTCAAAAGCATTAGCGTTAAGCGATAATCCAGCCGCCATAGCATGGCCACCAAATTTAATGATCATACCAGGATACTGGCTATTAATGCGCTCAAGTAAATCTCGCATGTGCAAGCCTTTAATGGAGCGGGCAGAGCCTTTAATTTCGCCGTCACCTGCATCAGCAAATGCAATGACTGGACGGTGATAACGATCTTTAATCCGCGATGCCAAAATACCAATCACCCCTTGATGCCAATCATCTTGAAAAATAGCAATGCCCCAGGGTAAATCTTCTTCGTTAAGCGACACTTTTTGTAAACTGTTAAGTGCTTCTTGCTGCATGCCGGTTTCAAGTTCACGACGCTCTTGATTTAATCCGTCAAGCTCGGCCGCCATTCTTCTAGCTAGCATAATGTCTTCACACAATAGCGTTTCAACACCTAGCGCCATTTCATCTAAACGTCCTGCAGCATTTAACCTGGGGCCAACGGCAAAACCAAAATCTGCTGCAACGATTTTCTCAGGGTTTCGTTTAGCCACCTCTAACAATGCGGTAATACCAACTCGACAACGGCCACTTCTTACTCTCTGTAAGCCCGCATTCACTAAAATGCGATTATTGGCATCAAGTGAAACCACATCAGCAACTGTCCCTAACGCCACAATATCCAATAAAGAACCAAGGTTAGGTTCGCTAATGTGATGTTGTTGATACCAATCTCGCTTACGTAACTCTGCCCGCAAAGCTGACATTAAATAAAAAGCCACGCCAACACCTGCAATCGATTTACTGGCAAACTCGCAACCAGGCTGATTTGGATTCACAATCACATCAGCATTAGGCAACGTAGCGCCGGGTAAATGATGGTCGGTGACCACAACTTGCATACCTAACAACTTGGCAGCAGCAACCCCCTCAATAGATGAAATACCATTATCGACAGTAATCAATACATCTGCGGATTTAGAATAGGCAACCGCAACAATCTCAGGGCTGAGGCCATAGCCATAGTCAAAGCGATTAGGGATTAAGTAATCCACCTTGTTCGCGCCCATCATCTTTAATGCCAGCATACAAACGCTGGTTGATGTCGCGCCATCGGCATCAAAATCACCAACGATTAATATCGACTTATCTGCTGCCATTGCGTCGGCAACTAATGCTGCGGCCTCTGACAAGCCTTTCATGGTATCTGGGCGCAATAATTGGGTTAATGCTAACTCGCAATCATTTTCACGCACACCTCGACGGGCATAAAGCTGCTTTAAAAAAGGCGGGATTGTGGCAGGTAAATGTGAATCATCAACCTGAGGACGACGGACTATTTTGTGTGACAAAAGGCAACCTTAATCTAACAGTAATTGGTTCGCTCAGCTCAAAAATCAAATGATAATCCAATAACAAGCTGGTTTGTTTGGCTCACTTAATTTACCTGACTTGAGGTACAAATAAAAAGGTGAGCCTGAGCTCACCTTAGATTTTACGCTGTAAATATTGTATTGACGATAATGAATTATAAATTTGATTCAATCGTGCGTAATAGATCTGCAGGAGATTGATAACCTGGCACCATGGTGCCATTTTCTAGTATCAGTGCTGGCGTACCATTAATGCCAAAAGACATACCTAATTGATACTGCTTGGTAATATCAACATCACAGCTTGCCGCTTTAACATTGCCACCATTTTTGGCCTCTGTCATCGCTTTTAATGGATCTTTTGCACACCACACAGCTTGCATTTCATCGGCATTTGCAGAAGGTATTCCAGCTCGTGGGTATGCTAAGTAGCGCACTGTTATGCCTAAATCGTTATAACCTTGCATTTGATTGTGCAGCTTACGACAGTAGCCACAATCAACGTCAGTAAACACTGTCACAACGTGTTTCTCATCTTTTGCCTTGTACACTAGCATGTCTTTTTCTATAGGCTTAAGCATTGCTAAACGAGGTCCGGCAAGTGCCGCTTCAGTTAAGTTTTTCATGCCCTGCTTCATATCATATAAATTACCATGAAATAGCTTGCTGCCATCTTTAGTCACATATAACACACCACGATCAGTAAAGACTTGATACAAACCATCTACAGGAGAAGGTTGGATCAATGAGACATTCACCCCTAAGGTATCGCTTAGAGTTTGTTTTAACACTGATTCATTTGATACATCGGTTGCTGGTGCAGCAAACACGGTAGGAGCAATAACAAGACTGGCAACGAGGGCAAATGCTTTGGTTAACTTCATGATAATTCCTAAATTACACGGGTTCAAAATGAATAGACCCGACTTCGTAAGCAAAACTTACAGATTTAATTCCTGTAACGCAACTAATACCGAGCATCTTAAATGTAAGGATTTGAAAGCTCACCGCAACTACTATCCACGGGGATGATGCTGGCTATGCAATTGTTGTAATCGCACTTTAGCCACATGGGTATATATTTGCGTTGTAGACAAATCACTGTGGCCCAATAACAATTGTACCACACGTAAATCCGCACCATGATTGAGCAAATGAGTCGCAAAAGCATGGCGCAGTGTATGTGGGGACAAATGACAAGTAATCCCAGCCCTTGCAGCATAAAGCTTAATACGATGCCAAAAGGTTTGCCTGGTCATCATTTGCCCACGACGTGATGGAAACACCACATCTGACTGCTTCATGTTTAATAACTCACCACGAGCAAAACGCATATATCGCTCAACTTCGGCAACCGCCAACTCGCCAAGCGGAACCAATCGCTCTTTCCCGCCTTTTCCCACCACCCGAACCAACCCTTGTCGCAGACTGATTTGCTCCATTGTTAAACTCACTAATTCGGTTACGCGTAATCCCGTCGCATACAAGAGTTCCAACATAGCTTTATCGCGACATTCTAGCGGATCGTCACTATTAGGTTCAGCCAACAAACTGTCAATTTGAGCTTCAGACAACGAGTCGGGTAACTGGCGCGACAATTTGGGAGATTTAATCAGTGCAGTGGGGTCATGGCTCACAAGTTTATTTACCAATAAATAAGCATAAAAACGCCGTAAACTGCTCATCATCCTGGCTGTACTGCTTTTGGCAAAGTGTTGTTCAAAACGGATGCTTAAATAATCGCGTAGCATGTCTTGGTTAACCGTAAGTAACTCCCCACCTTGAGACAACACAAAGCGCTCTACATGCTGCAAGTCAGTTCGATAAGAAGCCAAGGTATTATCACTTAAGCCTTTTGTTGACCAAAGGTCGTCCAAAAACTGGTTAATTAGCGGATTGGGTTGATAAGCAGGTTTTGTCAAAATAAATTCTCAATCACTCATAAAAAACGACGTTAGATAAAATATCATAACGTCGTTTGTTTTACTGTTAATTAGCGCCTGTTGAGCACTCAACCTGATGTTGAAACCCAAATAAGCCTTAACGTAAGCAGAGCGGTGACTTGCTTAAACTATGCTGTAACCGCTTTATTTTTAGGAATAAACAAACACACAATAGCAGTAACAACTGTGGGTAGTAACCACGCCACACCTTCTTTATGTAAGGGCATAAAATCAAGAAAGCTCATGTCCATACCCGCGGTTTGCAAACCATCAAAAATACCAAAAAACAGCGCTACACTTAAAATCACTCGATGCGAAAAAGCAGGACGAGCAAAACGCTCAGTTAAAAATGTCACTAACACTAAAGCAATCGCAACCGGGTAAATGGTCATCAATACCGGAATACTAATACTGATTAACTGCGCTAAACCAACGTTCGCCACAGTGGCACAAATGCAGCTAAGTACTACAACTAGCAATTTATATGACAAACTTGGCATAAGTTCATTGAAAAACTCAGCACATGCAGTGACTAAGCCCACCGCCGTGGTTAAACACGCTAAGGTCACAACTGTTGACAACAATAGCGTACCTAAGCTGCCAAAATGATGTGTTACATAGTTTGTTAAAATTTGGCCACCATTATCAGCGCCAATGGCAAAGTCACCGGCCGATGCACCAAGATAAAATAACGATACATAAACAAATGCTAGGCCACCTGCGGCAATAAAAGCTGCACGAACTAAATACTTAGTTTGATCAGCAGCGTCATTTACCCCTTTCTTACGCAGCAAATCAATAATCAACATACCAAACATCAAAGATGCCAGTGTGTCCATGGTGTTATAGCCTTCAATAATCCCTTTAGTCAGCGGGCTATTGATGTACTCTCCAACGGGCTGATTGACTTCAAACCCAGGTAAAATGATGACTGAACTGGCTAATCCAACTAATAATAATATTAATACCGGCGTGAGCACCTTACCCACGTTATCCAATAACTTGCCTGGGAATAATGACAAAAACATCACGATAGCGAAAAACACTAAAGTGTAAATAAGCTGCGCGATGTTAAACTCTTTACCACCAAGCATCATCAACGCATCAGGATTACTGATAAACGGCCGAGCGCCAATTTCAAATGCCACCAACCCCGTTCGTGGTGCCGCAAATGCTGGCCCAATAATAATGTAAATTGCAATTGCCAACGCAGTGGCGGCAAAAGCGGGCAATAACGCCATCACTTTACCGTTTGCTTTAGCAACGGCAATTAAGCCAATTAATGGCATACCTACTGCGGTAATCAAAAAGCCCAGCATGGCAAACGACATGTTCTCGCCTGCCAACATGCCAGCAAATGGAGGAAAAATTAAGTTACCTGCGCCCAAAAAAAACGCAAAGGTCATAAACCCTAACCCTACGGTATCGGTCACACTCATCTTGGTTGTTTGCACTACTCGCCTCTTTTTATTGTTATGTTTTTTAACAAACCTAATTGATTACGGCATAATTAGCTACTATTGACCAGAATGCTGCCAATTTTTGTAAAGTTAAAAATACACTCGTAAATTGTAAATTTTGCTTTAACCGTTAACAAAAATGAGTACAAAGCCCGGTTTTATTCGCTACATCCTTGTCAAAATAGCTGAACTTAGACTTTTTACTCAGTTTTACTGATTAAAATCGGCCAAACTAATATCAAACAACGCCAAACCACACAAGCTTTAGCCCGCAAAAAAATAAAAAAAAGCGTTTTATGATTAAATTATGTCAACCCTTGTGTACATATTAGCCAAGTCATTATATTTAGTTCATTTTTGTATAACAAAATATCAACCATTTATCGTAGAAAATATTTAACCGACGACATCATTGATTAAAGCGATTATGATCTCAGCTAACTTATTTAATAACCTGCCATCACAACAACTTTATGCCTTTTACGTTTAAACAATTTCATATCGATGACGCAGCTTGTGGGATGGCAGTAAGTACAGATGCCGTTATTCTTGGGGCCTGGGCTGAATTAACTCAAGCTGAGCATATATTAGATATTGGTGCAGGCAGTGGCTTACTCAGTTTAATGGCGGCACAACGCAGCCTTGATCACGCTAACATTACTGCTGTTGAAATTGACAATGCGGCAGCCCACGCTTGCAAACATAACATTGAACAAAGCCCTTGGCCTGAAAAAGTCCGGTTATTTCACGGAGCTATTCAAGACTTTCAGCAGCAGTTTAATGACAGTACTAAGCCTTTATTTGACCACATTATTTGTAATCCACCTTATTTTGAGCAAGGTACTCAAGCCAAAAATGCGGCTCGAGCAGATGCCAGACACACCAATACCTTGTCATTTTCAGCATTACAGCAAGCAATAAGTCAACTGTTAGCACCTAAAGGCAATACCAGTATCATTTTGCCACAACAAAGTTTAGCCAGCTTTATATCGCAACTGGACGGCCATAAATTGTATGTGGCAAAACACTTAGAAATCATCAGCGTAGAGGGCAAGGTGCCTAATCGTTCGATTTTGGTTATTCAACACACACCATTAACCGCAGATCAGCAACACCAAAATAAACTCTGCCAAACTGAATACCTGCAAATGGCGATTCGCAATAAACAAGGCGAGTATAGCCAGACGATGATAGAATTATGCCGCCCTTTTTACTTAAAGCTTTAGCCTGCTCATTAGGTCAGCTATAATACTCAACTATTTTTCAGCGAGACCAGTGCATGCAATTTGAAGATTTCCAGCTAGACCCTAGCTTATTAGAGTCACTCAAGGCCATGGGACACAACAGCCCAACCACGATTCAACAACAAACTATTCCATTGGCCATGGATCAGCGGGATATTTTAGCGCGTGCGCCAACTGGCACCGGTAAAACTGCCAGTTTTTTACTGCCTGCATTACAGCATTTAATTGACTTTCCTCGTCGCTTTGAAGGTCAGGCACGTATTTTGGTTTTAACACCAACGCGAGAACTTGCCAGTCAAATTCACCGTTATGCCTGCCACTTAGCCACAGGGCTTGATTTCAATATTGCCATCATTACCGGTGGTGTACCTTACGGCCCGCAAGAAGAAGCGCTAGAAGATAACATCGACTTGCTTATCGCCACTCCTGGGCGGTTGATGGAATACCTAGATAAAGATAAATTCGATGCAACTGAAGTTGAAATTTTAATCATCGATGAAGCTGACCGTATGCTCGATATGGGCTTTTCATCTGTGGTGCAAACCATTGCGATTGAGGCTCAAGGTCGTAAGCAAAACATGTTGTTTTCGGCCACGCTAGAAGGTAATGGCGTAAACCGTTTTGCCAGAGAGCTGCTAAACGATCCTGTGATGATTGATGTTGAATCCCCAAGAAGCGAAAAAGCCAAAGTGCATCAATGGATCCACCTTGCTGATGACAGTGCACACAAATTTGCTTTGCTTTGCCACATTCTGCGTCAAGAAAACGTTAAGCGTGCCATCGTGTTTGTTAAAACCCGTGAAATCGTGGCCAGCTTAGAAGGGCAATTACTTAAAGCCAATATTCCATGTGCTTTTATGCGTGGTGATATGGAACAGAAAAAACGCTTTCAAGCCTTAGGTCGTTTTTCAAAAGGCGAAGTCAACGTATTGTTAGCAACAGACGTAGCGGCTCGCGGTATTGATATCGATGATATTACTCATGTAATTAACTTTGACATGCCCCGCTCAGCCGATGCGTACGTTCACCGCATTGGTCGTACCGCACGAGCTGGCGCAAAAGGGACAGCAATATCTTTAGTTGAAGCTCACGACATGCGTATAGTGTCTAAAATTGAACGTTACATCGAACTGCCACTTAAGCGTCGTGTGATTGAAGAACTTCGTCCAAAGCACAAAGAAGCAAAAGTGCCGGGCAAGAAAAAGGCAAATGCCAAAGACGCAAAAGTAAAGTCAAAGAAATTTAAGAAAAAGTAATTTTAAAATTTATCCATAAAAAGCGAATTATTGATTAATTCGCTTTTTTTATCGCTAAAGCAATATAAATCACAATTAACTAGATGTCATACGGCTAAAAACGTCAAGAAATGTAAAGATCTGCGCAAAAAACACCCAGTAAAATCACCTGCATAACCACATGATAAATAGAACTAAATCTACAAAAGGCAAACTTGCCCTCGACAACAAACATGCACAAAAGCAGCATTAAATAATTTCAGCATTAAAAATGCCAAGTTGAAACATTTTATTTACATCAATCTATTTAGATCAACCCCAGAGTCTGTTAATTTAGAGGCAATGAGTAATAAAAATAATCTGAATTAACAAGTTAGCCAACGTAGTTAACTGTCTTTAGCATTAAAAAAGCATGGATACGCAATAAAAATGATGAAAAAAATAAAAATCATACTAAGAAGATTGTCACCCCTCCTAATTGTTATTGTATTTGCCGGTTTAGCCAAAGTGCTAATAAACAGCCAAGAAGCACCTGAGCAAAAAGATGAGCCAATCAGCGTGCCCATTATTGATGTTCAAACTGTCGTGCCACAAACCTTATCACTAAATTTGCCATCTTATGGTGTAGTTAATCCAAAATATAAAACGCAATTAGTGACCGAAGTGCAAGGCCGCATGATTAACATATCGCCACAGTTTGTTGCTGGGGGAGTCGTTAAACAAGGCGAACAATTGGCCATTATCGAACCCTCAGATTATGAAGCCGATCTTATCCAAGCAGAAGCGACATTGGCACAAGCAACTGCTGCATTAAATGAAGAAAAAGCCCGTGGCGAAGTCGCCAAGATTGAATTTAAAGGGTTCACTAACGGTGTTCCTCCAGAGCTTGGATTACGTATTCCGCAGCTCAAGAAAGAGCAAGCCAATGTGAAATATGCCCAAGCCGCATTAGCGCGAGCCAAACGAAACTTAGAACGTACCGTTATTCGAGCACCGTTTGATGGCATCATCAAAGCGCGCAATGTCGACTTAGGTCAATACGTTACCTTAGGTACCAATCTTGGGGAGCTTTACGACACCAGTATTGCCGAAATAAGACTACCATTGGCAAATGAAGACCTCGCCTATTTAGAATCGGTCGATAATCCAGACACCAATGTAACACTCACCGCTCAACTTGCAGGTAAACAAGTCACCTGGCAGGGTAATATTGTTCGCAGCGAAAATGTCATCGATGAACAAACCCGCATGGTTTACCTGGTGGCTGAAATTCGCGACCCTTATCTTCGTAACACCAAAACCTCTGGTCAATTACCCTTAAAATACGGCAGCTTTGTTAATGCGGTTATTACCGGTAAAACAGTTGATGAGGTTGTTAAACTCCCTCGTCACGTAGTACGTAATGGTCAAGTCGCTGTCGTCAGTGACGACAATATAATTGAAATGCGCACAGTCAATGTGATCCGTTCAGACGTGAGTTCTATCTATATTCAAGGCAGCTTTAAAGCAAATGAGCGCGTATCGATCACCAGCGTCAACAGCTTAAACTCTGGTCAAGCTATTAAAGTGTTGGGTGAAAAGGCTAAAAAGCCAAACGAGCCAGTTGATACCGACGCCCAAGCAGCGACAAAAGCAGGTGAATAACATGACCACAAATAAAGGAGTTATCGCCTGGTTTGCCAGCAATAGCGTTGCCGCTAACCTACTTATGATCATTTTAATCATTGGCGGCCTGTTTAGTGCTGTCATGATTAATAAAGAAATATTTCCAAGCTTCGAATTAAACCTAATCAATGTCAATGTGGCCTATCCAGGGGCTGCGCCACAAGAAATTGAAGAAGGGATAAATATTAAAATTGAAGAAGCCATTCAAGACATCAGTGGCATTGACAAAGTCACCTCGGTTGCCAGTGACAGCGTGGGCTCGGTGACCATTGAAGTTGAAGACGGCTATGACGTCCAGCAGGTGCTCGATGAAGCCAAACTGCGCATTGACGCTATTGCCACTTTCCCTGACAACATTGAAAAACCCAATATTTACCAAGTAAAACCTGAAAACAGCGTTATTTGGGTGTCTGTCTATGGTGACATGAACCTTCATAACATGAAGGAAATGGCCAAGACAATTCGCGATGAGATCACAGATTTACCCGCGGTCACACGAGCCAAAGTCAATGGCGTGCGTGACTATGAAATCGGTATCGAACTGTCTGAAGATAAATTACGCGAGTATGGTATTACCTTTACCCAGGTGGCTCTGGCGGTACAAAACTCATCCATCGATTTACCCGGTGGAGCCATTAGAGCACAAGACGGTGATATTTTATTACGCACTAAAGGCCAAGCCTATACCGCTGACGATTTTGCGCAAATTGTGGTCGACACTCGCCCTGATGGTAGCCGTATCATGCTGCCTCAAGTGGCAACCATAAATGATGATTTTGAAGAGCGCTTAGAGTACACCCGCTTTAACGGCAAACCCGCAGCAGTGATTGAGATCGCCAGTATTGATGATCAAAATGCCTTAGATATCGCCTCGCAAGTGAAAGACTATGTGGCCAAACGTAAACTCACCCTACCGAGTAATATTCAACTCGATACCTGGGGTGACTTAACTCACTACCTGCAAGGTCGATTAAACATGATGCTGTCAAACATGTTTTATGGTGCGCTGCTGGTATTTATTATTTTGGCCTTATTTTTAGACCTTAAGCTCGCATTTTGGGTCATGATGGGGTTACCAGTGTGCTTTTTAGGCACCATGCTGTTAATGCCACTTGAACCGTTTAATATGTCAATCAACATGCTGACCCTGTTTGCCTTTATTTTGGTACTGGGGATAGTGGTCGACGATGCCATTGTCATAGGCGAAAGCGCATATACCGAGCTTGAAGAAAATGGCCACTCGTTAAACAATGTCATTAAAGGCGTGCACAGAGTAGCCATGCCAGCCACATTTGGCGTGCTTACAACCATTGCCGCATTTATTCCAATGATCATGGTTTCTGGTCCCATGGGGATCATTTGGAAATCCATCGGTATGGTGGTCATTTTGTGTCTTGCATTTTCGTTAGTAGAATCAAAACTGATTTTACCCGCGCATTTGGCCAAGATGAAAATCACCAAACGCAGCCAGCCTACTAACATATTTTCACGGATAAAATTGGCCATCAATGAATGGTTACAGCACTTTATTCACCACACTTATCGCCACTTTTTAGAGCGTTGTATAAAACAACGCTACAGCGTGGTCGCTTTGTTTATTGGGGTGCTCATATTATCGGTCGCCCTTGTACTAAGCGGAAAAGTCCGTTGGATTTTTTTCCCCGATATTCCATCAGACTTTATTCAAGTACAAATAGAAATGGATGAAGGCAGCTCCGAACAAAATACCTTACATGTGCTCCAGCAAGTTGAAGATGCGTTATATCAAATGAACGAAAAACTTGAAGAGCAATATGGTTACCCAATGGTAAAACACAGCTACATTGAACTTAGCTCCCGTAGTAGTGCATTTGTGTTTACAGAATTGATCAAAGGCGAAGATCGGGACCTAGACGGTGTTGAAATTGCCGAGCAATGGCGAGCACAAATACCAGAATTATTGTCAGTCAAAAAACTAAACATCAATGCCAGTACCAACGATGCCGGCGGGGATTTGTCGTTTAGACTAACCGCTACCGACCTAGATCAATTATCAGAAGCATCGAAAGCACTTAAAACAAAACTTGCCACCTACGAAGGTGTGTACGACATTACTGACAACTTCTCATCAGGCTCAAACGAGATACGTTTAAAGATACGCCCAGAAGCACAAGCTCAGGGCCTCAGCTTGTCTGATTTAGCCCGCCAAGTGCGTTATGGTTTCTATGGCTATGAGGCTCAGCGTATTTTGCGCAACAAAGAAGAAGTGAAAGTCATGGTTCGTTATCCACTTGAGCAACGTCGGACGGTGGGCGATCTTGAAAATATGCTTATCCGAACACCATCAGGCGCTGCGGTACCATTCTCAACCGTTGCAGATATCGAGTTAGGTGAATCTTATGCATCTATTACCCGGGTAGATGGCCGCAGAGCCATTACCATTTCAGCCAATGTGAATAAAAACAATGTGGAACCCTCAAAGATTGTTGCCGAAATTCAGGACGAGTTTTTACCTGAATTAACAGCAAGGTTTCCTAAAGTGGCTTCAGCTTTAGATGGCGGCAGCTTAGACGAGCAAAATGCAATGATAGGCTTGGCCCAAGGCTTTTTCTTTGCCATGTTTACTATTTATGCCTTGATGGCGATCCCATTAAAATCTTACACACAACCCCTGATCATTATGTCAGTCATTCCATTTGGCATGATTGGCGCCTTATTTGGCCACTACATTCTTGGTTTATCTATGAGTGTATTGAGCTTGTGCGGCATCGTGGCGTTGGCGGGGGTAGTGGTAAACGACTCGTTGATTTTAGTCGACTTTGTTAACCGCGCACGTGAAGAAGGTAAGTCTCTTTTGCAATCGGCAATTGACTCTGGTTGTTATCGCTTTAGAGCCATTATTTTAACGTCACTCACCACTTTTGTCGGCTTAGTCCCTATTATTATGGAAAAAAGCTTACAAGCTAAAATTGTCATCCCTATGGCAACCTCATTGGCTTTTGGTATCTTGTTCTCAACCTTAGTGACATTAATTTTAGTGCCGATTTTGTATATCATTCTCGATGATATCAAACGCACACTAAAGCGCTTGTTTATATGGTGGTGGCAGCCAAAAACAGTTGAAAACACATTGAGTACTGACAAACAGAGCTAGTTAACTAGGGCATGTTTACCACCGACAAACAGAGCTGAATAAGCTCTGTTTTTTTATGCTGTTCTGCGAGCGGCGCAACATCCTTAGTTAGCCCATTGGACTAAAATAGCCTTTATTCATCCAACAACACCACTTTACCGATGACAGAAATAAGTTCTACGTCGCCAACATTAGTTTATGATATCGGCAAACATCGTTATCTTAATATCACTGCAAGATGCACCTTGAGGTGCCAGTTTTGCCCTAAACATAATGGCTCGAAACAAGTGCACGACTACGATTTGTCACTCAATAAATCCATTACGGCGATGGATATCATTCCGTTACTTGGTGATGTAAAAGAGGTAGAAGAATATGTATTTTGTGGCTTTGGCGAGCCAACTCTTAATTTAGACTGTCTCTTACAAGTTGCTCATGCTATCAAAGCACAAGGAGGACGAGTTCGCTTAAACACTGATGGGTTAGGTAATCTGTTTCATCGGCGTAATATTTTGCCACAACTTAGCCAATGTATAGACAGCTTATCGATTTCGCTCAATGCCGACACGCCAGAGGGCTACCAGCGCCATTGCCGCCCAAAGCTTGCACACTCTTATGAAGCACTGCTTGAATTTATCCACCAAGCACCGCAATTTATCAAAGAGGTACAAGTGAGTGCAATTAACGGTTTAGCCGATGTCGACATCGCACGCTGCATGGTCATTGCCGAAAAAAATGGTTGTCAATTTAAGCAACGTGAATTAGATAAAATTGGCTAAACAATTATCCCCTCTAGACGTTTTGCCAATGTGTGCTTCATGCTAGTATTGCCATTAAGTGAATGCTAAAAAAGTGGCACAATGTCTAAACGTAAAGCAGTGAGTTCTCCCAACTCGTTATTAATCTCATCGCAAGCAGCACGTTGGTCTCAACAACATATTTTATCGCTGTTAAGCCAAGTGCTTATATTATTAATTACCATTTTTATCGCCACTCATATGGTGATTTACTTAGGTGAGCGTCGCTTGCAAGAAGACTGGGCAGATCAGCGCTACAGCGAATTACAAACCGTGGCGTCACTGGCATCAGACAAAGCCGCTTTTTTGCAGTTTAGAACTCAAACATTCGCTAAAGCAGAATTATTACGCCAATACTTGCAACACCCCTCAAAACCTCAACAACAAAAAGTGGCCGAAAGCTGGGATTCTTTAACTCAAAACATTCCTGAACTGCTTGGATTATCTTTATTTGATCCGCAAGGAAAACTGCGCTTTTCAACTACCAACAGTTTCGATAATATGCAAATACCCGCAACATTAATGGGCTCAGCTCGCAACATGGGAGGAAACGATATCTATACATCGCCAATGTCTTTCACCCCAATTGACGGCATACTTGAACCTTATTTTTATCAACTCTCATGGATAGAAAACCCTGATCAGAGTATTAAAGGCTACTTAGTCACTTACAATTCAATCACCAAATTACTTGAATCCATTAAACCCGCTTTCTTTAACCAAAACTCACCATTGCTTCTACTCGACACTCAAGGCTTTTTGTACGCAGGCGCCAACCAACCTGAGCCATTGACCAATATGCCAGACAATTTAGGCTCAAGTTTAAAGCAAACCTATCCTGAACTTTGGAAAGACATGGCCATGAATAACTATGGTCAGTTTTATAGTACCGATGCGACTTTTGTTTATTTAAAAGTGGAATTAACCAACCAATACGAAACCAAAAGAGAGTACTTTTTACTGTCTTATATTCGCCATAATGATATTGCTGAGCGTTATCTTGAATGGCGAATGGTCATTCTCATTGCCGGCGTGCTCTTAGCCTTGTTAGCTACCGCGTTAATTGTATTACGCCATTTATTTGTGCTTGAACGCCGAGCAAAACATAACAGTTTACAGCTCAGTCATGGGCTATTTAACAGTGAAATGAGCTGCCTAATTGTTAATGACAAAGGGCGGATTAACAGTGCCAATCTCAATGCGTCAAAAGCACTTGCATTACCAATAGATAACCTGATTGATCGTAGCGTTCAGCGAGTATTGCAACTCGATAACGAGCGCTTTAAGCAAATCGAAGAAGCATTAACTCACCATCAACAATGGCGTGGTGAAATCAACATTGAAAATGATCACAACATTACATTACAGACTCATATTCGCAGTGAAGTGTGCCCTTACAGCAAAGAACATTATTGGCTAGTCACATTAGAAGACATCACCATACTCTATGACAGCCAGCGTCAGGCTTATTTGTATCAATTACTCAGCGACAGCGCGGTCGCCACAGCACTAACAGATGCCAGTGGCAAATTAATCAAGTGCAACAGTAAATTTGATCATTTAATGTCGTTAAATGGTGAAACTGACATTGCTATCACTGAATTATTAGGTGATGAACTTAAAAACCAATGGCAAAACATATGTGCTCAAATAAGTTTGCAAGGAGAATGGACAGCGCAAATCATGCCATTTACCCAGAGCCGATACAGCCATTGCCTAAAAACCACGTTAGCAGGTCAGCTCGCTTACGACGGGGAGATTGAATTTCTCATTTGCACTTTTGAAGAAACCCTCCCAACCATTGCACTCAACAATCACAGCAATGTGTTTGGTCATCGAAGTGCAATTGTGCTGCGCATTAATGAGCTAGAAAACCACTTTAACCAATTAAGTGAACAAACTAAAATGCAGTCCAGTTTAATGGTTATGGACATTAATCCTAATGCGATTTTTAGCCATATGGGCAACATGAGCCAATTAGAAAAACGTCAAAAAGACATAGAATTACAATTGTTAATCGAACTACCACTAAACTATCAAATATCCCAATGGCAAGTTGGTAAGTTAGTTATATTATTGCCGGAGACCGACGCAAATAGCGCACATCAATATGCGATGAAAATTATCCACTGTTTAGAGGTTAATGATTTATCAGAAGGGATTAATATTGGTATTGCCGGTTATGTTTCACCACAAACGCTTGAGCAATATTTGGCAAATGCCGAAATAGCCCTCAAGCGAGCTAAACAGTCAGTTGACCAAAATATTTGCCAAGCGTTTACACGAATAAACCACACGGACCATTTAAACTAACAACCGGTTAATGTTAATAGGTGGGTGTAATCAAATCGGCGCAATCAAGGCTCTACTTGATGATGGTCAACAACTTGAGTCTCTTCAGTTAAGTTGCTCTCTGATTCTAATGTAAATGGTTGAATATTATCGGGCAGTTTACTCTCAATAATTTCAACAATGTTAGAACGATTCATAGTCACTTTAAAACGTGCATATTCAGGTTGCTGCTTGCCATCTCGTAATACTGCGACAAGGTTAACCTGATAGCGACGCTCAACCGACTCATTACTAATATTACCGTCTGACTCTTTATAAATTTTGGCTTTACCGCGCTCCAAATGACGAGCAAAAGGCACTAGGCTAAAGTTAACTTGCTCTTGTATTTGTGAATACCCCGCTTCAAATGGCTTGTTTGCAACCTTAGTCGCGATACGATAATGCAGTACAGTTGAGTCAACTTTATTTTGGCTATGACGCTGCTTCATGATCTCAGCAACTGTCTTAGGAATGTCTTGTGTACGCATAAACTCTAGCCAGACTAACTGTTTAGCCACGATTGCCTGAGTGGTCGTGTCGCGTAAAATACGACTCCAACGCGGACGACCTCTTTGAATAAAACGCCACATGGCATTACGAAAGTCTTCTTTAAAGATTTCCCTAAACCCGTAAATCACCGCAAGTGTTAATAATAACGTTAACGTAAGCCCATTAAAAAAGCCTTGAGCCTTAATAATTAATGCCGACACAACTAGCATCACCAAACCCGTTGCAAGGCCAGTGACAAACTTCTTTAAGCCTACGCCAAGCGGCTTTAACTCTTCTTTTAGCACAACGCCTTGTTGAATTAAGCGCCGTAACAGCAACATTTTATTGGATATCCGATTCGCATCCTGTTGAGTTTGCAACGAATTGTACTTACATACCTGTTCGCGGTAATGGTTTTCACTACGACATAAACTCAACACCTTGTCTCTCACCTCACTAAAATCAGCGCTACGAGGTGAATAGGCGAGCGTTTTAAGTAATTGTTGCTCGCAAAACCAAGACAGGTAGTTATCTGCATGCTCAAAATAAGACTTCCACTTGGGATCGCTAGGCTCATTACGACGAAACTTTTTGAGCAATTGAATCACCAAATCGGACAGTTCGTCTAAAGCAGGATAAAACTCGTTTGCATCACTTTTTTGGCGCAGTTCTTTACCGTCGGTTTCAATCGCAACAGCAAATTGATAGGCAAATAAATTAAGGTATAAGCGAAACTCTTCAAGGGTGCGTTTATTTAAACTGATAAAGCGAGATTGCACTAACGGCAGATGTAAACCTTTAGAATAATAAGACCGACGCCCAAGAATGCCACTATGATAATACTCTTCTTCATCGAGCGTGTGAGAACCTATTCCCATCTCTGTCGGTAAATAGAAATACAAATCAAAGGTACGCTGATCCCCTGGAGCCATTTGGTGACTAAATTTAATTGATAATGCTTCTTCTTGTTTTACTTTAACTTTTGCCACAGTTTTTTGTTTACTACCGTTTGAAATGTTCACTATGTTATGGATAGTAACCTAAAAGGCAATTAATTCAATATTACAGATGTCATGTCAGCTCAATTGACCTGACATGACCAAAGGCTGTTGCTGGACATAAAAGTCAACAACACACGAGAATGAGGCGAATCAACATGGCGGATTTGCACGTCAAGCAAAACAGGAGCATTAAGCTTAATACTCTGTTCGACATACGATAATTCATTAAGTAAATAAGGATGCAATCGACTATCATCTTGCCATTGCACTGAGTTAGCCTTAAGTGCTAATTGGTAACTTAATGCCCTTAAATCTCGCCTAGTCACCTTGCCTTGCATCACAATAAACTCTGTTACACCTGTGCCAGACTCAAGCAGATAATGCAAAGCGGCCTGTTGATGTTCAATATTAACGAGTAAGGTTAACTTATCAGGTATTGGGTGTTCACTATTGAATTGAGGAGCAGAAAAATAGCCATCTGCACTGCAACTTAACAGCCATACATCACTAGGTATAGCTAATTGCTCAATTGTTATTGCACCAGTGAACAGCAGCAACATCACCCCAATAACACTCGCTAACTTACCGCGCCTGGATTGTAAAAATCGACGTAGTCTTCTTCGCCATCGCCTTACGCGTAAAGGTAACTTAACCACAAATATTCACCTTATGCAGCCATGCCTGGGTAATAAAAGGCGAATGCATATCACTGACGCTAATTTTTACGTTTTTATAATGCCAATTGGTTTCAGTAAACTCAGTCAACAATAGGCTCACATAATGACGATCAGCAGAAATGGCAGCATCAATAGAATCCCAACGCACGTGATGACATAAACGCAGTTGGGTAGATAAGCATTCAGCATGCAACATCGCATCTTGAGGGGATTTACCATCATAAATCGATAGCTGAATGACTTTACCGCTGGCTGCAATAATTTGGCGCAAAACATCAGCTTTTGTAAACATTGGAGGGATGATATGCGACCATAAGAACAACAACAACGCGAGCAATGCGCCAATAATGATTCCGTATTGCCCCCATGATAATAATCGATTGGGTAACGCGAGGATATTAGGATGTTTGGTCTGATTGATAGGGTATAAAATAACACCCTGATCCGGAATATATTCAATTAAATTAAGGTGGCTGACACATAAATAATCGATGATATGATGAATAATGCTGGTTAATTCACCTTGAGTCAGTTGATGCGCCACTTGGCCTGATACAATGACGGTTTCTAACATAGTCAATGGCACAACCTGTCCACGATGCAGAACTAACTGAGTGAGCACCCAATATTCATTATCGTTTAAATGCCACTGAGTCGATCTCGTCTGATCCACCAACAAGCGTCGCTCATTATCAAACCAACAACATCCTATTTGCATGTCCTTTCTCAGCGTTGCTACTGATAAAAAAAGTATACTCCTAAAGCAATAGGCTTTTAGATAAATAACCTTAAAGAACCCAATAAAATAACAGTTCCGTGAACTTTGGCTCGAATAGCGCTTTTTTTTGAACCAGATATCAATGCACAAATGCAAATATAGCGAGCGCTAATACACTTATACTAGTCAAGAAAATAAGTGTTCAGAGATTGCGAAGGAACAATCGCTTAGATTAAGGCAGAAATTGCAGTAAGTTAGTTGTTCTACCCTCAACATTTCTAACGACGTTATTATTACAGGCATAAAAAAAGCTGGCTAAGCCAGCTTTCTACGCACATTCGCATCAACTAAAATGAGTAAAGCAGTGTCATGTTAGTTTCTGTGTCGGTGCTTTCTTTTGCGTCTAACGGATCGCTGTTGTAACGCACAATCACAGCAAACTTCATCGCCAGTGCACCAATAATATTTGCGGTTAATGATGTTTCAGAACGAGCATCTAATTTTTCACCCCAGTCAGCAACAAACTTTTGTTGAAACTTTGATGATTCGCCGACCTTAGTTTGAAAATCAACCACAGCATGCACTACCACGCTGCTGTCGCTGTCGTAACCTTCAGACACAGATAATTCATCGTCAAGTTGTTGATAAATATAACCAGGACCGGCCTCTGCTTTTAACGACATTCTGTCAGTATCAATAAAGCGATGACCATAACCGGCGGAGGTTGTAGAGGTAAAATCGTAACCGGTAAAAGGATCGACTTCGTAGTTAGTGTTAGCAAACAAATAGCTAATATCATCAATTTGATAATCACCTTGCACGCCTAAAAAATAGCGCTTTGCGGTGACTTCATCTGTGTCTTCTTTGTATAGCCCTTCAGCGACATATTGGTTTTCCCAATCACCTAGCTCTTGTTTTAAGGCTAAACGCGCTTTAAATGATGAGGTGTCAGTATTACCCGTTGTTAACGTTGCACCTAATTCAGCTTCACCAGCAAATGTGGCATCGCCTTCTACAAACTCACTTCCAGCATGTGCTGCAAATGGCATGGCCAGAGTAATAGCTGCAGTCAATAGCAGTTTCTTCATGTCATTTTGTCCT
This sequence comes from Shewanella inventionis, assembly GCF_014641855.1. Classification (GTDB taxonomy): domain Bacteria; phylum Pseudomonadota; class Gammaproteobacteria; order Enterobacterales; family Shewanellaceae; genus Shewanella; species Shewanella inventionis. The sequence goes on from NZ_BMII01000012.1 coordinate 28,172, forward strand.
TTAATTACGATTTACAAAAACGTTAAGATGGCTACCTTATTAAAACTGCCTGCATTCTAACACTTAAGCAACTGTATTGAAAAAATTGTGACCAAAATCAACATTAAACAAAATACATTAACCCTGAACGTGTGATTAAATGCTCACTATGTTGGTCAATGAGTTAGCCCATTACAAACCAGTCTAGGCGATTAAGCTTTTGGTTTGCCAACGTCCACTACGCCAGCGCCATAGCATTGCCAAGCCTCTCACCCACTCGTCTAATGCTAAGGCAGCCCAAACACCTAATAAGCCAAACTCGAAATGAATACCCAGTAAATACGCACCCGGAACCGCAATACACCACATTGAGAACAAACCCATAAAAAACGGAAATTTAGCATCGCCACTGGCTCTTAAAGCATTTATCACAACAAGATTAAATGTCCGCCCAGGCTCCATCACTAAGGTCAAAATAAATAACTGGCCAACCAGCAAAGCAATGTCTTTTTCATCCGTAAATAAGCCCACAAGATTTGGGCCCCATATCGCCACGAATAACGCGACGACAGTGGTTACAATTAAGCCCAATTTTAATGCGCGATACATTTGATGCTCAGCAGCTTTTAGCTTTTTAGCGCCCACCATATGGCCAATAATAATTTCGTTGCCAATACCAATAGACAAACCAAACAATAAAATGAACATACAGATTTGAAAATACAATGACTGTGCAGCCAGTGCTTTGTCGCCCATTAGGCCAACAAAAGACGTCACCACCATAAATTGCAGCATCCAAGACACGTTTTCGCCTGCTGCGGGTAAACCAATATGGAACACTTTTTTTAGCATCTTAAGTTCTGGGCGTACAATACTCGGAATGTGTATCTTTATCCCAGTGTAACGCACAAACAAAATCGCCATAATCGTCATGCCAACCAGGCGCCCTGCAACGGTACTAATGGCAATACCGGCAACCCCCATTTGAGGAATGCCAAACCAGCCGTAAAGCAATAACAAATTACCCACAAAAGTAATCACGTTCATCGACAACGTGACCCACATGGCTTGCTGAGTAAAACCATGCGCTCGCATGCCTGCGGCTAAACACATTGCCATCGCTTCAGGAATAAGGCACAAACCAACAATTTGCAGATAAAGTTTACCATCAGCCATTAATTCTGCTGGTAAGTTCATCAAGTTAAGTATTAAGGTTGACCCGGTTAAAATACCTGTGGCGGCCACTAATCCCACCAAAAAGTTAAACCCAATTGAAGAATACACCACCGAACTTGCAGCAGATTTATTTTGCGAGCCTAAATATTGAGTAATCACCACACTTGCGCCGATACTGACGAAACTAAATAACGTAATAGCCAGTTCAAACACCATATTCCCAACCGATAAGGCGGCAACCCCTTGGTATGACACATGGCTGATCATAAAGGTGTTAATGGCTGCGGTTAAAAAATGCAGGGCAAAATCAACGAATAACGGCCAAGTCAATGAAAATAGAGATAAAGGCTTGTCTGAATTGGAATGCATTACGTGTTCTACTGTGAAATTAAAATTGCGATTAAAATAGGGTTATATCAATAAAACATGACATTTTAAGGGCGCAGATCATGCGTGATGACGTTTAAAAAAACAACATTTTTCGTAATTTATTTACAAAAAAAATGGCCTGCTAAAATCAGCAGGCCATTTGATAATAAAATGCGTTAGCTTGGTTTACATGATTTTTGGATCAAGCTCACCCGATTGATACGCTTTATACATTGCTTGCAAAGACTTAGGCTTAATTTTTGATGCCATACCCGCACAGCCAAAGGCTTCATAACGAGTAGTACAAATATCAGCCATCGCTTCCATTGATGCTTTTAAGAATTTACGTGGATCAAATTCAGCTGGGTTTTCCGCTAAAAATTTACGAATGGCACCCGTTGAGGCTAAACGTAAATCAGTGTCGATATTCACTTTGCGAACGCCGTGTTTAATGCCTTCAACGATTTCTTCTAATGGAACACCGTAAGTTTCAGGAATTGCACCACCATATTGGTTAATGATTTGTAGCCATTCTTGCGGAACTGATGATGAGCCGTGCATAACCAAATGCGTATTAGGGATACGAGCATGGATCTCTTTAATACGATCGATACGTAATACATCACCAGTCGGTTTACGGCTAAACTTGTACGCACCATGGCTAGTACCAATGGCAATAGCTAATGCATCAACATGGGTATCTGCAACAAAACGAGCAGCTTCTTCTGGCGTAGTGAGCAATTGATCATGGCTTAGCACACCTTCTGCGCCCACACCGTCTTCTTCACCTGCCATACCCGTTTCTAAACTGCCTAAACAACCAATTTCACCTTCAACAGACACACCACAAGCGTGTGCGAATGCAACAGTGCGACGTGTCACATCGACGTTATATTCATAAGATGCAGGTGTTTTACCATCAGACATTAATGAGCCATCCATCATAACTGATGACATGCCTAACTGAATTGAACGCTGACAAATATCAGGATCGGTGCCGTGGTCTTGGTGAATACACACAGGAATATCTGGATACTGCTCAAGTGCAGCAGCCATCAAATATTTTAAAAACTGTGGGCGAGCATATTTACGTGCACCAGCAGATGCTTGCACAATAACAGGGCTGTCTGTTGCTTCAGCCGCTTGCATAATTGCGCGCATTTGTTCAAGGTTATTCACGTTAAATGCAGGGACGCCATAACCATGCTCAGCAGCATGATCAAGCAATTGTCGTAGAGAGATAAGAGCCATTTTGTTCTCCATTAATAGGGTGATTACTCACCTAGGTCGCTATCGTTTGGACGGATTTTTAACGCTGATATAAGTTTATTCCATTAGCTTATAACAGCGTATTTTTATAATTATCTTATTTATAATATAAGTTATTCGTAGTCTAAGCGCCACGTTTTTCAAGCATTGCTACTGCCGGTAATTCTTTACCTTCTAAAAACTCAAGGAAAGCACCACCACCAGTAGAGATGTAAGACACTTTGTCAGCAATATTATATTTATCTACCGCAGCTAGCGTGTCGCCGCCACCAGCAATAGAAAATGCTTTAGACTCTGCAATTGCTTGCGCAATGCGTTTAGTGCCTTCACCAAATTGATCAAACTCGAATACGCCCACTGGGCCATTCCAGACTATCGTACCGGCTTGCTCAATTATTTTTGCCAGTGCTTCTGCGCTATCTGGGCCAATATCAAAAATCATATCGCCGTCAGTCACATCCGCTACTGATTTAAGCGTTGCCGCAGCGGTTGGACTAAACTCACTTGCCACAACCACATCTGTGGGTACCGGAATATCACCACCACGGCTTTTAGCATTTGCCACAAGACGCTTTGCTTCTTCAACTAAGTCGGCTTCATATAATGACTTACCCACTTTAAAACCTGCTGCTGCGATAAAAGTATTGGCAATACCACCACCCACAACAAGCTGATCTACCTTAGTTGATAGACTTTCAAGTACAGTTAACTTAGTTGATACTTTTGAACCACCCACAATCGCCACCATTGGGCGAGCTGGGTTATCAAGCGCCTTACCTAATGCATCAAGCTCTTGCGCCAACAACGGACCTGCACAGGCAACAGGTGCATACACACCCACGCCGTGAGTAGAGGCTTGAGCACGATGTGCCGTACCAAATGCGTCCATTACATAAACGTCACACAACGCAGCCATCTTTTTAGACAGCGCTTCATCGTTTTTACCTTCGCCTACATTAAAACGAACGTTTTCAAATACGACAACTTCACCAACCTTAACATCAACACCATCAAGGTAATCGCTGACTAAACGCACTGAACAATCTAGCGCATTAGCCAAATAATCGACAACAGGTTGCATTGAATACTCAGCATTAAACTCGCCTTCAGTTGGGCGACCTAAATGCGACATTACCATCACGGCAGCGCCTTTTTTCAATGCAAGTTGGATCGTTGGAAGGGAGGCGCGTAAACGTGCATCACTGGTGACAACGCCGTCGCTGACAGGCACGTTTAAATCTTCACGAATAAGCACACGCTTATTTTGTAGATCTAAATCTGTCATGTTAATAATTGCCATAATTAGCATTTCCTTTTTAAGTTAAAAACAAATCTTTTTATCGAGCTAGATGCCTGTAATAAGCAAAATGCCTAACACTCACCAACTCATGTAACCGGCATATTGCCCATTACGAAAATCATTTGACCTTATTGGTCGGCTTGCTTGGCCTGGATCATGGCCAAACTGGTATCTAACATGCGGTTAGCAAAACCCCATTCGTTGTCGCACCATAATAATAATTTGACCAAATGGCCGGCGCTAACTCGAGTTTGGGTACCATCAACAATACTTGAGCGTGGATCGTGGTTAAAGTCACACGACACCAACGGCTCGTCAGTATAACCTAAAATACCATTAAAACTGCCGTTTGACGCACGTTGTAATACATTGTTGATTTGTTCAATATCGACTTTTTTATTAAGGGTGACAGATAAGTCTATCGCGGTCACATTGATAGTCGGTACGCGCACAGAAATTGCTTCAAATTTATCTTTCATGTGCGGCAAAATGCGCTCAATTCCTCGGGCCAATTTAGTATCAACAGGAATAATAGACTGCCCAGCAGCACGAGTTCGGCGCAAGTCATCATGGTAAGCATCAATTACCTGTTGATCGTTCATCGCAGAGTGGATAGTGGTAATTGCACCACTTTTAACCTCAAAATGCCTGTCGAGCACATCAATAACAGGCACAATACAGTTAGTTGTGCATGACGCATTTGAAACGATTGTGTGATCAGGGCGCAATAAATCATGATTAACGCCATACACTATGGTGCCATCAACATCGGCAGATGAAGGGTGACTAATCAAGACTTGCTTAGCACCAGCGAAAATATGCGCCTCACATGCTTGTCGCTCAATTAAACTGCCCGTAGCCTCATACACAATATCAATATCAAGATCGCTCCAGGGTAATAAACTGGCATCGGCTTGATTAAGTAATTGGATACTGTCGTCGCCAATCAGTAACTTATCACCATTAAGTTTAACGGTATGATTAAAACGACCATGGGTGGTGTCATATTGCGTAAGGTGACAAATGGCTTCAGGCTTTGCCAACTCATTAATGGCCACAATCTGAATTTGCTGACGTTTTCCTGACTCGTACAATGCACGAAGAATTGAGCGGCCAATCCGGCCATAACCATTAATTGCAACTCGAATCATTTAGGGTCCAGAGTAATTAATCTAAGCACGTGTGTAGCTACTGCAAAAATAGCAATAAGCACTTGATTTACTATATAAAATTACGTGAAATTACAGGCATAAAAAAACGACCTACAATTGCATTGCAGGTCGTCATTATACAGATTAAACACCTAATAGATAAGTGTTTATCGCCAAGCTATTATCCTAAAGACTGGACAGTTTTTACTACATTATCAACAGTGAAGCCGAAATGTTTAAGCAAATCACCACCAGGGGCTGACTCACCAAAAGTAGTCATACCCACTACGCCGCCTTCAAATCCAACATACTTGTACCAAAAATCGGTATGAGCTGCTTCGATTGCAACGCGTTTAGTCACAGCTTTTGGTAATACAGACTCTTTATAAGCTGCATCTTGCTTGTCAAATTCAGTGGTCGATGGCATTGAAACCACACGCACTTTTTGACCAAGTTTAGTAAGTTCTGCAGCAGAGTCCATTGCTAATTGCACTTCGCTACCGGTAGCAATCAAAATCACTTCAGCGGTGCCTTCACAATCAGATAAAACATAACCACCTTTGGCAACGTTAGCTAATTGCTCAGCAGTACGCGCTTGTGCTTTAAGGCCCTGACGGCTAAAAATTAACGATGTTGGAGCATCACGGCGCTCAATTGCCGCTTTCCAAGATACCGCGGTTTCAGCCGCATCACATGGACGCCATACAGCCATTTTTGGCGTTAAGCGTAAGTTAGCAAGTTGCTCAACAGGTTGGTGTGTTGGGCCGTCTTCGCCTTGACCGATTGAGTCATGGGTGTAAACGAAAATGTTTTGAATACCCATTAATGCAGACATACGTACCGCATTACGAGCGTATTCCATAAACATCATGAACGTCGCGCCATAGTTAATAAAGCCACCATGCAAAGACGCACCGTTCATGATCCCGCTCATGCCAAACTCACGTACACCGTAATAGATGTAGTTACCAGCAGGATCGTCTTGAATACCTTTTGAACCAGACCAAAGCGTTAAGTTTGAACCCGCTAAGTCGGCGCTACCACCAAGTAACTCTGGCAACATAGCACCAAAGAAACCAATGGCGTTTTGTGATGCTTTACGGCTGGCAATACCTTCCGCTTTGTCTTGACACTCTTGGATATACGCTTGCGCTTTTGCTTCAAAGTCAGCAGGTAAATCACCTTTTAATACACGACGTTCGTATTCTGCGGCAAGCTCAGGAAATGCTGCTTGGTACGCCGCAAACTTGTCATTCCATGATGACTCGTTAGCAGCACCTTTTTGCTTAGCATCCCAACCTGCATAAACGTCAGACGGAATATCAAACGGCGCATGCGGCCAGTTTAAAAACTCGCGAGCGGCTGCAATTTCAGCATCACCTAATGGCGCACCGTGACAGTCATGACTACCAGACTTATTTGGTGAACCAAAACCAATAATGGTTTTGCAGCAAATCATTGATGGCTTGTCAGTCACTGACTTAGCTTCTTCAATGGCGGCACGGATTGCATCTGGGTTATGACCATCAACACCGGCAATCACATGCCAGCCGTATGATTCAAAACGCTTAGGCGTATCGTCGGTAAACCAACCTTCAACATGGCCATCGATAGAAATACCGTTGTCATCCCAAAATGCCACTAACTTACCTAGGCCTAAAGTGCCAGCTAATGAACAGGCTTCGTGAGAAATACCTTCCATTAAACAGCCATCGCCTAAGAAGCAATAAGTGTAGTGATCAACAATATCAAAACCTGGGCGGTTAAATTGTGCTGCTAAGGTTTTTTCAGCAATCGCCATACCTACAGCGTTACTGATCCCAGCACCTAATGGACCAGTGGTGGTTTCAACACCTGGTGTATAACCATACTCTGGGTGACCTGGCGTTTTTGAATGTAATTGACGGAATTGCTTTAGCTCTTCAATAGGTAATTCATAACCCGATAAATGCAGTAAAGAGTAGATAAGCATTGAACCGTGACCGTTTGATAAAATGAAACGATCGCGATCAGCCCACTTTGGGTTATTCGGGTTATGCTTTAGAAAATCATTCCATAGCACTTCAGCGATATCAGCCATACCCATTGGGGCACCTGGATGACCAGAATTAGCTTTTTGAACGGCATCCATACTAAGGGCGCGAATGGCATTAGCGAGTACTTTACGAGAAGACATGCTCTCTCCTGCTTGTTTGTGAGATCTAACGGCAATTGTGGATAGGCATTTTCCCCTACTAGGCGATAGGACGCAAATTAAAATTTTTCCGATTACTTTATAAAGCGTCATTTTTGCTAACAAGATCCATTAGCGCGCACATTTACCATAAATAGTTTGGCTTTATTTGTTGAATAACCACTTTTTCTATCTTCTTACTTGCAGTAATGATTTATTGACACTCAATAAAAAATCACCACAAACGCATTAAAGTGTGTGCTTTTATCTCAATAAAAAATGAACAAAACAAACAAAAATATTGTTCAAATTTGGCCAACACGCCCAGTGATAAATTAGATAAAAAATACAATAACTACTTAATAGTCATGATATTAACTGGTCATACAGCTAAACAAGGCTCGACACTGACAAAAATATTTCTGAACTAATGCACAATTATTAACTTAAATTCGTATTGGGGGGTGTTATCGAATTCGATTTCGACTAAAATAGACGTCTAGACGTATATTCAAATGCAACCAACGAGATTTTCCAATTATGGCAAAGCACTTGTTTACCTCTGAGTCGGTCTCAGAAGGTCATCCAGATAAAATCGCCGATCAGATTTCTGATGCGGTATTAGACGCAATCCTTGAGCAAGATCCAAAAGCTCGTGTTGCGTGCGAAACATATGTCAAAACAGGCATGGTATTAGTTGGCGGTGAAGTCACCACTTCTGCTTGGGTCGATATTGAAGAAATTACCCGTAAAACCGTACGTGAGATTGGCTATACCCATTCAGATATGGGATTTGATGCTGATTCATGCGCTGTATTAAACGCAATTGGTAAGCAATCTCCAGACATTAACCAAGGTGTTGACCGCGCAGATCCAGCAGAGCAAGGCGCAGGCGATCAGGGTTTAATGTTTGGTTATGCCAGCAATGAAACCGACGTATTAATGCCAGCACCTATTACTTATGCTCACAAATTAGTGAAACGTCAGTCAGAAGTGCGCAAAGACGGCACATTACCTTGGTTACGCCCAGATGCAAAAAGCCAAGTTACCTTTGCATACGATGAAGGCAAAATTATCGGTATTGATGCCATTGTGTTATCAACTCAACACCGTGAAGACGTCACTCAATCTGATTTGATTGAAGCCGTAATGGAAACCATCATTAAGCCAGTGCTACCTGCACAGTGGTTAAATAAAGACACAAAATACTTTATTAACCCTACCGGCCGCTTTGTGATTGGCGGCCCTGTTGGTGATTGCGGTCTAACGGGTCGTAAAATCATTGTAGACACCTACGGCGGTATGGCGCGTCACGGCGGCGGTGCCTTCTCTGGTAAAGACCCATCAAAAGTTGACCGCAGCGCAGCATATGCAGCCCGCTATGTAGCTAAAAACATTGTTGCCGCAGGTCTTGCTGATCGCTGTGAGCTTCAAGTGTCTTACGCTATTGGCGTAGCAGAGCCAACCTCTATCAGTATTGAAACCTTTGGTACTGGTAAAGTGTCTGAAGAAGTATTAATTAAATTAGTACGTCAACACTTCGAACTTCGCCCATACGGGTTAACAGCAATGCTAGATTTGGCCCGTCCAATCTACCAGCAAACAGCCGCATATGGTCACTTTGGTCGCGATGCGTTCCCATGGGAAGCAACAGACAAAGCTGAAGCATTACGTGCAGACGCAGGTTTATAATAAACCTTCCGTCTTTTACCAAAAAACCGCCTTATGGCGGTTTTTTGTTAGCATTAGAACACTCAATATTATGATATACATACGCTGGGTAGACACTAACTTACCCACTCAATATGAACAACATGCTACTTCACTGCAGCAAAAAAAGCAGTGGTCGGCAGTTAAGTTGTTTTACCGCCAACACATGGCTTATGCCAGAGTCTCACTCAAAGAGTCTGTTGCCGTTATTTATCAGCATAAAGCCACAACATTCAACACTCAAAGTCAGCTGGCAGACCAGCACAATATGGCAGATTCAACTGTAATATCAGACACTGAAGTTACAAAAACTGGTAACATCATTGCCGCAGTTAGAATAAAACATCTGGGTCAATATCAATTGATTAGTGGCTTACTTGTCGCACCAGAACAACGCAGAAAAGCCCTTGCAACAAAACTACTTAACTTTATAGCTCCTGCATTGACACCACAAAAATGCTTTTTATTTACCAATATCAGCCTGCAGCGACTGTATCAGCAACAGCAATTTCAATTAGTGAGCCAGCAAAATATGGCAAATCTACCCGCTGAGATTGCTCAACTTCACCAGCGCTACCACAACGATGATCGCCCACTGATTGTGATGCAATTACAATGTCCAAGCGATATCGCTTAACAGTGATCAAAATGCGCGCTTTCTACGCACATAAATCCAACTTGTTGCATCGTCATCACAGGAATAGAAACAGGTATTATCGATGCCATGTCGATTTGTTCTACATCTGTAAATAAACTAATCGATGCAGAATAGGCGCGCGTTAATCCACAAAATATCCATTGATTATTCCAGCAGACAAAATAACTACTGGCCATAACATTACAAGATCCTGGCGGCTGCACCTTTGCCTCGACACATTGGTAAGTTTCATTGGCATCAGACAACACAGCAACAACAAGTTTAATGTTATCAAATGCCGACAAAGTCAGTGTTAAGTAAGGCCTAAAAAGCGCATCAAAACCAGTTACCATCAAACACTCCTTACCACAATTATCCAGAACAATATCCTATAACACCCAAAGCTGGCTATGTTTGAGACACCAGTAACTTATAGTCGCGTTGCTCGAAACAAAAATGCTCAATAAGGTACATACCTGCTTTGTTTTTATGTGCAGCCAATGAACGCAGGTTATCGGCCGCAATGTAGGTCACTATAAATGGATAACGCTCTTTTAAAACCAATTTAAGCTCGTTAACCAAGGCTTCAAAAATACCTTTACCGCGATATGATTGACTAATCCACACAGGCCCATACTGGCAAGTATTGGTTGTTGATAACGATTGGCCATCAAAATCAGCAAATTTAATGCGCTGAATAATATAACGATACAAAGGTTGCGAGGCAAAAAAGGCCCATTTGGCAGCAATAACGTAACCGACAATCTCACCTTGATGTTCGGCAACGATTATCCAGTGCTGATTAATGAGTTGCTTAACTTCACCAACCGTCATTGGGTGAGCATGCAAATCACTGTGTCGGCCGCTGAGTTCGTCTGTAACATGAACACGTTCTAAAAAAGCAATGTCACTACTATCAGATAATACGGCTTTACGAATAATAAAAGACAATGATTATTCCTTTGAATTGTCTGAAGATGTTTGCTTTTGAGCCCACTCAATAACAAGTGCAACAGGTAATGGCGACATAATTAACGTACCAATACCAATGAGTAATGCAATCACCAACATACCACTGACCTGCTGTCCAAACGTGGTATTAAGGTATAAATACACGCCCACCAATAACATGATGATGCCAATTAGGTGTAACATTTTAAGTATTTTTAACATTGCAGTACTCATCAAGGGGTTAGATATTGTCGTTAAACAAACAAATAATCCATTATCCATCTTATTGTAAAAAACAAATAGTATAACGCTTTTAATTATGCACGCGTTAAGCGCTGTGCGCACAAGGCTAACTCATTTGCTTAACGCTATCGTTACTAATGGGCATAACACGCCAAAGTGTCAGTATAACATTCCACTTTTGAATTGAATTTTTATTCATAAAATCTGATTCTTTCTTGACTTAACAAGGAGATCTATTCAAAATGTGCAAGTTTTTTGAATAACAACTATAAGATGAAATATCATTATGCCAGCGACAAAAAATCAGGATGAGCTCGTCAAAACTTTTAAAGCGATTCTAAAAGAAGAGCGTTTTGGAAGCCAAAGCGAGATTGTTAATGCGCTACAAGCCGAAGGATTCGGTAATATCAATCAATCAAAAGTGTCTCGTATGCTTAGCAAATTTGGCGCGGTACGTACACGCAACGCTAAACAAGAGATGGTTTACTGTCTTCCCGCTGAGCTCGGTGTGCCAACTGCCGGTAGCCCATTAAAGAACTTAGTGCTCGACGTTGACCATAACCAGGCAATGATAGTGGTAAGAACCAGCCCAGGAGCTGCACAACTTATCGCCCGCTTGCTCGATTCTATAGGTAAACCTGAAGGCATTTTAGGCACGATTGCAGGTGATGACACGATTTTCATCTGCCCTGCCAGTATCAAAACCATTGATGATACATTAGAAACAGTTAAATCATTATTCAATTATAGCGAATAAAAATTCAAAACATTGAGCAACTCTCTCAATGTTGCAACATGAATTATCAAAAAAGCAATGCAATGGCATTGCTTTTTTGATCTCTTACTCTATCTACGCATCGTCAAATTGAGTTAAAAAATCAAGAGACGGCACAAAGAAAGACGAACCGGTTAATGCTTTAGTAAATAGCATCAAATGATCATGATTACCGTGTGCATCACCGTGCACCATACTACGCAACATTTTTTCAAAATGCTCTGGTGTACGACATACCGAAATAAACACCAACCCCTGCTCTTTTACCGACCCGTAAGGCATACTTTGGCGCAATATCTCTAACGATTTGCCTTGCTCATCTTTCAAGTTTACCCGTTTAGTGTGGCTTGTTAGCGGTTTATCTTCCGAGTTATATTCAATATCGTCAACCTTGGTTCGGCCGTAAATATCTTCTTGCTTTTTAAGAGGTAATCTATGCCACTTGCTCAGATTATGCTTATACTTTTGCACATGCACATAACTGCCAGAGGTAAACTCGGGGTCTTCATTACCCACTAATGCCACTTCTTGACGATGACGCCCTTTTGGGTTTTCAGTACCATCAACAAAACCGGTTAAGTCCCGACTGTCCATAAAACGGAAACCTCGTTCTTCATCAACCAATTCAACCAAGTCTTCAAACATCTGGTTAATTTCATTGGCCACTAAATGCAAAATATCGTAACGGTCACAACGGATATGAACAAAAATATCATATTCCATTGCGGGTGCATCTCTATTTCCCTCATTCATAGCAGGAAAAGGCTTTAACAGTGCTGGACGAGCTTCAGGGTAAAATGTATCCCAAAAGTTAGCACCAATTCCAACAAAACCATTAAAAGCACTGTCAGCATACTGATCGGTGAGTTCGTAAATATACTGCGCAACATTAGCAATCGATGGGCGTAGCTGCTCTTCAACGCCATCGATGGCATTAAACATCAAGTACACACTGTGTAAATTCCCTTCTGCGCAAATTCCTAACTGTTCACGAGGCATAACTTGGTTACCCATATATACTCACCTACCTTAATACTGTTTGTCGGCCTAAATGCTTATAACTTAACAAATTGATGATATTAGATTTGGTATTAATAAGCCAAATCACTTTAGCTTAAATGACGGCAAATTACTTGAAGAGTACTCACATTTATATTGATTAGCTAAATCCCCTATAAGTTCAGCATAAATTAATCACTAAAAACCACCAATGGATGTTCAACCACAGTCAGCGAGACTCGTTGCCCAGGAGTAAAGTTCATAACAGGGCTACTTACTTCTAAATTAACCCCGTTTTGATTGACTTTATAATGACATACCGTACCTAAAAATCGCCTATCGATAATCTTGGCCTCACCTTGATCATCGGCTTGCAACACCATTTGTTGCGGCCTTAATAGTAATTGTCCTGTTGCCCCCACAGCTTGATCTAATTCACAGCTACTCGTTAACGTCCCGAGCGGGCTTTCTAGCTGCAAGTGACTTTTAATGGTCACAGCAATATAGTTTGTGGTCCCAAGAAAGTCAGCAACATAACGACTACTAGGCTTGGCATATAAAGTCTCAGCATTACCATGCTGAACAATTTTGCCTTGTTCGAATAACGCCAGTTTATCGGCAAACACAAACGCTTCATCTTTGCTGTGAGTCACAAAAACAGCGCTGACATTACGTTGTTTTAAGATACTGCGGATCTCTAGCATCATCTCATGCCTCACTTGGGCATCGATATTTGAAAACGGCTCATCAAGCAGCATCAACTCAGGTTTATATGCCAGTGCTCTGGCAATGGATACGCGTTGCTGTTGGCCACCAGAAAGTTCATGGGGATAACGCTCAGACAAACCAACGAGTTTTACCAATTCAAGCATTTCATTAAGCCGAGTTTGACGCGCTGAGCGATCGAGCCCTTTAACACCAAATAAAATATTTTCGCCAACGGTTAGATGAGGAAATAATGCGTAGTCTTGAAAAATCATGCCTACACCACGCTGTTCACTGGCGACAAAAATACTGTCACCACTTAGCGCCTGGCCATTAATGCTGATACAGCCCTGGCTAATACCTTGCAAACCAGCAATGGCTTTTAACAATGTCGTTTTACCACAACCGCTTGGACCTAATAAGGCAACAATTTCACCTTGCTGCAGCGTTAAACTTAACTGATTAAGTATCACATGGCCTTGATAATCGCTGCTGACATTACTAATGGTTAACGTAGACATCTTAGTGTGACTGCTCCAAAGAACGATTCAAATAAATCAAAGGAATTAGCCCAACGATCACAATTACAATTGCAGCTAATGCACCATGCTCTAGCTTTTCATCAGACACAAATTGGAAAACATATGTTGCCAGGTTTTCAAAACCAATAGGGCGCAATAAGAGCGCTGCGGGTAACTCTTTCATACTTTCAATAAACACAAGTAATGCCCCAGCAAACATGCCTTTTTGCAATAATGGTAAATGCACTCGCCTTAATAATTGCCTTGGCGAATGCCCAAGTGTGATGCTTGCCATATCAAGTGACGGCGAAATTTGTTTATAACTGCTTTCTAAACTCCCTATTGCAATAGCAACAAAGCGCACACAAAAAGCAAATATCAGAGCAACAACACTGCCGGTAAATAATAAACCAGGGCCTTGTGAACCAAGCCATTGCATCACATCATTAATGGCAAAATCGATATAGGTCAACGGCACCAATACTCCGATGGCTAATACGGTTCCGGGCAGAGCATAACCTGTGCAACTGAGTCTCGATGCGAGGTGATCACTAGGGAGGGGGCTAACTCGCCTTAAAAACATTAATACAACCGCCAATAGCACGCAAATTACGCTGACAATTGCAGCAATATACAAGCTATTTAGGCTGTATTGCCAAAAGCGAATGTCCCAACTTTCATTGAAATAATCAACAGCATAGCGGCATAACACAATAAAAGGTAACAAAAAGGAAACAGTTAACAAGCTAAAACAATACGCCCAAGCTGCCCAAGCTTTAGTTGAGGTTAAACGATACCTGTCAGATTCATTTAGCCTAGCTTGTTTTTGAAAAAGCTGTTGTTTGCGTCTCGCAAAACGCTCGACACCGACCATGGCGAATACCACTAATAACATAATGGCAGACAACTTGGCCGCTGCGGTTAAACTGCCATACCCAAGCCAGGTATCGTAAACAGCGGTGGTTAATGTTGGGACAGCAAAGTAACTGACCGTTGCAAAATCAGCCGCAGTTTCCATGGCAACTAACGCGACACCCACAGCAAGCGCAGGCCGCGCCATTGGCAAAGCCAAATGCCAAAAACTCCGCCAAGGCCCGCAGCCCATGACTTTAGATGCATGTAACAAATTTGATGATTGCTCCATAAATGCTGTGCGGGCTAGTAAATAAATATATGGGAACAATACTAACGATAACACTATGGTTGCACCGCCTAGGCTACGAATGGCAGGAAAGTAATAATCGTGAGGCGATTGCCATTCAAACCAAGATCTAAAGGCACGCTGTACTGGACCTGCGTAATCGAGCATATCGGTGTAAACGTAAGCCACAATGTATGCTGGCATCGCTAAAGGCAATAGCAATAACCATTGAAAATAACGCCTTGCAGGGAACTCACAACGAGCTATCAGCCAAGCTGCTGGCACAGCGATGATCAGTGCACCAATGCCAACCAATAACATTAGCAATAGGCTATTGAAAATATAAGTGGGTAATACCGTGTTAAAAAGATGGGAGAATACCGCTTCGTCTGGCAATGTTGCCTGTACAATTAATGCCAACAGCGGTAGTAACAATAGTGCTGTAATCACATAACCAGTAAGCGACCAGCCTCTGGTTAACCCTAAAATCATAAAGTCTACCGAATTAATAACGGCACATTATTCCAATTAATAATGTGCCGACCACAAGATTACCTGTAAAAATTACAGATCAAATTTAACTTCATCAAGTAACTTCACAGCCGCTTGATGATGCTCTGCTAGTTTATAAATAGGTAAAGAGTCTGCTTTAAATTCACCCCAAGAAGCAACCAATTTAGAAGGCGCAACATCCGCTTTAACGGGATACTCCATATTAACCTCAGCATACATACCTTGGGCAACATTTGAAGTTAAAAACTCCATTAACTTAATGGCATTGTCTTTTTGAGGAGCATATTTTGCTAGAGCCATACCAGATACGTTAATGTGCGCGCCACGGTTTTGTTGGTTAGGGAAATTTATGTGTACCGCTTCAGCCCAACTCTTTTGGTTTTTATCCATCATCATGTTACCAAAGTAATAACTATTACCGATGGCGACATCACACAACCCTTCTTTAACTGCTAATACTTGGTCGCGGTCATTGCCTTGCGGCTTACGAGCTAAATTAGCTTTTACCCCTTCAAGCCATGTTTTAGTTTTAGCCTCGCCATCATGGGCAATCATTGAGGCAACTAGGGCAACGTTATAAGGATGTTTACCACTGCGCGTACAGATTTTACCTTTAAACTTATCAGAGGCTAAGTCTTGATAATCGATATCAATTTTACCGGTACGCTCTTTTGAAGAGTAAACGTTACGCACGCGCATCGTTAAGGCAAACCAGTCATTGTTTGGTGAACGATACTGGGCAGGAAGGTTTTCATCAATAATAGGGCTGCTGACTGAGCTAACAAGATCTTTTTCCACTAATTCCATTAGGCGTGAAAAATCAGAGGTTAACACCACATCAGCAGGAGATAAACGACCTTCTCGCGCAATACGCTCAGCAAGGCCATCTTTAGCAAATACCACGTTAACTTCAACACCGGTTTGCTCGGTAAACTTTTCTAAAATTGGCTCAACTAAAAATGCTTGGCGGTAAGAATAAACGGTTAAAGGATCTGCTGCGCTGGCCGAAAACGCCATGCTAGCTAACCCGAACAATACAACGTTATTGAGCAATCTCATTGTGACTCTCTCCTGTGACAAAGACTCATTAAGCCCTTTAAAATGTAAGTGATAATAATTATCAATTACATACATGATAAATAAACGTCACATTATGAGCAAGCGCTGTTTTATTTTTTTATCATTCAAGTTAACAAGGTGTACACGGGCAGCTATTGATACAGTGATAAAATGTGCATTTACCAATATTTTTCAACCGTAATTTGCCCTGGTGCTCGGCGTAAATTTTTTGATAAACCTTTTTCAATTAACACCGCTTGAGCATCACTAATCATACCCGGATTGCCACAAATCATTACTTGTGAGTGATCTACGCTAATCTCCAAGCCTGCTTTTTGTTCAATCAGGCCGTGGCTTAATCCGTCTGGGATCCGACAAGATAAGGCGTCAGGAAATGCTTCGCGAGTGACAATAGGAACAAAGACAAACTGCTGAGGATAGGATGTTTGCAAGTGTTTTATGGTATCAAGATACGCTAAATCCTCTGCCAAGCGGACCCCATAAACAAGCACCACTTTCTCAAAACGCTCCCAAGGTTCACTTGTAGCTAACATTGAAATAAATGGTCCAACAGCCGTTCCTGTCGACAAAAACCACAAATGTTTACCTTGCAATGCGCCATGAGGAATTTCATCTAAGGTCATAAACCCAGAAGCTTTTGGGGTTATTTCGATAGTATCACCTGGAATAAGGCTCTGTAGATCAGGCGATAGCTGGCCATCTTCAACTGCAACCGCGAGCACTTCAACATAATCACTACCGGGTGGATTAACTAACGAATAAGCACGAGCAACTCGCTTACCATCACGCATCTGGCTTAACTTAATAAATTGTCCTGCGGTAAATGGCTCGATATCGGCTTTAATACGCAAAGAAAACAATTTGTTGTTCCAGTCAATTCGTTTTAATACAGTACCGTTAATCCACATGGCGAGTATCCTTCTAGATTTGGCGATAAATAACAATACCAATCTATACAGATATTTGCTTAATTAACAGTCTAAGTTTATTTATGATATTTATCGCAACTTCTCAATGAAGGCGTAATACCACAGCGTAAAATTAAGCCTCTTGGGTTTCTGTATTAGCATCTAGTCTGTCTTGCGCAAACTGAGCTAGTTTTTGCTGAATTAATTCATAGGTTTGGTCAACACCAGCGGCAATATCACCTTCTAAAACCTTTAAACCTGACAAAATATCACTGGCTTCTTTAAAGCCTTGATCAATAGCATCGCCAATTTTCACCATAAAGGAGTTCACCTGCTCATCAAACCCCATTGATTGGTTTTGTTGCTGATGAGTCGAAAAAAACTGTGTCGCAAAACTCACGATACGATCAGCAGTAGCTTCTGGTGAGTAATCAATGCCTTCCTCTGCATTTTTTTGTACTGCATTTTCACCCATAGTAGGCGCAAGCTCTTCATTTATCGCTTCAATAGCAGCACGATAAAGCAGTGCCATCGATTTATCTCCTGCGGCAATGCTCACTTCTTCTTGTGCAGCTAAAATGCTGTTATTCATCATTTGGCGGCTAATCTGGCTGTTAGTCAATTTGGGCTCAACTGAAGTGTTTTTTACCGCTTGTTGATTACTGATGTTTTGAGTACTACTTGATGTATTCATACTCGTGTTATTCGTAGTCTTAATGTCCATAGCCTTAGCTCATTTAAAATAACCGGTAGCTTAATTATCGACCAAAAGAGCAATTTCTAAAGTGCTTCGGCCAGTTTTCCTAAGATAAATTTAGTCTACTGATTAATATCATCAATTTAACTTGCCCAAATTTATCTCTGCTAATATGTTAATCAGCATACCTTAATTAAAGGACTACAGCATGGCGCAACAACATTGGTTTATGTGGGGAATAGACATTTTTTCAGCACTGTTTTTAGTGTTGTTTTGGGTGTTACTTATTGCCGTGGTTTACATGTATATCGCCGATAAAATACAAACAAAGCAGGCAATCAGGCATAACTACCCCGTTGTTGGTCGCTTTCGTTATTTGTTCGAAAAACAAGGTGAGTTTTTTAGGCAATACTTTTTCTCACATGACCGTGAAGAGCTGCCATTTAATCGTGCTGAACGCAGCTGGGTTTATCGTGCCGCCAAAAATGTTGATCGTACCATCGCTTTTGGCTCAACTCAGGCCTTAGATAAACCTGGCACGGTTATGTTTATGAACTCCGCCTTCCCCATTAGTGATCATGACAAACATAAAACCGTGGCCGTTACCATTGGACCTGATTGCAAACACCCCTACATCACAGACAAAATTTGCCATATTTCAGCCATGAGCTTTGGGGCATTATCACGCCCGGCGGTGACAGCCCTCTCTCATGGCGCGGCTCAAGCCGGTTGTTGGCTAAACACAGGAGAAGGTGGATTAAGCCCTTACCACTTAAAAGGTCACTGTGATTTAGTTTTTCAAATCGGTACCGCAAAATATGGCGTACGCGATGATCAAGGCCATTTAGACCCACAAAAATTAGCTGACATCGCAGCTCATCCTGAAGTCAAAATGTTTGAAATCAAATTAAGCCAGGGTGCAAAACCGGGTAAAGGAGGCATTTTGCCCTCTGTAAAAGTCACCGAAGAAATTGCCGCCATCAGGGGGATCCCTGTCGGACAAGATTCGATTAGCCCAAATGGTCATCTGGAGTTGAATTGCGTAGCCGATATTATCGACATGATAAATCAAGTCCGTGACACCACAGGTAAACCGACAGGCATCAAAGCAGTATTGGGGGATATAGCTTGGGTAAATGAATTGTGTGATGAAATTGAACGTCGTGGTGTTGAGTCTGCCCCCGACTTTTTTACGCTGGACAGTTCAGATGGTGGTACAGGCGCGGCGCCACAAGCCTTGATGGATAATGTTGGGCTACCGTTAAAACAAAGCTTGCCATTGTTGGTTGATTTATTAAATGAACGCGGTTTAAAACAGCGGATCAAAATAATCGCAACGGGTAAATTAGTCATGCCCTCTTACGTTGCATGGGCGTTGGCAACGGGAGCTGATTTTATTGCATCAGCTAGGGGCAATATGTTTGCGTTAGGCTGTATTCAATCATTGCAGTGCAATAAAGACACCTGCCCAACAGGGATCACAACCCATAATACCCGTTTACAACAAGGATTAGATCCTAAAGATAAATCAACACGCGTTGCTAACTACAATCATTTTCTTCATTATGATTTAACCATGATAGCCCACTCTTGTGGGGTGACAGATCCCAGACACTTAACCCGGCATCATGCACGAATAGTTCAAACCACGGGGGTGGCCGTCACACTTGATAAACACTATCGCCATATGCAATAAATTAACAAGGAGTTATACTAATTAGGTAGTGCTAATCTAATGTTTTGCTGCAGGTTCACTTTGCCGAAAATAACAATAAGGTGTAGAATGATTGTTGATGTTGATCACATTAATTCTAACCAATGTGATTTAGGGACATTTGCAAGCCAAGGATCATATGTTAAAAGTTACATCAGAAAATATACCTGTGAATGAAAAAAGTCTCAGCGTGAGTTGTAAAAATTGCGATCGCATGATTGAGATCGAAGGCGAGTTAGTGTGTTTTGAACACGGTAAAATTAAACGCTTAATCCCTGATAACTCACCAAGATCTTTGATTAAAATGGTGTGTATTGGTTGGCGAAAAAAATAATTTTCTCGTTATCAACGCCAACCGTTTTTGCGTGTTTTTGCGTATTGTTCCCTCGTAATTAACTTTGAACCTATTTCATCGATTTATTTCATTGCACCATGATAACCCTACAGCCTAATACACCAAAATAGGTAGTGGTGATATTGCTATTAATACCGAAAAACAAGGCTCATCAGAGCGATAGCTGTCTCAAAAAATCAAATGCTTTGCTTGAATTACAAAGGACGAGTCTCGATTGAGACGCGTAAAACAAAAAACACCACTTAACATCTGCGTTGTTACTTAACAACACTTTCATTTTGCTGCTTATCAATAGCCTTCGCTAAAGTCAAACCACGAGTCGTTACTCTAACTCCAGCACACAAATCATTGTAAACAAGCTCAATCGCATCGTCTGACATATTTCGCGTTTTTAGCATTGCCATAATCGCAAACCAATCAGTTGTTACCTGATGCCGGGTGCCTTCAAGCGCCGCAATCAACGCAATATTATGCACAAGTCACCTCCATACATCGTTTTGTACCTTAAATTAATCACTGCAGCGACGAGTAATACCAATCAGGATAAATAAGTGATCATAGCTTACGTAAAAAATCGCTTAAAATAAGCCAGAAATCGCAGCGAGCGAGTGTTCTACCTTCAACATTTCTAACGAAGTAATAAGCGATGTTAACCAGTAAGAATGAACACATTCTTGTGCTGATTGGTATAAATTAGCTAAACATATACCAGTATAGCAAGTATGTTACCTTACTCATATTGCTGATAATAAGAATTTAAATCTTAGCGTCTTTCAAAAATGGGGGTTATTCGGCCTAGGCTCTCAATAACAAACGCCTTGCAATCAGTAAGGTTGCCTTAAATAAACTTGCAATAGGCTAACTATTGATGCCCCTGTATTGTGAGTCAAACACATGGCAAGCTTGAAAGCAGATCATGGTTAAGAGATTGATTTTTATGGCTAACAAAACATTTTCCCAAAGTTCAGCTAAACACTTAAAATAGCTCATAAAAAGCAAAGAGATAATTGCAATTAAGCCGAAAGTGGCCAGCAATTATCTCTCCCTCAAAAACCATGTTAAGCAAACTAATCAATATTGGCTTTAGCCGAATCACTTTGCTCATGCTGAATATGCCACAAGCGAGCATACAGACCTTGTTGAGCCAGTAAACTAGCATGAGTTCCATGCTCAACAATACTTCCTCGACTAAGGACCACTATTTCATCGGCATCGATAATAGTCGACAATCGATGTGCAACGACTAAACTCGTGTGCCCTTTGGCTGCATCACGCAGTGCACTTAAAATAGCCTGCTCTGAGTGAGAATCTAATGATGAAGTCGCCTCATCAAACACCAAAATAGGGGCACCTTTTAAAACTGCTCGAGCAATGGCAACCCGCTGTTTTTCTCCCCCAGACAATTTTAATCCCCTCTCACCAACTTTGGTGTCACCTTTATCGGGTAAAGAGTCGATAAAATCACTTAAATGGGCTAATTGAGTGGCTTGTTTAATTTCATCTTCTGTTGCATCAGGTCGACCGTAACGAATGTTCTCATAGATAGAGTCATTAAAAAGAACCGTGTCTTGAGGCACTACTGCAATCGCTTTGCGTAACGCCAATTGAGTCAGTTGCCTTACATCAATACCGTCAATGGTTATGGCACCACTATTGACGTCATAAAAACGAAATAACAGTTTAATAATCGTCGACTTGCCAGCTCCACTGTCACCGACCACTGCAATTTTTTTACCTGCGGGAACCTCAAAGCTCACCTTATTTAAAATAGGTCGTTTATCATATTGAAAGCTTACATCATCAAATTTTATGACTCCCACTGTTGGGCTTAATGATGAGGCGTCATCTCGATCCTCGACTTGCGGGACATTTGCCATAATGTCAAACATACGCTCAATATTAGCCAGCGCGCCACGTATTTCTCGGTAAACAAATCCTAAAAAATTGAGTGGAATAAATAACTGCATCATAAACGCATTAATCAAAACAAAATCACCAATGGTCATCATATCTAGACTCACCTGATGTGCAGCTAACGCCATCATTGCCGTCATCGCAATGGCAATAATCAGCGCCTGGCCACCATTTAGAGCAAGTAAAGACAAACGGTTTTTACGCTTAGCAACTTCCCACTGGGCTAAAGCATCATCGTAACGTGTTGATTCATATTCTTCGTTATTAAAATACTTAACGGTTTCATAATTTAATAAGCTGTCTATTGCACGAGTATTCGCTAACGAGTCAGCCTTAGCGGCATCGCGCACATAACCCGTTCGCCACTCAGTCGCCCTAATTGAGTAACCAATGTAAGCCATCACAGACACTAGCGTAATAAGCGCAAAATAGATGCCGTAGTTGAAAAAGAAAATCCCCACAACCAGGGTAATTTCAAGCAACGTAGGTACAATATTAAACACCATAAAGCGCATTAAAAAGCTCACACCGCTCGTTCCTCGCTCAATATCACGAGACAAACCACCAGTGCGGCGATCGAGATGAAAATCGAGATCTAATCTGTGTAAATGATCAAAGACTGCAAGACCAAGACGCCGAATCGCCCGTTCTGTAACACGGCCAAATAAGGTGTCACGAACCTCACCAATAATGACATTCAAAAAGCGCACTGCACCATAGGCAATAACCAGACCAAATGGCACAACTAAAATGGGTTCTACGGTTGATTTATCTAAGGTGTCAACCAAGTCTTTAAGGATAAATGGCAGGCTTACACTGGCTATTTTAGCAATAATCAAACACAACATTGCCAACAACACTCGGCCTTTAAACTCGATCAAATATGGCCACAACAATCGCAAAACATGCCAGTTTAATTTACCTACTGGGCCTTCGAAATATGCAGAAGGTCTCATCGTTACTCCAAGGCTCACTGCATCTTAGCAGTTATGGTTATCAGATTAATTACATTGTCTTATGAGAAGTCATTCTCTTATTAGACATTGGTCACATTCTACTTTATTAAAGCAAAAGACTCAGTATGCAATGTAATGTCACATACACAGCAGTACAACTTTAGACTTACTTTTTATGGATATGTATAATACATAACAACTACTTTTTAGTTTTTTTTCATCATTTGATGCTTTTAAACTCTAATTAGAGTTATTTCTGGAGATTTTATTTGATACTCTTCGGGTATAAAAAAGCGACTGTTTGCTTATTAGCAAACAACGATTTACAGTTTAAAGGATGCTTTATGTTGGATAGCACAAAAGGTCGTCAGTACCCACCATTACAACTAATACAAACTTGGGTATGGATGATGATCGAATCAGGGAATCCTGAATTACAAGATAAAGGCCGCAATAATCTTATTTCAGCCTTTGGAACCTTGGCAAAGGCTAATGAATATTTGGCCGAGCAGCTAAAAAAATAAGGCGCATTTGCGCCTTATTTTTTACCTAAATATCAGGCGTTTCTTCGCTGGATAACACTTTGATTTAATGTCGCCAGTAAGGTTTCAGTATCTTGCCAACCAATACATGCGTCGGTAATACTTTGCCCATAACATAACTCAACACCTTCAACTAAATCCTGGCGACCCTCAACTAAATGGCTTTCTACCATCACACCAAAAATTGAACGATTACCTGCAGATATTTGCCCAGCAACATCATCGGCGACTAACATCTGTTTCTTAAAGTCTTTACTGCTATTTGCATGACTAAAATCAATCATAATATTGTCTGCAAGACCAGACTTAACCAGCTGTGCAGAAATATCTTTCACATGTTCAGAGCTGTAATTTGGCTCTCTGCCTCCACGCAAAATAATATGGCAGTCTGGATTGCCTTTAGTTGATACAATTGCAGAGTGACCAAACTTAGTCACAGATAAAAAATGATGCGGCGCATTGGCAGCTCCAATCGCATCGATAGCGACTTTGATTGTGCCATCAGTGCCGTTTTTAAACCCCACAGGGCAAGACAAACCAGAAGAAAGCTCACGATGAACCTGAGACTCAGTAGTTCGTGCACCAATGGCGCCCCAACACATCATGTCTGCAACATATTGCGGGGTAATCATGTCTAAAAACTCGCCAGCTGTTGGCATACCATGTTCATTTAAATCTACAAGCAATTTACGGGCAGTTCTTAGACCGTCGTTTAACTGAAAGCTATTATCCATGTACGGATCATTGATTAAACCTTTCCAACCAACGGTAGTGCGAGGTTTTTCAAAATAGACTCGCATTACAATTTCTAATTGCCCTTTATATTGTTCACGCAATGCGACTAAACGCTGTCCGTATTCGAGAGCCGCAACAGGATCGTGAATAGAACAAGGACCAATAATGACCAACAACCTATCATCTTTACGAGTTAAAATTTGGTGGATATTGTTGCGAGCATTAAACACGGTTGCAGATGCATTTTCAGTTGCCGGAAATCGTTCTAAAATCGCAATAGGAGGCAGCAATTCTTTTATTTCGTCGATACGAATATCGTCATTTTGATAATACATAGTGGTTACAACTCCGGCAAACTACAATAACTCTGAATCCAATAGTTTGAAAACAGAAGATTTAATTCATAAATTGATATAAAAATGATTTGGCTACATCAGGAAAATGAACATGAATCTTCAATTTAACCAGTATCCATCGACAAATCAATCAAGTATTATTCATCACTGCCGATAACATGTAAGTGTGACTTAAATCGAGTATCCTTGATTTAAGAGTTCAATTTAACAGTCTTAGTGGGCCGCTCGATTTAGTGTCGACGGTAAATTCTTCGACACATGGCATATGTCATTTTTATCAACCCAATTTGCGTGCAACAAGGAAGTGAGCTACTCAATATACAAATAGCATCAGAAGGAAGTTAACGTTTGAAGTTTTGCCTTATTTTGTTACTCATTACACTTAGCTCGCCATTTGTTCAAGCCAAGACAAAGGTAAAAAATGAGGTCCTGTTATCAGAAAATACGCATCCATTAGTTGAACAGCATGCAGCACATTTTCAGCCGTTGCCATTTCCAGAACACATACAAATCAGTTTTTCTACAAGCAACAGTATTGCCCCCTATTTTTTTGAAGACAAACCACAGGGTGTGCAATATGAGTTATTAGTTGCAGCACTCAATCTCAGCGGGATCGCAATCCAAGAACTAGTACATGCGCCCAATTTACGAGCACAGCGCCTATTAAATACCAAAAAGGTCGATTGCATGATCAACACGCCCGACAACGTTGAAGGGATGTTTTATACACAAAGTTTAATTGAATACCAAAATAGCGTGTTTTCGCTGACAAAAAACCATTTAAAGATTAACGAAATCCAAGATCTCAAGACAATTTCTATCCTAGGGTTTCAAAACGCTAGACAATATTTAGGAGACGAATTTAAAGCCATTGCAACTGAGAATGCCAATTACAGCGAAATTTCAAACCAAAAAAGCCAAGTCGTTATGCTATTTAATGGCTATGTAGAATCGATTGTGCTCGAGCGACGCATTTTTGAATATTATCGCTATCAACTTAGACACAAACTCAACACCGCATTAGCTGTGACAGAAGTGGCACTGTTTGCCCCCGCTGAACGAAAAATTGCATGTCATAACCAGCAAACAGCAGCAATTGTCGACCAGGCAATAACAGTCTTAAAGCAATCCTATCAATATCAAGAGATCCTCAGTTTGGCTGAGCAACATAATTACCAACCCAATCAGCAATTCAACCAATTAACTCGATAATGGCTGTTAGCGCCGCATTGCCTGAAGTTTGCTCTGGTAGCGCTGCTTATTACTGACATCGCTTAATGCCAAGGCTCGTTTCAGATTTTTCTCTGCAAGGCGTTGCTCACCTGTAGCCCAATAAGCCCTCGATAATCCAAAATAAAACTCATGACGATAATCGGCTTTTTCAACAGCACGTTTATACCACACTAATGCATCCTGATACTGCTTATCAAAATAGGCTTGTTGAGCCATATCAAAATAATAAAAAGGATTATTTATTCGCGCCAGTTCAAGCACTCTATGCACTTGAGCCCATTCTTCTAAACGATCTTGCTCACCTAAAATGAGCGCCAAATTATACAAAGTAGATAAATCATTAGGGTCAACTTGTAACGCCGCACGATAAGCCTGCTCAGCTTCTTTACTGTAACCATTATGACGATAAATCACTGCAAGAGTATTAATCGCAGCTACATATTGAGGATCTAACTTAATGGCTTTTTTGACCAACGCATATGCACTGTCATAATCATTTTGAACCAATGCTTCGGCTGCAACATTGTTATAATACATTGCACTGAGTTGACGCTTGTTCACCTGTTTTTTCTTATACGCTCTTACCGATCGCTCTGGTAAAAAATCAACCAATAACTCTGAACCTCTCAAGAGTACAGTATGGGTATTTTCTGGCGGCATTAAACTTAAATTAACATGGCCATTCACCAAGAAAAATCCACCTCTGCGGTCCCAAACCGGCTCAACATCAATGTCATAAAATTCTACCGGCACATTAAGTACATCAGCCAAAGCAGCAGATAACACGACCAATGACATACAATTACCTTGTCGATTTAACGCGGTTTCACTGGCTGGACGAGTATAGTGATCACGGTACTCAAATCCACCAGCCTGGGCACCGATATACTGAGCTAGCCATTCATTAGCCAGCATATTTTGGCTTCTCAGAGTATTATCAGCCAAATATTGACGCCTAAACTTTGATACGAATGTTTCAGGTAATTGATATATATCATCGGTATCGATAGTCGATACCGGAGTAAAGTAATTATCGTAAAACAAGGTATTCACATCTATGCGCTGCACTTGAGATTGCGTGGATTGACAACCAGTCATGCAGATTAAAGCCGCAATGAAAAATATGGCAATTCTAAGTCCGTTTGGGAGTAGGCATAACGCCGTATTTGCAGTCCTGCTTGGGTGATTAAGCAACATAATTCAACCCTCAGTTAGAAACAAGCTATCTTAAAGCATAGTCAATAGACTGGTATTCAGCCACAAATGCACTGTTTTGGGGAGTATTAAGCAGGAGTAAAGAGGCCAACATAGCTAATGTTCTTGAGTCGGGTCTATCTCAATAAATAACTGCTGGTCTTGATATTGATAAGGGCGATATTGATGCTGACCGCAATTGAAGTACAAAAAAGCCCCTTTAACAGCAATACAGCTTAGGGGTAAAGATTGCAAAATGGATAACTGTTGTTGCTGACGCACAAGCTCTTGCCACTCATGTTGTTGCTGCAATTCGTCGCGAACTGCAAACGCATCAAACGGTTGCGATGATTTACGCACAACAACGCTGCCAGCTTCAGCTTGAGAGCTCATAAATAGCCCTATAATCAAAATAATCAATCCCAAACGATGTGACATCCCCCCCCTCCTAACATAGAATAAACACTTATGACATTATACCATCTGCACAGTAATGCGCGTGTTGCCACAAATACTCTTTAGTTTAGATAGGTATCAATTGAGATAACAACGGCGAATCGATACCCATTAGCACAAACGATGAGAGTTGACTTGAACAGAGCAGAGTTTCAAAACAGCAAAAAAAACAGAACCCAAAGGTTCTGTTTTTTTAGATTATCGCAAAGATGAGATTATCCAGCAGATTTAACACTCACAAATTCAGGGTAAGCATCAACACCGCAATCTGACACATCCATACCATTGTATTCTTCTTCCTCTGAAACTCGAATACCCATGGTCATTTTTAATACAAACCAAACAAGTAATGATGCTGCAAATACCCAGATAAAGATAACTGCTGCGCCATAAAGCTGACTGCCAAAGCTTGCATCTGCGTTAGATAGCGGAACTAACATTAGGCCTAAGAAACCTGCAACACCGTGTACAGAAATCGCACCCACTGGGTCATCAATTTTAATGCGGTCAAATGCAATGATAGAGAATATAACCACCGCACCGGCAACCAATCCAATCACGGCAGCCATTAAGAATGAAGGCGATAATGGATCAGCGGTAATGGCAACTAAACCAGCTAACGCGCCGTTTAAAATCATGGTTAAGTCGGCTTTACCCCAAACAACCTTACACACAATCAGCGCAGAGATCGCACCAAAAGCCGCTGCAGAGTTAGTGTTTACAAAGATTTTAGCCACTGCAGTTGCGTTTTCGGCATCAGAGACCAATAACTGAGAACCACCGTTAAACCCAAACCAACCCATCCATAAAATAAACATACCTAGCGTTGCCATTGGTAGGTTTGAACCAGGAATAGGGTTTACTTGGCCGTTAGCACCGTATTTTCCCTTACGAGCACCCAGTAACAACACACCTGAAATTGCAGCAGCTGCACCAGCCATGTGCACAATACCACTACCAGCAAAGTCAAAGAAACCGGCTTCTGATAAAAACCCGCCACCCCATGTCCAATAACCTTCAACAGGATAAATAACCGCAGTCATAACCACTGAGAATGCTAAGAAAGACCAAAGCTTCATACGCTCTGCAACTGCTCCAGAGACAATTGACATTGCAGTAGCAACAAACACAACCTGGAAGAAGAAGTCTGACTCTAGCGCATGGTCTGCGTCACTGGCTTGTGAGCCAATTAAAGAACCAAACGAGGGTAAAATACCGCCTTCAGTATTGTCCACATACATAATGTTGTAACCGACAAGCAAAAACATGGCGCAAGCGATCGAATATAAACATACGTTTTTAGTTAAAATTTCAGTGGTATTTTTTGAACGAACAAGACCTGCTTCTAACATCGCAAAGCCCGCTGCCATCCACATGACCAACGCGCCTGAAATCAAGAAATAAAACGTATCAAGTGCGAAACGTAATTCAGTGACTGTGAGTCCTAATTTTGTTAACTCTTCCATAATCGCCCCCTATAACGCTTCGTTATCAAGTTCACCCGTGCGAATACGGATGGCTTGTTCTAATTCAGTCACAAAAATCTTACCATCACCAATTTTGCCGGTATGGGCAGCGGTTGTGATAGCTTCAATTAACATTTCTAAGTTTTCAGCTTTGGTGGCAATTTCCAATTTTACTTTTGGTAAAAAATCCACTTGATACTCTGCACCACGATAAAGCTCTGTGTGCCCCTTTTGACGTCCAAAGCCTTTAACTTCAGTAACAGTCATACCCTCAATGCCCATGCCTGCTATGGCTTCACGGACATCATCCAATTTAAATGGCTTGATGATAGCGCTGACGAGTTTCATCTCGACCTCCAAAAGTGTGAAAAAATGTAGTTGTTATTGATTTGTGTATTAGCTAATTCAATCATCAGGCCACTTTTATTAATATATTGTTTTTAAATAAAAAACTATAAAACAGCTCTTTGAGTGTGTGCATAAAAGCACCAATACCGTGCATTTAAAAAACAACTACGCCTTATTTTGGTGCGATATAAAAATGGTTAAATGCCGCGTCAGCAATAAGGTTGGTAAAGCAGGATTAATTGAGTAAAGACGAGAAAACAAAAAAACCGCCCTATAAAGAGCGGTTTTGATTGGGGATAATTTATGAAATAAACAATCTAACTTTTATTTCGTAAACCTTATTACTTGTAGGTAGCTTCGCGTTTTTTGGCTTCTTCTTTCCACTTAGGTACAAGTGTCTTTTTGAATTCAGCTTTTTCAGCATTCATAGTTTTCATATCCATGCCAAGTGCTGCTTGCGCTTTAGCTTTAGTTGATGTGTCTGGGTAAGCGATTGGTTGCTTAACACCTTTGACTGCTAATAGCTGAGCTAACTTAACACGTGCATCTGCAGCTTTATCAACCGAAGTACCTAGAATACGAAGTGCTTCATCTGGAGCATGAGCGGTTACACCGTGTGATGCAGTCGCATAATCCCAACGCCATTGTGAATGACGAATATCCATAAGGATTGGCTTCATTTCAGCTTCAGTAGCACCGGCATCCCAAGCAGCTTTCGCTTCAAAGTGAGCTTTCACTAATTGTGCTTCAGCACGTGCTTTTAGCTCTTGAACCTTAGCTTTACGTTTATGAGTAATGTCTACTAAGAATTCTTTACTTTGTGTATGGCACGTTGCACAGGTTTCTTCGAAGCGATCAAATGGGTTACCCACTTTATGGTCAGTATATTTACGGCCTTTGTCGTTAGTCACTTTAGGCATATGGCAATCAACACAACTTACATTGTTTTGACCGTGAACACCTAACTGCCAAGTTTCATAACCAGGGTGCTGCGCTTTTAGCATTGGCGTTTTAGAAACCGCGTGAACCCAATCAGAGAACTCCATGCTGTCGTAGTACACTTCCATTTGTTCAACGGTAGTGCCCATATCCCAAGGGAATTTAACAAAGCCAGGACGCTCTGCTGTTTTTTCAAAATAGTACTCTACGTGGCACTGAGCACACACCATTGATTGCTTATCTTTACGAGAAGCTTTATCAAATGGGGTATTTAGTGTTGTCATTGCACGCTCTGCAAATGGACGAGACATGCGTAATTTTGGAGAGCCTTTTTCATGGCAATCTGCACAACCGAGTGCGTTAACAATTTCAGGGCCGCCTTTAGCCCATTTACCACTAAAGTAACCGTCTTCGCCTTGCTCTTCAATTACGCGAGGTACGTCAGGGCTTTTACAGCTCCAACAAGCCATTGGCATTGGGCCATCTTCCGCGTTTTTAGGTGCGCCAGTACGTAATGTGTTGGTCACATCCGTTACCGCGTACATATGGCCGCGAGGTGCGTTATAGTCTTTTGCGAAACCGTAACCAGCCCACAACACAACTAGGCTAGGTACTTGCTCCAACATATCAACAACTTCTTCGCTTTCTGCAGTTGCATGCCAGCTGTTATATTGATTTGAAAATTTATCTTTATAAACCTCACTACGAGGCTCAGTTTTATCACTCGCCATTGCGCCAGCAGCCATAAAGCTTGCTGCGATAACGGCACTGAGTGCAATTGATTTTGCGTTCATCTTCATCACCCTTTATCTCCGTGTTACATTATATTTAGTTTAATAACCACGACATCTCCAAGGTCAAAAGTAGCTATTAACCCCAAATTTATACATACCTCCAATGGGGTATAGAGAAGAAAGTTTGCGCCAGATCAACATGTAAACAGGATGTATCTCACAGTTCTGTAAACTTGCTAATGTAAAGCAGGCAAACCTAATGTAGAACACACTATTAGACAGGGGGCAGAAACCCTACTTTAGTCTGATGCTGATACTATTATTTACCAAGCAAAGTAGGATTTTATGTTTACTCGAGGCAGTCTCACCTCAACAATTTTAGGCTTAATGCTGTTGTTAATTTTATTATCGTCAAGCTTAGCGGTTTTTTCGATCGTGAATTTAACCTTCAGTCTTGGTGATGCTAAGGGGATAAATGCCTCTGGCTCTATGCGTATGCAAAGTTACCGCTTATTGCTATTTACCAATGCAGGCAGCATTAATACCCATGAAAAAATCGTCGAATTTGAAAACACCCTTAATTCAGATGCACTAAAAAGAACACTCGATTGGTATAGCCCTAAAGAGTTAAGCGACCAATACCTGCTAGTGATCGACAAATGGCAAGTTATGAAAAGCTATATAGAGGCTGGTGACGCCCGCCTTTATTCTGCTGCATTAAAAGACTTTGTCGATACCATAGATACACTAGTATTGAAAATGGAACTGTTTGCTGCATTTAAGCTAAAATTGCTAGTAATCGGCCAAATAATTGGGTTAATTATTTTATTAGCGATTGCTTTTGTTGCCGTGGTGTTTACCCGTAAACGAGTCGTTAAACCGCTGCAATTATTAATGGACAGCGCCGCGACTATCTCTAAAGGTAACTTTAAAGTTAAGATGCCTAAAACAGATTATATTGAACTCACAGCACTAGGTAACGCGTTACAGAAAACAGCATCAGAATTAGCCGATCTTTATGATGACCTAGAAGGGCAGGTTAACGAAAAAACCACTGCACTCACCCGAGCCAATAACGAATTGAGTTTTCTTTATGACAACCTCGTGATGCTTCATGCCGACAAACTTGACTACAGAGCATTGCAATCTGCTATCAATCAGCTCAAATACTATGAGGATTTAGATTATCTCAGATTAGTCATTAACCATGAAGACGGTTCAAATGATGTAATTAACGCTGAAGGTGGCTGGCCAACAAACAAAAATGAAATTAATTCGGTACACTTTCCACTGACGATAGAAGCCACACAACTAGGTTATTTGGACGTAATATCAAGCCAGACACTTAACCGGCAACTGTTTGAAAACTTTGCCATGATGCTAACCCGATCTATCACCATTCATAATGCCACTGAGCAACGTCAGCAATTAGCATTAATGGAAGAACGTGCGGTTATCGCCAGAGAACTACATGACTCGATTGGTCAGGTATTATCATTTTTAAAAATTCAGGTCAGCTTGCTGAAAAAAAGCCTAGTGTTAAGTTGTCGCAGCCCTGAAGTAGAAGCACAATTGGTGGAGATCAACGAAGGTGTCAGCACGGCTTATGTACAATTACGTGAGTTACTGTCTACATTTAGATTAACCATTAAAGAGCCAAATTTAAGCCAGGCTATTGAGGTAATGCTTGATCAATTACGGCAACAAACCGATGTTGACATCAAGCTAAATTACAAATTATCGGCGCATTTACTTGAAGCTAAACAGCATATTCACATTTTACAATTAATTCGCGAAGCGACACTCAATGCAATAAAACACGCCAACCCTAGTCAAATAGTGATAGATTGTCAGTTAACAGCCAATGGCATGATAACCATCGCAATATGTGATGACGGTATTGGTGTTTCGCATTTACAAGAACGCGACCAACATTTTGGTATTGGCATTATGCATGAACGAGCCAATAAATTAGATGGCGTAGTGTCATTTAACAGTAACAAGCATGGCGGTACCACCGTTACGCTCAGTTTTCCACCTCAACAGGAGCCTTTAAATGGGTAAGCCGTATTCCGTACTTGTTGTCGATGATCACCCTTTGCTAAGACGTGGTATTTGCCAACTGATCACATCAGACAGTGACTTTTTACTTTTTGGCGAAACCGGCACAGGTTTAGATGCACTCACAGCCGTAGCCGAGAATGAACCCGATATTATTTTGCTAGACCTAAATATGAAAGGCATGTCGGGCTTAGATACACTTAACGCAATGCGCCAGGAAGGCGTTACCGCAAGGATTGTCATTTTAACCGTCTCAGACGCAAAACAAGACGTTATACGCCTATTACGTGCCGGCGCAGATGGTTACTTACTCAAAGACACTGAACCAGACTTACTGCTTGAACAACTCAAAAAAGCCATGCTTGGTCATCGCGTTATAAGCGATGAGGTAGAGGCTTATTTGTACGAATTAAAAAATGCAGCAGATGATAACACCTGGATCGACAACCTCACTCCACGTGAATTGCAGATATTGCAAGAACTTGCAGAGGGTAAGAGTAATCGAATGATTTCAGAAGACTTGCACATCAGTGAAGGCACGGTGAAAGTCCACGTGAAAAACTTACTGCGTAAAGCTAACGCAAAATCGCGCACAGAAATGGCGGTCCGTTATTTAAACCAATAACACTTGCAGCCTACATTTTGTATAAAGTGATCCCCACTCAATTAAGTGTGGGGTAAGCTTTATTTCTGATTGATAAATGCTAACCAACTTTGTAATACAGACTCAAAATCTTCTAACCCGCAATAGGATTCAGATTCAGCATCATATAAATTCATTGCCTCATCTAAATCATAGTCTTCTTCAAAATCAATGACATTAGCAAATACCCTAACTTGTTCTGAATCGATATCAATCGTTAAATCTGCGCCAATATCACGCCAGTGATTTTGACTGCCTGCTTTAATCATAATAATTTGAGTGAGTATATGATTCGCCCGGCTGTTATCATCGCCAAGCTCTTCAGCAAACCATCTCCCCAGCACTTCATGATCCATACTAAACTCAGCAAAAACCGTTCCTTCTAGGCGGTTACGACGAAATTGGTATTCCATTATTATTGCTCTGTAATTTGCGTTCCCTCTATTTTAACCGAAGAAAAGCAAACCTGCTGCCAGTAATCTATTGCGATGAACTAAATGATAGATAACTATCCAGTTTTACCTGCCATGCTCGTTATACTTGGGCCAAGCTCAAAAATAGCGTAAATTGCTTCGATAGGCGAAAACGAGAGATCAAAAATAATGAACAAAGGTTTTATTTACAGCTTACTGTTAACTGGCCCCAATGCCGGCCAGTCACTTACCGAACAGCAAGTGGCTCAATGGCAGCCACAAGACGGGCTATTATGGTTACACCTTCGCTATCGTGAGCCCAAAGCGCGTAAATGGATCTTAAACTCAGGGCTAGAACGTGTTGAAACTGATACGTTATTGGCAACAGATACACGCCCTCGAGTTGTCAATTCAAACAAAGGTGTCTTGCTCGCACTACGCGGGGTTAATTTAAACCCCAACTCAGATCCTGAAGACATGGTTGCTGTGCGCATTTATGCTGAAGAAAACAGAATAATTTCAACCTGCGAACGTCAATTACAATCTGTCATCGATATTGCAGATGCCATCACCCAAGGCAAGGGGCCTATAGATACCGCAGCGTTCATCATGGCCATTTGTGAGCGCTTAACCCAGCGTAAAGTAGAGTTTATCGGCAAACTTGAAGAACAACTCGACGAGCTAGAAGAGCGCGTTGTCACTCAAGTGAACAAAACCTTGCGTACTGAAATTGCAGAACTGCGCAGGCAAACTGTAGTACTGCGTCGCTACCTTGCACCACAACGAGAAGCGTTTTCTCGAATGCTTCACGAGACCAGTGAGTTATTTGACGACAACGACAAAGTGCGTTTACGTGAAATCCATGAAACCTTAATTCGCGTTATTGAAGATCTCGACGCCATTCGCGACAGAGCCAGTGTGACTCAAGAAGAGCTGCAATCGCAGCAATCTGAACAAGTAAACCAGCGATTGTATTTTTTATCTTTAATCTCAGCAGTGTTTTTACCGCTCGGTTTTTTAACAGGCCTACTCGGTGTCAATATTGGCGGTATCCCCGGCGCAGAGACAAATTGGGCATTTGCAGCTTTCTGTGGTGGGTTATTTGCCCTTATCGCGTTACAAATGTATTTGTTTTATCGCCTAAAGTGGCTTTAATTACATAGCCAACAAAAGACTTTATGGATTGCAGACAACAAAAAAGGACGCTGGGCGTCCTTTTTCATTATCGCGTGTTGCAACTGGGCGCTAACCCAAAATACAAGCTGCACACACTATACAATCAATTATTTAGTTGCCGCTGCAGCTGCTGCAGCCGCTTTTTCAACTGATACAAGTTCAACTTCAAAAATCAAAGTTGAATTAGCTGGAATAGTCCCAGTGTCTCGCTCACCATAAGCTAGATCTGCAGGGATAACAAACTTGTACTTAGCACCAACAGGCATTAACTGTACGCCTTCAGTCCAACCAGGAATAACGCGATTAAGTGGGAACTTAGCGGTTTCACCACGCGCATATGAACTGTCAAACTCAGTACCATCAATTAATGTACCACGGTAATGTACTTCAACAGTGTCTTCTGCAGCAGGTTTGTCACCTTTACCGGCTTCTAACACTTCGTATTGAAGACCAGATTCGGTGGTGGTTACGCCTTCTTTGGCTTTGTTCTCTTCTAAGAATTTTTTGCCTTCAGCAATTGATTTAGCCGCTAATGCTTCAGCTTGCTCTAAACGCTTGTCGTTTAACTTTTTGTCTAGATTTTGCAATACCGTTTGCATTTCTTCTTCGGTTAATTGCATTTCTTCGCCTAAGCCATCGCTAAAGCCTTTGATAACCATGGTGCGGTCAACAGCAAAACCTAACTCTTCTTGCTCTTTAATATGACCAGACATGTACTTACCAATTGAACCACCCACACTGTATGCTTCTTTTTGAGCGTCAGTTGTTAGCTCTACTTTCTTTTGTGCAACGTCTTGTTCTTGGTTACATGCAGTCAATCCAACAACAGCTAATGCAACTAACGATAATTTGTAAATAGATTTCATTAAAGCTTCCTCAGCATCCTTTAGTGGTTACAATAACCTAATACATTCAACTACGAGATGTTTTAGTGGTCATGTTCGTTTGCCACTTTATACTAGTTAATGGGGTTATACCATTGGGTCGACCTTATATCACAGGGTTTACGACAATAATTCAAGGGGCAAGTTCATGACAAGAGGTTTAATGCTGTTATTTTGCTCAACTTGGCTCTGTGTATGGTGTTTATCCGCTTGCCAACCTGTACCGAGTCAGTCAATCGAAATCACCACAGACGCCAGTTATAGTGCCAGCCTATCAGACAACGCAGAGCTAGCATTAATTAGCACGGCTAATAATGGCGTCCAAGTGTGGGACCTAAGCGGCCCGAGCATGACTTACCAATGGCTTCAAGGCAAAAAAGATAACACCAGCAATGTCATTGACACCGCCATCTCAGCCAATAACACCTTTGCCGCCACTATAAGCAGTGACTCCTTAGCTATTTGGCGCTTAGATGATGGAAGCTCTGTTGGATGGTGGTCACTGCCCTCTTATGCTCAAAGTGTCGCTATCGCTGATAATGGTCAAACCTTAGTAGGACTGGTTGATGGTTCGGTAATGTCATTATCACCACAGCAAAATCGTTTGATTCAATTTTTAGGTCACCAAGAAAAAGTGAACAGTGTCTCAATAAGTGCTGACGGTCAAAAGGCTCTGACAGGGGGAAATGATGGTAAAGTTATGCTTTGGTATAGCCAAAGTGGTCAGCCTATTCAGCAATGGCAATTGAGCTCACGCATCACCAAGGTACTCATTAGTGATAGCGGTAACTTAAGCTTTGCAGGTGACATAACCGGTAATGCCGCGATATGGCAATCAACAAGTGGAACCCAAATCAGCCAGTTAAATATCATCCGCAGGCAAATGAACTTCTCCTCAGCGCGCTTTGTCAAAAATGATCAGCAACTACTGACTGGCACGCCATCTAAAGAAATCTTTTTATGGCTCGTTGGGTCTGGTACACAAGTGGGTCATTGGCAAGTTCAGCTGAGTAAAAACACCCAAAACAGAGGCGCTGTAGTATACTCTGCCGCAATGACCCCAAATGGCGCTATTGTCAGTATAAGTAGCCAAGGGTTAATTGAATATTGGCAGCAGTAACAACAATAATTAGAGGTTTACGTGGAGCACATTTTACACAAGATTGACGATCTTGAAATGAAACTGTCTTTTCAAGAGGTCATGCTTGAAGATCTTAACCAAGAAGTGATAAAACTCAATGCGTTAGTTGCCAGACAGCAACAGCAAATGATATTAATGGTCAATAAATTACAGGCCATGGAGCCAAGCAACATGGCTTCGCAAGCAGAAGAAACGCCACCACCACACTATTAATATTGTTATGCTATCCACCCAATCTAGCGTACGGTTTACTCGCTGGTGAATAGCTTTACGAAGTAAAATAACGATTAGCAGGCAAATATGCATTCAAGTCAACATCTCACAATAGCAACGACAGGCGATAACATTCTGACGTTAAAAGCCGCTCCTGTGACAGTATTTGATGACGAACTAGCCGTACTTGCCAGCAATATGTTATTAACCATGCAAAAAGCTAACGGTGTCGGCATTGCTGCAACACAGGTATTTAGCAACACGGCAATGTTTATAATGGCATCCAATCCAAACGAGCGTTACCCTGATGCGCCTATCATGGAACCCACCGTGGTCATTAACCCCAAAATCTTATCGGTATCCACTGAAACAGAAAACGGTATTGAGGGGTGTTTGTCTGTCCCTGGGAAACGGCTCAACATTGTGCGTCACCGCCAAATCGAGGTGCAATACCAATCACTCAATGGTCAAATACACCACCAGGTTTTACAAGGGTTTGTCGCTCGAATTTTTCAACATGAATATGATCACTTGCAAGGTATCACTTTGCTTGAGCGTATTAATCTGATGACACCTCCAATAGAGGTCTTACCATGTTAAAAACAGTTTCATTATTATTAATATTATCCTGCTTAACGGGTTGTGCTTATAACAGTGTATTCATTAATTACCCATCGCAAATTGCCCCTTACAAGCAGCAATTAAACAGCGAATTACCCGTCGCAAATATAGATGAGTTAGCCAATAATATTGATGGAAATGATGGGCTATTATATGCACAAGAAACCGGACGAATTATGCAAGTTGCTGGCGATTTTGAGCGCAGCAAAACCTTCTATCAACAAGCTATTACGGCCTACCAAGCCTTTGACGATAAAGCCATCATTAGCGCCAGTAAACTCGGATCTGGTGCAACCAGCCTACTCTTAAACGATAATGCAATACCTTATCGCGGTCCTGGTTATGAGCGAATTATGCTGCATCAATACCAAGCCCTAAATTATTTGTTTAGCGGTGACGCTCAAGGTGCATTAGTTGAGGTGCGCCGCAGTAACGAGCTGCAAAGCATGGAGCAAGCACGTTACCAACAATCGCAAAAGTCAGTGCAAAACATGGCTAATGGCACTGTTGATGCGCAAATGGCACAATTAAGCCGATCTGCAGGTAGTGTCACCAGTTCATTTTTAAATGCCTATAGCTATTACATAACAGGTTTATTGCACGAACTGGCTAACGAACCCAATGACGCCTTTATCGATTACCGCAAAGCTGCGCAAATCACACCAGATAACCGCTATTTACAACAAGATTTAGTGCGACTTGCAAAACAATTAGCGATGCCACAATACGACGAATTTAAACAACGTTGGGGCGATGCAATTACCCCTACACCAGAGCAAGGCCAAGTGGTATTTATAGTTGAACGTGGTTTTGTTCCAGAAAAACAAAGCATAACGGTTCCATTCCCAATCAATGACAACTTACAAAGTGCCTCGCTTGCCACTTATCAACCCCAAAGCCCGCTGCCGTTTGCAAGCAAAATACAGGGGTTAGATACCCCCTTAGAAGCACAAAACATCGCCAATATAGACGCGCTTGCGATAAATGCATTAAAAGAAGATTTGCCCGCTGCGTTATTTCGCCAAGCAGCTAGAATTTATGCAAAATACGAATTAAACCAAAGCGTGCAAAGCAGCAGCCGTCGAGCGAATAACCAGGTTGATGCTGGCGCACTGGTGATGCAAATTTTTAACGTAATCAGTGAGCAGGCAGATCGTCGTAGTTGGTTAACCTTGCCGCGCCAGGCGCAAATCGCAAAGCAATTTGTTGATGCGGGCCATTATGATATTCGTGTAAATAACAGCCAAAACACTAAAATTGAAGTAAAACCAAACCAGACAACATTAATTTGGGCAATAGAGACTGGAAATCGTACCCGTTTTTATTCGATAATCATCTAATAGATAATAACCTTATCAACTGTCACTCATCACCATTGGAATTTATTATGAAAAACTTGAAACTGATATTTGTGTTAGCCGCAGTGATAGGGCTAAGCGCCTGTCAATCTAAAGTAGAATATGGCAACGCCACCGAAGTCGAAACCGTCAACGAAAACTTTGGCTCTACCGATCTACAAGATATTGCAGCTAAAATGGTCGACTCCATGATGACATTCCCACCAGTGGTTGTGATCACCCAAAATAATCGTCCAATTATATTTGTAGATAAAATTAAAAATAAAACTTCTGAGCATATTGATACTGAGTCTGTAACTGACACTATCAGTAACAAGTTACTGCGTTCTGGTAAGTTCCGTTTTATCGACATGACCAAAGTAGACACGGTACGTAAACAATTAGACTATCAAAATAATGCTGGCATGGTAGACCCAACCACAGCGATAAAATTTGGCCGTCAAATTGGTGCGCAATACATGCTCTACGGCAACCTATCGAGCATCGTTAAGCAAGATGGCAGCACTAAAGACGTTTACTACAAGATGACCATGCGTTTAATGGATCTTGAAACAGGCTTAATTGAATGGTCAGACGAAAAAGAAATTCGTAAGGTTAAATCGAAGTCATTTTTGGGCTTGTAATACACAAGCACATAGCAATAAAGCCGACATTGATGTCGGCTTTTTCATACACCCAATAATAAGTTAGGAACACTAACGTGAAATTGTTATCCACTGAATTGTTTAGTCCACGGGTTATAAAGACCAGTTTCGTTGCCCTATGCTGCGCGAGCATAATGAGCTGCAGTAGCTCATTATCAACCTCATTGTTACAACGTGATGGCTCAGCTTATATTAGCCAAGCACAAGCTCAAGCACGCTCAAATGTCATCACTAATGTACAATATGATCTCACCTTCTTTTTAAGCGAACATAGCCAATTCAGTGCAAAATCAATCGTCCATTTTGACCTAAGCAGCGTCCCTAAATCATTAACACTGGACCTCAACAAAGCTAACATTAAACAATTCACCATTAATGGCACCAAGGTTTATCCTAACTACAACGGCGCTTATATTGTGATTAATCAAAGCCTACTGGTGAGCGGCAATAACACTGTAGAAGTTGAGTTTACCCGTGAGCACAGCACTAACGGCGAAGGCTTGCATCGTTTTGTCGATCCCGTCGACAACAAGGTGTATTTATACTCACACTTTGAGCCAGCTGCCGCACAACAAATGTTTGCCGTATTTGACCAGCCAGACTTAAAAGCCACTTACCAAATTAATGTCCATGCCCCAAAAGATTGGCATGTGATCAGCGCCATGCGAGAAACCAATGTAGTCGATCAGGGTGATACTAATCTATGGAGCTTTCCTGCCACACCCAAATTAAGTCCATACAATTTTTCAATGCATGCTGGGCCATATAAAGTTTGGGAAGATAACTCAGGCCGCTACCCTATGCGTTTATTCTCGCGTCAATCAGTTGCAGAGCAAGTCACACCACAAGATTGGTTTACTTACACAAAACAAGGGTTAGCATTTTTTGATCGTTATTTTGGAATTGATTATCCATTTAAAAAATACGACCAACTCCTAGTGCCTGATTTTTTATATGGCGCGATGGAAAACGCAGGAGCCATTACCTTCTCTGAAGATCGCTTCTTATTTAATGGCCAAATGACAGCTGAGCAAAAAGAGCGATTAGCCGGCGTCATCATGCACGAAATGGCCCACCAATGGTTTGGTGATCTCGTCACTATGAAATGGTGGAATGGCTTATGGTTAAACGAAAGTTTTGCCTCATTTATGGGGACATTGGCCACTAGCGAAGCCACAGAATTTAGCCATGCTTGGCGTACTTTTTATGCTTCAGGCAAGCAAGCTGCTTACCACCAAGACAGTTTAGTCACCACGCACCCCATTGAAGTACCTGTGGCTACCAGCCAAAATGCCTTTGATAATATTGACGCCATTACCTATCAAAAAGGCGCATCGACCATCAAACAGCTTAGGCACTTACTAGGCGAAGAAACCTTTCGCCGTGGTGTTAGCCAATACTTACAACAATACAGCTACAAAAATGCTGAACTTAATGATTTTATTAATAGTTTAGCCAAAGCCAGTGGCCGTGATTTATCGCAATGGACAAAAGAGTGGTTATACGCTGCGGGGGTCAACACCATCAAAGCACAATACACTTGCCAAGGTAATCAAATAGACTCATTTGCAGTTGTCCAAACAGCAGAAGACAGCCAACATCCAACACTGCGCGAGCAACGAGTACAAATTGGTTTATTTACCAAGCATCGCTACGGTTTAGAAATGCAACAATCCGTTGCCGTAACCTATAAGGGAGCTTACACCGAGGTTAACGAACTCATTGGTGAAATCTGTCCAGATTTAGTGTATCCAAACTATGATGACTGGGGGTTTGTGAAAGTTGAACTAGACCAGAAGTCATTCACCACAGCTAAGCAACAACTCGGCCAAGTAAGCGATCCACTTCTGCGTTCTATGTTATGGCAAAGCATGTGGGACAGTGTCGTTGATGGTAAAGCATCAATGGAGCAATTCATCAATATTGCGCTCATCAATGCACCACTGGAAAAAGACTACACCATATTAGGTCAGGTGCTTGATAACCTGCAACGAGCCAAAAACTATCTCGACTTAATGGCTCCTATGCATGCCAGTTATAACAGCAAAATCTCAAAAGCACTCAGCCAAATGAGCCTTAGAATGAGCATGGAGCATTACCGCAACCGTGATTTTCAGCGGCGCTGGTTCGATGCCTACATCAGTTTATCGAGTCATGGAGATGCACTAGAACATATCCAGTCTTTGTTGAAAAACAAAAGCCATATTAAAGGGCTTAACTTAGATCAGGATTTACGCTGGGCAATGATCCGCCAACTTAACCGTTATGATTACGACGATGCTCATGCATTATTAGCAAGAGAGAAAAGCC
The DNA here is from genome assembly GCF_014641855.1 of Shewanella inventionis. Taxonomy (GTDB): domain Bacteria; phylum Pseudomonadota; class Gammaproteobacteria; order Enterobacterales; family Shewanellaceae; genus Shewanella; species Shewanella inventionis. The sequence continues at coordinate 70,875 of NZ_BMII01000012.1, forward strand.
TTGATCAATCAGACTCTGGAGAAAAAGCCGCAATTGCTGCTGAAGTTATACGTCCAGAGTCGGCCCTTAAACGTCAATGGCTAAATTGGATTGAGCATAACAACAGTATGGCATTCTCAAAAATCAGGGTTGCTATGTATAACCTCTACCCTGCCGAGCAAAAGCTATTAAGCGCTGCAACAGCAGATCAACGCTTTGCTAACTTGCAGCTAATGGATGATAAAGGCCCAGTGTTTATGCGCAGTTTCGCATCACAACTTATCCCTATGGATTGTAGTTCAGCCAATATTGACAGCATTAACAGTGTATTAAATCGCGAAACAGGGCTATCTACATTGGCCAGACGCGCGCTGCTTGAAACTCGTCAACAAGAACAGCGCTGTGTGAGCATTAAGCAAAAACTCTAATATCCATTCTGTAAAAACAAAAGCCGGAGCAATCCGGCTTTTTTATGTTTATACCTTGATGTTTGTAACGGTATGACTCAACGGCTTAGGATAGCAACTTATACCAATTCCACTAATTATCTGGTCATTCAGCGGGAATTCTGTACCTTCTAGGCAAGTAATAGGATTGTAGGCATAGTTGCTCTCGGCAACTGCTCCTGCGTTGCTCTACCTCCTGCATCCATGCAGTCGTACGTCAAAATACTATTAAGCAGCATAGAAGGCACAGAAACCCGCCTTGCAGGAGACGCTCAGACAGTCCATTTCTTTGTTGCATTGCCTTAGAAGGGAATAACCATTATTTCAACAATGCGCCTCAAACTGAACAGTCTGAGCGACTCTGATTGGTCACATAATTAATGGAAATGGTATTAAACCAAATTAGCCTGCACGTAATGATAATATTTTGCTGATATCCAATGGTGGTTGATATTGACTCAATGCTTGGTTTGTTTGATCAACAGCGTAAATCGACATACGGTCAGCCAACTCATTACCTTCAATGCCACTGTGTGCTGCCACATGCTTTAATGCGAATTTATCTTTCATCTCGTCATATAACTCATGCGCTTGTTTGATGATATCTAAATTGGCAATCTCACCGCCTTTGCGAGTCCAACCTTTTGCCTTCCAACCATAAGCCCAGTTGCTAATGCAGTTAATTGAATATTGTGAGTCACTCATAATGCACACAGTTTGACTGTTTTCGATGGCGTTTTTTGCCATCAGCAATGCTTGATACAACGCATTTAATTCAGCAGTATTGTTGGTACCGTTTGGGTTAAATAAACCATACCATAGCTGGGCAAGTTGGCCTTTGTGGTATACCGCAATTCCCGACCCCGCTTTACCCGGATTAGGCTCACAACCACCGTCGGTGTATATCACCACATCAAACTGGCTTAACACAGCCTCATTATCGCTAATGGATTTTGTTGTGTTAACAGATTGGGGGCTTACAGGCTTTGCCGATGTGCGGCCAATACTGCTAGTTGGTGACTTAGCAAAAGCCGCTTTTGCCTCTGCCTCAGTGGCAAATGATTTGTATTTAGCTTGAGGAAACTTATCAACTGAGCGTTTAGTCACATCCCAACTCGTAAAAATTCCGGTTTCACGCCCAGCCCAAACTACATAATACTTCTTCGCCATTGTGTATACCCATGCAAAATCAATGCTGTATGATGCCACGATTAAGCAAGCCTTTAAAACAAAACCTGCAACTTTGGCAGGTTTTGTATTGGCTAAAAACAGTTCACTTTACTTCACGACAATGGGGCCATCAATATCCTGGTAATTAACACTCCCCGAGCCAGCATTAACGACCTCAAGCCCTTTGCTATTATTAACATTAATGCTGCCAGAACCATCACTAATGGTGACTTGGCCTTGCACCTGACTAATATGAATTGAGCCAGAACCATCAACAAGATTAACCCAGCCATTAACGTGATCGATAGTTATCGAACCTGAACCATCTTTTAAGACTAAATTACCCTTAGCATGGTTAATCACCACAGAGCCAGAGCCATCATCTAGGGTAAGTTCGCCAATGTTATTCATCACTATGCTACCACTGCCGTCATCAAGATTGATGGCAGCTGAAACATCATCGATACGAATAGATCCTGAACCGTCGGTTAGATCTAATGCTAAAGTGCTCGGTACTTGAACACGTAAATCAATATAGGGCGACTCTTGCATAAACCCATCAGACTCAATGCTAGCAACCAAAAAGCCCTTGTCGCCTTTTTGAGTCAGGGATAAATCCATGTCAACATCGTCAGCATCTTTGTCAGTGTAAATATCAGCGCTGACCTTAATTTGCGTTAAGCCGTCGACACCTTCAATAACTAATTTACCCGCACCAGTATTCGCCACTAATTGAGTAATCTCGCTAGCATCTAAGCTTAATTGTTGTTGTGTCAGGGTTAAATCGGTATCAGTTAACATCGAATCAGCCACACCAAACACTGACTCTGCTTCACTTTGAGAAGCGCCAAATAGCGTTGCGCCTAAAATTAACCCCACAGTCACACTCACAGTTGCAATACGAACAGACATAGTATTAATTCCTTTTATAAACACATAAAAATAGATTAGGCTTTATCGTATTCGTCTGCGACCGCCGTTATATAGAATCTATAGCAGGTTTCATGCCAAACACTAACATGCTGTTTTATAATAAATAAAAAGTATAAGCTAATTTTAAATTAGCATATTTAACCAACTAATTATCGAGTTACACAAAAATTAGCCAATATAACAACGGTAAAAACGCCTTATTCTTTTTGACATTAAGAAGCACTTTTTATGACCACATCTTCAACACCACAATTTATTGATGTTATTGTCGGCTCTACCAATCCGGTAAAAATTAATGCCGCCAAAAATGCCATTGCCCAATATTTTCCAAGCAGCACCATACGCTGTCAGGGTATGCATGCGCCCTCGTTAGTGGCAGAACAACCTATGACCGAAGCAGAAACAAAATTAGGTGCAATAAACCGCGCGCGAGATTGCCAGCAACAGGCTCAAACTGCCGACTTTTATGTTGCAATGGAGGGCGGTGTAGATCAATTTGATCATGGTCCAGCCACATTTGCTTATATGGCCATTATCAGTAATAACACCTTATCTGTCGGTCGCAGTGCCAACTTACCTTTACCACAGATTATTTTTGATGCACTGGAAAATGGTGAAGAGCTCGGCCATGTAATGGATCGACTATTCAATACTGAAAACATTAAACAAAAAGGCGGCGCAATTGGTTTACTGACACAAGGTTTAGCCACAAGAGAAAGTATTTACACTCAAGCACTAGTGCTAGCAATGACCCCTTTTGTTAATGCGGAATTATTCAATGACTCAAACCACTAAACAAATCACCCATGCACATTTGCACATTCGCCAACTCACACCAGCAGACAACGCAGCGCTAGCACAGGTTATTCGAGATGTGTCGGCAGAATACGGATTAACGCCTGATAAAGGTTTTAGTGTGGCAGATAAAACCCTCGACTGTTTAAGTGAGGTCTATCAACCTGAGGGATCACAATACTGGGTGATTGAATACCAAGGCAATGTAGTTGGCGGCGCAGGCGTTGCTCCACTCGCCGGCAATGATGGCGTATGCGAATTGCAGAAAATGTATTTTAGTCACGTTATTCGCGGTCAGGGCATGGCAAAAACATTATCACGTCAATGTATTGAGTATGCAAAGCAGCAAGGCTACCAATCCATGTATTTAGAAACAACCGCCGTGTTAGGTGAAGCCCTAGCACTCTATAAAAAATTGGGGTTTCGCCACTGTCAGCACTTAGGGCAAACCGGCCACGATGCCTGCGAAATCGCAATGATCTTAGATTTATAGCTTAACACGTTGCATTAATCTCCCGAATGCGTTGCTTTAGATTGTTTTTTAAGCGGTCCTCACCTAGCAGCCTGATAGCGCTTTGCAAGTAGATAAAAGCTTGGTAGCCTCAGATTAAGCACATTCCATAGGAGGAAGATAATGGAATATCAACGTATCGGACACTCAACCCTTGAGGTCAGTAAAATTTGCCTCGGGACAATGACTTGGGGCGAACAAAATACCCAAGCACAAGCTTTCGCGCAACTCGATTACGCCATTGGGCAAGGTATTAACTTTATTGATACCGCCGAAATGTACCCAGTACCTCCCAAAGCCGATACTCAAGGCGAAACTGAACGCATTTTAGGGCGCTATTTAAAAGCCCAAGGCAATCGTGACGAGCTCGTTATTGCCAGTAAAATTGCCGCGCCTGGTGGTAAAGGCGACTATATTCGTGACAACATGGCCCTCGACTGGCGCAACGTTCATCAAGCAGTCAATGACTCTCTTACCCGTTTACAAATCGACACCATCGACTTATACCAGGTGCACTGGCCAGACCGAAATACCAATTTTTTTGGCGAGATGATGTATGAGCACGATGAAGATGAGCATTACACCCCAATTTTAGACACCCTTGAAGCCCTCGCAGAAGTCATCAAACAAGGTAAAGTTCGCTATATCGGTATTTCAAACGAAACCCCGTGGGGCTTTATGAAATACCTAAAACTGGCTGAAAAACATGACTTGCCACGCATCGTGAGTGTGCAAAACCCCTATAACTTGCTTAACCGCAGCTACGAAATTGCCATGTCTGAAATTAGCCACCGTGAAAATGTGCCGTTACTGGCCTATTCGCCATTGGCATTTGGCACATTAACGGGTAAATACGAGAACGATCAATGGCCAGAAGGCGCACGTCTTACGGTATACAAACGATTTGCTCGCTACAACAGCACGCCCGTTGCATTGCAAGCCACTCAGGCTTATATCGACCTTGCACGTGAGTTTGACTTAACCCCAACAGAAATGGCCTTAGCGTTTGTAAATAGTCGCAAATTTGTGGCGGCTAACATTATTGGTGCAACAGACTTGCATCAGCTCAAACAAAATATCGACAGCCATAAAGTGACATTGTCGGCTGAGTTAATGGCCAGGATCAACGAACTGTCGGCGCTGTATCGCTTTCCTTGTCCGTAAATTCACTCGTAACGTAGCGCAAAGGCCACAAAACCTTGCAATAGGCATCAAGATCACTGAAGATCTTGATGCCTTTTATTTTAAAAAGAACCCAATACTGATGAAATCGACATCACCAATTCCGTCTCAAGCGCCATTTGATCACCAAGCCATTCGCGATCAATTTCCGGCATTAAAACAGACCATAGGCGATCATCACTTGTGTTATTTAGACACCGCAGCCACCAGCCAAAAACCACAAGCCGTGATTGATGCGATGAACGAGTATTATCAACTCAACAATGCCAATGTGCACCGCGCAGCACATCAATTATCAACCCGAGCAACTCAGCAATATGAAGCCGTTCGCCAGCAAGTGGCTCACTTTATTAATGCCTCAAAATCCCAAGAAATTATTTTTACTCACGGCACTACCGAATCAATCAATATGGTGGCCTACGGTTTAACGCCACAATTCACCCCAAACGATATCATTTTAATCGACACAGCAGCGCATCATGCCAACATAGTCCCCTGGCAAGAGCTCGCTAAGCGTTCGGGGGCGACAATCAAGCCAATACCGCTAACCGCAGATGCACAGCTTGATATCAAGGCCTATGAACAGCTACTGCAAGCCAAACCAAAGCTAGTTGCCTTATGCCACGTATCAAATGCACTGGGCACAGTTAACCCCATTAACGACTTAATCGCCATGGCAAAAAACGCAGGGGCATTAACCTTAGTCGATGGCGCCCAAGCAGTCGCCCACCTTGATGTCGATGTACAAAACACTGATTGCGATTTTTATGTGTTTTCAGGCCATAAAATGTACGGCCCAACAGGAGTGGGGATTTTATATGGCCGCTTTGAACAATTAAATACATTAACGCCAATGCTTACCGGCGGCGAAATGATCAAAACCGTTAGCTTTGATCGTACTGAATACGGTGAGCTGCCAAACAGGCTTGAGGCAGGTACGCCAGCAATTGCTGAAGTCATAGGGTTAGGCGCTGCAATCAGCTTTTTGCATGGTTTGCCACGAGAACACATTCATGCACACGAGCAAAAATTAATGCAGTACTTACAAGCACAATTGCTTAACCTCGGTGATGTCAGCTTGTATGGTATTGCAAACGATAAGCGCCAAATCAATGTGGGATCTGTTGCCTTTAACTTGGCAGGTGAGCACCATCAAGACGTAGGGATTTTATTAGATCAACAGGCCATAGCAGTGCGATGCGGTCATCATTGTGCCATGCCTTTAATGAATGAGCTTAACTTGGCAGGTTGTTGCCGTGCGTCCATCGGCATCTATACTAATAAGCACGATATTGATCAATTTATCCAAGCGTTAAATACGGTAAAAGAGTTACTGTTATAACTTGGCAATTAAAACGTTTTATGAGACAACACAGTTAATGACACTAATAAGTCCAAAAAATATACCCGACAGTCAGCTATTTACCGACTTACCAGCCGACGTAATTGCCGCGGTAAACCACATAGAACAAGCTAAAAACTGGCAAGATAAGTATCGTCACATCATGCTACTGGGTAAACAATTACCGACATTAGCAGATAATTTCAAGCAAGCTGACGCTCAAGTTAAAGGCTGTGAAAGCCAAGCCTGGTTATACCATCATCAGCTAAACGGCCAACACTATTACCTCGCAGACAGTGATGCGAGGATTGTAAAAGGGTTAATTGCAATTTTACTGGTAGCAAACCAAGGTAAAACCACCGAACAAATTAACCAGTTTGACGTATCGCACTACTTCGACACATTAGGATTAAGCGGTCAATTAAGCCCATCACGTACGAATGGACTCGCCGCATTAGCAAACGCAATTAAGCTCTACGCAAACGGTGTTATCACCTAATTTCTGGCAAAACTAAGGAATAATAATGACTCATAAAGTCTGCAACCCAACACGCCGCAACATCATCAAAGGCCTTGGAGCAGCCACATTATTAAGCCCACTTTGCACGCTTTCAGCCTGGGCCGCTAAGCCTCGACGAATATATATAGATGGACTGTCCTTTTTACCTAGCAATATTGCTGACGTAAAAGCGTCAAAACTTGATGGGTTTATTGCTGATATCTCGGCAATCGAGACCATAGAACAAAGCGATGGCACCCAAAATTATAAGCGCACCTACCAGGCTTGCATTAACAGCATAAAACAAGCTGCCAATACAGTTAGCGCCAATCCAGATACTTATTTACAAGGGTTAACGGGTGCAGACATAGACAAAGCAAGAGCTCAACAACGCACCGCTGTATACTTTCAAATCCAAGGTGCTGATTGTGTTGAATCCGATGGCATATCAACCAATGGCGACCTTCCGCTTTGGCCACAACTAGACTCACTGCATCAACACGGGCTGAGAGTTCTACAACTGACCCATCATTACGGTAATCGCTTCGCTGGTGGTGCCTTAGACAACGATGGACATCAAGGCCTTAATAATCCGCTAACGCCTGCAGGACGTGCACTAGTAGCAGAACTCAATCGCAAAAACATACTAATTGATGTCAGTCACGCAAGTGAACAAACAGCGTTAGACACCATAAAAGTAAGCCAATCACCCATAGTACTTAGCCATGGCGCAGCAAGACATTTTGTTAATCATGCGCGCTGCTCATCAGATGAAGTCATTCGTGCAATTGGTGACAATGGTGGCGTATTTGGGGTCTTTATGATGAGCTTTTGGCTTACAAACAAGCCCGTACCAACCATAGAGGATTATATCAATCAACTTGAATATATCGCTAAAATTGGTGGAGTAGATTGCGTGGCGATTGCCAATGATTTTCCACTGCGCGGCCAAGAAAATCTTTTAGCATTAGAGAACAACAATAACGAAGGCGTAAAAGAGTACCTTGACTGGTGGCACAGCCTACAAAGTAAAAACGTACTCGGTTTTGACGTAGAGCCTAAACACGTAGTGATCCCAGAGTTTAATCATATCGACCGCATGAGCCGCATCGACGACGCCCTCAAAAAAGCCCGCTTTAAATCATCAGATCGCGATCGTTTTATGGGCGGAAACTGGCAAAGAGTGATGAAAAAGGTGCTGATTTAACCTCTGGTAAAAGTAAAAAGGCTGAATAGTAATATTCAGCCTTTTTTTAATTATTTGTTAAATGAGGTTAACATTCGCCGTTTAAATTCCCGCGCCAGCAATTTGCCTCGGTGGGTTTAACACCTCAATGGCTTTTAAATAAGCTAATAAACCATTCACTTGAGTTTCAAGATCGCCTTTGCTGGTATCAATGGTTAACTCAGCAGATTCAGGCACTTCGTAAGGAGATGAAATACCGGTAAAGTTAGCGATTTCACCTTTACGAGCTTTGGCATATAAACCTTTAGGATCTCGCGACTCACACACGCTCAATGGCGTTGATACGTGCACTTCAATAAACTGACCTTGAGGAAACAATGCCCGCACGCGATCACGTTCTTGACGTGTCGGAGAAATAAATGCCGACAACACCACCAAGCCAGAATCCACCATTAATTTAGATACTTCCCCTACACGGCGTAAGTTTTCATCACGATCTTCGAGGCTAAAACCTAAATCTTTACATAAACCGTGGCGAACGTTGTCACCGTCTAATAAATAGGTATGAAATCCGTGTTCAAATAACGCTCTCTCTAATGCCCCCGCAAGCGTAGACTTGCCAGAACCAGACAAACCAGTGAACCATAACAACACTGGGTTTTGGCCTTTTTGCGCGCCACGGGCAGCTTGGTCTATCGAATGTTGATGCCAAACAATATTGCTCATAATAGCTCCTGATCTACGGCAATATATACCGCATTAAAACTCATACTAAAACGGGAAAAAATACGGTACAGACAACAGTACAATCACAGAATAAAGAATCGATAAGGGTAATCCTAAACGAACAAAATCACTTAACTTATAATTACCTGCGTTGTATACCATCAGGTTAGTTTGATAACCGTAAGGAGAAATAAAACTCGCACTGGCGCCAAACACCACAGCCATAATAAACGGGCGAGGATCAACGCCAAAACTCATTGCTATTGCATAAGCCACAGGGAATGCTAACGCAGCTGCAGCATTGTTGGTTATCAGCTCTGTGACAACTAGCGTGATAAAATACACACCCACAAATGCAGCAAACACACCATAGCCGTTAAACACACTCAATAATCCCTGGGCCATTTGGTCAGCCAAACCAGTAGTCACCATTAGGTTTGCTAACCCTAACGCACTGCCAACAATAACCACCAATTCAATTGGGAACCGGCGCTTAAGTTCTGTTAAGGTCACAGCCCCAATAGCCACGTAACTGAGTAGTAATAGCACCAACCCTTTTGCTAATGGCAATAACTCAAAAACACTTGCCAGAATAGTTAACGCGAATCCCGCTAATACCCAATTGCCACGCTTTTCATCTAAACGAACACTCAAATCTAAACCGCTAATGGCGGCAAAGTCTGTGGTCAAATTAGGGCATTTTGAAAAACGATCGCCTGGCGTTAAGAGCAGTACGTCACCAGGTTGTAATACGATGTCACCTAGCCCACCTTTTAGCGGTAGATGACCACGACGAATCGCCATAACCGCTGCGTCAAACACTTCACGAAATCGAGAATCCTTTAAAGTCGTCCCAACCAAGCTCGATGATGGTGCTAATACGGCTTCGACTAAGTTTTGTCCTTTAGCGTGCTGCTTGCCAAACCACTCTAAGCCATCAAATTGATGCAATAATTCAACCGACTCAACTGCACCGCTAAATCGCAATACATCATCAGCTTGCAAAACCAGCTGTGGTGGCACAGGGCAAATACGAATACCGCTACGCTCTAACTCAACTAAATAAAGTTTTTTTAGTGCCCGCAAGCGGTTATCAATTACGCTTTTACCGACTAAACTTGATGTTTTAGCCACATGCGCTTCTAGTAAATAAGGCAGTGATTCATCTTCCGATTCTTCACGTCTATCCGGCACAAAATTAGCTAAAATGGTTAATAAAACCAATCCACCCACAACCACCAACGCACCGACTTGCGAAAACTCGAAAAAACCCAATGGTTCTAAACCTGCGTTTTCAACAAATGAGTTAACAATTAAGTTAGTTGAAGTACCAATTAAGGTTAATGTGCCCCCGAGAATAGCAGCGTAATTGAGCGGTAATAATAACTTAGCAGGGGCATGAGCCTGATTACGGCGCACAACACCAATTAACGAGGCCACTACAGCGGTATTGTTAGTAAAAGAGGACAATAATGCTGTCGACACCCCCAGTTTAGCTAAGGTTGAAAATAGCGAACCTTTACCAATCACTTGACTTAATTTGCCCAATAAAGAGGTTTTTTCCAGTGCTGTGGCCGCTAGCACCAACAGTACTAAGACAATTAAACCATTATTGGTAAAACTGCCCAGAGTGGTACTTAAATCGACCAATCCGAGCATGTAACATAACAATGAAGCGAAAAAAAACATGGCGGCCGGTGTAGCAAGCCCCGCAAGGAGTCCACCGACCAATGCTAACAAGATAATCGCTAACAACCATATTTCGCTCATTGATTATTTTCCAAGCAGACTAATATCACGAGCATTCCAGTGTGGAAAATGCTTACGCACTAGGGCATTAAATTCAATTTCAAATGCACTAAATTCAGTGTTGGTTTGCTTTTCACCTTGATGACCACTGACCACCATAACAGCGGCCACTGTCGCATTCGATAAACGATCGATTAGGATCATTCCACCGGTGTCACGCACCAGGCTATAGGCATCTAAAACGACAGATTCAGTTAAATCTAACTTAACCCGTGCAATGGTATTTAAGCTCAACGTCGTCGCAGCGCTGCGCTCAAGTGTATTAACGTCGGTAACGTATTCGATTTCACTCACAACGGCCTGGGTCTTCTTACCCGCGACTTTTACATCGTATAACTGACCAATTTGTAATGGCTTTTCATCCATCCACACTAAGTCTGCCACGATATGATTAGCTATTTCTGGCGCGCTGTCAGGTTTCGCCAATAAATCACCACGAGAAATATCAATTTCATCTTCAAGTGTGATAGTCACAGCTTGACCAGCTACAGCCTCTTGTAGATCACCATCAAATGTCACAATGCGTTCAATTTTACTGCGCTTACCTGAAGGTAGTGCAACAACCTCATCTCCAACCTTAAGCACACCCGACGCTAACGTACCTGCAAAGCCACGAAAATCCAAATTAGGACGAGACACATATTGCACAGGGAAACGAGCGGGTAACTCACTGAGTTCACGTTGAGTATCAATGGTTTCAAGCAGTTCGAGTAAGGTACCACCTTGATACCATTCACACTGAGTACTGCGGTTAACCACGTTGTCGCCATTTAATGCCGATAACGGCACATAATGAATGTCTAAATCACCAAAGTCTTTTACAAAATGAGCGAAGTCAGCTTGAATTTTATCAAACACTGTTTGATCAAAACCGACTAAATCCATCTTGTTAACTGCGACTACAAAGTGGCGTAAACCAAGAAGAGAAGCAATAAATGCATGACGCTTAGTTTGCGTTTGAACGCCGTAACGTGCATCAACCAAAATCACGGCCAAATCACAAGTCGACGCCCCAGTAGCCATGTTACGGGTATATTGCTCATGGCCCGGCGTATCTGAAATGATAAACTTACGTTTTTCACTAGAAAAGTAACGATAAGCCACATCAATGGTAATGCCTTGCTCACGTTCAGCTTGCAAGCCATCAACTAATAACGCTAGGTCAATCGCTTCACCTGTTGTGCCCATTTTTGCGCTGTCGTTTTTTAAGTTTGCTAATTGGTCTTCATAAATCTGAGCGCTATCGTGCAATAAACGACCAATCAAGGTACTCTTGCCGTCATCAACACTGCCACACGTTAAAAAGCGTAATAAACCTTTATTTTGCTGTAACGCTAGGTATTCTTTTACACCGTGCAGCTGTATCTCTGCTGCCATACGGTCTGTATTTGCTGTTGCTTTATCCATCATCTCTCTCACTCAAATTGTGTCTAGTGGCGTTGTCCGCAGGGGCTATTAGAAATAACCTTGACGTTTCTTGTGCTCCATAGATGCACTCTGGTCTGAATCAATTAATCGACCTTGGCGTTCACTTGAGCGAGTCAGTAACATCTCTTCAATAATTTTTTCTAACGTATCGGCTTCAGATGGCATTGCCGCCGTTAACGGATAACAGCCTAATGTTCTAAAACGCACGCGCTCAACAGATTCAAGATCACCTTCTTCAATAGGCATGCGGTCATCATCTTTGAGAATAAGTTGGCCGCCTTTATTAACTACAGGGCGAGGTGCAGCAAAATATAACGGTACAATTTCAATATTTTCTTGATAGATATATTGCCAAATATCAAGCTCAGTCCAGTTAGACAATGGGAACACGCGAATGCTCTCGCCTTTATTTACTGCACCGTTATAGGTACGCCATAATTCTGGACGTTGATTTTTAGGGTCCCAGCGATGGTGTTTATCACGGAACGAATACACCCGCTCTTTTGCACGAGACTTTTCTTCATCACGACGTGCGCCACCAAAAGCAGCATCAAAACCATACTTGTTTAAAGCTTGCTTTAACGACTGGGTTTTCATGATGTCAGTGTGTTTAGCGCTACCATGAGTAAATGGGCCAACACCTTGCTCAACCCCTTCTTGGTTGGTATGAGTTAATAACTCAAATCCAAACGCTTTTGCTTGAGCATCACGAAAAGCGATCATTTCTTTAAATTTCCAACCGGTATCAACATGCAATAGCGGGAATGGAATTTTGCCTGGATAAAAGGCTTTACGCGCAAGATGCAGCATTACCGATGAGTCTTTACCTATCGAATACATCATGACAGGGTTATCAAACTCTGCGGCAACTTCGCGAATGATCTGGATACTTTCAGCTTCCAGTTGTTGTAAATGGCTTAATGAACGGCCTGCCATGATGAGTCTCCATTACCTTATAAGCTGTCTAAACAGCGGGTTAAAATTGTATCGCTACAGCGCTTTAGCTGCAGCCTCTAAATCGGATGTGTGTTTATCTGTATTCGGCTCAAACCAGTGTAAGCTGTCGGCAAGCTCAACCACTTCACCAATAATCATTAATGCTGGCATCTGTAATGCTGGGTCTGCTGCTAGTTGGGCTAACTCACCCAATGTTCCGAAAAAACGTTGCTGCGCTGATGTCGTAGCTTTAGAAACTATTGCCACAGGAGTATCAGCGCTTCTTCCTGCACCGATTAAGCCTTCGCTAATAATGTTGGCATTTAAAATACCCATATAAACCACTAGCGTGTTATTAGGATTGGCATAACCTTGCCAATCCATAGGGCGACTGGCTAACTGGCAATGTCCCGTAATAAAAGTGACACCTTGGGCATAATCGCGATGAGTTAACGGAATGCCAGCATAAGCAGACGTGCCACTTGCTGCAGTAATACCTGGCACTACTTCAAAAGCAATGCCCGAGGCCACTAGTGTTTGTAACTCTTCACCACCACGACCAAAAATAAATGGGTCGCCGCCTTTTAAACGCACCACATTTTTACGGGTATACGCTTTGGTCACTAGCAGTTGATTAATATCATCTTGGGCGGCACTGTGTTTACCGGCACGTTTACCTACGGCAATTTTTTCAGCACTATGGGGAATTAAATCTAAAATATCTTGGCTCACGAGTGCGTCATACAGCACGGCATCTGCACTTTTAAGAATGCGATAGGCTTTTAGGGTTAATAGCTCAACGTCACCTGGACCTGCGCCAACTAACCATACTTTGCCTTTGGCTTTCTGGCCTGGCATCGATACTAATTCCATCACAACGACCTCAAGATAATTTACTAGGCTCAAATATAACGGTTTACATATTCCATATACAATAGTAAAAAGTTAGTTTTTATAACAAAAAAGAATATACAAGTCTTTTGATCTAAACCTGATATTCAGTCGTCATCGTTATACTGTAAACCGACAATATTGAAGTTTGTTCGACAAAAGCAACACAATTGATAACAATGTGTCTTTAAGTATGTGTAACGACAATTTTGCTAATGGATAACGTAATGATAAAAAGCACTCAATACCTTGGAATATCACTGTTGCTTTTAGGCAGTATTACCAGCGCATTTGCTGAAGATTCACTAGTAGAAGAACGTGTAAAAGAAGAACTTGCTACCTCAGAAAAACCCTTTGTGCTCACACCGCACAAAGCCAATTATTTGCTGCCTGTTACCTACCAAACCAGAACAAACCCATCACCATTTGAAGCTAGATACCCAGACGATGATATTGATATCGACAATTTAGAAGCTAAATTCCAAATCAGTTTTAAATTTCCGGTGTGGTACAACGTTTTTGGCGATAATGGCCATTTATATGTTGCTTATACCAACCAATCATACTGGCAAGTGTATAACCAAGACGCGTCATCACCGTTTCGTGAAACCAACCACGAACCTGAAGTGTTTATGCTGTTTAACAACGACTGGAAAATTGGCGGTTTTACTAACTCATTTTTAGGCTTTGGTCTTGTGCATCAATCTAATGGGCAAACCACTGAGTTATCGCGCAGTTGGAATCGCATTTATGGTAGTGCTGTATTTGATAAAGGCCCATTCGCATTAGGATTAAAAGCGTGGTGGCGAATTCCTGAAGATGAAAAAGAAACCCCAACCGCAGCTGATGGCGACGATAACCCTGACATTAACGACTACATGGGCAACTTTGAGTTAACGGGTGTGTATGGCCTAGACGAGCATCGTTTTACGCTATTAGTGCGCAATAACTTCCAATCGCCAAATCGCGGCGCGCTTGAGTTTACCTGGAGTTATCCAGTGATGGGTAACTTGCGGATCTACACCCAATATTTTAATGGTTACGGTGAAAGCCTTATCGACTATAACCACCATAATCAACGTATTGGTATTGGTATTGCGTTAAACGATATTTTGTAATTCGTGTGCGTTAATCCAGGATAAAACAAAAAAGGTGGCCTAATTAGGTCACCTTTTTAATTGCTATTAAGACCAGATGAGTACTACTCAGCGCTGGCTTTGCTGTTCACTTTAGAGCCAATCACAATACCTTTATCGCTAAAGTCGAAAGACATTTTTAACCGCATATTGTAGTCTTTTAGTGCCTCGAGCTCTTCAGGCATAGGCTCGCCGCTCATTTCAATCACATCCACTAATGGCATAAACATTTTTTGATAATCCACTGCAAAATCAAAAAAACCATTGGCTGATAATGTTTGTTTAAATAAGCCATCAGCAAGTTCAGTTCCTTTATCACCAGTATAAACCACTAAATGATTGCCTTTAACGGCCATTTTGGCACTCACGCCAAATTCAGGTGGTAGCATTAGTAAAGGTGTAATATCAACAGGATCACCATTATCTTTTAACTCGATGCTGGCTAAAGGCGGGAAGAATGGCTTCACCATATCAATTAACATGCTTGGGTTTTCAGCCGAAATACTAATTAACGCATCTAGCTTCTCAAAACTTGGCTCACCATTAACCTCGGTTAATTTATAATCTGCCAACGTCACGCTCATGCCTTTGACGCCATTGGCCATGCCAGTCATCATCCCTAACATTGCAGGGTTTAATTCATCAAGTTCGCCTTGCATTTGGGCTAACGCTTCACATTGATAACTTGGGGTTTGCAGATCTTTCCACACTTCGGTTAGCGCTGGAGCAAGTTGGCTTACATCCATTCCAAGAGCCATCGATAAAATATTATCGTGGTCGCTGTTGTCAAACGCAGGAATAAAGCCACGCATTTTAGCCAGTGCAGACAAAATAACCTGGTTATTGCTTTCAACTACGACAACGGCATCGATGTCGCTTTCTTCACGGCTAATTGAATAGCTATTTAAGCCCATCACGGTGCGTGGCCAGTTGGCGGCTATTGCTGCAAACTCGGTTTGGCATGCAGGCACTTTTAATTCAGCAAAGGGATCTTCACCTTGAGTTTCGACCATTTTGCTAATTTGTTTCGCAAGCATATTGCCATCAGCAGTGGTTAAGCCTTTGATCAATTCAACATGGTTAACAAAACTAATGCTGTCTTGCATAAAGCCATGACTTTTAGCAATGTCTTGCAGCATTGTCGTGCCACTTAATGGCTGCTCTACGGTTTTTTCACCAAGGGCCATTTCAAGCAGCTCTATTTGATTAAACGAGGTATTTAACGTTACGGTTAACCAGCCTTGTTTTTCAGCAAACACTAGGTTGATTTGCTCTTGTTCATTGGCATCGGTTAATGCATAAGCACGATACTCTGTGGTGCCAACTTTTCCTGTTGTATGCATTGAGCCACTGTCTTGCTCGGCACGGTCAAGCTCAGCCCAAAATGCACTTGGGTTGCTTAACTGTATTTTCATGACTGGCAGCGCACCTAACGTGTAAAAATAACTCTTAATGGTGTCTGGTAATCCATAGGTGGTTAACAATACATCAGGGGTTGGCAATACGTTCATATATTGCTTGTACAAGCTGACAAAGAATCGCTCTTGCGCCGATGAACTGGCATCAAGCTGAAGCAGTTCATCCATACCATTAACTTGGTAATTACCTGCAATACTGTACAAATAATCTTTTAATGGAAAAGGCGCCAATTGGCCTGAGAATACAACGGTGTCTGCAGGGATAAAATCGAGCATAGGATCATTTTTAACAACCGATGCATCTTGTTGTAACAGGAAATACCCACCTGCACCGACGGCTAATGCCGCTGCCGCTATTGCCATTTTGTTCATCTATAAACTCCAATTTATATTGTTGTTAACTCTTCCATGAGATGAGTTAGCGTTAAAATGATGTTGTACATTCAAAATTTATTATCGATTACACCGATAAACTGCGGATTAATCTAACATTAAATGAAACATTACGCATTAGTAGTGGTGATTCAAAAAAGGCAGTAAATGGGCAATTCATTCAAACAAGAGGATGAGAGGCAGACAAAAAAGATCAGGAAAGGAAAAAATAATACCCGATAACCCATACAAAACAGGGTTACCGGGTTTACAGTGATGATTGCTTATACGCTAACAAGTCAATCAAAGTGCTCGAGGAAGCGAGCGAAGCGTTTGAAGGTACGCGGGTTGCAAAAACAACCTCAAAACGTCAACAAAAACACTCTCTACGGGAACGTCTAAATCTAGACTAGTATCGGCATACTTGCATGAAAATTTAAATAAAAATTAATCGTATAATGCATTATTTGCGTACAACACCATGATTTATCAACATTACAAAATAATGACTTGTTGATAGCATGATATAAATTCAATCTTTTGGGTGATATGTCGTGAGCCAACAGCTGACATCACACTCAATCTTATCGCTAACATTTACTCGTTTTATTGGCTGTAATACCAATTCCACTAATTATCTGGTCATTCAGCGGGAATTCTGTGCCTTCTAGGCAAGTAATAGGATTGTAGGCATAGTTGCTCTACGTCAAAATACTATTAAGCAGCATAGAAGGCACAGAAACCCGCCTTGCAGGAGACGCTCAGACAGTCCATTTCTTTGTTGCATTGCCTTAGAAGGGAATAACCATTATTTCAACAATGCGCCTCAAACTGAACAGTCTGAGCGACTCTGATTGGTCACATAATTAATGGAAATGGTATAAATGCAAGGGCGTGTTTATCTTTATTGATAAACACGCCCCAGTAAGCCTTTACGTCATTGAGAAATAAATTAAAAATTAAATATCAAAGTGCAAACCACACTCACGCTTTAAGCCATTAAAGCGGGTTTCTTCTTCTGTCATACCTAATTCTAACGGCTTGCTAGAATGAGTATCACCCACTGACACATAGCCATGATCCCACAAAGGATGATATGGCAGATTATGCTCAGTTAAATACATGTGTACGTCTTTATTGTTCCATTCAATAATAGGCAGCAACTTAAAGCGTTTGCCGCTGATTGCCAATATGGGCAATGCCTCACGCGTGCTCGACTGACTGCGACGTAACCCCGCAAACCAGGTGCTGACATTCAATTCAGCTAATGCGCGCTGCATAGGCTCCACTTTATTGATGCGGTTATACTTTTCTAGGCCATCAATCCCCTGCTCCCACAGCTTACCAAAACGCGCTTCTTGCCACGCTTGAGTTTGCTCAGCCTGGTACACTTTAAGGTTGAGGTTTAAACGCTCAGTTAACTGATCAATAAACTGATATGTTTCAGGAAATAAATAGCCTGTGTCGGTTAAAATGACCGGAATATCGCTTTGTGCCTGAGTCACCATATGCAACATCACCGCGCCTTGAATACCAAAGCTTGACGACAAAGCATGCTCGCCTGGTAAATAGGCTAATCCCCAGGCTACACGCTCTTGAGCCGTTAAACCCGCTAAAAACTGGTTTATGCTTTCCAGCGCAGCCACTTGCTCATCTTTAGGCGCTGATAACAGCGCCTGCAATTGAGCGGGAGTCACACTATGATCGACGCCTGCACCTGTTGATGCAGTCGTTACCACTTCTTTAGGCATGAAAATCCTTAGCGGCGTCATTAACCGCCTTCACAACGCCAATGCGCACTGTGAAGTTACCAAAGGTTTCGCCAGCATCACGCTCAGTGGCGTAGCGGCCAAACAAGACATCCAACTCAGCTAAAATTTCAGCTTCTTGAATGTTTTCTTTATGCATTTTATTTAAACGCGTGCCTTCAAAGCTGGCGCCTAAATACAAGTTATAACGACCAGGCGCTTTGCCCACTAAGCCAATTTCAGCAGCAAATGGACGAGCACAGCCGTTTGGACAACCTGTCATACGTACAACAATAGATTGCTCACTTATACCGTGTTTTGCCTGTAGCGCATCAACATGATCGATAAACTCTGGGAAATAACGCTCTGCTTCAGCCATGGCTAATGGGCAAGTCGGTAATGCTACGCAGGCAATAGAATGGCCGCGAGTACCACTTAATACTTGACCTAATAAGCCGTGTTTACGGGCTAAGCCTTCAATTTCAGCCTTATCTTCAGCAGCAACGCCGGCAATGATCATGTTTTGGTTAGAAGTCATGCGGAAATCGCCTTTGTGAATTTTGGCAATTTCACGTAAACCCGTTTGCAGGGTTTGACCAGGCATATCTTTAATGCGGCCACTTTCAATAAACAGCGTTAAATGCCACTTATTATCGATACCTTCAACCCAACCATAACGATCGCCGCGATCGCCAATGATCACGTCACGTTTTGGTTCAAATTTAACCCCGGCACGCTTTTCAACTTCGGCTTTAAATGCCTCATAGCCATGGTCAACAATGGTGTACTTTAAACGCGCACGTTTACGCACAACACGGTTACCCCAGTCGCGCTGAACAGTCATAACCGCTTCTGCAAACTTGGTGACATCTTCTGTTTTGATAAAACCAAAGTCATCCGCTAACCGTGGAAAGGTTTCTACTTCGCCGTGGGTAGACCCCATGCCGCCGCCAGCAACGAGGTTAAAGCCAACTAATTCGCCATCTTCTGCAACGGCAATAAAACCAAGATCGTTAGTGTAAACGTCCACGTCATTATCAGGCGGCACAGCAACAGCCATTTTAAACTTACGTGGCAAATAGGTTTGGCCATAAACCGGCTCTACGGTTTCAGTGCCTAATAGCTTTTCTTCATCTAACCAAATTTCAGCATAAGCACGAGTGTGCGGCAGCAAGTGATCAGATAAATGCTTGGCAACCGCGTAAGCCTGTGCATGTAACTTTGACTCAACAGGGTTTGGGTTACACATTACGTTACGGTTTACGTCACCACAGGCGGCAATAGAATCAAGCGCTGCGCGATCTAATCCCTGGATTAGCGTTTTTAAATTACGCTTTGGAATACCATGGTATTGAAACGTTTGACGCGTGGTTAAACGAATGCTGTTTGATGTGGTCAATGTTGATGAAATTTTATCAACTTCTAACCACTGCTGTGGGGTACAAATACCACCAGGCACACGAGCACGTAACATAAAGCTATGCAAAGGCTCTAACTTTTGCTCTTTACGCTCGTTACGCAAATCGCGGTCGTCTTGCTGGTAAAATCCATGGAATTTAATTAACTGCTGATCGCCATCGCTAAACGAGCCGGTCACTTGGGTGTCTAACCCTTCCTGGATGCTACCTCGCAAATAATCACTGTCAATTTTTAAGTATTCGTTTACTGCTAACTTTTGCTCACTCATGGCCTGGGCCTCTCTCAATTCTGTTCTATTCATTAGTGCGGTTGGGTTGCGATACTTGACTCACAACCGGGTCGAATTTAATACACGTCTTTTTGATAGCGTTTTTCGCTACGTAGTGTTTCAAAGTATGCTTCGGCGTCATCAGCGCTTAAGCCACCTTGTTCAACCGCAATATTCACTAATGCTTGGTGTACGTCTTTTGCCATGCGTTCTGCGTCACCACAAATATACACATGAGCGCCATTTTGTAGCCACTGCCATAAGGCTTCAGCCTGTTCTGCAATACGATGCTGGACATACACTTTATGAGCCTGATCGCGTGAGAATGCGACATCTAAACGCGATAAGTCGCCGTTTTTAAGATATTGCTGCCACTCAACCTGATATAAAAAGTCTTGTTCAAAATGCGGGTTTCCAAAGAATAACCAGCTGTTGCCCGATACACCGTCAGCAACACGTTGCTGCATAAAGGCGCGAAATGGCGCAACACCTGTACCAGGACCAACCATAATCACCGGCGTCTCTGGGTTTTCAGGTAAACGGAAGTTGTTATTAGGTTCAACATAAACGTTAACCTGTTGGCCTTCTTCCGCCGAGGCTAAAAAGTGCGATGCACCGCCAAAACGCGCATGGCCTTGACGTTCATCTTCAACTAATGCAACCGTTAAATGTACTTCCGATTCAACTTCGGCCTGACTTGAAGCAATTGAGTACAGGCGAGGTGTTAATGGGCGTAGCATATCAACAAGCTGTGCTGCACTAACTTTCGCTGGGTATGCCGCCACTACATCAGCAAACTGGTGCGTCAAAATAAACTGCCTGATTTGCTCTTTGTCTTCACAAATGGCTGCAAGCTCGGCACTGCCACTCAGCTCGGCCCATGACTTTACAAGTCCTGGGTATAACTGGGTTAATTCTTTCTTGTCGGTTAATGCCGCTTTTAATGAATACGACTCTTTTGATACGGTGACATTTTCATCAGCGTCTAAACCAAGGCCGCTGATCACTTCATCCACTAAGGCTTCGTTGTTACTAAACCACACACCTAACGCATCACCTACTTGATAAGTTAGCCCTGACTCGCCTAAATCAATTTCAACATGGCGTACGTCACGGTCAGAATCACGGCCGGTAATTTTTTGGCTAACTAGCACTTCAGCGCTGTATGGGTTTTGCTTGGTGTATTGGCTTTCACCAACAACAGAAGCTGAACCAATAGCGGTAACGCTAGCACCTGTGGTTTGAATATGAGGCTTAGCCGCTTCTATTACGCTGTCTTGCCATTGTGCAGCTGCGTCTTCGTAATCAACGTCACACTCAACAATAGGCAGTAATGCTTTAGCACCAAGCGCACTTAAACGCGCATCAAAGTCTTTACCAGTTTGGCAGAAAAACTCGTAGCTTGAGTCACCTAAGGCCAAAACTGAGTAATGTAAGTTATCTAATTTAGGCGCACGTTTTGAGGCTAAAAATTTATGCAGCTCAATAGCATCATCGGGCGCTTCACCTTCACCGTGAGTACTCACAACCAGTAGTAACACCGTTTCTTGCTTAAGCTGACGTACATTGTACTCACCCATAGAGGCAAGATTGACGGTATAGCCTTGTGCTTGGGCTTTTGCCGCTAATGCTTGAGCAACACCGCGCCCATTGCCAGTTTGGCTGCCATATAAAATGGTCACTGTTTGTGCTGCAGAAGTCTCTGCTGCCGGCACGCCTGCAGTTTGGCCCTGGCTTGCTGTTGCAGCCAAATAGCCGCTGACCCATGCAAGCTGCACAGACGATAATTCTGATGTGAATTGTTTTAGCTTGTCGACTTGCCCTTGAGACAATGGCGATGCTAGCGCTGAAAGTTCTTTTAACAACATAAGACGGCCTTATAACAGTGTAATGTGAGTTAGCTTACTACTAGCGTTGAAAACCAAAAAAGAATAAAAGATAATTTTTTATTCCATTTAGGAATATGCAAAGGTGCTTTTTTAGGCTACAAAAGTGTGGCGTAGTTAAAAGTTTTTAAATTACCTCAATTTAAAACCAAGGAATTAGCCCAAAGGCACTTGTACCGAACACGCCTCATGTCGCAAGCTAGGAGGCCAAATTAACTCATGAAAAACTATCAGGTTAATTGTTCTCTGAGTAAAACGACATTTGAATATGATATCGCGATGTCATCGCAATACCATTGGCTAAATAGTTTACCCGACTTCAATGGTCATATGCTGCACTTTTTCTATCCTCTAAGTGCCCATGTGGAGCAGTAATACTCAAACACAATGGTCTATTGATGGGGAAAGCAATAGACGGTCTTTCATTAACCACCAGGAAACAGTCATGCAGATTGGAATACCGAGAGAAAGTATCGAAGGTGAAACTCGAGTCGCGGCGACTCCAGCCACTGTGGTACAACTAAAAAAACTCGGCTTTAGTGTGGCAGTCGAAGCACAGGCAGGTGTTAAGTCAAGCTTTGATAATGCTGCATTTGAAGCCGCTGGGGCAGATGTAGTCGACGACGTATATCAAGCAGACTTTATTTTTAAGGTCAATGCACCGTCCGATGAAGAAATTGCAAAAATGAAATCGGGTACCACCTTGGTCAGTTTTATTTGGCCAGCGCAAAACCCAGAGCTTGTTGAAAAACTTTCAAGTAAAAATATTACCGTAATGGCCATGGACATGGTGCCACGTATTTCACGGGCGCAATCTCTAGATGCGTTATCATCAATGGCCAACATTGGCGGTTACCGTGCAGTGGTAGAAGCCGCACACGAGTTTGGCCGTTTCTTTACGGGCCAAATCACCGCAGCAGGTAAAGTCCCTCCAGCTAAAGTCTTAGTCATTGGTGCTGGTGTTGCAGGTCTTGCTGCTATTGGCACGGCAGGCTCTCTTGGCGCTATCGTTCGCGCATTTGACACTCGCCTTGAAGTGGCGGAGCAAATTGAGTCAATGGGCGGCAGCTTTTTAAAGCTTGAGTTTGAAAACAAAGAAGGCGGGTCATCTGACGGCTACGCCAAAGTCATGAGTGATGAGTTTATTGCTGCTGAAATGGCGTTATTTGCCGAGCAAGCAAAAGAAGTCGACATCATTATTACTACCGCGCTTATTCCAGGTCGCCCAGCGCCAAAGCTTATTACCAAAGACATGGTAGACACCATGAAACCGGGATCGGTGATTGTCGATTTAGCGGCGGCAACAGGCGGTAACTGTGAATACACCGTCACTGGTGAGCGCTTTATTACTGACAATGGCGTGAAAGTATTAGGTTATACCGACCTTCCAGGTCGTTTACCTGCACAGTCATCGCAGCTTTATGGCACTAACCTAGTCAACTTGATGAAGTTAATGTGTAAAGCCAAAGACGGCAATGCAATACTGGACTTTGATGATGTAGTAATGCGCAATATGACCGTGACTCGTGGCGGCGAAATTACCTTCCCACCACCCGCCATTTCAGTCTCAGCTGCACCAGCAAAACCTGCTGCGAGCGCTGAACCTAAAGCCGAAAAAGTAGAAAAAGCACCGTCGAAGCTTAAATATATCTTAGGTGCACTCGGCATTGCTGGCTTTGCCGCGGTGGCATCTGTGGCACCAGCTGAGTTTTTATCTCATTTTACCGTGTTTATTTTGTCGTGCGTGGTCGGTTACTACGTGGTGTGGAACGTGTCTCATGCGTTACATACACCATTAATGTCGGTCACTAATGCGATTTCAGGCATTATTGTGGTAGGTGCGCTATTGCAGATTGGTCAAGGCTCAGCCCTTGTCACTGCACTTGCGTTTGTTGCGGTGCTTATCGCCAGTATTAACATCTTTGGCGGCTTTACCGTCACTCAGCGTATGCTGAAGATGTTCCGTAAAGATTAAGGGGGAATATCGTGTCTCAAGGACTGGTTACAGCATCTTATATCATTGCCGCGGTATTTTTTATTCTCAGCTTAGCTGGGTTATCAAAACAAGAAACGGCTAAAAATGGTAATTTATTTGGCATAATTGGTATGGCGATTGCGCTGGCAGCCACCATACTCAACCCTGCTACAAGTGGCGTAGAATGGATCATTCTGGCCATGGTGATTGGTGGTGCAATCGGTATCCGCTTAGCATTAAAAGTTGAAATGACTGAAATGCCAGAGCTGGTTGCCATTTTGCACAGTTTTGTGGGTTTAGCAGCCGTATTAGTGGGCTTTAATAGCTTTATTGATATTCAGCCTCACGAAGTCTCTGAAGTTGTTGTGGTTTTAGGTCAAGACTTACATACAACTCTAGAGTCTGCCAAGGCCGCTTTTGTTGAAGCAAGCCAAGTACAGCAAGCTGAACACTTAACTGGCGCCATGCTAAACATTCACTTAGTTGAAGTATTCTTAGGGGTATTTATTGGTGCAGTGACCTTTACAGGCTCAATTGTTGCCTTTGCTAAGTTACGCGGACTTATTTCATCAAAAGCGTTAATGTTACCGCACCGCCATAAGTTTAACTTGCTAGCGGTAGTAGTATCATTCATTTTGATGGTGATGTTTGTACAAGCAGGCGGCGCTGTCACTCCACTAATTTTAATGACCTTAATTGCCTTTGCATTTGGCTGGCATTTAGTGGCATCTATTGGCGGCGCAGACATGCCAGTTGTTGTTTCAATGCTGAACTCATATTCAGGTTGGGCAGCGGCAGCAGCAGGCTTTATGTTGTCAAATGACTTACTGATTGTTGTGGGCGCGCTAGTGGGCTCATCGGGTGCAATTCTGTCTTACATTATGTGTAAAGCCATGAACCGCTCGTTTATTTCAGTAATTGCCGGTGGTTTTGGTAACGACAGCGCTGCCGCATCTGGCGATGAAACCGTTGGCGAATACCGCGAAACCAGTGCTGAAGATGTCGCAGAAATGCTTAAAGCATCAGACTCAGTCATCATCACACCGGGCTATGGTATGGCTGTTGCTCAGGCGCAATATCCTGTAGCAGAAATCACTAAAAAGCTGCGGGCATTAGGTATTAAGGTTCGCTTTGGTATTCACCCTGTTGCAGGGCGCTTACCTGGCCACATGAACGTACTGCTAGCAGAAGCCAAAGTACCTTACGATATCGTGCTCGAAATGGACGAAATCAACGAAGACTTTAGCGACACTGACACAGTATTAGTAATTGGCGCTAACGATACGGTTAACCCTGCTGCGATGGAAGATCCAAATAGTCCCATCGCCGGTATGCCAGTACTCGAAGTGTGGAAAGCGCAAAATGTGATTGGCTTTAAACGTTCAATGAACACAGGTTATGCCGGTGTACAAAATCCATTGTTTTTTAAAGATAATACCCAAATGCTGTTTGGCGATGCCAAAGACAGTGTAGAAGCGATTTTAAAAGCACTCTAGTATTGTAAGTCACCATAAAAATACCAGCTCATTTGCTGGTATTTTTTTACATCAAAGTTAGCTAAACTGGACCGCTGTGACGTTAAAGGATTATCAGTTATCAATGGCATTGCAAGACAACATCGCACAATTGCAGCTTGAACTTGAGCAGTGTAGGCTCAAAATAAAGCAACTAGAACGCGAGAACAGCCATCTCACACTAGTGAACAAACGGGTTAACGAGCAACTCAATGCCGCTCTTGATGGCACAGGCCTATGTTTATGGGAACAACATATTCCCACGGGCAATCTCACCATTTTTAACCAACAATGGGGCCATCTTCTCGGCTTCACTCGCCAAGAACTCCCGGCTCATATCGACAGTTGGAAAAACAATTTACACCCAGAAGATAAGGCTTGGGTTATCGAAGCATTCGAGGATCACGTTGCGGGTAAAGCGGAAACCTACCAAGCTGTACACCGCATGACTCACAAAGATGGAAGCATTACATGGGTATCCGATCGTGGCCGTGTTATTGAGTACGACATTAATGGTAAACCATTACGTATTATGGGCACCCATATTGATGTCACAAAAGAAAAACGCTACGAAGAAGAACTGTCCAAATTGGCTCATCGCGATCCACTAACTCAACTACTTAATCGCACGGCACTTATCGCAGCTTTTGAACATAGCAAAAAAACACTAAATAAAAAGCACCATGGCGCATTATGCTTTATCGATCTCGATGGTTTTAAAGTCATTAATGATCATTTAGGCCATCGTTATGGCGACAGTGTACTGATCCATATCGCCACAAATCTCAGCCACACATGCCAACAATATTTAACCCCTTTAAAAGCCAATCAAAAACATTACCCTTTTCATGTGGCGCGTTTTGGCGGAGATGAGTTTGTCATTTTAACTCAATGCAATAACGTTGAGTTACTCACAAAAATGGCCAACACCTTGTTAGATTTATACCGCCCGTCACTGGAACTCGATGGTGAAACCATCAACATCGGCTTAAGTATTGGCATTAGTTTATTCGACGAATTAGATGAGTTTGCCAACGTATGTGAGCAAGCAGATAAAGCCATGTATAGCGTCAAAAAACACGGCAAGCACAATGTCTTGTTTTGGTAACGATCCAAGGCGCAAAATATCAGCTAACTCATGCCTATGACCAACAAATCAGGACAAGATTAGCCTTAACAACACTCGCAACCCATAGTCATCGGGTGAGTTTATTTGACGTTTTAAAGTAAACTCTCGTGCAATTAAACATTTTATTAATATATTGCTGCCCAAAAGCGTGTTTATTACTGCATAATCAGTAACAAACCGCTGTAGTGTTACAGCAAACAACTGACCAATAAGAATAATTCTTTATGTTTTTATCACCTTATTTTACTAAGCAAGATCAAAGTGTTTTTATCTCTGCCCAGCAGGCAAGTGACTTTGCCAAAAAAGTGGCTGAAGACTTCAACCCGATACATGACGTAGGCGCCAAACGCTTTTGTGTTCCAGGCGACTTACTGTTTGCATTAGTATTAACCGAATATGGGTTAAGCCAAAATATGCAATTTAAATTTGCTGGTATGGTCGGTGATAATGTCGAACTTCATTTAGATAAAAGCGTCACCAGCAAATTCAGCATTTGCGATACCAAAGGTAAAGAATATCTGCATATTGAGCGTCAGGGTGAGGTGTGTAAATGCGATGTGCAAACCGCCGCATTTATCAAAAGTTATGTGGCTTTTTCAGGCCTAAACTTCATCCATGTGTTAATGCCAATGATGAAGCAACATCAAGTGATGATTAATCCAGATCGACCATTGGTTATTTACGAAAGTATGTCGTTTCACCTTGATCATTTTGACTTTACCACCATGAGCCTTCACCTTGCTGACCAAAACCTCGTCATTAATGGTAAACGTGGTGATGTCACCCTCACCTTTGAACTGCAAAGCGAAGGTAAAGTAATAGGCAGTGGGGTAAAAACATTGGTATTGAGCGGTCTTCGTGAGTATGACGATGAAAAAGCACAATTATTGTGCGACGCTTATGAAAGTAGAAAACAAGCGTAATGTTTGCTCGTACCGCAAGGTAAAACGCGAGTGCACATTATTGCGCAACTCGCGTTAATATCATTAATCAGTAATGTTTAGCATTCAATTTTACCAGTAAAACTGTACGCTTACGGTATAGATAATGATAGCCCGTTGTTTTATTGATCATATCGCCAATTTAAACACCGAGTGTTACTTACAAGGTAAAATGACTACATAGTCAAATTTTATACTCTACGATTGCTTACTTATGACGCAGCATGTTCATCTTGTAACAATGCTAGCGCACTGTGTCCAATTAATTGCTCAACGCACTGGCTCCCCGCCAGAGCAAAATGACGATTAGCCGTCTCTCTTGCCAGGTTAAGCGATGTCAGCGTTTTTACACTGTCATCGGCACTGCCACACAAACTAAAAAACAGTTTTAATACGGCTTTACGCTCTGGGTTCTGCATTAATGCCCCCCAAGATTGCTGCAAAGACTCTATTGAAGAAAAATCTAAACCTTCAATGAAAAACTGTCCAATTCGTTCATCTAATCGCACTAAAAATTCCGTTTTACGTGGAAAGTGATGGCTAATACCCGTTCGGCTGACCCCAGTGGCAGCTGACAAGGTAGTGTATGACATGGCCTCAAAACCAATCGTGAGGATTTGTTTAAAGGCTTGGTCTAAGATTTGGTTAACGGTTAACTCAGTTTCAACGCGTGAACGCTTGGCCATAAACTCGGTCTCTCTAATTATTTTTGGAGCAAGAGCTTAACAGACCAAACTAGAAAATTCTGCTAAGAATCAGCAAATTTACAACATTTTTAACCGTACAACATCCAGAAACACAAGATAAAACAGAACATTATCGCGATAACTAACAATTTCCCCCTTTAAAATCAAAGGTTATAGAAATTGTATGATAATTAACGACCGTACGGTAAAAAGAAGGCGTGATTTAATTGAGTTACAAAGCGTTACAAATTACTCAAGTGTGCTGAATTGATTTCGTAGCCAACGCTGCGCAGAGTCTTTACCCATCAGCTGTTCGAGTGTAGGGGATAATACTTCAATCAGCTTAGGTTGCCGCCAAAACATGTATCCCGGTAAAGGTTGTACAACCCCTGCGCCAAACGTCCGTTGCACTAAACTTGAAAATTCGGCCATATCCCGTGATGACCATAAAGGCATTAAAGGATATACAGCAGCAATAAAATCATCGTACAGAATAAAACTCTGCAATTTCTCAATGTTATAGTGAGTTAATGCAATTTGTAGCTGAGGAGAACTCCAATGTGTCAAATTGCCACTGTCATTAATTAATGCAAGGTTACGTCGATGAAGTTGTTGCCAAGCAAGATCAAGTTCATGATGGTGCTGAGCTATGCGCCATAGTAAATACAAATCGGCCAACCACTCATGCTGATACTCCGTTAATGAGGCCGGTAGCAGCGAGTTTTGTAGCCTAATGTTATGCAAATGCCCAATTTCATGCCAAAGCGTTAGTTGTGCTTGTTGTTGCAACGATAACTGATAAGTTGTTAAGCCTATAGAGCCACTTTGCACCGTCATTTCTTTAGAGGGGTTAAGCACAATAACACCGGCAATAACCTCATCATTAGCCGATAACACCATGGCACTTTTAAAACCAATAGCACGACGGATAGAAGGTTCCGAAAATACGCTTTGTTGACTAAGTGATTGAGGTAATCGCTGCAAGCATGGCTGTAAATACGCTAACTGGCAAATGAGTGCGCGCTTGTCTCCTATGTCGGTAAATTCACCATGCGTTTTTGCAGACGGGATGACACGTTCAGGTGACGCGGTAGCCGTTGTAACAACAGTGGCCGCAAAAGAGGTGGGAAACGGCTCACTGGCAACAGCAACACTGAAACCGATAAGGCTAACGAATAACCATTGCCAGTGAAAAGTCATCACTACTTTTTAGACATGATGTTTTGAATAATCGCCGTGGTCGATACACCCTCTTCAAAACCAAGCACTTCCACTTTACCGCCAGCAGCAATGACCTCTGCACCACCAGCAATATCTTCCACTTTATAATCGCCACCTTTGACTAAAGCATCCGGTAATAAACGGGCAATCACGCGTTGTGGGGTATCTTCAGCAAAAGGCACAACCCAATCAACAGATGCCAAGCCAGCTAACACGGCCATACGGCGATCAACTGGGTTAACCGGGCGACCAGGCCCTTTTAAGCGCGTGACTGAATCATCGCTATTTACCGCCACAATTAAGCGATCGCCTAACGCTTTAGCTTGTTGTAAATAACTCACATGGCCTGCATGTAAAATATCAAAACACCCGTTAGTCATCACAATCCGTTCGCCACGCAAACGCGCTTGTTCCATTGCATACGCGAGCTGATCTTCAGTCATCACGCCAAATCCAGACTCGCCATGGTTTAGCGCCAACGCCTGAATAAGCTCAATACGGCTAACGGTCGACGTACCGAGTTTACCCACAACCACACCGGCAGCAGTATTGGCTATCGCACATGCCTGGGCTAAGGTAGCTCCTGCGGCAATCGATGTGGCTAAAGCAGAAATCACCGTATCACCTGCGCCGGTTACGTCATACACCTCACGGGCAACGGTAGGAATATGCAACTCAGGCTGGTCTTTAGACACTAACGTCATGCCCTTTTCTGAACGAGTGACTAAAATGGCCTTAAAGTCGTGTTGTTTAATTAATGCTTGCGCCTTTTCAATCAGATCGCTTTCACTTGTCACACTGCCGACTACAGCTTCAAACTCGCTCATATTTGGAGTAATTAATGATGCACCATGGTAGCGGGTAAAATCATGGCCTTTAGGGTCGACCAATACCGTTACGCCTTTTGCACGGGCTTTAGCGATAAAATCTTTGGGTTCGTTAATCGCGCCTTTGGCGTAATCAGATAGCACTAATACATCAACGTTATCTAAAATCGCTTCACTTTGGTCAAACAATGCCTGACTGCTGGCTTTATCAAACGGCTCTTCAAAATCTAACCGAATTAATTGCTGGTTACGCGACAACACACGCAATTTTGTAATCGTTGGCTTATCGGCAACACTTAACCATTGCGGCTCAACACCAAACACTTTAACCCCTTGGGTCAGTGCGTCTGCGGTTTCGTCTTGGCCCACAAGGCCAGCTAAATGAACATGCCCGCCCAATGCTGCAATATTTAACGCCACGTTCGCAGCGCCACCGGGTCTATCTTCAATTTGGTTAATTTTAACAACAGGCACAGGCGCCTCAGGTGAAATGCGCCCAGTTGGGCCAACCCAATAGCGATCCAGCATGACGTCGCCAATCACTAAAATACGCGCGTTTTCAAACGCTGGCAGAGAAACCTTCATTATGTATTCACTGTGTTGCAAAAATTTAACCGCAATTGTACCTAATTTTCATCAGAATAATGAGTTAGAATAACAAATAATTTTTGAGAACAAGACGAGTGACCCGTGGTAGAAAAAGCCGAATTTTCTTCTGATTTATATCATCCTAAACATTGGCCGATGTGGTTTGGCGTATTACTAATGCGCTCTACTTTGTTACTGCCGTTGCGTTGGCAAATGAAAATGGGCACAGGCATTGGCCGTTTAGTTAAAAAATTCGCAAAAGGTCGTGTACACACAGCTCGTCGTAATATTGATTTATGCTTTCCGGACATGAGCGAAACAGACAAACAGCAGCTTCTTAATAACACCTTTGAAGAAACCGGCAAGGCACTTTTTGACACCATTAATGCCTGGTGGTGGTCAAACGAGCGTATTCAGCAGCACATGACCATTAAAGGCACAGAGCATGTCAGCAATAGTTTAGACAACGGCAAAGGGGTGATTTTATTTGCCGTGCATTGCTTACCACTTGAAATGGGCGCGCGTATCTTTGGCCAATTTGCTCCCGGGATTGGCGTTTATCGCCCCCATAACAACCCAGTGATGGAATATTTACAGGTTAAAGGCCGTTTGCGTTCTAATAAAGGCTTAGTGCCTAAGCGTGATGTACGCCAAATGATCCGCAGCTTACGCGCACCTGATGTTATTTGGTATACCGCCGATCAAGACTTTGGCCGCTCAAGCGCGGTATTTATCCCGTTTTTTGCTGTACCAGATGCGGCAACCATTACCGGTGCTACCTCACTAGCAAGACTAGGTAAAGCCAATGTGTTACCTTTCTTTGTTGAACGAAACGCCGATGACACAGGTTATAATCTCGAAATTATGCCCGCACTGGACAACTTTCCCGGCGACAACGAAACCGATGATGCCATTCGCGGCAATCAAATTGTTGAGCAATTAATTAACCGCAACAGAAACCAATATATGTGGCTGCATCGTCGCTTTAAAACCAGGCCAATTAAAGGTTCACCGTCGTTATACAAATAATAAAAAAGCGCCATAACGGCGCTTTTTTATTCAGCCTTCAACAATGTTTTAGGTTTTTTTAGGTATAAACTCAAACTCTTGAGAAATATGCGCCGCCTTAAAACTGGTCGGGTTTTGCATCAAATTAGTGGCAATAAAGTCGGCTGCCATGCCAAAAGGTTTTTCATTCACTTGACGTTGAAACGCCATACCTTCAGCTGATTTTTCCAATAGGTATTCATAGGCTAATCGATTACATTCAACCACCCAATCAGCATTGATACTGGCCGCTTGGGTTTTAGGTAAGCAACTTAAGCCAATAGAATGGTCATTAAGTGTTATCGACAACTCGACTAGATCGCCCTGAGTAGATTGAGCCTGTTGATTGTCCGCTTCAGCGAGCATTGACACCATGCCACCTAATGCAACTATCAACAGCGAGCTTGTTACATTCATATTAACTCCATTTAATACGCTTATTTATACACGAAAAAAGTCTAGAACTAATGCTTATACCATTTCCATTAATTATGTGACCAATCAGATAATTAGTGGAATTGGCATTATAGATAATATCTTACTTTAGCAAACCCCAATACGCTTTAACAAGATTAAAAAAAGTACAGCCAAATATCATGATTAAACTTAGATAAAGTCGCAAATCTCAGCGAGGGATTTTTTATCCACGGCATGCTGCGGGATGGTTGCGTCCTCAGCAGGATAACCCGCAATAATTAACATATAAGGTCGCTCATTATCGTTGTCGCGGCCACACACTTTACTCAAAAAGCTCATGGGTTTGGGGGTGTGAGTTAACGTACCTAACCCTGCATGATGCAAGGCCTGAATTAAAAAACCGGTCGCAATGCCGACAGACTCATGCACATAGTAATTGGTTTTTTGTTCACCCTCTTCCTCGCTACGTTTTTTGCTAAACACCGCAATTAGCCAAGGCGCATGCTCTAAATATGGCTTATTAGCGTCTGTACCCAATGGTTTTAACGCATCGAGCCATTCTTCACCAGCCCGACCTGCATAAAAAGCCTGCTCTAACGCCTCTGCTTGCTGACGAATTTGCGCTTTTATCTCAGGGCTATTAATAGCCACAAAATGCCAGGGTTGATGATTTGCGCCATTAGGTGCGGTGCCCGCGGCCAAAATGCATTGCTCAATAATGGCCTGGGGTACGGCGCGATCAGAAAATGATCTTATCGAATGGCGTCGTTTGACTTGCAAGTAATTATCTTGCGCGCGTTTAAGCATTTCATCTTGAGGATATTCTATAAAATCGGTTAGCGGCAAATGTGCAGTCATAACAAGTCCTTAAAAATGAGCCGATTGAAATCATTGCCATAAGCTAACAAACACTCCCAAAAATGCTATAAAAATATTCTTATTGAAACCCTATCACCGACAGATTAGAGTCTTTGTATAGATTCATTTTTTGTTCAACAGTAATAAAGGACTATATGATTGCAGCAATAATGGGAGCAACGGGCTTAGTAGGTAACGCATTACTGAGCCAATTAATAGAAAGTGAGCATTACAGCAAAGTCATCGTGTTGGGGCGGTCAACGCCTGCGCTAGTTGATCATCAATTTGGCGCTGAAAAAGTCCAATTTATTGCCTGCCAAATCGACGAAATACATGAGCTAACCCTTACAGATACTGTTGATCACGCTTTTTGTTGTTTAGGCACAACCATAAAACAAGCGGGTAGCGAAGAAGCATTCATTCAAGTTGATAAATTGGCCGTGATTGCTTTTGCAAAATTGTGCCAACAACAGGCTAACCCCAAGCTTAAGTTTTTAGTGGTGACGGCACAGGGCGCGAATGCTAAATCAAGCGTGTTTTATAATAGAGTCAAAGGTGAAGTAGAACACGCGCTCATCGGCTTAAACATACCTGTATTAACTATATTTCAGCCAAGTTTATTACTCGGTGAACGCCATCACAATCGCTTACTTGAAGGCATAGGCCAAACTTTATTTAGCGCTTTATCATGGATGTTTGTTGGGCCATTACAACAATATAAACCAATTAACGCACAAACCGTTGCACAGTCAATGTATCAGGCTGCGCTCAGCCCTCAAGTTGCGCCTAAGACACAAACTGTCACGAATTTAATGATGCACAACCAGCGTTTTTAACAATCTGTTCTATACTGTTAACCATTAAGTTTACAATAAATCAAACGCTATGAAACCAACCAAAACAGTTGTTTAGATGGAGAAAAGCATGAGTGACAATGATTATTTAACATTAGATGAAGTGTGTAAAATACTCGATAAAAGTCCTACAACCATTAAACGCTATGCCCGCGAAAATCTGTTGTCGAGCGAGCAAAATGGCCAGGAGCTAAGCTTCAATAAAGATGAAGTAATGCGCTATTTAGCTTTTTCAGAACGCCTGGGCTAACCCAGCCATTGAATGGCAGCGCCATAAAAATCCCCAACGCTTATCACGTTGGGGATTGTTATTTGTGGCGTAGGTTAATCACCAAAGTCATCGAGTAAAATGTTTTCAGACTCAACACCTAGGCTTTCCAGCATGGCGATAACAGAGGCGTTCATGATTGGCGGGCCGCACATATAAAACTCGCAATCCTCTGGCGCTTTATGCTGTTTTAAGTAGTTCTCATACAACACATTATGAATAAAACCAGTATAACCCGTCCAGTTATCTTCAGGCAGCGGATCAGACAGTGCGACATGCCATACAAAGTTATCGTTTTCAGCAGCCAGCTGATCAAAATCTTGTTGATAAAACACTTCACGAGTTGAGCGAGCGCCATACCAAAAGCTCATTTTACGCTTAGTTTTAACACTTTTTAATTGGTTAAAAATGTGCGAGCGCATTGGCGCCATACCCGCACCACCGCCAACAAACACCATTTCTGCGTCGGTCTCTTTAACAAAGAACTCACCAAATGGCCCTGAAATAGTCACCTTATCACCTGCTTTTAAATTAAAAATGTACGACGACATTTTACCTGGTGGCAAGCCCTCTTTTGGCGGAGTAGCAATCCGCACGTTAAGCATAATGCGGCCCTTTTCATCTGGGTAGTTTGCCATTGAGTAAGCACGTAATACGTCTTCATCAACCTTAGACACTAAGTCGAACAAACCGTATTTAACCCAGTCTCCACGATATTCCTCTGGAATATCAAAATCGGCATAACGCAC
Source organism: Shewanella inventionis (assembly GCF_014641855.1). Taxonomy (GTDB): domain Bacteria; phylum Pseudomonadota; class Gammaproteobacteria; order Enterobacterales; family Shewanellaceae; genus Shewanella; species Shewanella inventionis. The sequence goes on from NZ_BMII01000012.1 coordinate 106,029, forward strand.
TTCATGGGCAGGTGCTTCGATTTGAATATACCCACCGGCTTTAAATAGCACTTCTTCGCCATCTGGGATTTTTAATAGCAATTCTTTAATAAAGGTTGCCTGGTTATCATTTGAAATAACCTCACATTGCCATTTTTTAACCCCAAAGATTTCTTCGTCAACTTCAAGCTCCATGTCAGTACGCACGGCAACCTGACACGCTAAACGACAGCCCTCTTTGGCTTCTTTCTTGGTAATGTGGTCAAGTTCGGTGGCCAAAATATCACCGCCGCCCGATTTAACTTTAACGCGACATTGGCCACACGTGCCGCCACCACCACAAGCCGAAGGAATAAAGATTTGTTGCCCAGCTAACGCGCCAAGTAACTTGTCGCCCGCTGGCGTTCTAACTGTTTTTTCAGCATCACCGTTAATACTAATAGTGACATCTTCAGTACTGACTAACTTACGCTTGGCGAGTAAAATCACCATTACTAGGATGCATACCACAATGGTAAACATGCCTATACCTATTGCCATTTCCATTACATAGCCCTTCTTATCAATGCGTTATAACGTGATGCCAGCAAAAGACATAAACCCAAGTGCCATTAATCCGGTGGTGATAAAGGTAATACCAATACCTTGTAACCCATCAGGAATGGCATGAAACTTCATCCGCTCACGTAAACCAGCAAGTAATACAATCGCCATCGCCCAACCCACAGCCGAACCTGAAGCAAATACCACAGATTCCGTTAAGTTGTAGTCGCGGTTAGCCATAAAAATGACTCCGGCAAAAATGGCGCAGTTAACGGTTAATAGTGGTAAAAATATCCCCAATGACTGATACAAAGTCGGAATGTAACGGTCTAAAAACATTTCTAAAATTTGCACTAATGCGGCAATAACCCCAATAAAGGTAATCAGCTGCAAGTAGCTTAAATTCAGTTCAGCAAAGCCTGCCCAAGCTAAAGCGCCTGGCGCAAGAATATTGACGTAAATGATTTGATTTAATGGCACAGCCAACATCATCACCACAATCACGGCAATACCTAAACCAAAGGCGGTAGACACCTTTTTCGATACCGCAAGAAACGTACACATACCCAAGAAAAATGACAGGGCCATGTTGTCGATAAATGCAGCCTGGATAAATAAATTAATATAGTGTTCCATGATGCCTCCTTAACTGCGCTTACGCTGAACGACTTTAATGGCCCAAATCATCACGCCAATTAAAAAGAATGCGCTAGGCGGTAACGTGAACATTTCATTTGCAAGGTACCAACCACCGTTTTCGATGGTGGTTAATATCTCATGACCAAACAAACTGCCACGGCCAAATAACTCACGCACAAATGCAACACCTAACAAAATTAAGCCGTATCCCATTGCATTACCTAATGCATCCACCAAGGCTAAATGCGGTGGATATTTCATGGCAAAAGCTTCAGCTCGTCCCATGATGATGCAGTTGGTAATAATTAAACTCACAAACACCGACAGCTGTTTTGATAGTTCATATGCGACATCTTGCAGCACCATATCAACGATAATCACCAATGAAGCAATCACGGTCATTTGCGCAATAATACGCACACTGTTAGGAATAAAGTGGCGAATACTGGAAATAATTAAGTTTGAAAATACCAGTACAAAAGTCACGGCTAGGGTCATTACCAACGCGGTTTGCATTGAGTTACTTACCGCTAACGCAGAACACACCCCAAGCACCTGCATGGCTACTGGGTTATGCTCAAATATCGGCGATGTTAAGATCTCGCGAGTTGAAGTGTTATTACTCATTTACTTACCCTCCGCGGCAATTGCATGTAGATAGGTTTGATAACCTTCAACGCCAAACCAAAACTCAACTAAACGTTGAATCCCAACACCTGTTCGGGTTGCACCACTGACACCATCGATGCCATGAACATCACCTTCTTTAGCGCCGCCCTTAATCACTTTAATGGCCATTTTGCCTTTTGCATCAAACAGCTTTTTCCCCTGCCATAACGCCAACCATTGTGGATCGGTAACAAAATCTGCAATGCCAGGGGTTTCCCCATGCTCATAAAACACGATGTTTTCAATGGTGTTAAGATCAGGTTTTATCGCCATATAACCATAAATAATCGACCATAAACCTTTACCGTAAATCGGCATTACTATGCTAGATAACTGGCCATTGGTGTCGTAAACCTCAAAAATACGGATATCAGTTGCCATGGTTTTAATTTTGGCAATGTCCTTTTTAGGTTTGGTTGACGTTTCAGGGTTAATGGCCGCCATGCGCTCATCATAGTCGAGCAAGTTGGTTTTTTCGGTCACTTGACCACTGGCTAAATTGACCATTTTAGGCTGAACACGCTGCTCAAACAGATCGCTAAAATCACCTTGGCTAATATCAATACCCGCGGCTTTTAATACAAACTGCTTCACTTCATCACGTTTTTTAGCCAACTTGCGTTCTTTTAATATCTCAGCCGTACCTGTGATCATAAACGAGCAAATTAAGCTTAAAACGATGATAAAAATCATTGTTCCGGTAACGGTATCTTTTTTAATTGCCATGACGTTTTAGTCTCCGTTTGATATTGGCTTGAGCAACTAAATAGTCGAACAATGGCGCCCATAAATTGGTAAACAAAATGGCTAACATGATGCCTTCTGGCATTTTTGCATTGAGCAAACGGATCACTATGGTCATTAAACCAATCATAAAACCATAAGCAAACTTGGCCGTGCGGGTATAAGATGCAGTAACCGGATCGGTCGCCATAAACATCATCCCCAAGGCGAAACCACCTGTCACTAGGTGCCAAGTCCAAGGCATTGCTGACATTGGGTTTCTGCTTGAACCAAAGTAGTTAAACAACACCACGGTTAAGATCATCCCAATCATCACGCCAGCCACAACACGCCAATCAGCCACACGAGTCAGCAATAAAATACCGCCACCAATTAAAATGGCTAACGTGCTGGTTTCGCCAACTGCGCCTGGGGTAAAACCTAAAAATGCATCCCACCAAGTGCTGTCGCTAAATACACTAAACCAGCTTGCATCGACAAAACTGAGCTTTTTAGCCACCGTAAGAGTTAAAGTGGTTGCGCCAGAATAACCATCAACTGCCACAAATTGACTTAACGCCACGACCTCTGTTGGGTAAGCGAAATAAATAAATGCATAACCGGCAAGCGCAGGGTTTAAAAAGTTATACCCCATGCCACCAAACATCTCTTTAGCAACTACCACACCAAAACTCAGGCCCAGTGCCACAATCCATAACGGAGTTGAAATCGGTAAAATGAGCGAGAACAATAATGCGGTAACAAAGAAGCCCTCATGCAGCTCTTGACGACGAACCCTGGCAAATACCACCTCCCACACTAAACTCACCACCAATGCGGTAAGGTAAAAAGGCACATAAAAACTGGCGCCATAGGCAAATAAACTGATTAAGCCTGAGCTCTCAGTTAATGGGCCAAACAGTAAGTTATAAATAGCCAGTTGCCATGCATCAGGTTGCGTAGCACCAGCCATAATGGCCACCTGAGCCTGCAAGCCCAAGTTGTACATTCCAAATAACATGGCAGGGAATAAGCACATACCCACAATATGCATAGTGCGCTTAACATCAATTGCATCACGAATATGCACACGACCTTTAGTGCTGCGGCCATTAGCTATCCATAATGAACGTAAGTAGTTACGCATCGAGTCGCCATGAGCATAATAGCTATCTTGACTGGGCTTTTTTTGTTGCTGACTCATTAACCTTCCCTCTCGATAATATCTAGGCAAGCACGAAGTTCTTTACCAAAGTCATACTTTCCTGGGCAAACAAACGTACATAAGGCTAAATCTTCTTCATCTAGCTCTAATGCACCGAGTAGTTGCGCTTCGTCGGTATCACGTACCACTAAATCACGTACAAGTAAGATGGGTAAAATATCCAAAGGCATCACATGGTCTAGCTGGCCAAACGCCATCATGGCGCGAGGTGAGCCACCAGCATGAGTGGTAAAATCAAAGAGTTTTTTAGTGCGACTAAAGCCAGACATCATGATGCCAGTGAGCGAAAATTTATTACTGTCATGGCGCACCCAAGGCAACACCTCTTGACGATCATTTTCAGTTAACACACTCACCTGGTTGTGAAATCGACCAAGGTAATCATAAACGCCAGTAGCCGTGTGGCCAGACAGTAATGATCCAGACACAATTCGTGAGTGCCTTTGATCAATTTCGTCGCTTACCCACTCACTTAACTTAGCACCCAGCTGAGTGCGCACTAACCGAGGCTTTAATACATTGGGGCCGCCAAGTGCAACAATGCGGTCGGTGTACAGCTCACCAGTTAAAAACAGTTTGCCAACGGCTATCACGTCTTGATAACCCAAGTGCCATACCTGACGCTCAATACTTGCGGGTAATAAATGGTGGATATGAGTACCCACTAAGCCTGCTGGGTGAACACCGTTAAAGCGATGAATGCTAACAGAAGTTAAATCGTAATCTTCGCTCTGCTCAACGAGTGACTCACCGTCATCCTGGCACAAATACACTTTACCGGGAGTTAATAGGCTTAACACATATAACCCGGCATGAAATGCTTGCGGTTGCGTGGCAATAACAACTCTTGGATCAGCGGCTAATGGATTGGTATCCACGGCAGTCACAAATAGACCGGCTGGAGTTGCATCAAGCTGAGGTACTCGAGAAAACGGACGGGTTCTAAACGCTGTCCATAAACCACTTTCAACTAACCCTTGCTTAACGCTTTCAAGGCTCAAGCTTACTAGTGCCTGTGGCTGTATGATGCTTGCACAAGCTTGCTCAGCATCACAGTCAATCACGACCGACTGCAACACACGGCGCTCACCACGATTAATGGCAGAAACTACGCCACTTGCAGGCGCGGTAAATCGCACTCCGGGTGTTTTTTTATCTTCAAATAAGGTTTGTCCCTTACTGACTCGATCACCAACCTCAACCATCATGGTTGGTTTTAAGCCAACATATTCTTCGCCAATTAATGCCACCTGAGAGGTCTTTATTGACGCGCCATCTATTTGCTGTAGTGGTTCACCAGCAACCGGGACATCAAGCCCCCGCTTAATGGTTATCACTGGGTTTGCAGCACCAGCCATGTCATTCACCATTTAAAAAATTTCGATAGCTTATGGTATATGTTTGTAACTGCTAATATATGAACAAAGATCACAGTCCCAGCGCAGACTGTAATTTTGAAACACAACCTAATGGCAAATTTGTGAAGCTGATCAATCAATCGCCAAAAGCAGAATCGCTTGATGTAATTTTTGTATCAAAAAGGTTGTTACATTTCTGAGTATTTATGCTTACCTACTAATACAGCAAGTAAGCATAAACCTATGTTTAGACGGGTTTTAGGAGGGATTAACAATCAACACAAAAGCGCTGTAACGCGCCTTGTTCTAACCGATAAACAGCATCCATTTTATCTAATGCCGTTGTGCGGTGACTAATCATCAATAAGGTTTTATTTTCAGCAAAACTCAAAAGCAGCGAAAGTATCTCGCGTTCGGTGCGCTTATCGAGCCCTTCGGTAGGCTCGTCAAGTAGCAATAAAGGCGCATCACGCAGTAACGCTCTAGCCACGCCAATACGGCGCTGCTCACCACCCGATAACTGTCGGCCGCCTTCACCAATCCACATATCCAGCGGTTTGTCGCCTTGCAACAATGCCTCAAGTCCCACTTGCTGCAAAACTGAAATTAAACGCTCATCATGGGCTTTTTTCGGTTCACCTTGTTGATAAGGTAAAGCCAGTGCTAAGTTTTCCCGCAGGGTGCCAGCAAACAGATAAATACGCTGGCTGACTACTGTCATCGACGCTCTAAGTTCGGCTTCATTGTACTGGGCTAGCGGTTGGCCATCGAGAGTAATCTCACCTTGCTGTGCTACCCATTCACGCGTAATAAGCCCAAACAAGCTCGACTTACCACAACCAGTTGAGCCCAATATTGCTACCTTGTCACCAGCCTCTAAAGTCAAGTTCACGCCTTGTAAAATCGGCGCAGTGGGCTGATAAGCAAAATGCACATCTTGTAGCGTCAACGCGCCTGATTTGGCTTTAAGCTGGCTGTGCGAATTAAAGCTGACTGCGGGCGTTTGCTCAACAATATGAGTTACACGCTGTGCGGCTAACAAGGTACTGGATAAATGTTGAAACGCGCCCGCTATTGGCATCATCATCTCGAGACTTGCCATCGTTGCAAATACCATTAATGCCATTAACGGCCCAGGTGGTGTTGCATCACCTACACTTTGACTGGCTAAATACAACATCAACACAACCGCAGTACCATTAACTAAAATTAGCATAGCTTGGCTTAAACCAGTAATATTGGCCATGGCCGTTTGCTGGCTAAATAACCGAGCTTGCGCCTGTTCAAGTTTGGTCAAATAACGCGTGTTTGCCGCAAACAAACTTAACTCGGCTTGCCCCTGAATAACATCCAGCAGCATTACTCTATATTGTTGTTTCGCATCAACTAATGCCCGGCCGGGTGCTTTACCTAGTACATAAAACACCACTGGCAATACGCACCAGGCCAGCAGTAAAACACTGCATAACATCATGGCGAGGCTAAGGTCAAACCAGGCTAAAAAAACAAACAACCCAGCAATCATCAATAATGACGCCACCAAAGGTGTCAGCAAGCGTAAATACAAATGATCTAGGGTGTCGATGTCAGCAATTAATCTATTAAGCAGGTCGCCTCTTCGTAAGCCTTGAAGATTAGCAGCACTAAGCGGCAACAGCTTTTGCCACGCCCAAATACGTAACTGAGTTAGCAATTTAAATGTGGCTTCGTGGGTGGCTAAACGCTCCCCATAGCGACTTGCTGTGCGCGCTATAGAAAAAAATCGTACTCCGCCGGCAGGAGTAAAAAAGTTAAAGACTTGCGCGGTTGCAACCGTTAAGCCCGCCACAGCCGTTGCCGATAAAAACCAGCCCGATAATGACAACAATCCAATACCGGTTAACAAGGTGGTAAAGGTTAAGATTAAGCCAACCAACATCATTAACCATTGGCGACGAAACAGCGCAAAAAAGGGGGCTAATACCCGCAATGAGGTGTTTGGTGACGATGTCGATTCAGTAACTTGAGTCATGATTACACCTCCTGCTGCTGATTAATCATTTGCGCTAACAAGCCATCTTGATGTTGTAACTCACTCAGATGACCTTGCTGAACAATAAGGCCTTTATCCATCACCAACACCTTGTCCATTGTATTTAAATCATCTAACCGATGGGTCACGGTTAATCCACTTGCTCCTTGCATGGCAGCTTGAAGAGACGCCAACACACTCTGCTCACTTTGAGCATCTAAACTGGCAGTCGGTTCATCTAACAAAAATAACTTTGCCGGTTGGGCTAAAGCACGAGCTAAGGCAAAACGCTGCGCCTGGCCAACAGATACCCCCGCACTTTGATCGCTTATCATCAGGTCGAGGCCTTGAGCGTGTTGAGTGACAAAGTCGCTAATATTAGCCTTCTCAAGTAGCGTCATAATTTGCGAATCGGTTAAGAGTGGGTTTGCCAGTGCAACATTGTCGCGCACCGTGCCATAAAACAACTGCGGGTCCTGGCCAAGCCAAGCTAAATGGCGTCGCCAATCAGCCAATTGAAGATTCGAGAGGGGTTGTTGATTCACCATTAATTGGCCTTTGTAGGGTAAAAAACCTAACAAAGCATTGAGTAAACTGGTTTTACCTGCGCCACTTGGGCCAACAATCGCCCAATGTTGACCGGCAGGCAGTGTAAATGAAATCGGCCCAATTAAACGCTGTCCGTCAACACTAAATACCTCAAGATCAATCGCGTCAATGCTAATAGAGTCTGCCGAAAACAAGGTTTTAGCTTGGCAACTATCTGCGGTGTCATGACGTTCAACATGAAAATTGAGAAGCTCTACTAAGGTTTCTGCAGCACCAACAGCCTGGGCTTTAGCATGATAATGGGTGCCTAAATCGCGCAGCGGCTGAAAAAACTCTGGCGCTAAAATAAGTACAAACATGCCGGTAAATAAACTAATGCCGACGCCGTAATGGCCAAAATCTAAATGATCTAAATAACTAAAGCCAAAATACACCGCAAGCACAGCAATAGACACAGCGGCAAAAAACTCTAATACCGCAGAACTTAAAAACGCTAAGCGCAGCACCGACATAGTACGGCTACGAAAATCTTCAGATGCGGTTTCAATATTGCTAAGCTCAGCGGCACCACGATGAAATAGTTTAACGGTTTGTAGGCCTTTTAAGCGGTCCATAAAATGGCCACTTAATCGCGCTAATGCGGTCACGTTTTTACGGCTCGCATCTGCTGCCCCCATACCGACCAAAATCATAAACATTGGAATTAACGGCGCTGTGGCTAATAAAATAATCCCAGCAGCCCAATTGAGCGGAAATACACACACTAAAATCAGCAAGGGGATAAAACCGGCTAGCATCATTTGCGGCACATATTTGGCGTAATAATCGTGTAAGTCTTCAACCTGCTCAAACACCAAACTCGCCCAGGCGCCTGACGGCTTACCTTTAATGAACACAGGCCCTAACTCAACCAATTTATTCAGCACAGCTTGACGAATATCACTGCGTAAACGCTTACCCGCCTCAAAACTGACTCGCTCACGCACTTGCGCCAATGCTGCACGCACAAGCAATAATAAAACGAGACCAACAAACTCGCTGCTCGATGCTTGCAATGGCATATTTTGCATAATCACCTGTTGCAAAATGCGCGCAATACAATAAGCCTGGCCAACAATAGCAATGCCATTAAGAAAACCACATAAAATCGATAATTTAAGGAAGATACCACAAGAAAACTGTTGGCTTTTTAGCCACTGAGTTAATGATTTTTCTAACGACTTATCCATAATGCTCCGCAGTGATAGTCAACACCCTAAATTGGCAGTGCAGTATCGCAGCACAGAGGGTGAGATAACACCTTAAACAATGTAAATGTTAACTGTTTCACATTTTGCTAATAAACTATCAGTAATGGATATCAGTTATAGGTAATCGTGCTTAAATCAAGCTGAAACTACAACAAATATGGCTCATTGGAGGGAGTGTGACCATACTTAACCAACACATGCCATAGCAGTTTTAAATCTTGCAGCTTTTTGGTGTGGGCGCCGCGCTCGCTCCAAGATGTGGGTTGTTTTTGCAATTGATATGCCGCCCGACCAATAATATCGGCATTAATGATGTCATCTTCTGCAATGCTTTTTGCCAAGGTCGGCATAATTGCACCTCTAAAATCATCTGGCACCTTATTAATGTGCATTTGTCTGCCATTGTGCCAGTGCAACTCAATGTCATACTCGTCGCACAATGCCACCAATGATGCACCAATTTTGCTGCCATTAAACGACGGGTCAGCCACCAACACGGCAATATCTTTATCTAATGACACATCACCGTGGATCTGGGCTTCAATATAATGGTCTAAATTGCCACTAGGCGGATAATTAAAACGGCTTGCCGTTGCATCAACCAAATGCTGACTAAAATGAGCAATTAATTTACTCGGTTTAAGGCCTGCACAACCTAATGCATATTGGCGCTCAAAACTTTCACTGAGCAAGGCGGCTAAAATGGCATCAAAACATTTTATGGTGCCCTTTTCTTTTGGCAGTCGATAAGAGTCCATGTAACTAAATGTACAACGCGATAGAATTTGCGGGTGAGTAATGAAATAACAACTACCAAAACGGGGCGCTGGGCCTAACGGACACAACCCAAAATCAAGCGCGCCGTATTTAGGTCGATGCTTAATGCCAGAATAACTATGACCAAATAATTGATTTTCCCAATGGTCGCGTGAGCCACCTAGCTCCGGTGATAAATGCCCATTAGACACATGGGTTTCAAATTGGCTTTTATACACACCGTCACGTAAAAGACCATCAATGACACACAAACCACGATTATCAATACGGTCAGGATGAAAATGCAGTGCCACCCGACTATGGCTAGACAGCTGACGCATGGCCATTTGCAACTCTAAGGTTGAAATATTCGACATTAGCAACACATTTTTGATCACGGCATGAGCATGATCTCGCTGCTCATAGGCCGATTTCTCAATATGTGATAGCGCCGTTAATTTCATCAGTTGGTCATACCTTAACGTTTGATAACATCAGCTAAGCCGCTGAATAGAGCTTGCCATTTTATTGTATGTAATAAGTTGAGCTTTAGCACGGTTCAACGCGTCAAGATTAACACTATTTCATTATAATTCACTATATTGTGAGCACCGCAGCACAATATCTCAACACACAGATAAGCCAAACACTCGCAGTAAATATAATAGTTTAATAGCACTTACAGCCGTTTTCAGGTAAGCTTCACGGCCGCCGTTTCTGGCTACCTTTTATTCAAAGCAACAATGTGTTGCCCAAAGAGATTTTTCTATGAGTTTTGCCTCACTTGGTCTGAATGCTGCTATTTTAAAAGCAGTTGAAAAACAAGGTTATGACACCCCCTCTGCAATCCAAGCACAAGCCATTCCAGCCGTATTAGCAGGCCAAGATGTGATGGCTGCAGCACAAACCGGTACGGGAAAAACCGCAGGCTTTACTCTGCCAATTCTAGAATTATTGTCCAAAGGCAGCCGTGCTCAACGCGGCCAAGTGCGTGCATTAGTATTGACCCCAACGCGTGAGTTAGCCGCACAAGTACAAGAAAGCGTTGCCACCTATGGTGTTAACTTGCCGCTAAAATCAGCAGTGGTGTTTGGTGGCGTGTCGATTATCCCGCAACTTGCCGCACTGCGTAATGGCGTAGATATTTTAGTGGCAACCCCTGGTCGACTGCTCGATCTTTGCCAACAAAAAGCAATTAGCTTCAATAAATTAGAGATTTTAGTGTTAGACGAAGCAGACCGCATGCTAGACATGGGCTTTATTCGCGACATTAAAAAAGTATTAGCCTTATTACCTGCGCAGCGCCAAAACTTAATGTTTTCGGCAACGTTTTCTGATGAAATCCGCGAACTCGCCAAAGGCTTAGTAAACAACCCTGTCGAAATTTCAGTGACACCTCGTAACGCGACAGCGAATACCGTTACTCAGTGTGTATACCCATTAGACAAAACTCGTAAATCAATGGCACTAATCGAGTTGATTAACACCAATGATTGGAAGCAAGTGTTGGTGTTTTCACGCACTAAACATGGCGCCAACCGCTTAGCCAAGAGTTTAGATGCAGCCAATATTAAAGCTGCTGCAATTCATGGTAATAAAAGCCAAACAGCGCGAACAAAAGCTTTAGCAGACTTTAAAGCTGGCACTGTGCAAGTTATGGTGGCAACAGACATCGCCGCGCGCGGTATCGACATTGACCAACTGCCTTTTGTGGTTAACTTTGACCTGCCAAACGTACCAGAAGATTATGTGCACCGTATTGGCCGTACAGGTCGTGCTGGTGCAACAGGTCAAGCGGTGTCGTTAGTCGGTCTTGAAGAAGTTAAGTTATTGCATGATATCGAGCGGTTAATTAAACGGACCATTGAGCGTAAACAACTGCCAGGATTTGAAGCACCGTTCACTATCCCTGAAGCTGGCAGTCGCTCAGGTGGTCATAAAGCCAACAGCGTGAAAAAGCCAAACCCAAATCGCAGCAAGCATGCTCAACAAGCCAATACTGCACAAGGTGATAAGCCAGCACGCCAATATGACTCGCGCCAACAAGCACGAAGCAAAGATGGCCAGCCGCAAGGCGCTAATAAGCCAAAAGCTGCCGGTAACAGAGCTGAAGCAATTGCTAATGGTAATAAACCACCACAGCGTAACCGTCCACCGCGTCGCAGCGGCACAGGCGGTTCAGCAAATAGTGGCACACCTGCATCAAAAGGTGGCGTTAACCCTTACGCTAATGCCAAAGTAAAAAGCTAAGCTTTAAGTTAAGCGATACCATTCAATTTGCTCAAATAGCAAACAGTTGCTTAACCAATAAAAAACCGCTGAATATTCAGCGGTTTTTTATGTAAATATCACTTACCGTTACATAAACCAAGCTCGGTAATTACGCCCCTTCAACTTACCTTTATTGAGCTTATTTAGCGCTTGCTTTGACACCTTGCTGCTTACGGCAACATAAGCACGAAACTCGGTGACTTTGATTTTACCGATATCATTAAAGTCTAGGCCGTTATCGCCCGTTAATGCACCTACAATATCGCCAGGACGGATCTTTTGCTTTTTACCGGCATCGATTTGAATGGTGATCATCTCAGCCGCTTGCGGCTGTTTATTTAACACACTCATTGGTGGCAAGGTTTCGCTAACAACATCTTTACCCATGGCTTCTTCAATCATTGCCATTTTGTAACCGTCTTCTTCAGCAAAAAAGGTATAAGCGGCACCAGAGCTACCCGCACGGCCAGTACGACCAATACGATGAATGTGTACTTCGGTATCGTAAGCAATGTGGTAGTTAAATACCGCATCAAGCTCATCAATGTCTAGGCCACGGGCCGCCACATCGGTTGCAACCAAAATACGCGCGCTGCGGTTAGCAAACTGTAATAGCATTTGATCGCGATCGCGCTGCTCTAAATCACCGTGCAGAGCGAGTACGCTAAAGCCAAACTCGGCGAGTGAATCTGCCACTTGCTGGGTTTCGCGCTTAGTATTGCAAAACACCACTGAGCTACGCGGTTGCTTATCAAGTAACAGTAAACGCAACGCCTCAAGGCGACTTTTGTTGTCATCAACTCGGTAAAAGTGCTGCTCAATAGTTAAGTTGTCATGCTTTTGCTCAACTTTTACCATCACAGGCTTATACATAATTTGATCGGCAATCGATTTGATTTGCTCAGGGAAGGTCGCGCTAAATAATAAGGTTTGGCGTTCACGCGGTGCGGCGGCAATAATTTGATCAATATGCTGCTGAAAGCCCATCTCTAACATGCGATCGGCTTCATCTAAAATCAGCATGTTCATATTACTTAAATCTAAACGGTTGCGATCTAAATGATCAACAATACGCCCAGGAGTGCCGACAATAATATGCGCGCCGTGCTCAAGCGAGCCAACCTGCGGCCCCATTGGCACACCACCACACAAAGTTAATACCTTAATGTTATGAATACCACGAGCAAGTGTGCGGATTTCTTCAGCAACCTGGTCGGCAAGCTCACGGGTTGGGCACAACACCATGGTTTGAATACGAAAACGTTTAACATCGAGTTTATTGAGTAAGCCTAAACCAAACGCAGCCGTTTTACCTGAACCTGTTTTTGCTTGGCCTATGACATCTTCACCAGCCAATATGGGCGGTAAACTTTCGGCCTGGATTTGAGTCATTGATTCAAAACCCATAGTTTGTAGGTTTTCAAGCAATTCAGTTTTTAAATTAAGTGATGCGAAAGCCATGTTAACGGCCGGTTCAGTAGACTGACTCAAGGCGAATATCCTCTGATATCGAAAGCAAAAAAGCGCACAAGTGCTGCACAAACAAATTAGCCAAGGTGATTATTGTCAGTATAGTGAATGCTACACATCAAATTGTCCTTGGCCATATACGCGCTATTGTAGCAATGATCTTCAGCTTTCGCTGACAAATCTTTATCTTATACAGACCCTAAACAATCTGACCAAACAGCCCTTGTTGATAATCTCGCACGGCTTGATCAATTTCTGCCTGCGTATTCATCACAAACGGCCCCATTTGTACGATTGACTCATTAATAGGGTTTCCCGCTAATATCAATAACCCAGCCCCATTTACTTCAGCTTGAAAATGGCAAATTTCATGTGTATCTAATAGCAACAACTGCCCTACTCCTGCGGTTTCGCGCAGACCTTGAGCATCAAGATAATGCAGTTCACCCTGGTAAATATACACACAAAGAGTGTTAAATCGTTTTACATCCAAAGTGCCATGAGCGTGGTGAGTAAGGATTAAATCAGCAATAGAGCCTTGCCCAGCTAGCCCTTCAATCGCCGCGGTGATACTTAACGGATTATGATTAAATCCCCAGGAGCCTGCCAAAGCGATAAGCGTGGCGCCATGATCGTTATTCAACTGAGGTTTATCTTGATTGCAACTGTCTTGGTATATTGGCGCACGCATTTTGTCTTTAGCTGGCATATTGAGCCAAATTTGAAACCCATGAAGCCCTTCTGTTGCATCGGCTAATGGCATTTCAGAATGCACAACACCACGGCCAGTACTCATCCATTGCACATCACCAGCACGTATCGGCTTCACATTGCCGAGTTGATCTCGATGTTCAAATCCGCCTTTACGAATATAAGTAAAGGTTTCGACACCACGGTGTGGATGTGGCGGAAAGCCACCGATAAAATCTTGGGTATTGTCAGACTTAATCTCATCAATCATTAAATACGGGTCAAAACGAAGCAGCTCAAAGTCACTGATGCGATTAATATTGACCCCATCACCATCCATTGCAGGTAACGCACTAAAGCGTTGTAACACTTTCATTATAGATCCCAATGAACCGTCCAATCATCCGTCAAGCATAGCAGCCAACTAACCGAATAAATATTGCATAATAGTGCGATTTTTATTCGATAAAATCGATGACAGGCCAAGGGGCTTTTATGCTTCTTACTCTTGCACATCAAAACACGGCCAAATTATACCCAAGCAATAAATAGGCCCCGCATCAAAATCGGCTAATAAACTAATGATTGTGTACTAGATAACGGTAAAGCATACCAAACACCGTATAATCTAGGTTAATTTACGATTTAAGGAAAATGGCGTGCTAACAAAAATCCTCATTACAATTTTAGTGATTCTGGGTGCCCTAATGTATTTGCGCCGAGGCAGAAGCCCTAAAACCAGTTACAACACTAAAACAATTGAAATTGAAAAACCGCCCTTGCTCAGCAAAATGGCTATCTATGCCATGATCGCATTATCAATGCTGGCTACTGCAGGTTATTGGGGGTGGGGCTGGTATGATGACAATACGATTGTAGAAGTCACTATCTCATCACCTATTGAAGCAATGACAGCCAGTTACAAAGTACGTAAAAAAGATATACACGAACAGCGAATTACAACCGTAGATGGTGTACATATTAGGCTATCTAATCAAGAGCGATTAACCGTGGAGCCTCTGGTAAAACAATAGCAATTTAGGAGGCAACCAGTACAAAAACGTAAACTTTACCTCAACAAATCAAGAATCGATAAGAGTTTAGCTAAATCACTTGAACTTTACTTTCTATTAACAATCAAAAGTTGCAAGGATTAATTAACACAACACTGACGACGCGAAATGACTTGCTTTGAAACCAGTCAAGAAGGTACTAACAGACACCTTAATACACTTGATCAACAGCACTTATCTAAACCATTGATCTACGCGTTAGTCATGCATGGCATACTCATTGTTTTAATTGGCTGGTTTTGGCAAAAAGACGCTAAACAAAAAATGGCGGAGCTCACTCCGCCACTTAAACACACCACAATAAAAAGCTACCTGATAACCTCGAAACAATACCAATTACAACTAAACAAAAATGAGTCGCTATTACCTGCAAAACCCATCCAAGCTGTACCCGAACAAACTCAAGCACCAACCGCCAAAAAACCAGATTTAAAAGCCCCAATACTAGCAACCACAACCCCAATTTCTCCCCAGAGCAAGCCACAACAGACTCAAGCTAGCAATCAGGTTAACCAAACTGTATCTACCCATACTGTACAAAGTGCCAAAACACTGAAACAAGCAGCGAGCAAGTACATTCAACAGCAAAATAATCAACAATTTGAGCAGCTAATTGGTTCGCAAAATGCACTACAAAATAACCCCATTGGCACAATGAGCGAGATGGATGCTGAATTAGACTTTATTGAGTTAATACCCAAAGTAGATACAAGCCAACCCCATACCTTGGATCATAAATTAGACCCAAACCGCATCGTTAAACAAGGCGATTATTGTTACAGAGTCGTCGACCTTGCAACCCAAGTTAACCCCCATGGTTGGGGATTAGGGTTTGCAGAGTTTTGTGGTGAAGATAAGCAAAAACAACAGCTCACTGAAGCCATTAATAATAGAGTAAGCAAGGTGAAATAGTCAGACACCTACCACCGATACATCATCATGGCTGTTTGCGGAACACTCATCTGAGTTCATCACGACTTTATTTCGTCCGGTCATTTTAGCTTGATACAAACGTTCGTCAGCGGTTTTATATATTTGTGAAAACGGGCTGCCATCTTCAGGCCAGCGAGACACACCAATGCTAATGCTCAAATTAATATAGTGACCATTAATAACGCTAATTTGGTCAATCGTTTCGCGCAAACGTTCTGCTATGTGGCCTGCCTGTTGCAAGCTCGTATCAGACACCAACATACAAAACTCCTCACCGCCCAACCGAAAAGCCCAGTCATTTTGGCGGCGAGCCTGGTTGAGTATTCGCGACACCTCAACAAGCACTTTATCCCCAACATCATGACCATACTGATCATTGACTCGTTTAAAATGGTCAAGATCAAGCAATAACAAAGCCACTGACTTTTGCTGCTCAGGTAAACTGTCACACAGTCTTTCAAAAATAGAATCTAACAATAAACGATTATTTAGCCCGGTTAATGGGTCAAGCGAAGCCATTTTTTGTAGTCTTGCGACAGCCTCGGCTCGCTTATATTCATAACTAAAAGATAGCGCCCAAATAGCGGACAAGCACAGTACAATATTAGCAATGGTAATAGGGTAAATCTCTGCTATATCAAATATTAATGCATAAACCAAAATGCCAATACCGCCCGTCACATATACACAGGTATATAAAGTACCAAACTTTATCCCCAACAAAAGATAAGACAATACCGGGACAATAAACAACCAGGTGAACAATGCAGAATTAAAAGAAGCGCTATATATGCCAATCAAAATCACGCTATACAGGGCAAATAAAAACACCAAACACCACAAAGTAAGGTTTGGTGTTGTTTTATGAATAATAAGAATACCGATGCATAAACAGACTACCGCTAATTCAACCATAGCGTACACTTTAAAACCGCTAAACCAGTTATTAACTACAAAAATAGCGCCCGCTACAATGATAACGATTAACACGGCTTTTAATACTGTGCGTCGATACTCGAGTTCGCTAGCCCATAAATTAGAAATGGCCATTTATGATGTGTTCCTGTAATACAATAACAGTGACCGACATGCTCAGTGGCCAAATAATTGAGAAAGAGTAATATTGTGATTTACAGAGTAGACCAATCAATAACAATTTGCTTAATATTAAAAGGTTACGCCTAAAAAATAAGATTCAACTGGCAACATGTCATTTCAAATAGTCGGTTAAACCTTAGTCATTTCGTCGTATCTGCATTCTCATAATCTTATGAATATTAACCTAAATCCATGTCAAGAACATGGTGCTATCTATTGTAAAATCATTGCAAAAACATTGTATTAACTTGTGGGTAAAGGCTTAAAATGGCAAAACCAAACAAAAAAGGTCCAACTCGAACAGTCGATATTTTCTGCTCTAAATGCAAAACATGCCTGTTTAAGTATCGAAAAGGAGGCAAAGGAGCCTTAATCAAATGCTTCAAAGAACGCATAGCTGAAGATTACACACAACTAAGCTGCACTTGCCCTCAATGCTACCAAGTCTTTGCCCGAGAAACATTGATTCGAGGAACCCCAGCACTAAAAATAGTGGGCGGTAAAGTTACTTTTCACTAGGGCTTATCTTTGTTTATTTTCATCAACATAGCTAAACACGCTCTGGTATGGAAACATTAGCAGTATCTTGAGTATTTAAAAACACACACTCTAACCACAGAAAATCAACGTACTGAGTATAAACAACAAGCATCGCATTGAAATTATTATAAATATCTTCTTCACAGTTCATTAGCTATTACGATTATTTGCGAACTGGATCCCTTTTTATAAAACTAAGCTGCATAAATTGCGCTTATTGTGCTAAATTTAGAACTCAGAGTTTTAAATATTTATATCGAGAGACACCATGGCACATCGTTGGCAAATTGCAATTTCTGCGGGATTATTGGCATCTGTTTGGGCAGGTATTGCCGATGTACTTCATCTTGTTACTTGGGTCGGCTTTTTAGGCTGTAGCACCTTTTTTGCTCAAACTGAAACGGGCGTTAAAGGGATGCTCATGGCAATGACCACTAACCTTTCAGGCGTTTTTTGGGGATGGTTAATTATTGCAGGCAGCAGTGCACTGGGGTCACCAATCATTAGTTATGCATTAACCGGCATTGTTACCGCTTTTATGTGCTTACAAGCTAGTAACAAAAACTTTGCGTTTATTCCTGGAACATTTATTGGTTGCTGTATCACCTTTGCACTTAATGCTGATCTCGCCGCTATTATTCCGCCGTTGATGATTGGTGCCATATTAGGCTACAGCATGAGCTTACTAACCAGTCTGCTCATAAACTTCACAGGCAAAACAGCTGCATCGATAAAAGATGATGCCGTGAAAGAAATGTAACCACTGCTTTAGGGCACAAATAACCTCATATTACCTAAGCCGATGAACATATCGGCTTTTTCTTTATACGGCTAAAACCTTTCCACCCATTTTTTAATTAAAGGCTAGTTGAGTGTTTACTATTAAACCGGCAGGTTGGGTGGCCATGTTATATTGTCAATGGTGCGCATGCCAGTGCGAATTTATACAGTTTAGTGATGACCTGTCACGCCAACGATATAAGTCCATATTACTACTTCAGACACTTGTTTACCGAGTTACCCAAGCGCCTTCCTACCGATGATTTGACCGATTTAATACCGTGGAATGTTGATCTGAGCAATTTGGATTAACGGTTCACTGCTTCATTTACCGTTTACTATTTAACTCTGTATTAGAAACCTACGAAGGTCTCGCTCTTGCCGCATGACATGTAATATATAAACCTTATCACTATCCACTTTATAGAAAATACGACAAGGATTTACGTTAATCTCACGATAATTTAAGTTAATTAACTCTGGTGATCTTTTACCCGATTCGGGGTGGCTTTCTAACCTGGATATTTTATCAAATACTTTTTGAGTCAATTTTTTAGCTGCTTGAATATTACTTAAAGCGATGTATTCCGCTATATCATTTAAATCATCGAGAGCTGGCGACGTCCATACTACTTCAGCCATTTGCTCAATTTCGCTTTTGCTTCTTGATTTGAGAATGTATTACCATTTTTTATTGCTTGCTCACCCCGTGCTACACCTTCAAGAATAGCCATTCTCTGTTGCATGAACTCATAATCTTCCACATCAACTAAATAAGCAGATGGTTGACCATGTTCAGTAATTAATACGGGTTCTTTGGAAGTGTGGAGATCCGCTAAAATTTTAGTAGCTTGACGTTTAAGCGTCGTAACAAGTTCAACTCTCATGATAACTCCAATATATGTAATTAAATAATGTATCACAATAGTATCACATAAACTCGAGGTTACAACTATACGGCTAACGAGCCTGTAGAATTACTCGTTTTTAAACTCATTTTGATTAATGAATAAACAATATCTGAGTTTATATTTTGATTCAATTATTTAGTGGTGTTTAGATTATTATTTAGCATGCAGTTTTGTTGGTTTTTTAGTGCGCTTTAGGGGGTGTTGAGGCGGGTTTGTAGCGTTTTTTGAGGTAAAAAGGGCTTACCCCTTCTTAGTGCATCGCTTGTTGCAGCTTTTCTAAACGAGAAAAACGAAGCCACCCATTTCTTGTAAGCGAAAAACTAAGCCACCCATTTCTTGAACAAAAAGCGAAAAACTAAGCCACCCATTTCTTGAACAAAAACGAGAAAAACGAAGCCACCCATTTCTTGAACGAAAAACAAAGCCACCCATTTCTTGAAACGAGCGAAGCCGAGAAAAACGAAGCCACCCATTTCTTGAACAAATAACATAACTCGTTTTCATGGCTTTGGCGAGGGTTACGAACGATGTGATCAACTCATCAATTTTTATCGATATGGCTAAAACATTATCGTTAAATGAGTGATTTATTCATCATTTGCAGAATTCAACACAGCAGAGGACCTTGATATCAATCAAGCATAAGAATTGTAATTTGATTGGGGATGATGACTTAAGCGCACAACCAGCGCTGACAATTTGCAGCGCCTTGTCGTCGTTTTCGCTCTAAATGCTCACAGTATTCAGTTAAGGCAGGTAGTGCACCTACAGCACCTTTAAATAATGCACCAAATTCAGTGGTGATTTTAAGCCAATTTTCCGCGGGGATGTTGAGTCTATTCAGTATGTCCTGGCTACTTGAGCTAATGGCGCCACGCTTATCATCTCGAATGATACGACCGGTATCTTCAACTAAGACGATGTAGTCTTTCACGCTGAACATAAGCCCATTAGGCATGTTTAAGCGCTCATTACCCACAAACGGTAATAACTCAGGTGGTTGCTCACCTTTCATTGCTGAATTGATACGTCTTTGAATACTGGTGTAATCTGAGGTTTCAGGGGTTGCAGCCATTTTGGCTCTGACTGGGTTTAAATCCACATAAGCCATACAGGCTAATACCGCGGCTTCATCAAGCAGTGCTTGAGACTTAAAGCGACCTTCCCAGAAGCGACCTGTACATTTATCTTCTTTGTTGGCCATTCTGGCGATGGGCTCACTGAGTGAGCGCATAAACCAACTGATATCAATTAAGCGCTTACGGTATTCGGTAATGCATTCATTAACCGTTTGAAGTTCAAACTGGTTAAGGTCTTCCTCTTTTAGGAACTTGTGCGTGAGTAACGTACCTTTAAAGCCCTTGTGCCATTGAATTAGCACTTCTTTATCTGACCACTTTTTTGCTTTGTCAGCATCAACTTTTATAACCACATGTAAGTGATTGCTCATCACGGCATAAGCACAGATATCAATAGCAAAAATGGTCGCTAATTCAAGAATGCGGGAATCGACCCACTCGCGCCGATGCTCAAAGTTCTCACCTGTTGAATTATCAATTCCACAAAGAAATGCCTTACGCACCACACGCGAACAACAGTGGTAGTAAGGCGTATCTTCCAGGCTCACGATTGTCTGTCTTGGTCTGGCCATCTTTAATTACCGTTTGGAAAGGGTAAGTTAAGCCTAGTTCACCGTTCATTATTTCGCAAACTATTGTGGGTGGCCATGTCTATTATTCGTGTAAGTGATTGCTCATCACGGCATAAGCACAGATATCAATAGCAAAAATGGTCGCTAATTCAAGAATGCGGGAATCGACCCACTCGCGCCGATGCTCAAAGTTCTCACCTGTTGAATTATCAATTCCACAAAGAAATGCCTTACGCACCACACGCGAACAACAGTGGTAGTAAGGCGTATCTTCCAGGCTCACGATTGTCTGTCTTGGTCTGGCCATCTTTAATTACCGTTTGGAAAGGGTAAGTTAAGCCTAGTTCACCGTTCATTGTTTCGCCAATTATTGTGGGTGGCCATGTTTACTCTTTCGCCAATTATTGTGGGTGGCCATGTTTACTTTTTACTTTTATAACCACATGTAAGTGATTGCTCATCACGGCATAAGCACAGATATCAATGGCAAAGATGGTCGCTAACTCAAGAATGCGGGAATCGACCCACTCGCGCCGATGCTCAAAGTTCTCACCTGTTGAATTATCAATTCCACAAAGAAATGCCTTACGCACCACACGAGAACAGCAGTGGTAGTAAGGTGTATCTTCCAGGCTAACGATAGTTTGTCTTGGTCTGGCCATCTTTAATTACCGTTTGGAAAGGGTAAGTTAAGCCTAGTTCACCGTTCATTGTTTCGCCAATTATTGTGGGTGGCCATGTTTACTTTTTTCTTGTTATACGGTATTTTGCAAATACACCAATGAGCAAAGCCAAGCCGCCGACAACTGAAATGACCCCAAATTGAATGATTGCCACTGCCTCGCCGACTACTAATTTAGGGTCTTTGTGCCCGTAATTGTAATAATAGTGTGCGAAAAAAATAACCTGACTAATCAATGCGCCAGCAACAAAAGATAGAAGTAATGAAAGTGTTTTTGGTCTATTGGCTTGCGTTGCTGCTAGAACTCCGCTGATACAGCCAAAAAGACCAACGATCACCAGCGACATAACTATGTTGCCTTCTTTGGTGAAGTTGTAAGTTGCTGGCAAGCATACAAGCCCAGCGATTGATGTAATAGCGTATGGTTTCATGCCGTATAACGCTTTAATGAGGGGCGGCGAAAGCGCAGCTTTTGACGTCCTGGGTGACCGAAGGGAACCCCTTGCTCGATTAACTTGTTAGCCTTATTTGGCACGGTGAAAAACAGCCCCGTTAATACCTGCTCTTTGGCCACAATTTATTGCCTTACAGTGATTGCCTTCGTCAATAAGAACAACTGAGTTATCAAGAACAATCACAGAAAGAGAACAGAATACGTTCTTTTCATTTATCTGTTCAACGCGACTATATATATAAGTTTCATTATTTCTCGATGTAGCGATACCCGTCATGTGACATTGGTGATAATTTCCTCCAATAGTTCTAAACCAAAACTTTAATTGCTCAGGCGTTCTTTCTCCGAGAATCAACTCGCCACCATATGGGTCTGTGTACTTGGTGGATTCTCCCGAAAAAATAGGTATTGAGATTACATCTGCATTGGCAGCGTTTAGTAAAATTGCTAAGAAAATAAGATAAAAGACCTTTGATATCACGATACTTCCCTATGAGGCTAACGTTTGGTTAAGGGGCGGGCTTTAGCCCGTCCCAGTGAGCGGAGCGAACGATTTGAACCAGTTGTTATGAGGTTTTTATTATGTCGCCGAACCAAACCCAGCAAAGTACCCAGCCGAGGATGCCAATTACAAAGAAATACGACATGAAATCTAAGGCGTAAGCCCAGTAAACATGAAGTTTTGCAATGCACCAGTCCATTCCTTTAATAGTGTAGTTTTCAGGCATTTCTAGTTTTGCGCGAGTGTAGTCGCCGCGGAAATCATTGTTTGAATGGGTCTCGAATAGCTTGAGAATTCCATGATATTCAACTAGGAAACCTGCGTATGCTTCTTGATTGTGATCTTTTTCTAAGTGTGGATGTATTCTTTGCTTGAGCTCACCAAGTTTTGATGCGCATGAATACATTTTTTCAGATAAGCTTGAATAGTCATTTTTATCAATCAGTAGTGAATATACAAGCACGGCAACCGCTGAAAATACCTGAATCAAGCCTATTAATTTACTTTGGATATTATTCCCAAGTTCGTAGGCTTGCATTAACGATATTAGAATCAGTCCGAGCGATATTAATACAACAGTGTATGTTGCAAGCTTGCTATGAAGTTTAAGTCGCCTGGATGCATGAAATCTGGTTTTAGATGTTGCATCTACTTTTTTATAAAGATTATTGAAGCTTTCTTCCTTCTTCAAGCCATACTCCTTGCTTGGTTCTCATAACGCCCTGTTAACAGGCAAAAAATTGTTGGCTAAAATAGTGACGAAGGAACAAAAGCCAACAATTTTTTGTCCTTGTTTAACAGCTTGTTAGCTGCAATTATGGCCAGGCACATTTTGCCAAGTAGGCGAACTAAACCAATTGCCAGGATCAATTTCACTTTCTGGTTGAAGCCAATGTACACCATCCTCTAGCGCATCCTCTTGAAGAGAATATTTACCTGAAAGTAAATCAGATGTGAATTTATCAATATAATTTTCTACTGAGTC
This sequence comes from Shewanella inventionis, assembly GCF_014641855.1. Taxonomy (GTDB): domain Bacteria; phylum Pseudomonadota; class Gammaproteobacteria; order Enterobacterales; family Shewanellaceae; genus Shewanella; species Shewanella inventionis. Next base: position 129,771 of record NZ_BMII01000012.1, read on the forward strand.
AGCAAGTTTGAGAGCTACATTATGCTCATAGTCTATTAAAATTACTTGCCCATAAGTACCATTAATGTCGGGGTCGAGATCTACGCATATTAAACAGGTACCCGAATCATCACCAATAGGAACCCTTAACTTTCCAAAGCTATAACCTGCTTTGATACCATCATCTGAATAGTTTAAATTAGTTTTATCATTAGATAGTTCAAATTTGGTAATTTGACTAATTGTTTGCTCTATTGAAATGAATGGCATGCCGTACGCAAAATTAGCAAACATATCTGGATTTATTCCATTATATGTTTGATATAAAGTCCAAAAGCTTTCAGGTAAGTTTTTACCTACTAAAATCTCCAGTTCATTAATTTTATCTGTCGATGCAGGTTCTTGAAGCGCCTCTACAATTTTAGGTGCATGATTCGATAACCATTCCGTTGCTTTTTCTAACATATATACTCTCCAGTTGAACCCAAATCTATTGCCGCTAACGCCTCCTACAGAGGCGAACGAAGATAGTCCTATGGTAGGACTTGTTATACAAACCTGCACAACAGCGTGTAGGTTTAATTTAAATAGGAGAAATATAATGGGAACAAATACACCAGTAGTA
>NZ_BMII01000013.1 GCF_014641855.1 Shewanella inventionis
CTTTTTCGGTAGCTTGAAGCAAGAACGAGTTCATTGGCGCAATTATCGAACGCGCTATGCAGCTCAACAAGATGTCTTGAATTACATCACAATGTGGTACAACAGCCAACGAATGCATTCTTACCTCAATTATCAAAGTCCCAATGAGTTTGAACGTATGGATAAGCATTTGAAGGATGTAGCTTAAGGAACTTAACTAGGTTGTCCGAATTCAGTTGACCAGGTCATTGATTAGATATTTTAATCTAGTTGTATTTAGTTACATACTAAAAAGGTGGGCAATTGCTTCACTGTTATGTGTTGTTCTCAGGGAAATTTTAACAGCAAAAAAGATATCGAGTTCTACTGAGCATAAGCTAGCTTTGAAACGGATTGAGTAATTGTGGAATGCAGAACCAGATACAGAGTTGGGAAATGAGCGAGATGAGTTAGTTGAAATTGTTTGTCAGTATGAAGAACAATTTTTGAGTTCGTTGTGTGAGTGCTCTAAATTCTATGCGGCCTTCTATCCCAGCGATTTGATATGTTCATTGAATTCTTTTTGTGTTGCTTCAAGCCTTGTAAGTATTGTGTTGAATGGATCTGGTGTGGTAAAAAACATGCCTCCAGTAACAGCCTTTGCATGGTCTTTTACAATACCTTCTAGCCTAGACTTTTCTGGTATCAGTCTTAACTCGCCTTTAAGGATCTCTTCGTAATTAACCCCAGGGCTGGCCCAGCGGTGCTTTTTCATTTCGATGACAGCTAACATAGCCTCTGACGTATTGAAAGGGTCGGCAAACTTCATCTTTAGAAGACAATCGACATCGTACCAATGTCGAGCAAGCCTATCTGGATTTGGGTCTTTTTCTTGGGTTGTAAATTGGTGTAATGCTGTTAATTTCTCCCAGAGAATAAAATCGCTCTGATATGCCATTACGCTAGCTTTCGGTAATGCTAAAGATGTGAAATCAGGAATACTATCCATATAGCAATCAATATCGATGATTTCAGTTGGCTTGCCTCTGTTTCTGCCGCCAAATTCCAATAATATATGATCAAGTTGATAGTCATGTGTGCTATGGGTTACGCGGGGGAAATAAATATCAATTTTCTCACCATGTGAATCAGGCTCAAGTTGTGCAGACAGACCTTCTATGTTGTACTGCATAAGCTTATGATTAAGCTTTTCAACTAAATCGTTGCTCCACTGCACAAGACGCTTCTGCTGTGCATCCCTAAACCTCTTATTTTGACTATTACTTTGAATGCTCTTTTCCCATGCAGTAAGCTCATCAGCTTCTGACAATCCTGACAGATCGGCCCAATGGATAGATAAATCAATGTCTTCGGAAAAGCGCTCAATAGCACCCCAGCATTTACTTAATGCTGTTCCACCTTTAAATGCTACCGAGCAGTCGCCGAGTAACTTTTCGTCATATAGTAGGCGGAGAATTTCAGTAACCCAGACGTCTTTCTCCAAAAAGTTAGCAACTAAACCGTGCTTATGCTGTTGGGCGGCATATGAAAACATGGCCGCGAGTTCTTCATGTTTAGATTTATTAGCGTAAAGGTCAAAAATGCTCATGATTGAAGACTGTTTTCTAACTGATTTAGTTTAGATTTCCACATTACTAATGCCGAACTATTACTCAATTTTCGGATCACCTTAACAGCTTCTTTTTCTTGTAAATTTAAGCGTTTGATAGCCATAAGCAGGGTTGATACAGGAGTATGTTCAGGCGAAAGTGAAAGTAACCCTCTAAATAAGGTTCCCTCTGGTTTGTTTATCCACTGCAACTTGGTTTCTGTTGTGTGTTTTACTTGAACGGTTTCATTGCCGACGTGAAACTCACGGGATGGCCCTGTCGTCCAATATACCGTTTTAACAGGTGCTTGGGTTTGCATACCTAGTCGATAAGCAGCTTCTAGCCCTTGAGGGGTTATTTTATATTTGTGATTCCGCGCCCATGTTTGAGCGACGTCTTCAGCTTTTGCTGTTATTTTTATCGAGGGGATACTGGGTAAGGGTTTTGGACGGGAGTATATCCCTTTTGCTACACGAGCAACTTTCCCCTCTTTGGTTAATCGGCTCATCGCCTTTTGAACAGATGTCGTTGTGCCTAGAGAATAAAAACTCTCTATGGAAAATGGGACACCTCGTTTCATTCGAGATAATCTATTGGCAACTAACGTTGAAACTGACAAATTTAACCTGATTCTGACGAGTTGGTGTTTATGTGGTTTTATTATAACCTAGATTATATAGCGTTTGTAGCTATATTTATGTCAGGACTAAGCTGATTACCCTGAGGTTATTGATGGAGAGCTTTATGTCGTCAGATATAGAACTAAGAGCAATAGAAGCAAAATTGAGTGAGTTGGAAAATGAGCGGAAGATTTTACTGGCTAGACGTTCTGCATTACTTGACTCTAACCTTGCCGTATTGCGCTTAAGTTCTTCTCAGAAGATAGAGATCTATATGAAGCTGTTTCGTGGTCGGCAGGATATTTATGCTAATCGCTGGCAGAATAAGCAAGGACGTAGCGGATATTCAGTTAGTTGCCATAATGAGTGGCAACAAGGTAAATGCAATAAACCTAAGGTTAAGTGCACGGAATGTGAAAACCAAGCGTTTAAGATTTTGGACCAACAAGCTATATACGATCATCTCGCAGGCAGTCACATTTTAGGTCTATACCCACTTTTGGAAGATAACCGTTGTTGGTTGTTAGCGGCAGACTTTGATAAGTCAGATTGGCAAGAGGCAGTGTCGGCCTTTAGACGTGCTTGTCGAGAGCTAAAAATTCCTTTCAGCGTAGAACGTTCGCGCTCCGGTAATGGAGCCCATATCTGGGTGTTTTTTGAGTCTCCAGTATTAGCTAAAGAAGCCAGGCTGTTAGGTTTTATCTTGCTCGATAAAGCAATGGAGTTTCATGCTGGTTTGTCATTTGAGTCTTATGACCGACTGTTTCCTAATCAGGATATTTTACCTATTGGTGGATTTGGTAATTTAATAGCACTTCCTTTGCAGCATGCGCCTCGACAGCAAGGTAATAGCGTATTTATTGACGAAGGGTTTCAGCCTTATTTTGATCAATGGGCCTATTTGGCATCGACTAAGAAGTTAACTAGCCAACAATTGGGCTTGATTATTAGTAACAATCAAGGTGTAAAGCACGATTCCGACAGAGAGCCTTGGGCACTGAACTTTGTTAGAGAATGTGAGGTCATAAAGGATTGTCCAACCAAATTAATATTAGTTTTTGCAAATCGAATTTACCTGAATATTGCAGCATCGCCACAGTCTTTATTAGCAAGGCTTAAGCGGGTTGCTAGTTTTTCTAACCCAGTCTTTTTTAAGACTCAGGCGTTAAGATTTTCAACCATAGGGATCCCGCGCTTTATTTGTCTAGCTGAAGTTGATAAAGGTTACTTATCATTACCGCGTGGTTGCTTTGATGAGGTATCCCGCTTGCTTGAAGACAATAGAATTGCAATTGAGTTAGATGATAAGCGTAAACCGGGGGCTCGTTTAAATGGGCTAATGTTTAAAGGAGAATTGAGGAAAGACCAAAAGAAAGCAGTCGCTGAATTGGCACAGCATAATACCGGCGTGTTACATGCTCCTACGGCATTTGGAAAAACAGTTGTTGCGATTGGCCTGATCTATCATCGTAAAGTTAATACTCTGATTTTGGTTCATAGTCGCCATTTGTTAGACCAATGGAAAGAACGTTTAACTGCATTTCTTGATGGCTGTGATGTAGGCTTAATCGGTGGTGGTAAACGAAAGCCGACAGGACAAGTAGATATTGCTACTTATCAAAGCTTAATAAATCGAAAAGATAACAGTGTTGACTCACTTCTGTATGATTATGGGCAAATTATCATTGATGAGTGCCATCATATTTCTGCACCCAACTACGAAAGGTTGTTGAATGAAGTTCATGCAAAATACATCTTAGGGATCACTGCTACTCCACATCGTCAGGATGGTCATCAACCGATAATATTTATGCAAGCAGGGCCAATAAGGCATGTAGTGGCTAATGAAGGTAATAAGTTTATTCAACAGGTTAAACTTACAAAGTTACAATCAGAATTGCCATCAGAACTATTAGGTGAAGATAGTCGTCCACATATAGCAGATGTTTATCGTTGGTTAATGAATGATAAGAAAAGAAATGACTTGATTATCTCTGACGTTCTTACTGTTCTTGCACAACAAAGGCATCCTATAATCTTAACGGAGCGCAGAGAGCATGCAGAGCGTTTAGGCGAGTTATTGTTACATAAAGGTATTAGCGTTACGCTTCTGCGAGGTGCAATGAGTGCTAAAGAAAACAGTTTGGCAATGGCAAGGATAGTTGACTCTCAGGTAATCGTGGCAACAGGAAAATATATTGGTGAAGGGTTTGATTTGCCAAAATTAGATACTTTATTTCTTGTATTACCTATTTCTTGGAAAGGTTCACTTGTTCAATATGTCGGTCGAATACAAAGGCAGTTTGCAGGTAAAGATAAGGTAGAAGTGTTTGACTATCTTGACTCTGCTTTACCTATGCTGCACAGAATGTATCAAAAGAGAGCTAAAGGTTATACTGCTTTGGGGTATAGCATTACCGAGAAAAGTGGTGAGTTACTTCAGGCAAAACTACTTTTAGATTTATAGGCTGGAGTGTTAGCTGTAAGCATCATAATTTAAGAATATGCAGGTAAATATTTCAATCATCTCGAGTTTGTTAACGTTTCACTTTGTAAATCACTAAAACAACAAACATGTGTTAATTGTCATTATTAACAGTTACCTATCAGTCTACAATCACCTTTACATTGATCAGTAATTAACACGTTAGGTTCAAAACTCGCGGTTCATTTTTTCAAAGCTTTGGGTGAGCACTTTGATTGACTCTGGGTCTAAATGGCGGGTGATGTCTTGTGTTAGTTGTAAATGCATGCGGTTATGGTGCTTGTGCAGTGCGGTGCCTTCACTGGTTAATTCGACCAATATTGAGCGGCGGTCGACTTCGTGCGGAGTGCGGGCGATAAGACCAAATTGCACTAACTTTTCTACCTGCACGGTTAGTGTGCCGGTGGTAATGCCCAACCTATCCGCTAACTCTTTCATTCGCATTGGGCCGTGCGAGCCCAATACCTCAATGGTATGCACCTGTGCTAACGAGTAACCGGTATCTTTAACGACAGACTGCTCCCAAGAAGACAGTTTGTCGTAAAATTCGATGATCAGGTTATTCAAAGAATGCATAAGAGCCTCAGGCGTAATTCACTTCAATTGTTAAGTGGTTAAGCTTACCAAACTTACTCAGTGATTGTTTAAATGTTTCAGCATTCGTGTCGCTTGTGGTGCAAATGGCAATGGCGGCCGAATAGTGATCTGCGCTTATTCTCCAAATGTGAATATCGGTCACTTTGGTTTGCTCATTTTCAAGTGCGTTAATAATATCTGCTTGATAATGCTTGTCGATGCTTTCATCTAACAAAATTGGGCTCGTTTGTTTCATTAATCCTAATGCCCATTTGGTGATAACGATAGCGCCAACAATCCCCATAATAGGATCTAACCAATACCAACCAAGGTACTTGCCAACTAAAAGTGCGCAAATGGCTAACACAGAGGTGAGTGCGTCTGCGAGTACGTGAAAATAGGCTGCTTTGAGATTATGGTCGCTGTGTCCATGGTGGCTATGTTCATGAAGGCTGTGGTCATGAGCATGGCCGTCATCCTCGTGGTGGTGAGCATGCTCATCGTGGCTATGTAAATGGTGAGCGTGCCCATGGTCGTCATCGTGATGGTGTGCATGGTCATGATGATGGTGGTCGTGATCGTGATGATCGTGACCATGGTGGTGATGTTCATGACCTAAAATAAACATACTCGCCACGTTAACCACTAAACCAATAACAGCGACCATAATAGATTGGTTAAATTGGATATCAACCGGCGACAGTAATCTATGTACTGACTCAACCAACATAATGAGTGCAACAATACCCAAACCAATTGCACTAGTGTATCCACCAAGTACGCCAACCTTGCCCACACCAAATGAAAACCTGTCACTGTTAGCGTGTTTTCTTGCATAGTGATAAGTAAATAACGTGATACAAAATGCCGCTGCATGAGTGCCCATGTGCCAGCCGTCGGCAAGTAACGCCATAGAGCCGTAAATGGTACCGGCGATCACCTCGATAACCATGGTAATAATGGTTATAACGAGTACATACCAGGTGCGGCGTTCATTTTGTGCATTAACTGAGGTGAAATTATGCTGGTGGGTATACTTATTGGCAAAGGCAAGGTTAGTCATAATTAATTTGTTTGATAATCAAGATATTTGGACTTTATGTTATTTGATTATCAAAGTAAATAGCGATGGTTTACTTTTGTGAGTACCGCGAGACATTAACTCAATAAAGGCAACGGTGAGCGTGGCGTGTTTAGATGCATGCTAACGATATAAAAATGTTCAATAACGCGTTAAAAAGTAATACTAAATCAAGGTTGCCGAGCAAATACATTGTAGGTAATACTGAGTTACGATTAGGATGATGAGGCAGCCAATGAGCAACCCAAATGTAACGGATACAATAATAACTTGCGGTGATGGCGTACAACTGGCCGCCAGTATTTACATGCCTACCACCTCGTTAAAAGGGGCGGTGATGATGGCGCCTGCAACGGGCATTAAAAGGCAGTTTTATGCTAATTTTGCCAGTTATCTTGCTGACAATGGCTTTGGGGTGATCACTTTTGATAATCGCGGCATTGGGGGCTCCTTGTATGGCCCAATTAAGCGTCATACTGCGTCTTTGCAGTGTTGGGGCGAAAAAGACATGCCTGCCGTGCTTGAGCATTTAAAGTCGCAATTTCCACAAACAAAATATCACTTGCTGGGCCACAGTGCTGGTGGACAGTTAATCGGGTTAATGCCTAATGCAATGGATATTAGTTCTATGTTTAACGTGGCGTGTTCGTCTGGTCAGTTACGTAACATGAGACGGGGATATCAGCTACCCGCGCATTTTTTTATGAATTTTTTTATTCCGTTAAGCAATATCGTGTTTGGCCACACTAAATCTCAGTGGGTTGGAATGGGGCAGCCCTTACCTAAGGCCGTCGCTAAGCAATGGCAGCAATGGTGTAATGGCCAAGGTTATGTCAAAACGGCGTTTGGTAGAACCGTGCACCAGCACTGTTATGATGAACTGACATTACCGTCCATGTGGGTAAATGCTATTGATGACGACATTGCTAATAATATGAATGTAGCAGACATGATGTCGGTGTTTCCAAAATTGAAAGGCCAAACACTCACGCTTACTCCCAGTGAGCACGGTTTGACTGAAATTGGCCACATGAAGTTTTTTAGCAGTAAATCAAAAATATTATGGCCTCTAGCCTTGAATTGGCTAGACAAACATTAACCTTTAGCACAGCTATTAAGACATTAAGCCTATTCATTAGTTGGGATAGGCTTTTTTTGTATACTAGATTGTATATATGAAAAAATACATATACAATATTTTTAAGAAATCAGCTGAGCTTATTATTTATGAAAAAGAAAAGCGTTTTGTTTTTATGCACAGGGAATTCGGCCCGTTCACAAATGGCTGAAGCGTTATTGAGAAGTAAAGCCGCCGATCAATTTGAGGTATTTAGTGCGGGTACTCAGCCAGAGGAAATCGACGTAAGGGCGATTGAGGCGATACAAAAGTTTGGTGTCGACACCAGTCACCTAGCGTCTAAAAGCGTACAACATTTTGCAGGGCAAAATTTTGACTACGTGATTACGCTCTGCGATAAAGCCAATACCGAATGCCGCAGCTTTCCCGGTGCCGGTAAACAACTTGCCTGGGATTTTCCTGATCCTAAAACACGCAAGGGAAACCATCCTTTCTCTAGTACCTTAACTGAGCTAAACAATCGCTTGTCTATGTTTTTGCTGGTCGAAAATAAAGTATCTGCAACGGCAAAAATTGAAGCGCCAACAGAAGAGCTGCAATCTACTGATGAAGGGCTGGTCGATGTTGATCCCATCACATTTTATAAATGCTTAACCGACGACATCCGTCTAAAAACCTTAATGTTGACCCACTATCATGGTGAGCTGTGTGTGTGTGAGTTAATGCAAGCGCTGGACGAAGATAGCCAGCCTAAAGTGTCGCGTAACTTAGCCTTACTAAAAAAAGCCAACATTCTTAGCGACCGAAAACATGGTCAGTGGGTGTTTTATCGCATTAACCCAAGCTTGGCTTTGTGGGCCAAGTCGGTGATTGCGCAAACGACCGAAAACAACATTGCCCTCATTTTGCCAAACCTTGAACGCCTAGACAGCATGAAAAATCGCCCAGATAAAGCGAGTTTTTGCCGTTAGATTGGCTACATATTACAACCGACTTTTTGGAGTTAACAATGCAGTTACACCCGTTTGATATTTTGCCTATAGACCCACTTAATGAAAATGGCGCTAAGTTAATTTTTACCCCATGCCCAGGCACCAAAGAGCAAGCCTTAGCTGAGTCGCTCAGCACATTAAAAGCGGCTGGCACGCAAATGTTACTGACCCTGATGTTTGACGAAGAAATGGCGCGTAATGATGTGAGTGATATGGCCGCGCAATGTGCAAAACAGCACATTACCTGGGTGCAATTGCCCATTTTAGATGACGCCGCACCGGGAGATGAATTTGAAGCAAGCTGGCTTAAACATAAAGCGCAAATCTTAAATTTGATGCACAACCAGGGCACCATCGCCGTGCATTGCAAAGGCGGCTCTGGCCGTACAGGGCTAGTAATTGGGCTCATTTTAGCCAGTTTAGGTTGGTCAAAAGACAAAGTCGTTAGTGCTGTGCAAGCACTAAGGCCAAAAGCATTAGCGCACCCAGTACAGCGCGAATATTTTGATGGGTTTACTCTTTGATCTTTTTTATAAAAGACTGCTGATTAATAAGCTAAATAACACAATTTAGGACAATATTATGACGATTAAAATAGGTATTAACGGCTTTGGCCGCATGGGACGTTTATCAATGCGCGCCGCGTACGATTGGGACGACGTGGAAATTGTACACATTAACGATCCCGCTGGCGACGCCGCAACGTTAGCCCACTTAATGACCTTTGACTCTGTGCATGGCCGTTGGCATCACGAGGCGACACATCAAGGCGATGCGATTGTGATTAACGGCAAAGCCATTCCATGCACTCAAAACAAAGCCACTCAAGATACTGATTGGTCAAAGTGCGATGTGGTGATTGAAGCGTCGGGGAAAATTAAAACCAAAGCGTTACTGCAAGCTTATTTAGATCAAGGCGTTAAACGTGTGGTGGTCACCGCACCGGTTAAAGAAGAAGGCGTGCTCAATATTGTAATGGGCGTGAACGATGACCTCTATGATAAAGCAATCCACCCGATAGTCACGGCGGCGTCTTGTACCACTAACTGTTTAGCGCCAGTGGTAAAAGTAATCCACGAAAAAATCGGCATTAAACATGGTTCGATGACCACAATCCACGACATCACTAACACTCAAACCATTTTAGATGCACCGCACAAAGACTTACGCCGTGCACGTGCTTGTGGCATTAGCTTAATCCCCACCACAACGGGTTCAGCTACCGCCATTACCCATATTTTTCCTGAGCTTAAGGGCAAGCTTAATGGCCATGCGATACGTGTACCATTAGCCAATGCTTCAATTACCGACTGCGTATTTGAAGTGGCGCGCGGCACCACAGTAGAAGAGGTGAATCAACTGCTTAGACAAGCCGCAGACACTGAGCTAAAAGGCATTATGGGCTATGAAGAGCGCCCGCTTGTGTCAGTGGATTATAAAACTGATCCGCGCTCAAGCATTATTGATGCTTTGTCGACCATGGTGGTTAACGACACCCAAGTGAAGCTATACGTGTGGTACGACAATGAGTGGGGATACGCTAACCGCACCGCTGAGCTTGCCCGCAAAGTCGGCCTAGCAGATAAGGAATAACCCAGCATGGGGCTGTTATCACTGAGCGCATTGCCGCCACAAATTAAACAATACCTGATCATTACCGGTAATTATTGGGCGTTTACCTTAACCGACGGCGCATTGCGGATGCTGGTGGTGTTGTACTTTCATCAGCTTGGTTACAGCCCGCTTAACATTGCCATGTTGTTTTTGTTTTATGAAATCTTTGGCGTGGTAACAAATCTAGTTGGCGGTTGGTTAGGTGCAAGGCTGGGGCTAAATAACACCATGAACATTGGTTTAGGGCTGCAAATTGTCGCCCTTGCCATGTTAACCGTACCAGCGGATATGCTTACTGTTGTGTATGTGATGGCGGCGCAGGCCTTGTCTGGTATCGCCAAAGATCTCAATAAAATGAGCGCCAAAAGCGCGATTAAAATGCTGGTGCCAAGTGATGCTCAGGGTAAGTTGTATCAGTGGGTCGCGATTCTTACCGGCTCTAAAAATGCCTTAAAAGGTGTTGGCTTCTTTTTAGGCGGCTTATTACTGACACTACTTGAGTTTCGCGGCGCGGTGATCGCAATGGCGGCTATGTTGACGCTAGTGTGGCTTATGAGTTTGCTCACTTTAAAAGCTGATTTGGGCAAAGCTAAAAACAAGCCTAAATTTACTGATATGTTTTCAAAAAGCCCGGCGATTAACATGTTGTCGGCGGCGCGGATGTTTTTGTTTGGTGCCCGCGACGTGTGGTTTGTGGTGGCATTGCCTGTGTTTTTAGCCGTTACATTTCAATGGGACCATTGGTGGGTTGGCGGCTTTATGGCTAGCTGGGTGATTGGCTATGGTATTGTGCAATCATTTGCACCGTATTTTACCGGTAAAAAACAAGGCAAAGTCCCTAGCGGGCAAGCCGCTTTTATGTGGGCTGGTTACTTGTTACTCATTCCTGCTGCGATTGCGTTAGCACTGCATTTTGACTTTTATATCCAGCAGTCATTAATCGCCGGTTTATTGTTATTTGGTGCGGTGTTTGCGATTAACTCATCGCTGCATAGTTACCTAATTGTGAGCTATGCCGGCAATGATGGCGTGTCACTCGATGTCGGTTTTTACTACATGGCCAATGCCATGGGACGCTTAATTGGTACGGTGCTTTCGGGTTGGGTATATCAGCAATATGGCCTTGAGGCATGTTTATGGATCTCAAGTGCATTTGTGACGTTAGCGGCGGTGATATCCGTTAAATTACCAAGATAAACATGCGCTAAATCATAAATCAACGTCATAAAAAAATAGGGTTGCCATTGTTGGTAGCCCTTTTTTATATCTGTTTATTGCTTATTAGCTTGGACCTGAAACTCTTACCGAGTTGTCGGTAAATATTTCCCACTTAGTGGTAAGCCGCAGATTGTATCTATTACATCTATAACGATTAAGTCTTTATTAATTAATGTTTTATGGTTTATTTTCGAAGTTGGCACGATGCTGGCTTTAGTAAATATACCAACAAAGAGAAATATAGCATGTACGAATATCGTCTATTTATATTCAGTACATTAAAGACAAACCGTACACCAAGGAGGTTTATATGTTGGGCTGGACATTAATGTTTTTAGTGATAGCCGTTATTGCAGGTTTATTAGGTTTTAGCGGTATTGCGGGTGCAGCAGTGGGGATCGCTAAAGTTATTTTCTTTATTTTTGTGGTGTTGTTGCTGATTTCACTCGTATCGAATGCACTGCGTGGTAAGTCGCCTCGATAACCCACATAGCCAACCTAATTAATAACACGGTCAAAATATTTACCATCATCAGGAGATGAATTATGAAATTATTAAAATTAATCACAATGGCAAGTTTAATGGTACTACTGACAGCGGGCTTATCAGGATGTTCAGATAATAAAGCCGAAAATGCAGGTGAGAAGGTCGATGAGATGATGCAAGATGCGGGTAATGCGGTTGAAGATGCTTGTGAAGATGTAAAAGAAGGCATGAAAGCCGAAGATCCTGACTGTTAATAATATCACGGCACTCATGCATTAGGCATGAGTGCCGCTTTTGTTATTTCACTTAAGGAGGACAGATTATGCCGACCCAAATCCACATTAAATATTATTACACCCTTGGTACTTTTATCGCATTGTGCCTATGCATCGCATTGCCTTATGTAGTGCTGCAAGTGGTGTTTGGCTGGGTGGCATTGTCATTAGCTTTAGTCAGTTCTGCCTATTGGTTTAATAGCGCAGGGATTTTTCGTAAAAGCCAAGACGGCAGCATTCCTTGGTATATCAGCTGGAGTTTTGTGCCTTTTTTAATGGGCAGTCAAGCGTATAACGCGTGGGCTAGAAAGCACGACAAAGTGCCTGCTATCCAACAAATAGACAAGCAACTGTATTTAGCGTGTCGCTTGTTTCCAAGCGATGTTGAGCAACTTAAGCGTGAAAAAATTGGTGCTATTTTAGATGTTACCGCCGAGTTTGACGCACTTGAATGGACCTTGGTAGATGAGAATATCGAGTATTTAAATATTCCGGTGTTAGACCATAGCGTACCCACAGTGGCCCAAGTAAATCAGGCAGTAAACTGGTTACATAATCAAGTTCGCAAAGGCAACAATGTAGTGGTGCATTGTGCCTTAGGCCGAGGTCGCTCAGTGCTTATGTTGGCCGCGTATTTAGTGTGCCGCGATAAACAACGTCAGTTTAACGATGTGCTTAAAAGCATTAACGATATTCGCCAAACTGCCAGGTTAAATAAATGGCAGTTAGCTGGCGTTGAAACTATGTATAAACAGCAGCAAATTACTATCCATAAGCAAGCCTGGTTAATTGTTAATCCGGTATCGGGCGGTGGTAAATGGAGTGATGAAGCTGATCATATTAAACAAACCCTATCGCGTTATTTTCAGCTTAAGGTGTTGTACACCACCAAAGATAAATCGGCAGTGCAATTGGCCGAACAAGCTAAAGCGCAAGGTGCCGATATCATCATTGCTTGCGGCGGCGACGGCACCGTTAACGAGGTCGCCTCGGTGTTGGTTGGCAGCGATATTTATTTAGGCATTATCCCCATGGGCACAACTAATGCGCTAAGTCATACCTTATTTGGTGCTACGAGCAAGTTAATCCCTGTGTCGCAGGCGTTAGCTATTGTAATTCAAGGACATCATCAACGCATTGATACCGCAGTGTGTAACGACAGCATTATGTTGTTGCTGGTGGGCTTAGGGTTTGAGCATAAAATGATTCAAAAAGCCGACCGCGAAACCAAAAATGACATGGGCCAGTTAGCGTATTTAACGGGTTTGTGGGAGGCCATTGATGAAAATCAGTCTTTATTAATCCGCATGCAGCTTGATGATGGTGAAACCCACACTATTGATACCACCAGTTTAGTGGTTGCCAATGCCGCGCCATTTACCAGTGTGTTAGCCCAAGGTAATGGTGAACCGATTATTAATGATGGTTTGTTAGACATCACCTGGATTGAGGCGAGTGGCACTTATCCACAGCAATTACTTAGCATGACCGAGTTATTGTTTGCAGGCCTAACAGGAAGCCGAGATCAAAACGCTGCAAACAGTGTGATTCACCATCAGCAGGCCAAAAAAGTCTATTTAACAACGGATGCTCAGTGTCAGTACGTGATTGATGGTGAGCTGTTTGAGGCTGAAGATATGCGTATTGAGGTGAAACCTAAGTCGTTGTCTGTGATGATTCCTCAGGGGTGATTCTTTTTTACGGGCTCGAATAGTCTGGCCTAATTAGTATTGAGTCAGCTTAATCTATACCAATGATTCATCGGTATTAATTGCCTGCCGCAGGCTCCGTGCAGATGATTAAGCGAGACGCCGCAAGCACATCCATGTGGGCTTAACCAAAACATCCATGTTTTAGATACTCGCTGACTCATCTGCACCTGTCATTATCTCTCTTCGATTTAGCCTCTTTGTTGTCTGAAGGTAAGCTAAAAGCATAGAATAAAAGTTTTTGGTGTCATGGTTTAAATTGTTGAATTTGTTGCAAATGTTAAACTAGTTTGTGTGGTGGTTCTGCTGGGGTAATTTAATTCTGGCCTGCGGCCATTAAGGTCGTGATGCTTCGCCCACGACAGGGTGAATAAACGTTAGTTTAATTCAAGTATATCTATATGGTTCGGTTATTTAAATTTGTCGTCCCGGCAATGTTTTTGAGCCGGGATCCAGGTGTTAGCTTTGTACTTATGGCCTGCGGCCACTAACGACGTGGTGCTTCACACATTGCAAAACATATAGCTGTAAGGTTTTATTTGGCTTCAACATGGCATTCACTTACCGACACGCGCTAGTACATCCATGTAGCTCGACCGACCCGTCCATGGGTCGGACGGTCGGCTCGCAAACCACCATGATGAAGCTGTCAATGTTTGTTTTATCAGCAAGTTTTAAAGAATAGTTTAGTGAGGTGCATGCGTTAGCCAGCTCACGTGTTCTTTTATAAAGAGTCTTCAACGACCTCAAGTTCAGGGTTGAATTTAGGCATTTGAAAGCTAAGACCAACTGGTTTTTGGGCAGAAGCTTGTTAGCTACTATCTCATCGCCCCAACTATAACGTCATCCCGGTAATGCTTTTGAGCCGGGATCCAGGTGTTTGTTTTGATTTTACTTATGTCCTGCGGCCACTAACGTTATGAGTTGCTGATGTGTTTTTTATTGCACGCTTGGTGCCATATGTTAAGTTTGGTTTATTTTGGAATAACACCTAGCAAAGGTAAATAGCTTGATGGATGTAGTCATAATTGTTTGTTGTATCGTGCACTTATTGGCATTTGTGAATTTTGAGCTGATATTGAGAAGAGATGCGAAAGGTAAGCATATTGACTTAAAGGACTTTTCATATTTCCAGTTTAGATTTATCGTCAGGCCTCTCATAAATATTCTGATCCTAAAAGCAGCTGTACCTACAGCAGCTATGACAGGCGCGGTTCGCTTGTTTGCTTTAACTCACTACTTAATGATTTGCGTGATTATCGTTTATCAGCTTAAAATTTTGAAGATTATATGATTTATCTAACTCGAAATTAATTTCTATTGAAAGCTTAAACACATACTGTTGTTAAAGCAAAGCGACAGTACGTGATTGATGGTGAGCTGTTTGAAGCTGATGATATGCTTCTGAGGTGAAACCTAAGTCGTTGTCTGTGATGATTCCACAGAGGTAATTTTCATTTTATGGCCTACGGCCACTAACGTCGTCCCGGTAATGCTTTGAGCCGGGACCCAGGTGTTATGTTTGCTTTTGTGTTTACTTATGGCCTTCGGCCACACCAGATCTAGAGTGGCCAACGAAAGTAAGTCGCTACACTAGATGCTATCTAACTCACTTTTGAACGGAAGATTTTATAAAACTTAACTCAGACTAAATTGAGGTGCTAGGCAACGATACTCAATGAAATCACTTCTATGACACGCGGTAAACCCATCCATGGGCGCTCTGCGAAAACATCCATGTTTTCGAAGGTCATAGCTGCGATTACATCCGCCGTATGGATATCTTCGATTTAACCTTGTTTGTCATTGAAAGATCTATGCATTTCTGGATGTTTCCATAAAATAAAGATCGGACAAAGGTTGGTTTTCAAATAACGTCTAGTATCCAAAATACCTCGTCATCTCTGTGTTTCATTAATAAATCTATCCGTGTTTGAAACGTTTTGAGCAATTTTCGTGGCGACGTTTTAACTTTATTTGTATCAATATCTCAGATTCAACCGCATTGTTAAACCATACTGCTTTCGGTTACTTATTCATCATGTTAATTCAAACTCTACTCTTTTAAGTTTGCAGATTAAGTAAACATTGATAGGGGCATCATGGATATTTGCGAGCTGACCGTCCGACCCATGGACGGGTCGGCCGAGCTACATGGATGTACTTGCTGCGTGTCAGTGCGTGAATGCCATGATGAAGCCATAATAGTAAACGTTACAGATACATTCTTTGTTGTGGGGTGAAGCGCCACGACGTTAGTGGCCGAAGGCCATAAGCACAAAGCTAACACCTGGATCCCGGCTCAAAAGCATTGCCGGGATGACGATATTGGTGTGTCCCGGCTCAAAAGTATTGCCGGGATGGCTAGATTCGTGGATTTCAACTCAGAATCACTTCTGGGATGATGAGTTTCTTAATCTTCTGAGCTGGTTTGATCTTCGTATTTGCTCAGTTTGTTGTACAAGGTTTTGACACTAATACCGAGCTGCTTCGCGGTGTCATTTTTATTGCCGGCGGTTTGATCTAACGCTTGATAGATTGCCACTTTTTCAAGTTCATCTAAACGCATGCCTGCGGGGATTTGTACATCGTCTTCAACTGACTCGGCCGACTGCTCTAACGGGGTAATATTGATATGGTTTACATCAATAATATTGTCGGCAAGAATGTAAGCGCGCTCGATTGCATGCTTTAACTCTCGCACATTACCAGGCCACTTTTGTTGTTGAATAAGGGCTAAAGCATCATCAGTAAAGGTTTTGCTGAGCTTTTCTGCCGAGTTACGATAGGCCAAAAAGTGCTGAGCTAAGCCGCTTATGTCGTCACCTCTGTCACGTAATGGCGGTACGCGAATTGGAAAGTGGGCTAAGCGAAAGTATAAGTCCTCGCGAAATTGTCCTTGCTCAATAGCCTTGGCGGGGTCGCGGTTGGTGGCGGCCACGATGCGTACATTGGCCTTTTTGACCTTTTGGCTGCCCACTTGTCGATATTCGTTATTTTCAAGCACCCGCAACAACTTCACTTGATGCTCGAGTGGCATTTCGGTGACTTCATCTAAAAATAGCGTGCCACCTTCAGCTTGTTCAAATACACCTGCATGATCTCGGTGTGCCCCAGTAAAGGCACCTTTTACATGACCAAATAACTCGCTGTCGACTAATTCTGGGCTTAATGCGCCACAGTTAATGGCAATAAAAGGCTCGTTTACTCGGCTGCTGGCTAAATGAATCGTATTGGCCACCAACTCTTTACCGGCTCCGCTTTCGCCAATAATAAGCACATTGCTTTCGGTTACTGCCACCTTACGGGTGGTGCGATACAGTTTATGCATGGCGCGCGATGAGCCCACAAGCAGACCATATTGGTCTAGCTCGCTTGAAAATGGCTGGTGTTTTTTAGCAGATAGTGTCGCCAGATCTTGGGCAAAGTCTTGTAAGGTGTCGTCAATCAGAGTCATGTCGTAAGGCTGGCGAAAATGATAACCCGCGCCTGTGGCCATCAGCTTATCGAGATTCGGGTTGGGTTTGCCTTCGCTTAAAAAGATAAATTCGATATCTGCCATTAACTCACTGTTGGCGATATCAACATAATCTTGTTGGCTAAGATTGGCGAGTTCGATAATGGCCACATCGACGGCGTTGTCTTCAAGTTGAGCCAGCCAAGATTGATCGACGCTACTGGCTATTTTATTGAAATGCTGGCAGCCGGGAACTTGTAAAAGCTGGGCTTGTGTTTGCGGCTGGCGCAAATGGTAAAAAAGTACTGGACGACCCATGTCGATATTACTCCCTGTCTATTAATACTCAATGTCAGTCAATGGTGTAAATTTGACAATCAAAGGCGGTAATTCTTTCCTATTCGACGCTTGTCCTGAAAGTGAAATGTCAGCATAACAATTTAAAATCAACAGTTTAATTAAACTTTGTCAATGTGTATGAATTATGCAAGTCATCATAATGACTCAATATGACATTTATTAGCAAGTTACGATACAAGCTAACAGTAAGCGTTACTCGATCGTAAGGAGATATGACATTGAATAGCAAACGAACTCACGAGGTGATGCATGACGGTAGCGACTTATGGTTAATCAATGAAGCCATCGATTTATGCCAGGCGGGGCAACAATTTTATACCCAGGCAACAGAAGGGGCTGACGACTACAATTTAAAACGGATTTTTAGGCATATGGCAGAGATCAGAAAAACGATGTTAAGCCGACTCACAGCATTGTTTAAACAAGTTGAACCGCGATACCCGCAAACAATTGAAAGTATTGATACGTTAAGGCCGTCATTGACCCCCTATTATGCCGAGGCTGAAAAAGCCATCGCGCACAACCGCATGACAAAAGCGATTAAGGTGCTGATTACCGCTGAGCAATATGTGTTAAGCCGCCTCAAGCTTGCCGCTAAGCGCGCGAATAGCCAACGTGTTACTAGGCAATTAGCAGAGAGCATTGCATCGTTGCAAATCAGTTGCGACAGCATGAAAAACTTATCACTTAACGAGTCGAGCCAATCGCCATGAAATTTTTACATCAAGTCGGTAAAAAAGTCCGAAAGTAAGTCACTATTATTGAAAGGCTTTGCACAAACATTAATAGTAAATCATTTTAAAACAGCAGCTTAAGAGTCTTGGCACAGTTCACGCACTATCTAAGGTGTAATACAGGATTAACATTAACAATGGAGAATATCTTTATGAAAAAGACGACATTATCAGTATTAACAAGCATTGTTCTTGGTTCAATGGCATTTACTGCAAACGCAGCTCAAGATTGGCAGAATGATGCAAAAGATGCATGGATTGATGGTAAAGCTGAAACCACGTTATTGTTAAACACTAACCTTAACTCTTTTGATATTAATACCGACGTAACAGACGGCAATGTAACCTTAACCGGTAAAGTAAACAGCAGCGTTGATAGGGCACTGGCTGGCGAATTAGTCAAAAGTGTTGACGGTGTCAACGAGGTTAATAACGAATTAACCGTGATGAAACAGCACCATGATAAAGACGATGACAGCGAAACGTTAGCCGAAACCTTAACCGACTCAAAAGTGGCTACTGTGGTGAAAACTCGCTTATTATTTTCAACTGACATTTCGGGTACCGAAATTGATGTTGACGTTGAAAACGGCGTAGTTACTTTAGAAGGTACAGTATCGAGTGACGCTGAACGTGATTTAGCCTTAACGATTGCTAAAAATACCGACGACGTTAAAAAGGTTGTCGATGAATTACGCATTACTGGGTAATCGTGATTGATTAGCTTATTATTAACCAGCCTTCGGGCTGGTTTTTTAATGGGGTCACTTTTAATGGGGGAGCAATGATATGCATGATGACAAAATAAGCCGTGGTTATTTGGCGCTATCATCGAGATATTTACCCGGCCTAGTTGTGGCAATGAGTGTGTTGTTAAGCGGATGCAGTAGCGTGTTATGCCAGGCACAAACAGATAAAGCGACCGATCCTTTAAGCCAATATGACCAGCAAAAACAATGTGAGCAATTGGTTAATCAACACATCGATGATGAACGTCGCCAGCAGCGTGCAGACACCCAACAACTGCTCGATGAGTCTATTAAGCAAAACACCCATTAATTATTCTCCCGCGGCTCACTCTTTGTTACTTTCTGTGTTGCTCATAGCAGTTATGAATGTGTAGCCACAACTCATTGGCCGACTTTTTTACTTAACTTGAATTCAGGTTATTTAGCTCCTTCAAGTCAACTCCCTTTACGCTAACCTCACTAATGTCTTTGCACTTTTAGTGCTTTTTAATTGCAACGAGCTCCAATGTTATCGATAAACTGGAAACAAATAGACGACTGGTCTATTTTTGTTTATCGTAGCGCCAAATTGGGAGAGCTTATGAACAAAAATACCACCAGTAAACAGTCGATTTGCGCCGTCGGTGAAAAGCTATTTGCTTTACACGGATATAGCGCAGTGGGGATTAAACTTATATTGGATGAAGTGGGCATTCCTAAAGGCTCGTTTTATCACTACTTTGCCAGTAAAGAAGCCTTTGCCGCTGAAGTCGCGCAATATTATTTTGACCAACGTATCGCACCGATAGCCATGGATCTTAATGCTAACTTTAAAACTAACGTTACAGTGGTATTGAGTGGCTACCATCAACTTATCGACTTTTTGTTTAGCGACAGCCAACCCCGTGGGTGCTTATTGGGCAACTTAATGGTTGAAGTGAATCCGCAGATGACCTTGTTACATCAGACACTGAATCAACTGTTTGACCAGTGGTTGAGTCTGTTTAACGCGCTTATTGAACAAGGGCAGCAGCAAGGGTTTATTAAAAAAGACATGAGCGCGAGTGTGTTGTCGAACATTTTTTGGTCAAATTGGCAAGGGACTATGCTACGCTGTCAAATTAAAGCGGATAAAACTGCAGCAAAACGTTCAATTGTGCAATGTATGCAGCTGATTACCCGTTAAATTAAGTTACTAAATACCGTTATAACATCTGTTATGGCGTATTTTTATTGTGTAATTGTTTAAAGATCTTTATATTTCGGTGATTTTTTCGGGTCTTGGAGTGGGTCGAATTGGCTAAAAGAATAGTATTTGCTTGTTTAGTGGTGTTGCTGTCTGCGTGCGCGTCTAATCCACCTGTTGTGGTTGCCCCAAAACCTGTGGTGGTTCCACCAGTAATTGAACCTGAACCGCCTAAGTGGAGCGAGTCAAGCTTACTCAGTTTTCATGACCAATGGAAAGGCACGCCGTATCGGTTAGGAGGCTTAAGCCGTAACGGTATTGATTGCTCTGGTTTTGTGTATTTAGCCTATCTTGATATTGTGGGTGAAAAGTTACCTCGCTCAGTCAATGCACAACGGATTTTAGGGAAAGAAGTCCCTAGGCATCAGCTTGATATTGGTGATTTGGTGTTTTTTAAAACTGGCCGCACGACCCGTCATGTGGGGATTTACATGGGCCAGGATAAGTTTTTACATGCCTCGACCAAAAAAGGCGTGAAAATATCTAGCTTAAATAATGTCTATTGGAAGCCGCGTTATTGGTTTGCAAAACGTTTAACAAATCCGACAGAGCAGCAAAATATGTCACTAGCCAGTTTGGTTAACTACGCTCAACAATACAATCTACAAGATTAACCCTTAATCTTTGCCTATTTCGTGCCCTGAGTTTTATTTGGGCACGTCTTATCCTCATTGTTACTTTGCTTTGATTGTTTTCGGTGTCTGTCATCGGTATATTCATAGTACTTATTGCTCATAGAGAGCGTCGTAACGACTTGAGTGGACCCGCATGTCAGAGTCTAAGCATTGGACCTTAAAAAGTATTGCTAAACAATTAGGCGTGTCGAATGCGACAGTGTCTAATGCGTTTAATCGCCCAGACCAACTCTCAGAAAAACGTCGCACAGAGATTTTAGCGGCTTGTAAAGAACTAGGGTATTTTGGCCCAAACAAAGCAGCACAGTCTTTAAGGCGTGGCAAGTTTGATACAGTGGCACTGGTGTTGTCGGACAGTATTGAGTACATGGTGTCTGATCCTGTTGCAAGCCGATTTATGAAAGGCGTTGCCGCTGTTTTTGAGCAACATAAAATTAATCTATTATTGTTTTCAGGCAGTGCCGACAGTGTAAATAGCATTAATGATTTTGTTGATGGTTTTATTTGTTATGGCCGCCCACGAAATCGTTTGCTGGCCGAACAGTTAAAAAAAATTCGTAAAAAAGTTGTTACTGTCGACTTTAATATTCACCGCAGCGCGTCTGTGAGTATTGATAACAAAGCCGGTGCCTATGAGGTTGCAAAACTGGCAATTAAGTCGCCAAATGACCATGTTGCAATTCTTGGTCTACGCTTGCTAGACACCCATTTAACCTGTCGTGTTTATGATATTCATTCGATGGAGATCGACACATCTGTTGCACATCAACGCCTGCAAGGTTATTTGGATGCAATTAGTGATACAGGCGTTAAATTAGGTGATGATCGTATTTGGAATATTCCTGAAAGCAACTCTGATTTTGCCAGTATTGCAGCCAAAGAGGCATTAAATAGTGTTCCTCGGCCTAACGTATTCTTGTGTATGAGTGACTTAATCGCCTTGAGCTTAATGCGCGAAGCGATACAACAAGGAATACGGATCCCTGAAGATATTCGCGTGGTGGGTTTTGATGGCATTGATGAGGCCGCACGAATGTTGCCGGCGCTAACGACGGTTTACCAACATTCTGAACAAAAAGGGCGTAAAGCCGCTGAAATGTTTATTGCCGATGCCCATCATGCAGAATTATTGGGGTATGAGTTGTCGATAGGTGGCAGTTGTTGATGTAATGCGTTGTAAACATAAGAATCAGGCGCTATTGGCGCCTGATTTTTTACAATTTAAGCACTGTGTTTTTTCAGTAAATCAGCAATCACAATGTCAGTTGTTTGTTGTGCTTCCACAATATTGATTCTTGCTTGTTTGGTTGCAAAATCGACAGTAAGCGTGGCTTTGCTGTCGTTTAAACTCCATGTTAGCTCAAGCTGGTTATCTTGATTGTGCATACTAAACTCGCCATTAAATGCCTTAATGGTATTGCGAAGCGTAATCAGTTCACACAGTGCTTTTACAACAGGCTTTTGCATAGACTGCTGAATATCGCTCACCTGCAAATAAGGACGATTAATATCGCGACCTACCTTGGTATTGTTGAGTAATTCCATGGCATTGGGTTCTGCAAGTAAGCCTGTGTAGTAAACCTGTGGAATACCCGGGGCAAAAAACTGTACACTGCGTGCAATCAGGTAGTCTATGTCATTTTGTCCTAAAGCATCATAATAAGTGCAGTTGACTTGGTATAAGTCAACGTTGCTTGCTGCCGCCCCTGTTGCCTGCAAGCTTTCGCCGTTGCTGTTGCGGTGGATACTATTGACTAAATTATCTATTTCAGCTGGCGTTAATAAACCTGCTTTATTGCCAACAGGACCCGCATCGATAATACCAATGCCATCGTGAGTGTCTAATACCGTCACGCAGTTACGCGGGGCAATGGATAGCCAATGGCTTAACGCGCTTGAGTCATGGCTAAACAAGCTGTGTAAAAGTAGCGGTGGTAATGCAAAGTCGTACACCATGTCTACACGTTTAGCGATGTCGATTTGCGTCATATAATGAGAATGAATTTCTGCCAATGTGGTCATGCCAAGGCTATTGGCCTTTTTGGCTAATTCATCTACAAATGCAAAAGATTCATCAATCATAAAGCAACTGGTACCCGGTTTTTTAATCGCGTAGCCTGCGGCATCAAGTCTAATTAGATTCACTTTACTTTCGTGAAAGCGCATTAATACATTATTGAGGTGGGCTTTTCCTGCCTCGGTGTGAACATTAATGTCTATTTGGTTTGATGTAAATGTTGTCCAAAATTCTGCTTCAGTGCCATCAGCAAGTTGGTATGTTGTGAAGCAACTCCCTGGACGTGGACGATAAATTTTTGCCTGGTCTTCAGCACTTAACCCATTGGGGAATACGCTTTCTTTGGTTAAGAACAAATCCCAATATGGTGATTGCTTACCCTTGGCTAACACGTCTTTAAACTCAGTTGATTCGGCAGACATATGGTTAACAATTAAGTCGGCCATAATATCGTATTGCTCACCAATTGCTTTTACGTCGTTCCAATCCCCTAGACGCGCATCGACTTTGCTGTGGTCAATGGGATCAAATCCGGCATCGCTTCCGTCTATTGGGTAATAAAATGGCAATAAATGCACGCCACCAAAAAGATCGTGTAGTTCTGTGTTCAGAACCTGTTTGAGTCCTTTTAAGTCTGAGTGCGCGATACGGTCTACGTATGTAATCAGCTGAACATTATTTTTCATTTTGGTGACTCTTAAAGTAAATTTATAAAAAAAACTTAATCGATTAAGTTGTATATTTAACCAAGATGAAACATTATTCAAGGGCTTTGTTTAAAATTGAGTTCGTTTTCTGTGGGAGAAGACGGATGAGAATGAGGTTGTTGACTCAAAAAACCACAAATAAAGTTTATAACAATAAGGTGGATAGTATGACTAGTACGTTGAATACACATGAAAATAGAGACGACTCTAGGATCAGAATGCTGACATATTTGATGTTTTTTATGTTTGCAATGACCTCAGATGCTGTTGGGGTGATTATTCCGGAATTAATTACAACGTTTGATTTATCGATGTCACAGGCAAGTGCATTTCATT
This sequence comes from Shewanella inventionis, assembly GCF_014641855.1. Taxonomy (GTDB): domain Bacteria; phylum Pseudomonadota; class Gammaproteobacteria; order Enterobacterales; family Shewanellaceae; genus Shewanella; species Shewanella inventionis. The sequence goes on from NZ_BMII01000013.1 coordinate 23,924, forward strand.
ATATGCCGATGCTTTTTATTGCATTAAGCGGTCTCTTTTTGGGCTTTTTAGCCGATAAACTAGGGCGTAAGGCTACGATTTTAATTGGCTTACTATTGTTTGCTCTAGCGAGTTTTATGTTTGCTCTGGGCGAATCGTTTTATTATTTTTTGTTTTTATTGGCGTTAGTCGGGATTGCCATTGGTGTATTTAAAACAGGAGCGCTTGGGCTGATTGGCGATATTTCGACGAGTTCAAAACAGCACTCAAGTACCATGAATACCGTTGAAGGCTTTTTTGGTGTGGGTGCAATGGTGGGGCCTGCCATTGTGAGTTATTTACTCATTACAGGCGTGTCATGGAAATATCTTTATTTTGGTGCGGGGGTGTTTTGCTTGGTATTGTGTTGGTTAGCTTATCGAGCGCCATACCCACAACTTAAGCGCACATCGACTCAAGAAATTAACCTTGCCAGTACCTTTAAAATGATGAAAAACCCTTATGCATTAGGGTATTCGCTTGCAATTGGGTTGTATGTTGCAACTGAGGTGGCCATTTATGTGTGGATGCCGACATTGCTGCTTAATTATGAAGGTGATTTAGTGTTAATTGCCACCTATGCACTTACCATCTTTTTTACCTTACGGGCAATTGGTCGCTTTTTGGGGGGCTGGATACTTAATCGGTTTAGTTGGCAGCAAGTGATGTTTTGGTTTAGCTTGGCGATCAGCTTATGTTATTTAGGCGCCATGATTTATGGTATTGCTGCTGCGGTTATTTTGCTGCCATTGTCAGGATTATTTATGTCAATGATTTACCCAACATTAAACTCTAAGGGGATCAGCTGTTTCCCTGTTGAACAGCATGGTTCCGTGGCGGGTGTTATTTTGTTTTTTACCGCACTATCTGCTGCGTTAGGTCCATTGCTAATGGGGTTTGTGGGCGATATTTTTGGTCACGTTAAATATGGTTTCTATCTTGCCACTGGTTTTGCATTTTTGTTGTGCTTAATGGCTATTTATAACCTGTTTAAAGACCCTTCTGGTCATCTCTTATCTACTAATGTTGAATAATTACCTCGAATGTTAAATTTATATTTAATTTAATAAACATTAACTTAAGTAAAAAAATAGTATTTAGCTGTTAATTGAACATAAATTGTACTTGCAATTTACAGTTTAGTTGCTAAATTGTATCTTAATCGATTAAGTTGATTTTTGGGTAACGTGTAAACGGGTTGGTTTGGGGTTAATTAATAGGTTGATCTCAAACACGAGAGTAGCGTTTTTGCATTTGATGAAGTGAGCTAGGTTTGCTAGTAAGCTAGTCTCACGAAATAACCAAACAGACTTAATAGATTGATATAAAAGATAAAGACGATGTTGTTATGGGGAGATTAGACAACATCAATATACTCTATGTGGGGACATAAAAATGATAAATAGCACATCGACAAAGTTTGTATTAAGTACGCTTGCTGTGATGGTTAGCTCAAGCCTTTGGGCGGCTGACGCTGAAACGGCTGACACACAAAAAGATGCCATTGGTTTGGAACGTATCACTGTAACGGGGGTTGCTCGTGGTACCCGAGTTATGGACTCGAGCGTGTCAGTGAGTAGTGTATCTCCAGACGATTTGGCCATCAGCTCTCCGCGCTCGTCGGCTGAAGCGTTTCGTATTATTCCGGGCATGAAAGTTGAGTCTACTGGTGGTGAGGGCAATGCAAACATCGCGGTTCGCGGTTTACCTGTTGCTTCTGGTGGTGCTAAATTTTTACAAATCCAAGAAGATGGTTTACCTATTTTGCAGTTTGGCGATATAGCCTTTGGTAACGCTGATATATTTTTACGTATTGATTCAACAACACAAACTATCGAATCAATCCGTGGCGGTTCAGCGTCAACTGCTGCCAGTAACGCGCCTGGTGGCATTATTAACGTAATCAGCAAAACGGGTACCAGCGACGCAGGTAGTGTTTCATCTACTGTAGGGTTAGATTACGACACGTTACGCACTGATTTTGAATATGGCGCAAGCATTAACGATTCAATGCGTTTCCATATTGGTGGTTTTGTGCGTACTGGTGATGGCCCGCGTGATCCAGGCTACACGGCTAACAAAGGCGGCCAGATTAAAGCTAATATTACAAAAGAGTTTGACAGTGGTTATGTCCGTTTATACTTCAAACATTTAGATGATAAGAGCATTGGTTATTTACCTATGCCAATGTACTCAGATGGAAGTTCAATTAGCGGCTTTGATTCTAAATCAGATACTGTTCACTCAGCTAATTTGTTATCAACGCTTCGGTTAGATGCCGATGGCAATATCAGTCGTGGCGACATGCGTGATGGCATGAATCCTATTGTCAACTCTGTGGGTTTAGAGGCGTCATTTGATTTAGGCGATGATTGGTTGGTTGAAAACCGTTTCCGTGTATCTGACGTTAGCGGCAACTTTATGTCGTTGATCCCTGCCGAAGTCGGAAGCAGCTCTAGTATTGCTGACAGTATCGGTGGTGCAGGTTCACAGTTACTTTACGCTAATGGCGCTAATGCTGGTGAGGTTTTTCAAAGCGACTTAGCGATGCGAGTTCACTCATTCGACGTGACCATGAATGATTTTGGTTCGATTGTGAATGATATGAAGCTAACCAAAAGTTTTGATGATTCTGACGTGACATTTGGTTTTTATACCGCCACGCAAAATATCAATATGACCTGGATGTGGAACTCATACTTAATGGAAGTAAAAGGTGATAATGCCGCACTTCTTGATGTGGTTGCTGCTGACGGCACGTCATATTCTGACAACGGTTTGTACGCTTACGGCGTGCCATATTGGGGCAACTGTTGCCAACGTAATTACGATTCTGACTACACCATTAAAGCACCGTACATTGCAGCATCAACTAAGTTTGGTGACTTATCATTAGATGGTAGCTTGCGTTATGACTCTGGTGATGCAAGTGGCTATTACGCTGGTAGCGTTCAGTCTCAGGTTGACATGAACCGTGACGGTACTATTTCTCAGCCAGAACTGAGCGTATCGTCAATCGATAATGCGGACCCGCAATTGGTAAATTACGATTGGGGCTACATGTCTTACTCATTAGGTGCTAACTATCAAATCTCTGAAGATTTAGCCGCATTTGGTCGTATCAGTCATGGCGGTCGTGCTAATGCTGACCGTTTGCTATTTGGTAAAGTGCGCGCCGATGGCTCTGTTGCAGATGAAGACTCTGTCGACGAAGTTGACCAGTATGAAATGGGTGTTAAATATCGCTATGACAGTTTGTCAGTGTTTGCGACTGCGTTTTATTCTGAAACCGAAGAGCAAAACTTTGAAGCGACTAGCCAAAACTTTTTTGACCGTAAATATGAGGCAAAAGGGCTTGAGTTAGAAGGGGCTTACTACGTTGGCGATTTTGATTTTCGCGGTAACGTAACCTGGACAGATGCTGAAATTGTGGCGGATGCATTAAATCCTGATGTTGTGGGCAATACGCCACGTCGTCAAGCAGACTTTATTTACTCGCTAATGGGTCGCTATAACTTTGATAAAGGTTCTGTTGGCGTCAACTTGATTGGTACAACTGACACCTATGCACAAGATAATAACGACCTTGAATTTGACGGTTACACTCAGGTAAATGCCTTTGCATCTTATCAGTTAACTGATGCGCTTTCGCTAGCATTAAACGTTAACAACTTGTTCGATACTGTGGGTATTACTGAAGCTGAAGAGGGTTCAATTCCTGATAACAATATTATCAGAGCACGAACCATCAATGGCCGTACAACTACCGCTACAGTTAAGTATGAGTTTTAACTGCTGACATAGTCTGCAACATTGATAATTAATCCCCTGTTAACAAGCCCATGAAAATGGGCTTTTTTTTTGGAAACAAATATGACGACATTATTGAGTTTTGGTGAAGTGCTGGTTGATTTACTGCCTGTTGATGATCAGCCATTAATGCACCAGCCTATCGCGGGTGGCGCGCCAGCAAACGTGGCAGTAGGGTACGCCAAATTAGGTGGTCGCAGCTATTTTGCTGGTGGCATCAGTGACGATGAGTATGGGCACATGTTAACGCGAGAATTGGCTGGGCATGGGGTCGATGTCAGTCATTTAGCATTAGTGCCCAATGCAGCAACGGCCACAGTGCTGGTAAATTTGGATGCTAATGGCGAGCGTTCATTTAGCTTTAATCGTCAAGATACGGCAGATATGCTTTATAGCGCGGCTCATTTTGATTCCTTAAATTGGTCTGTGGTTGATATATTCCATTTGTGCTCAAACACCTTTACAGAGGCCGCTATTTTTAACAGTAGCATGCATGGAGTAAAAACAGCTTATGCCCAGAAAAAGCTAATCAGTTTTGATGTTAACTTACGCTTGTCTTTATGGGCAGATGTTAACTTATTGGCCGGCCGCGTTGAGCAGTGCTTACCGTATACACATGTTCTTAAAATGAGCCATGAGGAAGCCGTATTTTTGGCTGGAGCTCGTGGTGTTGATGTTGAAGAGTACTTACAGCATTGCTTACACCAGGGGGTAACCCTAATTTTAATCACAAATGGCCCAGAGCCAGTGCGCTGTTTCAGTCAGGCGTTTTCTTTTGAAGTGGCCGTTCCGTGCATTCAACCGGTAGATACCACCGCGGCAGGCGACAGTTTTGTAGCTGGACTATTGTGGCAGCTAGGTGAATCTTTTGAGCATGCGAGTGCGGGTGATTATGGTAATGTGACTGAGGTATTATCTAGCCGGGCAGTAGTGGAGCATGCTGTTAAATTTGCGATAAAATGTGGTGCAATGACCTGCAGTGTTAAGGGGGCGTTTCCTGCGTTACCTAGCCTAGTTGAACTGATTAAGTCTGAAAAGTAATTGCTTCGCAATTGATAAAAAAGAGGTAATCCTTGCGGCTTACCTCTTTGCTGTTTAAATAACCTGAAGTATGAATAACTCAGTTGTAGGCTAGTCTGCTTCGACTGTTTTAGCGCGTTTTGCTAAGGCGTAGTAAAACAGTGGTGTGAGCAGTAGACCAAATATGGTCACACCAATCATACCGGCAAACACTGCTACACCAATGGCTTGACGCATTTCTGCCCCTGGGCCACTTGAGAACACCATAGGCACTACACCCATAATAAAGGCGATAGATGTCATTAAAATGGGGCGTAAACGTAAGCGGCCAGCCTCAAGAATGGCTTGTAACGGCTCCATGCCTTTGTCTTGCAGCTCTTTAGCAAACTCAACAATTAAGATGGCATTTTTGGTTGCCAGCCCCACCAAAACAATCAGTCCGATTTGGGTAAAGATGTTGTTGTCGCCGCCGTATATTAATACGCCACTGATTGCCGACAGAATCGTCATCGGAATAATTAAGATAATCGCCAACGGTAAACTTAAGCTTTCGTACTGTGCGGCTAATACCATAAACACTAATAAAATGATTAATGGGAAGATATACACGCCTGCATTACCGGCCAATATTTGCTGGTAAGTAATTTCAGTCCATTCGTAAGTCATGCCGTTTGGTAAGGTTTCGGCCAGGATTTTTTCAATCGCAGCTTGTGCCTCGCCACTACTAAAACCAGGTGCTGCACCGCCATTAAGCTCGGCAGTGGTAAAGCCGTTGTAGTGCATAACGCGATCTGGACCTGCCACATTGGCCACGTTAATAAATGAGCCAATAGGCACCATTTCACCCTGGTTGTTGCGTACCTTGAGCTGAGCTATTTGCTCTGGTGTTTGTCTAAACTGCTCGTCTGCTTGCACGTTAACCTGGTATGTGCGGCCAAACTGGTTAAAGTCGTTGGCGTAAACCGACCCCATATAACCTTGTAGCGTGGCAAACAATTCGTCTAACGACACGGCTTGTTGCTTGGCTTTGGTGCGGTCAACTTCTACTTCAAGTTGTGGCACATTAACCTGATAACTTGAGAACACACCAGCTAATTCTGGCGTTGCCCAAGCTTTTTGCATGACCTGCATGGTCACTTTATACAGCTCATCGTAGCCGTGGTTTGCCCGGTCTTGAATTTGCAATCTAAAACCACCGATTGTGCCTAAACCTTGTACCGGAGGTGGTGGAAAAATCGCAATAAATGCACCATCAATGGCGGCAAACTTTTGGTTTAACGCGGCGGCAATAGCCCCAGCTGAAAGCGATGGATCTTTACGGTCGGCAAAGTCATCTAGCGGGGTAAACAAAATTGCGCTGTTAGTGCTGTTAGTAAAGCCGTTAATGCTTAAGCCTGGAAACGCCACTGCATGTGCGACTCCCGGTTGCTCTAGCGCAATGGATGACATTTGCTTCACGATGGCTTCGGTGCGATCAAGCGATGCTGCGTCGGGTAATTGTGCAAAGGCAATTAAGTATTGTTTGTCTTGCCCTGGTACGTAACCTGTTGGTGTGCTTGCAAATTGTAAACCTGTTACGCCGACTAAGCCGACATACAACACACCCACAACAACACCAAAGCGAGTCACTTTTTTCACGACCCAGCCGTAACCGTCAGACAGTTTTGCAAAGAAACGGTTAAACGGGGCAAATAACCAACCACCCAGCATTTTGTCCATGCCACGGGTAAGGAAGTCTTGCTTGTCGTGATGACTCTTAAGTAACAATGCCGATAACGCAGGGCTTAAGGTCAACGAGTTTATCGCCGAAATAAAGGTCGAAATGGTAATGGTCAAGGCAAACTGTTTATAAAATTGGCCGGTTAAACCTGACATAAATGCCGTTGGAATAAATACCGCGGCCAATACTAAGGTAGTGGCGATAATGGGGCCGGTCACTTCTTTCATGGCTTTTTGTGTTGCCGCTAAAGGTGATAAGCCTTCTTCGATATTACGCTCAACGTTTTCCACCACAACAATAGCGTCGTCGACCACAATACCAATGGCCAATACTAAGCCAAATAATGACAAGGCATTAAGCGAGAAGCCCATCAAGTGCATAAAGGCAAAGGTACCCACAAGTGATACAGGTACTGCCACTAATGGAATAATTGAGGCGCGCCAGGTTTGTAAAAACAACACCACCACTAATACCACCAGTAAAATGGCTTCTAGTAAGGTTTTTACCACAGCTTCAATCGAGCCGCGTACGAATACCGTTGGGTCGTAAACGATGTCGTAGGTTAAGCCTTCTGGGAAGGTGGCTGATATTTCTTTCATTTTGGCGCGAACGTCATCAGAAATCTGAATCGCGTTAGAGCCAGATGCTTGGAACACAGGTAGTGCCGCAGCATCTTTATTGTCTAGCATTGAACGCAGTGCATAAGTTGATGCGCCTAGTTCAACACGTGCAACATCTTTTAAGCGGGTGATTTGGCCTTGAGAGCCCACTTTAACAATAATGTTTTCAAATTCTTCAACGTTGGCCAAACGGCCTTTTACATTGATAAGCAGTTGGAAATCACTGTCGCCACTAGGCTGTGCGCCTAAGCTACCTGCGGCTGCTTGTTGGTTTTGCTCACGAATGGCCGCAACTACATCGCTAGGTGACAAACCTATTGCGGCCACTTTATTCGGGTCTAACCACACACGCATGCTGTAGTCGCCGGCGCCAAATACTCGCACCGCGCCCACGCCTTCAATACGGGCAAGTTCGTCTTTAACTTTTAACACCGCATAGTTAGACAGGTACAGCATGTCATAACGATTGTCGGGCGAGGTTAAATGCACCACCATGGTTAAGTCTGGTGATGATTTTTCGGTCACAATCCCTAAACGTTGTACTTCTTCTGGTAAACGCGGTTTTGCACGTTCAACTCGGCTTTGTACCTGGGTTTGTGCTAAATCAACATCGGTACCAATGGCAAAGGTGACCGTTAATGTCATGCGGCCATCAGAGGTGGCTTGAGATGACATGTAAAGCATGTTCTCAACGCCGTTGATCTCTTGTTCTAATGGTGATGCGACGGTTTCTGCGATCACTTTTGGGTTGGCACCAGGGTAGTTTGCAGTCACTACGACCGTTGGCGGTACCACTTCTGGGTATTCGGTGATCGGTAATTGCCAAACTGCCAGTGCGCCCGCGATAAAAAACAATAGCGACAGCACTGCGGCAAAAATCGGTCTTTTAATAAAAAATTGCGACAACATGATAGGGGTATTCCTTAGCCTTGAGTTGCTTCATCAGCAATTTGTGCTGTAAGCGGCTGATTATCAAATAGTAACTGTGCTTGATGCAGCGCTTCTATTTGGCTGCTATCGGCCATATCGGTCAATTTAGGGGTAATGGTTACGTTAGGACGCACTTTTTGCAGGCTGTTAACCACAATTTTGTCGTCTGGTTGTAAGCCGTTAGTAATAATGCGTAAACCGTGAATTTTTTCGCCTAAGGTTACACCGCGGTATTCAAGGGTGTTTTGCTCGTTTACCACTAAAACGTATTTATTGCTTAGGTCGGTAAAAATGGCTTTGTCGTCAACCAAAATACCTTGATAAGACGCGCTGCCTGCAATGCTAATACGTGCAAATAAGCCCGGCATTAACATGTTGTTTGGGTTGGCGAAGCTGGCTCGTACACGAATAGTACCGGTTTGTTGGTTAACGGCGTTATCAACAAAGTCGATCACACCCTGGTGGGTAAACTCGGTTTCATTGGCGAGAGCCATTAATACTGTGTTGTTACCTGAGCGTGGATCCTGGCGCTTATTTTCGCCCGATAACGAAGCATATTTAAGGTACGTTTGCTCGTCGATATCAAAGTAGGCATGCATATTTGCCGTTGAAACCAAGCTGGTGAGTTGGGTTTGTCCCGCTGTTACATAGTTACCTGCGGTTTCGTTGGCGTAAGACACGCGGCCAGAAATGGGCGCGGTAACCTGAGCGTATTCAAGGTTTAATTTTGCGCTGGTTAATGCCGCTTTTACCGATGCTACAGCTGCAGCGGTTTGATGCATTGTGCTACGGCGAGTGTCAATTAGCTCTTCAGACACGGCTTGTTGACTAAACAATTTATTGGCACGGTCAAAGTCGTTTTTAGCCAGTTCATGTGCCGATTTTGCACTGGTGAGTTCAGCTTGAAGACGCTCCACTTCTGCAGTAAAGACTTTGGCGTCAATGGTAAACAGCACATCGCCTTTGTTTACGAGTGCACCTTCTGTAAAGTTTACCGACTCAATGTAACCCGATACGCGCGGTACTAGGGTGACTTCTTCTGGCGCTTGTAGGCGTCCGGTAAATTGATCCCATTCGGTAATGCGCTCGTGCAATACGTTAGCAACATTCACTTCAGGGGCGGCAGGTGCAGCACCAGCTTGTTGTGCTGCAGGTTGTTGCCCACAAGCCACTAGCAGTACTGCCGTTAGGCTGACTAACAAAGTAGATTGAATTGATTTAAACATAGTCATGTTGCTGTCCTCTAATCAATAGCGTTTATGTCATTTAACAGGCTATTGGTTGCGTTACTTTTTTGTCTGTGGCTAGGTTTTTGTACCGACTGGTATAAATTGTTCTGTACCGAACGGTAATATATAGATTAAAATACCCCTGTCAATGTATTTTGTACCGATGGGTATTAAATTATTTTGACCAGACATTCATTTAGTGTGAAGATGAGTCATTGCGCAGAAAGTGATGTGTTTTGCAGCAGAACGACAATGTTGATGAATCACTCATTTTGTGATTACTCTGCAAACAATGAATACGACTTGTGGTTTAATAATGCGCTATGAAATGCCCCAAAAGTGAGTATCTTAAGTCAATGTTAAGATCATCAGGGGTTCGTTAATATATGAGGTACGACTTATGACAACATCAAAAGCCGCTTGTGTTGGTCGCCCACGTGGGTTCGATATCGACTTGGCGTTAGAGCAAGCGCTTAATGTGTTTTGGCGTAATGGTTACGAAGGGACTTCTTTAAACGAACTCACTGAAGCTATGGGCATTAAAAAGCCCAGTCTTTATGCTGCCTTTGGTAATAAAGAACAGTTATTTTTTAAAGCCATCGACTTATATGAAAATCGACCAGACTCGCTATTTAATATTGCGTTTCAGCACGAGCATGTTGCCGATGTTATTCGTGGATTATTACTTGGTGCAGCAACTCAATTTACCGACTGTAGCCATCCACAAGGTTGTGCGCTCATTAACAGTACCCTGTCATGCAGTGAGGCGAGTGAGTCAATTAAGCAAACAGTATTAGCGCGTAAAGCCAAACATAAACAGCGGTTAGTGGACCGATTTACGCAAGCGAAAACCAGCGGCGAATTACAAGCCGATTGTGAGCCAGAGGTATTGGCAAGTTTGATGACCACCTTGTTTCAGGGATTTTCGATGCAGGCGTCTGAAGGTGCAAGTGTTGATGAGTTGCAACAGGTTGCTGCCATGGCTGCTGAAGGTATTTTAACGGTTTGCGTTAAGCGTTAATGTTTTATAAGTTTTCAGCTTTAAACGTCTAAAGCTTTAAACGTCTATAAGGCTTAAACGTAAGCATGGTTGTAAACTCAACATAAGCATTGGAACTGATACTGCACGAGTCATGGCTGGCAGTATCAATGCTTAAGCTTTTTGTGGTTCAATATTGCGGGGAGATTAACAGCCGCTGGTGGTTAGGCTGTAAAAGGCAGGTTCAGTTTTAGATGAGTCAACGTTGTAAAGCAAATTGCAGCTGTCAAAGGTAGCAAATCCTTTCGGTACAATGTACATAGATTTTCCGCCAGATACGTTGAATATTCCCCAATCTGCGGTAATCGTATCATTTGCATTAACCATTACTTCAAATGATCCATCAAGCACTAATGCCACATTAGCCCCAAGAGGCGTTATGTATCCTACAGTTGTACTCACAGCACTAGCATTCAATGTCACCGAACCTGGCTCGAGTTTTTCTTGACCAGCCAATACGGCTTTTGAATACACCAAGGTATTAGCCGACTTTAATGCACCTTGTAAGCCATTTAAATTGGCAATGACCGCATCACTTTTTAAGTTTATAAACTTCGGCGCGGCCACTACCGCTAAAATTCCTAAAATAATAATCACTACCACTAATTCAATGAGGGTAAAGCCGTGTTGTTGTTTTTGCATAGTAAAATCCAATGTTTGATAGCTGCGGTCAGTATAAATAGTCGCTTGGCTGATGTCATTGTTTGAGGAGGTTTGCATTTATGGGGCTGCAATTTTGTGATGTCGATGTTTTTTGGTAGATTAGCCATCTATAACAGCATTACTGATTTAACCTCAACGCAAACCGAGGTTAATCACCCCACATTTAGGGAAAGATTACCATGAGCAAAGCAAAAATCGGCATCGTGACAGTAAGCGATCGTGCCAGCGCTGGCATTTATGAAGACTTATCAGGCAAGGCCATTATTGATGTATTAAATGAGTATTTAACCTCTGAGTGGGAGCCTGTGTATAAGGTGATCCCAGATGAGCAAGATGTGATTGAAGCGACCTTAATTGATTTGGCCGACAATCAAGATTGCTGCTTAATTGTTACTACAGGCGGCACTGGCCCGGCAAAACGCGATGTGACTCCAGAAGCAACTGAAGCCGTGTGCGACCGTATGATGCCTGGCTTTGGTGAATTAATGCGCGCCGAGTCATTAAAGTTTGTGCCAACGGCAATTTTGTCGCGCCAAACTGCGGGACTACGAGCTGATTCGTTAATTGTGAATTTACCGGGCAAACCTAAGTCTATCCGCGAATGTTTAGATGCAGTGTTTCCCGCCATTCCGTATTGCATCGACCTAATGGATGGTCCCTTTTTAGAGTGTGATGAAGCGGTGATTAAGCCGTTTAGACCTAAAGCGAAGTAAAAGCTCATTTAACGTTACTCAACCAGGCCTTCAGTTAAGTTCTTAGTTTTAATGGCCTGGTTCTTAGTTGGGTAAAGCTGGTCCTATTTGCTATTGTGCTGTGATGATTGACAGATGTTCACCATATCTAGGCTATTTAGGTACTACACTGTGGATATCGGTGTAAACGGGGACTTAGCTATATGACATTAAAACGCTTCTCGCTTTTTTTGCTCTCCTCTTTATTTGCCTCCATATGTTTCTTGTTGGCGAGCATTTATTACTTTTTTTACCTCCCAGGCATTAAGGCTGAAATTCTTGATCAACAGCAGCAAGAGTATAATTTGTTGCATTCAGCATTGTCTTTGTCGAAAAATAGCCTAACGACGCTTTGCTACGATTATGCAGTTTGGGATGACCTCGTTGAATATGTTCACAACCCGACGGATGAATTTGTACAAAGTAATATGCCCGACAATGCATTTGAGGCGGCAAATATCGATGCGGTTTTATTAACTGATCTAAATAACCAGCTTGTGTGGGAGTATCAACACGAGTCATTGCTTAACTCGAGACAATCGTTAATAAACTTGATCACTCAAGGGAGTACTGGCCTTGTTAATATATTGCCTTCATCGGCAGAGATAGCGTTGCAAAAAGTGTCTAGTCGTAGCGGCTATTTAGTGCTTGATGGACAGCTTATTTACTATAGTAACACGACTATTTTACCTTCTACCGCAACAGGGGAGATAGTTGGCAGTTTAACCATGATACGTTTGTTAGATAAGGCTCTGGTTAATGACATTAGCCGATATTCTTTGGTGAGCTTTTCTATTACGCCAGCCTTTAAAACATCGAATGAAATAGATGACTTTTTTAGTTTAAAACTAATTGACAGCATCAGCCCTTCTCACAGTTGGTTAATAAGTAATGCGTTTGATAATCAAGCGGTCCAAGTGACTCTTAAGCATAAAAAAACGTCATTGCCTCAGTTAGATTGGATAGCGGTTATTTCGCTGGTACTGGCTGCGATATTGATCATCTCATTGTCAATGATGATGCTTTCAAGATGGTTAATATCGCCTTTAATTCGATTCAATCAAAGTATTAACGACTCATCTAGTGATGGATTAATGAGCAAAATAACCTCCCATCATTTAATTGATGAAATAGAAAGTATGTCTTATTCATTCAATCAGTTGTTGCTAAAGTTTAATGCCCAGCAAAATTATTTAGAAACATTAACCGTGCAGGATGCGCTTACCGGTATAACAAATCGCCGAGGACTTGAGACGTTTGCTAAAGACATTATGTTACGTTGGCATACAGAGCAAAAAGGCTTTAGTACCATGATGATAGATATTGATCACTTTAAAGCGTTTAATGACCAATACGGACATTTAGCCGGTGACAATGCATTGGTTGCTGTGGCGACAAGTCTTGCTGAGCAGGTAGCAGGTTATGACGCGCTAGTTGCTCGGTTTGGCGGAGAAGAGTTTTGTATTATTTTTGCAGAGAGCGACTCCGGCACAATATTGAAAATAGCTGAAAACATATGCAAGGCCATTGAGCAATTGCATATTCCCAATAAAGTCGGTAATCGCCATTGGGTAACAGTAAGTATTGGGGGTGTGGTGGTTAACACTCTGGTTGCTGATGCAGCAAAGTACCATTTTAGTGATGTGTTGCAGCAAGCTGATGAGCAGCTTTATTTAGCTAAGCTGGCTGGGCGAAATACCGTTAAATTGCAGCTGTTTGCGCCAATTAAGAATCATTAGCCGAATGAGGTTAAGTATTCGGCCAATGATTGATATTTGTAATGGCATAAGCGTGGTTGCGAGCGTCACAGCTTTTTAAACTGTTGCTTTAAGTCAAAGTCGCTTTCGGTCACGAGTTTTTCTAGCACTTGAATGCGTTCAATCAGTGCCTGGTTTTGCGCTTTAATGTCTGCTAATCCATCGGCTTCAGCTTTTTGTTTATGCCTTAAATAGTGTTTAAACATTTCTGATGCTGTGGTGCCCACAACAATGATAAATACCAATGCGATAATTGCCATATCTTCGTTCATGATCACTCCTTAATTGCCTAACTTTGCATGATGTCCAGCCTTAACGCTTAGTTGGCTAAGGCTGGATGACTCTTAGCTGGTTGTATCAGCTGTTGTTACAACACTTATAAACCAAAGACCACTTTTTCACTTTTTAATGATTTCTCTAATCCTACTGCCAATGCTATGGCAATGATTAACGTGGCTACCGATGATACGATTAACTGCATCATTGGAATTTCACGGCCTTTAATAAAGTCCATTAATGCTTGCTGCTGACCCGATACCGGTAACCATTGCAATACATCTGGCGCAATGTTGTAACTGGCGGCCATTGACAGTGCCAGCGGTACAAATAGCACCATGGTTAAGTATGACTGCGCCTCTTTAAAGGTTTTGGCCATAAACGACACATACAATTGCAATGTTGCTGCCATTAACGCCACCGGAATACCGATTAACAACATTAACCCCATAAAATCTTGGCTGATGTTGACGGTAAAACCGATTTGTTGCCAAGGTACAAACGGATACGCCACCTTAGATACCAGCAAGATTAAGACTAACCCTAGCAGCGCAAAGCAGGTCACCGCGATAATTTTGCCTAACACTAATTGGCGGGTGCTCATTGGGTGACTCAGTAGTAACGCCAGCGAATTACGTTCACGCTCTCCAGCGCTGGTGTCGATTGCCAGGTTCATGCCTGAAATAAACACCGAATACATCATGGTGAAAATGGCCAAACCTAAAATCATTCCGCCTTTTGAGTCAGCTGTGGCCTGGTCTTGTACGTTGATTTTGATTGGCTGAGTAATGCTTGGATTAATGCCTCGTGCAATAAGACGAATACTGCCCATTTCAGCACCGTAAGCTTGAAGTTGGCGCTCGAGTCGCTGAATCGATTTTTGCAGTTTTTCGTCTGAATTATCTGCAACTAATAGCACTTCTGCCTGCTTGGCCTTTGCCATATTGGTGGCGTAATCGTCACTGATGGTTAAGGTGATTTTATTTGCTTGCTCATCGTCAGCATGGTTAATGCCGTTATTGCTTAAATAACGCACGAGATCGGGGGCGTTATTGGCGTTTTTAATGTTGATGTTTAAGTCTTCTGGGCTAGATAATTGACCAATTAACACCATAAATAGGCCACACATAATTAGTGGCGTACCGATGGCATAATAAAGGCCTGCCATTACTGAGCGTTTGTCGCGTGCCGCATCGATAAGCTCTTTGCGCACCATTGTGAGTATCATTTTCATTATGCTGCAATCCCTTCGTCTGTACCGATAAGTTCGATAAATGCATCTTCTAGTGAGTCTTTGCCCGTTTGCTGACACAGTTCGTCAGGGCTACCAATAGCGACCACCTTGCCGTTTGCCATTACAATTACGCGGTCACATAAGGCGGCAACTTCTTGCATGACGTGGCTTGAAAACAACACGCAATGCCCCTGTGCTTTTAGTTGCAATAAAATGTCGCGCAGTAAACGAGTGCTCATCACATCAAGCCCTCGAGTGGGTTCATCTAAAATGATGTTACTTGGCTGATGTACTATGGCTTGCGCCAATGCGGTTTTCATCCGTTGGCCTTGCGAGAAGCCTTTGCAGCGACGGTCGCTGATGTCTTCAAGCTTTAATTGCGCGATGACCTTGGCGGTTGCCTCTTTAGCTTGTTTGCGTGACATGCCGCTGAGCTCTGCAAAAAAACTAATGTACTCGCGCGGTGTAAGGCGTTCGTACAACCCAAATGGATCTGGGAATAACCCTAATTGTTTTTTAGCGCCTATTGGGTCAATCGCGACGTCAATGTCATCGACCGTTGCCGTGCCTGAGTCTGGCGTTAGTAAGCCAAACAGAGTGCGTAAACAGGTAGTTTTACCGGCGCCATTTGGGCCAAGTAATCCGGTGATTTGGCCATTTTCAGCACTAAAACTTAAATTGTCTAACGCCTGCACATCGCCAATTTTTTTGGTTAAGTTTGTAACAGTAATCATGACTATTCCTTATCTTCAGCTGTTTTTGCTGGCGCTGTTGTGTCGGTTTTGATTTCGGTGTCGTTTTTAACAATCGGTAATGTTTCTACAGTGTTGGCATTAAGGTAAAAGCTGCGGCGTACGTCTTTTTGTAGGCACTCGCCGTTTATGTCCTTCAATGAGCCTTGATCAACTAATTGTGCGATTAAATCATTGCCGCAGCTTTGATAGGCCACGCCGTGAGTGGCATAAGGGGCAATAAGATGCTTTGATTTTGTGAGCTTTTCTTGTGCCATTGCGCCCCAGTTTGGGGGAGTGGCTGGGTCCAGTTCTCCTGAGAGTAATAGCGTTGGGATATCACTGTCGATTGGCTGGCCAAAGCTGTCATCTTCTGCTGGTATTGGCCAGGCTTCGCAGGTTTTAACTAGGCCATCTAACATGCTGCCTGCAATATAAGATTCTTTAGCGTCTTTACGCATTTGCTCAGTGATGCGGTGAATATCTTCACCGCAGACAACTGTTGAATGCATACCTAGCGCGATGCCTGTGCTGTCGGCGGTTAATGCGTAAATACCGAGTATTGGCTGATAATTACCATTTGCGGCTTGATGAATGGCATGTGGGATAAGCGCTCGAATATTTGGCATGTACATTGCCATTCGAATTGCTCCAGTAAATTTACTGCGAGTCAGTAAAAACTCCGTTAACTCATCAGTTTGTGGGTCACGCACTTGTTGGCTAATTGGGGCGTTAGCAAGTTGTTGATCGACTTTATTGTACTTGTCGACTAAATCAGGAAACTGTTGCTGACACTCTAGGTTACTTTGACAGTCACGCCACAAAACATTGAGCCCGCGCTCAATGGAGCTACCAATAGCGATTAAACTTTGTTGCATTGGCACAACTCCGTCTAAGGTGACTGTGGCTAGTGCTTCAGGGTAATGGCGCATGTATAGCTGTGCCATACGTGACCCATATGAAATGCCATATAAATGCAGTTTGTTGTAACCTAAAAATTGGCGTACAGCCTCAAAGTCTTTTACCGCGTTATTGCTACCATATTGAGTAACATCGGCCTCAATTGAGGCGAGACAGGCTTCGGTCATCGCTACTGTGTCGAGTTCGCTATCATTAATGCTGAGAAATGACATGTTTTCATCGTCACAAGACAATAGGTTAGATTGGCCTGTGCCGCGCTGATCAATCAGTAAAATATCGCGGTTTTGGCGCACCTTAGTCAGCATGCGGTTAAATCCAGCGGCATTTTCAATTGCCGATTGGCCAGGACCACCAGATATGGCGAGTAAAGCTTCATCTGGATGGGTATTTTTAATTGCAGGCAATATTGCAAAGTGAATATCGATTTGCTTACCGTCAGCTAGCTTGGGGTTTTCAGGTACAGTGATTTTGCCGCACTGAAGCTGTTCGTCCATGCCGTCTAAATAACACGTTGATGTTTTAGCGGACGCAGCCACTGGCGTGTTTGTGGGTGCTGCACTGCTGTAATTAGCCACTAATATCGCGGCAGCAACCGCTACCCAGCGACTCACTCGAGTTGCCGACTGGCATAAACCTAATACGCCTGATTGTGCGATTGAGGTGGTATTGGCACACTTCCTGTTTGTCATCGGAACGTTTCCTTTTTGCATTTCATGACGATTATGATACCTTAACACTTAGTGTATGAGTGTATCAATGTATTAATACAGTTGCTAAAGGCTAATGTTAGAATTACTAAATGTCAACCCCAGTAGTGGTGAACCCATTTATCGACAATTGCACGATCAAATTGTGCGTTTAATTGTTGGTGGCCAATTGCAGCCTGAAGATGTCCTGCCTTCAGTGCGCCAATTGGCCGAGCATTTGGCGGTCAACCCCATGACGGTGTCGCGTGCAATGCAGCAACTTGTTGATCAAGGCTGGGTTGAGCGGCGTCGTGGTCAACCGTCATGTGTTGCCGCCAGAACGTCTGCAAACACAGCGTCTGGTAGCAGTTTATTAGCGCCGCAGCTCAGAGCATTAGTTGAACAGGCACAACAATTAGGTGTTGATTACGACGAGTTACAACAGCTGCTAAAGCAATCTTGGGATCAAGAATAGCCGTCATTTAAGCTAAATTTTGGTAGGAATATCGAACATGGAAGCCGAAGAACAACCCGTTTTACAGTTTAATTCAGTTAATAAAATCTATAGCACGACAGATCACGCTGCCGCTGGGCATAAAGTATTGAGTGATTTGTCGATGACACTTTACCCTGGCATGGTGGTGGGATTATTAGGCCAAAATGGTGCGGGTAAATCGACTCTAATGCGTTGTGCGCTTGGCATTGTGGGTATCGATAGTGGTCACATCAATACTCTGGGCGAATCGCCAGAAAACCTTTCTGTTGAAGCAAAACAGTGCATTGGCTATGTGCCACAACAGCCTTTTGGATACGAAGGTTTTACCATAGATAAAGCATTAGAATTACATCGCAGCTTTTACCCCAATTGGGACATCGCCTTAGAACAAGAGTGGCTAAAACGCTTTGATTTAGATGTGACTCAAGCCGTACAAAAATTGTCTGTGGGTCAGCGCCAATCGTTAGCCTTGATCATGGCGATGGCGTATCGACCAACGCTATTGTTGCTCGACGAACCCGTTGCTAGCCTCGACCCTATTGCCCGCCGCCAATTTATGGGAGACCTGTTCGATCTCGCGCTCGACTCTGGTTCGGCGGTATTGTTTTCATCGCACATTACTTCAGATTTAGAGCGTGTAGCCAGCCATGTAGCACTCATCAAAAAAGGCGACTTAGTGCTGTTTAAAGAAATTGATGCCCTGCGTGAAGAGGTAAAATTACTCACTCTTAACGACGACACCAAACTACCTGCAAGCTACAGAATATTAAGCCAAACCGGCCAAACCGTGCTGGTGGACACCCAGGGTAACTCGGAGGTGATAGCAGGTGTGCAAAGTGAAAAATCGTTAAATTTAGAACAGTTATTTATGGAGCTGCACCGATGAGTGCGCTGCCAACTCAAGGAAAACAAGCCACATGGCGTAAACCCTATCAGGGGATGTTGCGTATGTGGTTATATGACTTAGGTAGCGTTAGTTTTTTAGGCACGAGCCTGCTTGGGCTAGTGCTTGGGCTTGCGCTGTTAATTAGCGGTAAAACTGAGGTGGTTAGCCTGGTTTTTTCAATGGCCAGTGTTTCAGCGGCAGCCAGTATTGCCTGGCAGTTAAATCGTTTAGTAGCGACCGAGACCAGCCAATTAATCCCAGGTTATCAAGCAAATGTATTGCAACAGGCGTTGACTATAGCGCTGGCGGTTATTGGGTTTCAGGTGTCGGCTTGTGTGATTTTTTCGGCATATGAAGTAATAGCTCAATTGTGGTTAGCCGTTGCGGTTGGGCTTGGATTTGTGTGGCTTTGTTTGTGGCGCAGTCATTATTTTCATTTATCGTTTGCGCTGTTTATTGCGGTGCCATTTTTAGATGAACTCTCTTCTCGTTTGTCGCTATGGGCCAGTTTAATGATTGTTGCCATGCTGTTTTTCCGTGTGATTAGCTTGTGTCGGCAACTGCACTGGAATAGCAATGCGCGGGTGGTGTACCTCAATGCCGTACAAATGGGCTGGATGTGGTTACCAAGCATTAAAGGCGTCGCGTGGGTGGGTAAATTTGAGCGCCTGTTTCATCCAATGAATTTCTTTATTGGCCCTGTGTTAACCATGATGATGCTAGCTCTACCTGTTATCGCTATAGGCTTAATGCTCTTTTCGTGGTTGCTTGATTTCGATTTGCCTACCGTGTTTTTAATTGCTCAATTTTCAGTGATCAGCTGCGCGATTATTCATTGGAGCCGTATTCAGCGCTGGCGTGCCACCGAAACCTTATTTTTATTGCCTTGTTACAGCGGGTTAAGTGGGATGAAAGAGGCCTTTTTCCACAGTCAATATCGTTTTATTGTGGCAATGGTACTGCTAGTTACCTGTTTTGGGGGGCTGAAATCTTTGTTTGAGCCACAACTCAGCCTGATGTTTTTAGTTCACTTAAGTTTAAGCACCTTTTGGGGTTGTGCGATTATGCTCGGAACAGGTTCCGCATGCCGTAATAGCCAACAAGCAACAGCGGCAATGTTAGTGGTGTTTGCACACTCGATAATCGTATCGATGAGTTTTGCTGCGCTAAGAGACGGCGACAGTGTTACCCCGTGGCTATTGTTGGATATTCCACTTACTTTAGTGGGTGTATTGACATTAATTTGGGGTAAACGACAGCTTTGGAAGTATGGCGTTACTGTGGCTTAAATATCGGTTTGCTGATACTTGTGTTCAATAAGTTTAGTTTGTAAAAGTGATGTTAATCGCACAAATAGAGCAAAAGCTCTTATGATTTTTTTAAGCTTAAGGTAGAATGCAAAAAGCGGAACACCTGTAAGCTTAAAAGGTCACGATTAAATGTCACTAAATCAATATCACGTTGTAAAACTTCTGCAACAGCAAAGTCAGTCTTTAGGTAGCAGTATTGCCCTAGAAGGCTTTGAAATGCTTGCGCCATGGCACTCAGTGACTTGGGATCAATTCAATGCATTGACCGACTCGGTGGCGCAATTATTGATTGACTTTGGCTTACAAGTGCAAGACAAAATCGTGATATTGTCGCAAAACTGCCCGCAGTGGACGTGTGCCGATATTGGTGCACTTAAAGCGCGTAATGTCGTGGTACCTGTTTACCCAACCAGCACACTTGAACAAGCGGTGTTTATTGTTAACGATGCTCAAGCTAAATTAATTTTTGCTGGCGATCAGCAGCAATATGACATGGCTTGTAACATTGCTGCGCAAGCTGACTGCGTGCAACACATTGTGGTATTTGATGCTAAGGTGACCTTACGAGCCGACAATCACCTGCATTTTGACTCGCTATTAACAGCACAATTTAATCCAAGCGTAACCCAAGAATTAACCAGCCGATTAGCCAATACGGATCTGGATGACTTGCTCACGCTGATTTACACCTCAGGAACCACAGGCAACCCAAAAGGGGTGATGATCGATTACCGCAATTTTGCCTCAATGATTAGCCAACATGATCAAAAACTGCCTTTTACCGCCGGCGATGTGTCATTAGCCTTTTTGCCGTTAAGCCATGTGTTTGAGCGTGGATGGAGCATGTATGTATTGTGCCGTGGCGGTCGAAATGTGTATTTAAACGACACCAATAAAATTAAACAGGCGCTTGTTAC
The DNA here is from genome assembly GCF_014641855.1 of Shewanella inventionis. Lineage (GTDB taxonomy): Bacteria > Pseudomonadota > Gammaproteobacteria > Enterobacterales > Shewanellaceae > Shewanella > Shewanella inventionis. Next base: position 44,918 of record NZ_BMII01000013.1, read on the forward strand.
GGTTAAGCCGCACACTTTATGTGCAGTGCCGCGCTTTTTAGAAAAAATTTACAGTGCAGTGCATGATAAAGTCGGCAAAGCGCCTAAAACACGCCAAGCATTATTTGCTTGGGCGATGAAAGTTGGCCAACGCCAATTTGAAGTCAATCAAGGCCGTGCTAAGCCAAGTTTATGGTTAAGTGCCCAGTGGCAGTTGGCTAATAAATTGGTTTTTACCAAGTTGCAGCAAGTGCTTGGCGGCCGGCTAAAGTTTATGCCTGTGGGCGGCGCAGCGTTGGATGTAAATGTTGGCGGCTTTTTTCACAGTATTGGTGTGCCAGTGTTGTGTGGGTATGGCATGACAGAAACGTGCGCGACGGTTACCTGTAATACTTTGGACAATCGTGTGCCAGGTTCAAACGGTAAACCGTTAGAGGCCATGCAAATCAAGCTGGGTAAAGACGATGAGATTTTAGTGCGTGGCGACACCGTAATGCGCGGGTATTACAATCGCCCCGATGACACCGCCGAAGCCTTTGAAGACGGCTGGTTAAAAACCGGTGATGCAGGGCGTATCGATGAGCAAGGCAACTTATACATTACCGACCGCATTAAAGAGTTAATGAAAACCTCTAACGGTAAATACATTGCCCCGCAGCGCGTTGAAGGTAAAGTGGCTTGTTGTCCTTTTATCGAGCAGGTGGCTATTATTGCCGATGCGCGTAATTACGTGTCAGCCCTTATTGTGCCGGCATTTGAAGCATTAAATGCTTGGGCAATCGCGCAAGGTATCCATGTTGAGAACCCGATTGAATTACTACGCCACTCACAAGTGGTTGCGCATTTTGAGCAGCGCTTAATTGAGCTGCAACATGAATTAGCAGGCTTTGAAAAAATTAAAAAATTCACCTTATTGCATGAAGCATTTTCGATGGAGTCTGGACTCATTACGCCGACATTAAAGCTACGTCGTAAAATGATTTACAGCAAATATCACCATGAAATTAATGCCATGTATAGCAACTAATCATTGCGAAAAACGTTAACAATAGAGCGCCTTTGAGCGCTCTTTTTGTTTTTCACTGAATTGTCATCTGTTTGTCTTATGCTCAATGCGGTGTTATCTGGCAGGCCACAGGATTTGAAAAAGCTTAAGCGCTACCAATATGAACGTTATGCAGTGCTCTGTAAGGTAACGTATCAAACCGACTTTGATCCGCAAAGTTTGGGGTTCTCAACTGATAATTATGCCGAAATAGCCAATCGTTGGGGGCATATTTGCGCGCGGGTGTTGTGGCGCGATGATCACCCAGAGGTGCTGGTGGTGTTTAGGGGGTCACAAACGGTAAATGAATGGTTAATTAACTTACTGTGTATGCCTAAAGTAAAGCAATTTAGTCATTGTCGTTACCACGTGCATTATGGTTACGATTATTTATTAGAGCAGATGAGTAATCCTACCGCGCCCAATTATCAAGCTGATCAAAGCATTTTTCAGCGGCTACATGCTATTGTCAGCCCACTGATTTTATTGGGTAAAAGGGTCACGTTAACGGGGCATTCATCGGGCGGTGCCATGGCGATATTGGCCGCCGACAGGTTAGAGCGCCAATACACTAAATCAATAAAACGCGTAGTGACATTTGGTCAGCCCGCACCGGGTTTTGGTAGTTTTCAACGCCAATATTTACTGCACAGGCGTACCTATCGAATTTGTTGTGGCGTTGATGTAGTGACATTTTTACCGCCACTGCCGGGAATGTTTCATCACGTTGGGCGGATGCTTTGGTTACATAACGAGCGTATATACGACAATATCTCGCCTGTTAAACGCTTTTTGTTGAGTTTTGCCAGTTGGCTATTGTCGCCATTTGCTTCGCATTACATGCACAAATACATTCGCGATAAAGATTTTTTTGATGACCTGTAGCGAGATGTGTCGTTAGAATGGATGAATACCCATACATTATAATAATAAAGGATTTATTGTGGCAGACACTCAATTTAGCATGACTCTTAAACCACGTTTTTGTGAAACCGATGCACTAGGACACATTAATAACACCGTTATTCCGGTGTGGTTTGAAGCGGCGCGTGAGCCGATTTTTGATATTGTTAATCCAGGGCAAGATTTAACCAAGTGGAACATGATTATTGCTGGCTTTACCATTGCCTTTACTGCACCAACTTACTACGGCACGGAAGTGACAGTAAAAACCCATATTAGCCGTTTGGGTAACAGCAGTTTTGATATTTTACAAAGCTGCTGGCAAAGCGGTAAAAAAACCGCCGAAGCCACCACTACCATGGTGCATTACAATTATAACACTGAAAAAAGCGAACCATTAAGTGACCTTGTGCGCCAGCAATTAGCGGCGGTAACCGGGCCAGCTTAACGTGTGGGCGGGTAACTCATTAAGATAAAAATTTAACCACATAACTGCAGCTGGCATTAATAGTTAAGCCTTCGCTTTTAGCCCACGCTAGCCCAGTACGCACTAACTTTTCAGCAATGCCTTTACCCCGTAACTCTGGTGGCACAAAGGTGCGATGAAAATCTATATTTTTGCCCGTTAAATGGTATTCAAGCAGGGCTTGAGCACCATTAATATTGACTACAAAACGATGTTGTTCGGCCTGGTGCGCTACGGAGACAGTATCTTGGCTGTTCATTTTGTGCCCTCTAAGCGTTTTGGTTTAAATGTTCATTGCTCAAACTTACTGATGTTTTGACAGGGCGGCAAGTAATTCAGGCGTGAGTTTGGCCTTTTGTCCGGTTTTAAAATTAAACATCACCACCTTCGCCAAGCCAATGGTGGTAACCGCTTGCTGTGCTTTGCTAAACACTGTGTAGTGCATAACAAAACGGTCTTGTGTGATGTCGCTGATTTTAATGCCAACAATGATTGAGTCCGGGAATGTTAGCGGGCGCTTAAAGCGGGCGTTAGTCTCACTGAGCACAGGCCCAATTCCCGTGGTTTTTAAGTCGGCGAGCATGTTTATTTGATTAAAAAAGTCGAGACGCGCGGTTTCAAAATATCGAAAATATACAGCATTATTAACGTGTTGCAGTGCATCCATTTCTCCCCAGGCAACTTGTATATTGGTGCTAATAGAGTGTGTAGCTAAAAAGTCTTCCATGGGATACCCTGTATAATAAAAGTTAAACACTTGTTTGAAATCATCGTTAATTTACCAGCCGCAGGCTGGTACAACAAGGGTTATAGTGTTTAGCCTGTAAACCAGAAAGGAATTTATTTTGCCAAAACTGACATGACTTAGCGCACCTGGTGTATGGTTTTCTTCTTGCTAGGCGGTGTTTGTGGGTTATTCTTGGCTATTGGCGAAAATAAAAAACGACCATCAAGGTCGTTTTTATAGGAAAGTGTTGCCAAAACAGATTAGTCGAATTGTAATTCGTTAAAGCTGGTCACCGTTTGGCATTTGGCTTTAACCTGCTCAGGAAAACGCAACATTTGGCAGGTTGTCATTCCGGCAGAAGCCGCCGCTTTGAGCTCTTCTGCTACATCAGACACAAACAAAATTTGTTTTGGCTTTAAGCTAATCGTATTGCAAATATTGCAGTAGGCTTGCTTGTCTAATTTGTTACCTGTGCGAGTGTCAAAGTGGCCACTAAATGCACTGGTTAAATCTCCAGAGTCTGAATGACTAAACAGCAGTTTTTGCGCTTCAACAGAGCCAGAAGAAAAGCTGTAAATGCGGATGCCTTTTTGGGTAATGCGTTCAATCGACTCAATAAAGTCTGGGTAAATATGGCCAGTAAAATCAACACGGTTATAGCCTTGCTTCCAAATTAATCCTTGCAAGGTTTTTAGTGGCGTCACTTTACGGTCTTCATCAATCCATTGTTGTAAAATTTCAGTCACTCGTGCCAAAGGGGCATCTGGCTCAAGGGCGATATCTTTTACATCGCTTATACAGCAATCGACCAAAACATTGTGCTGGTTTTGCTCAAGAAACTCGGCCATTGCAATGCGTGAATATGGAAATAACACATCCTGAATAAAGTTAAGATCGGTAGTGGTACCGGCGGTATCAACGATGATAGCTCTAATACTCATAAGATTTGTGACTCCCAAACAATAAATAAACTTACCATGATCCTATGCTTTATTGGTCACTAAGGCTAGTGCTATTGATGATATAACGCCTAGGCTTGGCGACTTTTAGTACAAGATGTGAGCTAGATTTAGTTAATGCTAAATTGCCTTGTACTGCTAGCTCTGTTAGGTTCATAAAGTATACAAAACAAGGATGAAAATATGGTAACTGTACTTAACGACTTTACGGCTAAGGGGTTGAATTTATGTAAAGGAATCCTGTTTGTCTGTTCGCTGCTACTGACTATGGTTGTGGTAAATGCCTATGCAGTAGATGCGCCGCGCATAGCAGCATTTGTGCAACCTAAAACCGATATTCTCAGTGTTAACTCAAGCACATTTAATGCCAATGCCGACTTTGTCGTGAGCCTACCTAATGGTTATAGCGAGTCTGTTGATAAACGGTATGTGGTGTTATTGGATCTCCATCCTCGAAGTCACCTTTATTTAAGCGGCATGCACGATTGGATGAGCCATAACGGTGGTTGGCCGTGGTTAGAAACCATCATTGTTACCGCGCCAAATGGCCATGAGGGCTTAGGTAAGCTGAAGGTCGCAGCAATAGAAAAGCAAGGCGATCAAACGTTATTGGATTTCTTTGAACAAGATTTATTGCCAGCCATTGATAAACGTTACCGCACCAATGGATTTCGAATTTTTAATGGTTTTACTGGCAACGCTGGATTAGTGCTACACAGTCTTATTAACCGACCTCACTTATTTAATGCCTATATTGCAGCCAGCCCTGTGTTATCAGAAGATTTTGCATACGTACTTACAGATGCACCTAAAAAGCTTACCAATATGCAAGGCACGCCACGCTTTTTATTTATGACAACCAGTGACAGTGATTTTGAGCAAAGGCAGCTCGAGTCTTTTGCGATACTCGAAGAGATAATTAAGACCCATGCCAATAGCAAACTGGACTATCAAATTAAACGCTTTGATGGCAGCTATTATATGACACAGCCCATAATCGCTACCGCGTTAGGTATCGAGATGATATTTAATGACATACATACAGTGTTGCCGGTAACTTCTGAGGTATCCAAACAAGGCACAAAGTCAATTTTGGCTCATTATAAACGCCTGACTAATGAGGTTTATGGTTTTGAAGTACCAGCGATTGATTCGTTATTAGCGCTGGGTGATAGTTTGGTTAGCGCTAGCCCAGCGCAAGCAATAGCCGTGTATCAAGACACGTTAAACGCCTATCCTAAGGCTCATACCGCGTATCATGCGTTAGCTATGGTTTATGCCAGTACAGATGAACTTGCAAAAGCGATTGAAGCTGAAAAACAAGCCTTAGCTAATACTGACCATCCTTTTTATCAGCGCAAATACACTCAACAATTAGCGGTATTTCAGCAGTGATAATCATCAAATAGAGTTGAGAATAATTGGGTGTGTTGAGTATTTTTATGAGTTTAGCCCCAGATATAACCATAAGGATAAATATAGGCTACCCTTAGAACTGCTTTATACTGCTAACTGTAAAGGAGTGAGATATGTTAGGTGAAAACCATGCGTTGTTAGTTGATTTTCCGGAGTATACGCTGACCATTTTAACGTTAACGGCTGATGACACTGTGTTTGCAGAAAATGCTCGTCGTTACCATGAATTAGATACAGAGATCCGTAAGCTCGAATTGAGAAACTCACCGACAAGTGATGAGTTTATGCATCAAGCTAAGCATGAGCGGGCAGTGCTTAAAGATAAGCTTTATTTGCAGTTTTCTAATACGTAGGTTTCTTTGCAGCGTGTTGTCGATAGTGTTTTTCGTCTTCCCGACAGTGTGCTTTAGCCTGGATCCAAATGTAATTTTTGTCGTTTTGTTATTATTATCATGGCGGCACATTGCCCATACCAGACTAAGAGGAAACCAGCGGCTGTTTCCTCTTTCTTTTATAAAAAAACATTGCCCAACCGCTAATACTACATTATTCCAATTGATTGAAATTGAATAATTGAGGCGATAATTTCTTAACAACGCTTGAGCAAGCGTTGACGGTTTGTAACCTGCTTGGATCATCTTGTTATAAAGAGCTTATGCCATGTCTAATCCGTGAAGTGATACATTCTTGGCTCTAAGTTTTTCAAGCTATCTCAAGCCACTCAAACTAGTTCAAACTCGCTCTTACATCTGCGATGCTGATGAACAGTTTGTGTTCTGCATCTTGAAATGCCTGGAAACCATAGCGTTGATAGAAGTGCTTTGCGCCATCTTTTGCGTCAACAATCACCACAGGGAATGCTACGCTGTCACTCGCAGTGAGCAACTTTTGCAATGCATCAATAAGTAACCATTCACCAAACCCCTGGGCTTTGTAACGCTTATCTACTGCTAAGCGGGCGATGAGGCCGCCTGAGGTTGAAGATTGATATTTTTTTTGTAGTTTATGTGGCAGGGCTTTTATGTCTATCGGGGTCATTGTTAATGTATAAAAACCGATAATATGAGCGTTATTGATATCATCTTCTAAAACAAAGGTTCTGGTGTTGTCTTTTTTAGCTTGCTGACTCGCCATAACTTTCAAGTAGTTATTAAGTGCGTCACTGCCACAGTTAAAGCGGTTTCTATCGTGTTTTGCCTTATCTAACAGTACCGTATTCATTACTGGTTTTTGCTTTTATAACGTTCAGAAGCCGCTTGTAGATTTGAGTTTGCGGTTGCTGGGCGGTCTAGGGCTTCCATAAGTAAAGTGGCATCTGCTTGATTAAGCTTTAGCGTTTCTTCACGTTCAATCACTTGTTTGGCCTTTTCGATTGCAGCATTTAACATAAATGAATTAATGCTCGACATGCCAGCAAGCGCCGCGGCTTTCGATAATAAATCTTGGGTGTCAGCATCAACTCTAGCGGTGATGCGAGGTAACGTAGCTGCCATAATATTCTCTCTAGTTGTGCCAAAGTGTCACATAAGCATTATGTGGTTAAATTGCTCAAAAAGCAATCTGTGTGTCACTTTGACACATAAAGAAATAGATTGAGAAGCTCTATTCTTCTCCTTTCACAAACACCTGGCGGCCGTTTACCCAGGTGGCAATAACCTTGTTTTGCCATATCTGTTGTGGGTTTATTGCAAAGTAATCGTCCTCAACCAAAATAAAATCTGCTTTTTTACCTGACTCTAGTGTACCCAGTAACTGCTCTTGGTGGCCGGCATAGGCTGCGTCGATAGTGAAGCTTTTAAGCGCCTCAATGCGGGAGAGCTTTTCAGTTGCTAGCCAACCGTCGAGTGGTTGATTTGCATGATCTTGACGTGTTACCGATGCGTGCAGGCCAAAGAATGGGTTAGGGGATTCAATCGGGAAGTCGGAGCCATTGGCAACAACAGCATTGGCATTTAACAGTTTGCGCCATGCATATGCGCCAGCAAGTCGCGCTTTGCCTAAACGGTTTTCAGCCATGTTTTTGTCGCTGGTGGCGTGAGTAGCCTGCACTGAGGCAATAACCCCAAGTTGAGCAAAGCGTGGAACATCGGCTAAATCAAGAATTTGTGCATGTTCGATACGGTGGCGCAATGCTTTGGAGTCGGTTGCGGCAATTGCCGTTTGGTATTTATTGAGTACTACCTGGTTGGCGTTGTCGCCGATGGCGTGGGTATTAACCTGAAATCCGGCTTTCATTGCCTGTAAAATCAGTTTGCCTAATTGCTCATCTGAATAGAGCATTAAGCCTTTGTGGCCGGGTTGGTCAGAGTACTCTTTAATTAACGCTGCGCCGCGACTACCTAGCGCCCCATCGGCAGATATTTTTACACTGTCGACTTTAAACATGTTATCAGCAGTGTTGATATGGCCTTGCTTCAATATGGTATCAAAACGAGGGTCTTCAACCGACAGCATACCATTAACGCGTACACTCATAGCATTGTTAGCCGCTAATTGTTGATAGGCGCTAATGTTGTTAATGCTGATACCCGCATCGTGAACGCTGGTTAAACCGTATGAGGCTAAGCTGTCCATCGCCAGAGTTAACGTAGACTCGAGCTGCTTCTGATTAAGATCGGGAATGATGCTAAACACTAAGTTCATTGCATTGTCGATTAACACTCCGGTTGGGTTGCCATGCTCGTCCTTAACGATTTCACCGCCTTCTGGCGAGACGGTGCTGGCTGAAATACCGGCAAGTGCCAATGCTTTGCTGTTAACCCAAATAGCGTGGCCGTCAACTCGTCCAAATGATACTGGGTTAGCAGTAAAAACGTTATCTAGCGTTTCTTTTGTTGGGAATTGTTTGCTGTCCCACAACTCTTGGTTCCAACCTCGGCCCATTAACCAGCTGTTTGTTGGATTTTTTTTAATGAAAGCTTGCGCACGTGCAACCGCATCTTGCTCGCTTTTGCTACCTGTTAAATCGGCGGTTAATAAACTTAAGCCATAACTGAGTACATGCCCATGGGCGTCGATTAACCCTGGCAGTAAGGTTTTGCCTTTACCGTCAATGGTAATGATATCTTTGGTTGTGGGTAAAGCCTGGTCTTTGGTGAAAAGTCGGTCGATTTTATCGTTGGTGAACTGAATTGCATTAAAGGTGTGTAATTTACCGTTAACTAAGGTGTAGCCGTTAACATCATGCACCAATGTGGTTTGCGCGAAAGTGCTTGCACTTAAACTGCAAACACCCAATGTAATCAACAGTGTTAAATACCCTTTTTTCATTATTTTTATCCCTTTATGCGACTCATTAATCCATCCTATTTAATGTTAAATAATGGTTAATGGCAAGGGCTTGGTTAAAGAGGTTATCGCTTAGTCGGGCTAGGCGAAACCTCTTATTATGCTGGGTGTACTTATTTAAATGTAGCCAGAGTTTTGGCAAGGTCATTCACATCTAACACGTTATAGTCTGGTTTTGCAGCCAGTGGAAACAACACTTTACCCTGTCGACGGATAAATGCAGTTTGTAAACCTGCTTTTTCTGCACCGGCAATATCCCAGCCGTGGGCAGCAACCATTAGGGCTTCGTTAGCGTTAACGCCTAAATCTTTAATGGCCCATTGGTAAGTGCTTAAATGCGGCTTAAATACACCAACAGATTCGATGCTTAAGTTGGCATCAAAATATTGGCTTAAGTTGGCATTTTTAAGCTGTAGTTGCACGCCTTCTAGTGATGAGTTAGTTAAGGTGACTAGCTTATAACCTTGCGCTTTTAATGCCGCTAAGCCTTCTGCTACATCTGGGTGAGCGGGTAATGAACGTAAAGGCGTTACAATCGCGGTTTTGGCCTGCTCGTGAGTAATGGCAATGCCGTTAATCTCAGCCACCATTTCTAATGACGCCACACCAATATTGCCAAACGACTGATACTCGCCAGTGGCTGAAACCACTAAAGAGTGATGCAACATGGTTGAGAACCATAATGGCAATAAATCATCACGCCCATTAAGCGCAGTACCAACAGATTTACGCATATTTTCAAGATCTAACAGGGTTTCATTTACATCAAAAATAATGACTTTAGGTTTTGTGAGTTCGGTGGCTGAACCTGTTGTTTCATTGGCGAATACTGGGCTACTGTTAAGCAGCAAAAATGCGCTTGCAATTGATAATAGTGTGCGGATTGTCATAATACCTCTGTGTATATGGGTTAGGTTGGCAATAAAAAGATTTTGAACGATCGCTCATAATTGGCTAAGCCTAAATGAAATAGCTCTTAAAATCACGCAATTATTGATTTTATCTTGCTGGCCTTACAGGCATAGAAGTAGAAAGAGCCATATGTTGTGTATAAAAGCCAACAACATACGGCTCGAGGGTTTGAAATGCGATTAACGGGGTAAGGCTACAACTTGGCCATTTTTGACCACATTTTGACAAGGATTAACCCCGTAAGCATAAGCCAGTTGTGCAGGGGTGTGGATATCCCATAAACAAAAGTCGGCCTGCATGCCCACGCTAAGATGGCCAACATTTAACTCAATTCCTAATGCTTTAGCAGCATTGATGGTTACGCCTTTCAGGGCTTCTTCAGGGGTGAGCCTAAATAACGTGCACGCCATGTTGAGCATCAATAAAGTGGAGCAAATAGGAGAAGATCCCGGGTTAAAATCGCTGGCAATCACCATCGGCACCTTGTATTGACGCAGTAAATCGATGGGCGGTAATTGGGTTTCGCGTAAAAAGTAAAAAGCCCCAGGTAGTAAGGTGGCACAGGTGCCACTTTTGCTTATGGCCTTAACACCTGCTTCGTCTAAAAACTCAATATGGTCGACAGATTTGGCCCCCAGTTTTGCCGCCAGTGCACTGCCACCCATATTAGATAACTGCTCAGCGTGCAGTTTTATCTGCAAACCGGCTTGCTTGGCTGCACTTAATACTCGTTCGGTTTGCTCAAGATTAAAGGCGATGTTTTCACAAAATACATCAATGGCATCCGCTAAGTCTTCTGCGATTACTGCGGGCAGCATGTCATTAATAACAAGGTCGACATAGCCATCTACATCGTCCTGATATTCTGGCGGAATGGCATGGGCACCCAGAAATGTGGTGCTAACATCGATATGATGATGCTCGCCAAGCTCACGGGCAACTCGCAATAGTTTCAGTTCGGTCTCTGTGTTTAAGCCGTATCCTGATTTAATCTCAACCGTGGTGACGCCTTCTCTGGCTAGGGCATTTAAGCGTTGGCGACCCAACTCAAATAACTCTGCTTCATCGGCGTTGCGGCAGGCATTAACGGTTGAAATAATACCGCCACCGGCACGGGCAATATCTTGATAACTCGCGCCTTGGAGCCGTTGCTCAAACTCATTGGCGCGATTACCTGCAAACACTAAATGGGTATGTGAGTCGATTAATCCAGGGGTGATCCAGCCGCCTTTACCTCTGTAAACGGGTGTTGCCAATACATCGAATTCAGGCAATTCACTGCGAGGACCTATCCAGGCTATTTTACCGTCTTTAACTGCGATAGCCGCTTGATGTATGGCGCCGTAAGCCCCATGTACACTCGGGTCCATGGTGGCCACGTTTACATCTATCCATACTTGATCCCACACCATGAATCCCCTTAAAAAGAAAAATAAGTCACGATTTATTATTTATTAAACAATACTTGTTTAAGCTTGTATATACAAGGTAGAGTTAATGCAGTAATAAGCATTAACTCTATTTTAGCGATCGTGGAATTCTTGATATGGCCCAAGCAAAATTTGCTCAGATTAAACAATTTATTTTGTCGCGTATTGAAACTGGCCAATGGCAAGAAAACGACCGCGTGCCGTCAGAAAATCAGTTAACTGACTTGTTTGCATGCAGCCGCATGACGGCAAGGCGAGCATTAACTGAGCTGGTGGATTCAGGCGTATTAGAGCGCACTCAAGGTGTAGGTACTTTTGTGGCAGGGCTTAAGTCGCAGTCATCGTTACTCGCCATTCGTAATATTGCTGATGAGATAAAAGATCGCGGTCATGGTTATAGTGTTAAGCAACTTGAATTACAGCCAATCGAAGCCAGTGTTGCTGTGGCAAATGCCTTAGGGCTTGAAGTGGGCAATACGGTGTTTTATTCAGTGCTGGTGCATTGCGAGCAAGGTATGCCTCTGCAAGTCGAAGAGCGCTATGTTAACCCTAAACTCGTGCCTAATTATCTTCATCAAGATTTTACTGCGCAGACACCTCACGAATACTTATCAGCCGTTGCGCCGTTAACAGAAGCACGTCATACCGTTGAAGCGATTATGGCAACCGAACAGTTGCAACAAAGATTGGCAATAGATGCGACAGAACCCTGTTTACAAATTTTACGCCGCACCTGGTCACGCCAGGGGGTGGTGAGTTTTGCAAGGTTAGTGCATCCAGGGAGTAAATTTAAACTCACCTCAGCTCTGGTTAAAAAATAACACATGTCAGATGATTTTTATTGATTCACTGGCCGCAATAACTGCAAGACAAAACAAGACAAAACAAGACAAAACAAGACAAAACAAAACAAAACAAAACAAAAAACCAAACCAAATTAATTGGTTGAAGAGGATAATATGGATAAACGACACGACCCAAGTAGACGCATTATTGCGCCACACGGCACTCAATTGCAGTGTAAAAGCTGGTTAACAGAAGCTGCGATGCGGATGTTAATGAACAACCTTCACCAGGATGTTGCCGAACGCCCAGAAGATTTAGTGGTGTACGGTGGCATTGGCCGCGCCGCGCGTGACTGGCAAAGTTACGACAAAATTATTGAGGTGCTGCAACGTCTTGAAGATGACCAAACCTTATTGGTGCAGTCTGGTAAACCTGTTGGGGTGTTTACTACTCATGCTAATGCGCCGCGAGTGATTATTGCTAACTCAAACCTGGTACCGCATTGGGCTAACTGGGAACACTTTAATGAGTTAGATAAAAAAGGCTTGGCAATGTACGGCCAAATGACTGCGGGTTCTTGGATTTATATCGGCTCGCAAGGCATTGTGCAAGGCACCTATGAAACCTTTGTGGCCATGGCAAAGCAGCATTTTAATGGCTCGTCAGCAGGTAAGTGGATTTTAACCGGTGGCTTAGGTGGTATGGGCGGTGCGCAACCTCTGGCTGGTACTATGGCAGGTTACTCAGTGTTAACTTGTGAAGTGGATGAAACCCGTATCGATTTTCGCATGCGTACAGGTTATGTGGATAAAAAAGCCACATCATTAGATCAAGCGTTAGCGATGATTTATGAGGCTAATCAAAACGGTAAGCCGGTATCGGTGGGCTTGCTTGCAAATGCCGCCGATGTGTTTAGTGAGTTAGTCACCCGTGGTATTACCCCTGATGTGGTGACCGACCAAACCTCGGCGCACGATCCTTTAAACGGTTATTTACCACAAGGCTGGACTTTAGAGCATGCCGCTCAAATGCGTAAAACAGATGAGGCGGCAGTGGTTAAAGCCGCTAAACAGTCGATGGCGGTGCAAGTGAGGGCCATGCTTGCATTGCAAGCTGCGGGTGCGGCAACAACCGATTATGGTAATAATATTCGCCAAATGGCCTTGGAAGAAGGCGTAACTAATGCCTTTGACTTCCCTGGTTTTGTGCCAGCTTACGTGCGGCCATTATTTTGTGAAGGTATTGGGCCATTTCGCTGGGTTGCACTCTCTGGCGATCCTGAAGATATCTATAAAACTGACGCCAAAGTTAAAGAGCTTATTCCAGATAATCCACACCTACACAATTGGTTAGACATGGCACGTGAGCGCATTGCGTTTCAAGGTTTGCCTGCTCGTATTTGCTGGGTTGGACTTAAAGATCGTGCCCGCTTAGCCTTAGCCTTTAATGAAATGGTTAAAAATGGTGAGTTGTCAGCGCCGATAGTGATTGGCCGAGATCATTTAGATTCAGGCTCGGTTGCCAGCCCTAACCGTGAAACCGAAGCCATGCTAGATGGCTCAGATGCGGTGTCAGATTGGCCATTAATGAATGCGCTGTTAAATACAGCAAGTGGTGCCACTTGGGTGTCATTGCATCATGGTGGCGGTGTCGGGATGGGTTTTAGTCAGCATTCTGGTGTGGTGATAGTGGCCGATGGTAGCGATGAGGCAGCTGTTAGGTTAGGGCGCGTATTGTGGAATGACCCTGCAACTGGGGTGATGCGTCATGCAGATGCGGGTTACGAGCTTGCTAAAGATTGTGCCAAAGCGCAAGGCTTAGATCTACCAATGTTAGGAGCTTAATTCATGTCGACATATTCATTTGAACTGGTGCCAGGTACCTTAACATTGGCGCAAGCACGTGCGATTAGCCGCAATAGTGTGGCATTAACTTTAGCACCGCAAGCGGTCGCTGAGATTAATCAAAGTGCTGAAATCGTCCAACAAGTGCTACGAGAAGGCCGTACTGTTTACGGTATCAATACCGGGTTTGGTTTGTTAGCCAACACTAAAATTGCCCCAAAAGATTTACAGTTATTACAACGTTCAATCGTATTGTCTCATGCGGCAGGTATTGGACAATACATGCAAGATGCCACAGTGCGTTTAATGATGGTGTTAAAGATTAATTCATTAAGTCGCGGGTTTTCGGGCATTCGTTTAGAAGTGATTGAGTTTTTAATACAGTTGGTTAACGCTGGCGTGTATCCGTGCGTGCCTGAAAAAGGCTCAGTGGGTGCATCGGGCGACTTAGCGCCATTAGCACATATGTGTTTGCCGTTATTAGGCGAAGGCGAAATGAGTTATCAGGGGCAAATTATATCAGCGGTCGAAGGGCTTGAGATTGCAGGGCTAAAACCCATTGAACTAGCAGCTAAAGAAGGGCTAGCCTTGCTAAATGGTACCCAAGCATCAACAGCATTAGCATTAGAAGGTTTGTTTAATGCAGAAGATTTATTTGCCGCTAGCTCTGTTATTGGTGCCATGAGTGTTGAGGCGGCAATGGGCAGTCGTAGCCCTTTTGATGCGCGCATTCATGCTGCCCGTGGCCAAAAAGGCCAAATCGATTCAGCGGCGATTTTTCGTCATTTGTTGACTCACGAGTCTGAAATTAGCTTAAGCCACACGCATTGTGAAAAAGTACAAGATCCTTACTCGCTGCGTTGTCAGCCACAAGTATTGGGTGCGTGTTTAACCCAAATCCGTCAAGCAGCCGAGGTGCTAGGGGCTGAAGCAAATGGCGTAACCGATAACCCGTTAGTGTTTCAAGATACTGGCGACATCATTTCGGGCGGTAACTTTCATGCAGAACCTGTGGCCATGGCGGCAGATAACCTGGCAATTGCCATTGCCGAGATAGGCGCTATTGCTGAGCGTCGTATGGCATTGTTAATTGACTCTAGCCTGTCAAAATTACCGCCATTTTTGGTTAATAATGGTGGGGTGAATTCAGGCTTTATGATTGCTCAAGTTACAGCAGCGGCATTGGCGTCTGAAAACAAAACCTATGCTCATCCAGCCTCGGTAGACAGTTTACCTACATCGGCAAATCAAGAAGACCATGTGTCGATGGCGACGTTTGCCGCGCGTCGTTTACGTGATATGAGCGAAAACACCCGTGGTGTATTGGCAATAGAGTTACTGGCCGCAGCCCAAGGGCTTGATTTTAGAACGCCATTACAACCCAGCCCATTGGTGGCCATGGCAAAAGCTGAGCTACGGGAAATTGTGGCGTTTTATGATCAAGACCGCTACTTTGCGCCAGATATCGAAAACGCCGTTGAACTATTATTGAGTGCAACTTTTAATCGCTTGTTGCCCAAAGAGCTAATGCCAAGCTTTTAAGTTTAACGTTTCACTTTTTGAGGGTTAAACTTACTTTACCAAAAGGTCCTTTTTGTTTGATAAACTGTCACATTACCGCACCGTCGTTGATGGTATGCTGAGTGAACCTTTTTTAAATTGATGTATGCAATAGCATGCATAATGTAGGTAATGAAACCTCTGATTGCGTTTTGTCGTTAAGCGTTCTTTTGTTTAAAGCGCTATGTTGTTAAGGGCTATGTTGCTAAGGAATTGTGAGTGAATACTGAAGTGCGGATTGAAATTGCGGACTGGTTAACCCGCTTAGGTATTAATAGCCAACCTACTGATGGACTTGCCACCTCCATATTAATTTTTGCTTGTTTAATCATTGCGGGCATTGGTTATTATATTGCGCATCGGTTTGTTGTGAATGTGCTTAATGTCATTATTCGTCGCTCGTCGATAACGTGGGACGATATTTTTATGCGTTTTAATGTCCTTGAGCGTCTTGCGCTATTAGTGCCGATCGGTATTCTCGATTTGCTTATACCGATAGTGCTGACCTCGCACGAGTTTGCCAGTGCGGTGATTGATCGCTTGCTAAGTTCGTTATTAGTGGTCTTTATTTTACGCGCCATTTACAGTGCCCTTAATGCCGCTGATCAGATTGCCGACGTTAACCATATCAATCGCCGTTTACCGGTAAAAAGCTTTGTACAGTTAACCAAGTTGTTCTTATTTTTTATTGGCTTAATTGTTGTTTTTTCGATACTAGCCGACCAGTCGCCTATTTACTTTTTCAGTGGTTTAGGTGTTGCGACTGGTTTTGTGATGTTGGTGTTTCGCGACACCATTTTAGGCTTTGTTGCTGGTATTCAGTTAGCCGCTAACCGTATGGTCAGTAAAGGCGATTGGATCCAAATGGACAAGTATGCCGCAGACGGCGCGGTGGAAGATGTAACATTAACGACCGTAAAAGTCCGTAATTGGGACAATACCATCACCATGATCCCCGCGTATGCATTGGTGTCAGACGCTTTTAAAAACTGGCGGGGCATGTCTGAGTCTGGTGGGCGTCGGATTAAACGTTCAGTCAATATAGACGTTAATAGTATTCAGTTTTTAACCGATGAAGAGCGCATACGTTTAGGGAAAGTGAATTATTTAAAAGAATATTTACCGCAAATATTTAATGAAATAAGCGCAGCCAATGCCAATGTGAGCGATATTGACATGAAAGTTAACGGCAGAAGGCTAACCAATATCGGAACATTTAGAGCGTATTTACAAGAGTATTTACGTCGCCATGACAAGGTGCATAAAGACATGACCTTGATGGTTAGGCAGCTCGCACCTACCACAGAGGGCTTGCCGATTGAATTGTATATTTTTACCAATGATATTCGTTGGACCTATTACGAAGCAATTCAGGCTGATATTTTTGATCATATTTTTGCCGTGTTGCCTGAGTTTGGTTTACGCGCCTTCCAAACACCAACAGGCAATGATATCCGCAGTATTAAACAGATTGAACACCTGGATTGATAAAGGTTTAAACGTGGGTAAACAATTAATTTTAATGTTGCTGGTGGTTTGGGCATTGCCAGTAGAGGCTAATTGGCTAAACGACATTAATAGAAAAGTGCGCTCGCTGGGGGAGCAACCAGTGCCTGTTGCTAATCCGCTAACCGAGCTCGAATTGACTGACTATCCAACTCAGTATCATTATGAGCGCATAATGGTTCCTACTCATGATACGCCCTTATTTGTTTTGCAAGCTGGGCTTGAGCATCAAAAAACCGTGATATTGATCCACGGTTTAGGCGATTTGGCTTCTAAAGACTGGTTAAATGTTATCCCTGCGTTGGCCCAACAATATCATGTGGTTGCAATTGACTTACCTGGCTTTGGTTTGTCTCAAGGGGCGGTATTTACCTACTCGCCAAAAGAATATGCCAAAGTGATCGATTGGGTTATTGGGCAGTATCGCCATTCTGATGGGGTGCATTTAGTGGGCCATTCAATGGGGGGCGCGATTAGCCTATATTACGCCAACCAATATCCAGGACGTATTGAACGATTAGTCTTAGTTGACGCCGCAGGGATTTTGGATCGTACCGCCTATATTAAGCACCTTTCTACCCGAGATAATGATCAAACCGATTTACCTCAAGGGCTAAGACGTGTCATTGCGCGCGTTGATAACTTTGCCGATAAAATACTCGAAAAAACGGGCACAGGACTCGATCCAACCAGGCTCTTTAGTGGCGATTCGTCTTTGCGAAATATGACGATTGGCGACAAAACTAACATGAATGCGGCATTAGCATTAATGGAGCAAAATTTTTCGGTACTTAATTATCAAACAATGCCTGCAACCCAACTCATTTGGGGGGCTCTTGATACCGTCGCGCCATTGCGGACAGCTAATGCGTTACAACATGTTCTTCCACTTTCGCAATTACAGGTGATTAATGATGCTGGCCATGTGCCGATGAAATCGCATCCACATGTTTTTAATCAATTGCTACTGACCAGTTTACAAGGCCCTGTGGTGAGTCGTTTGCAACCTTCTAACAATGTAAGTCAGCGAGTTGGCCATTGCTTTCAAGACGATAAAACTCATTTTAGTGGGCAGTATAAAGAGATTATATTGAATGACTGCAAGCTGGTGCGTTTTAATCGTGTCGATACTGAATCACTATCCATGACAGATTCGATACTCTCTATGGAGAAAAGTCGTGTTGGACGTGCAGGGCAAACTCTGCAAATTACTCGTAGTGCGATTAACGCAACAGATACCGAAATACATGGACGTATGTACAGCCAACATAGTCGTTTTGATTTTGCTGGCGTGACTTTTTACGGTGAGTCGCCGATGTTTGTATCACAAGCATCGACAAGATTAGTGCTATCGTTAACCAGAATGATAACGCCCACTCAATCAACGCGATTAGGTGGGAGCTATGTGTTGGCTGAACAAAGCTTAGAGAGTGCGCTTTAGTATTAAAGGCGTTCGTTTGAGGGCTGCACCTTGTACACTGGAATGTTTTTAGTACGATAACCTTTAATTGAGCGAAAAAAATCCATGAGTTGATTTATTTCAACTTCAATATCACCCGTTGGCGTCATTGGTGGTGAGAGCACAATGGTTTTGCGGCCAAAATCTAACCCCACCGGCACTATGTCTACGTTTGATTTCATTGCGATATGATAAAACCCGCTTTTCCAGCGTGTAACAGGGCTGCGTGTCCCTTCTGGAGCCAAGGCTAATTTATAATTAGGGTGTTGCTCAAACAATTGTGCCGCACCATCCACTAAGTTATTGTGTTTGCGCCTATCTACTGGGCTGCCACCCATGGCACGAAACAACCATCCCCAGGGTGCAATAAATAATTGATGTTTGCCTAAAAAGTGAATGTTGGTGCCTAATGCGCTGCGGGCAATAATGCCAATAACAAAATCCCAGTTACTGGTGTGAGGGCCAACAATCATTACGCAAGGTTGAGTTTTGTCGAGTTGGCCTTCAAATTTCCAACCGATAAGACGGAGTAATCCTGAGCATATTGAACTTAACATATTGAGGTCCTAATCTGAGCGTTTACGCTTCTTGTTATAAAGCACCAAAGTAGTGCGTACATTGATTAAAGCATATCAGTCATTATTCGCCAATGGCGTTTTGTTGGAGAAGTTGACGAGTTTATGATTCATAACCAACACATAGGCTATAAGCAAACTCGTCGTTTATCGCAAAAAGGGGAGATCAATGAGTTTTAGGCTGGTCAAATTGAGCGATACGCTTGGCTTCATCTAATATTGCTTGCTCAAGCTCAGCTTCAGACTTCATTCGTTCAAAATCAAATTTCATCCGCTGTTGTTTGGGTAGTGCTTTGCGTGCTTCCATGATGGGATGCTCTCTAATAATGTCATAGTGAGCAAACAGGTTAGGGAAATCGCCTATCACTTGTTCTGACATCGACAATGCATCAAACAGTTTGCCTATGCGCACCACGCCTTCAGAAAGCTCGCAACGGTCTTCTAACATAGCGGCTGCAATATAGCGGATGTCGGTGAGAATTTGTTGCCTGCGCTCTTCGGCCTTTGCTTGGCGTTCAGCTTGCGCTTGTTGATTGGCTTTAGTGCGACGTTGAAGCGTAAGTAATAAGTGGGCTGCGTAACTTGCTAGGGCAATAATAATGAGTGACGCAATGACGATAACAATAGTAGGCACAATTTATCCTTTTTTGAATACAAAACTGGCGCCTATACCTATTCGACTAGGTGTGCGCCAGTTTACTCCATTCAAATGAAATTCATTGAGTGGTTTAGTCGTGTTTTTGGTAATCTTTAAGCAGATCGGCACCTGATTCGAAACGACTTAATAATTCATCGTCAGACAGTTGCTTTTTAGGGCTTTCGACAGTTGTTTCGTCACCGTCTGTTAAGCCTAAGCGCTGCATTAACTGCTCAATTTTGTCTAATTGAGTGTCTAACCATTTTTGGTCAGTGTCAGATAAGTCACGGCCTTCTTCAAGCTGGTCAAGTAGCTGGTTCAGTCTTGGATCTTCTTCCAGTTTCAATAACTTCTGTTCGTCAGATAATTTAGGCTGTTTTGGCTTAACCACTAACGGCTCAGTTATTGATGTTGGTAACGTTAATGCCACAGGTTTTTTACTGCCGTGACGCGCGTCTTTTTTTACCGAAGAGCCATTACCTGAAGCTTGTTTAAGCAAGGCTTCATTATGGCGACTGCCAGATTTACGACCCGTTTCTGATTTTTTACCATCGACCGCTTTACGGTCGGCTTTTTTTACTCTTGGGGCAAACTTAGGGCCGTTTTCGCCGCCTTTGCGAGTTTTTTTACTGCGAGCCATGATGTTCTCGTTAGGTTTTCTTAACACGTCCTTGCAGAGTAATTTCTACAAGGCACTAAATATGGATGCGCTTTATATCAGGTTTTGACGATTTTTGCATCAAAACCAGATCTTTCGATGCAAATAATAGCTCAAAATCGCTATTGGAGGCTAAATATTCGAAGGTTGCTTGCTGATAAAAGCTCACGTGAGTCGGATTATTTTTATAATGCCACTTAGCAAACAAAGCTTTGTCGGTCATTAAAGGGGTGCTAATTGCTAGCCAGCCATTAGGTTTAATCAGTTGATTCAATAATTTCCATTCGCGAATGGGGTGCCTAAAATGCTCAAAGACCCGATAACAACACACAAAATCATAGCTTTGACTCAAAACAGACTGATCGGCAGCAAAGAAGGGGTCGTATTGATTAACCTGGTGGCCAGCTTCCACAATCGTTAGTTGGCTTTTTTCATCAAGTACTCTGCCAAAGTTTAACCCTTTTAACGGGCCTGTTTGCTGTTGGGCGATTTGCACCAATAGTGGCAAAACAAATTGTGATAATTGTTTTTGTTTCGATGATTTTTGTGCCCGACCATAACGCTGACGCTCTAGGCTTGGCATGAGGTGCGATTTTGGGTTAGCAAATAGTAAACCGCATTGTGAGCATGTATAAAATGCCCTTTTTTTATCTTGTAAAAAAAAGTCCGCTTGATGGCTACACAGTGGGCATGGGTTCATTAACGGCAGCTGCACCTATACATAGTGAAAACAGTAAATTATGCGAATATCCAAATTTTCATTTAGAGACTCATTGTACCCATATTTTTACGACAGTGAACATTGTCGCGGCAGGAATGGAATAAAAACACATAAAAAAAAGGTGGCAGTAAACTGCCACCTTATAAAATAGTGCTTAAATGCACTTTATTCTGATTCCAAGTATCCGTACTTGCTATGTGACTATCCCGGTCAGATCGTAACTTTTATTGTGCTTTCCGTGCTTTTGTAGTTGTTATTGGTCATCGCTGACGCTTTTTTATATTCTGTTGCCGTCCTGACTACAGCTTCCGTAGATGGTCTTCATTGACGCATCATTATCCTATTTGTCTTCTATGACTTAAAGCCAACCATCCTTGTTTTTTGTACCTTCGAGCAAGCTTCTTATGGATGCATCCCCAACAAAATGTTGTTCTGCGATTATTTGAATCATTCAAATAATACCAAAAGGATTACTCTGTTGTGTAAGGCAGTGCTAAATAGCGAGTTGACCAGCCGGTCTGTTCCTTACAAGTTTTACGACCTGGGTTTCAAACTAAAACCGCGACTCATTTTTATTATTGTTGAGTGGCCTTAAATTATTATTGTTATGTGTTTTCTTTATTCTTATATCTTAAATGTGTCTGTCCGAAATCTGCTTGATGTTATTTGATTTATGGTTCAAACAGCTGGGTTTACCTCGGTACGGGGTGTATTTAACTCTAAAACCGTGAGGCATGTCAAGTAATAATGCGTGCAGTTGACGTAAGCGTAAACTTTGAGGCGTAAAAAAGGGCAAATTATTGCCCTTTTTTATTAACACTTATCCAGCGTATTATTTCTTAATATTTGAAATATATTTAGATAGTGCTTCGATATCGGCATCTGACAATTTTTTAGCAACATCTTGCATCATGCCGTTTAAATCGTTGTTACGAGTGCCGTCGCGGAACTTTGTTAACTGAATTTTGATGTAATTAGCATGTTGACCACCAATCATTGGGAAGCCAGCTGCAGCTGCACCACTACCATCAGGACCATGACATGCAATACATGATGTTATACCGCGAGCAGCATCGCCACCTTGATATAGTTTCTCGCCGGCTTCGGTGCCTTCAACCGCTGGGTTAGCTGATTGAGTTTGGCTAGCGAAGAATGCAGAAATGTCTGCAATGTCAGTATCGGTTAACGCGATAGACATGCCACCCATGATTGGGTCCATACGGCCTTCTTTTCCACCTGTTTGCATGGCAGAGCGGAATTCTTTTAATTGTTTCTCAAGGTATGCAGGATGTTGGCCTGCAAGCTTTGGATACATATCAATCATGCTGTTGCCGTCAACACCGTGACAGGCAGAACATACGATTACTTTAGTTTTGCCGGCTTCAGCATTACCTTCAGCCATAGCAGGTGATGACATAGTGGCTACTACAGACAGCGCAAGAGCTAACTTTTTCATGGCGTTCCAACTTCTTGTTAATTTATTGTCCTGAGCTTACTAGGAAGACCCGCAAGCGTGGTAAAATACTTTTTCCAAGCGCTTTTGATGTAGTGTACGTCGTTCAGGTAGAACGAGATCAATTATTACTACATCACACATATCAGCGTTGCTTGGGTATATAATGTGATCAGGCTAATATTTTACACGAAAACGTGCAAAAGTAAGCAATTGTTGAACATTTATGGTAAAGCGTTTACTGAAAGTAATTTAATTGGAGTGACTAGTGACCGAATCTCGTATCGATTTCCGTAAGGCAAAATTTTTAATCAGTGCGCCAGATATCGCGCATTTAGATCAATATCTTCCTGGGGATGTTGGCGTTGAGATTGCATTTGCTGGACGTTCCAATGCCGGAAAATCGAGTGCTTTGAACGCACTAACAGAACAAAAAAGCCTTGCCAGAACCAGTAAAACGCCAGGACGGACGCAGCTTATCAATGTGTTTCAATTAGATGAAGATCGTCGATTGGTCGATTTACCTGGCTATGGTTTTGCACAAGTGCCTTTAGCACTTAAAAATAAATGGCAGCAAGCATTAGGCGAGTATTTACAAAAGCGTGCTTGCTTAAGTGGTGTGGTGGTTCTCATGGACATTCGACATCCACTTAAAGATCTTGATATGCAAATGATTGAGTGGGCTGTATTAAGTCATATTCCTGTTTTAGCCTTGTTAACAAAGTCTGATAAATTGACTCAGAGTGTAAAAACTAAGACGGTTAATGAAGTGCGTAAGGCTTTAGCTGAGTTTGGTGATAAGGTGCACGTTGAGCCGTTTTCATCACTAAAAGGAACTGGCAAACCCAAGGTGCTGGGTATTTTGAATGACTGGTGTCATCCAACTTGGTTGGCTGAACAAAAAGCGTTGCAAGAGCAAACTGAGTCAGAATAGCGTTGATGTTTGAACAACCATATTGAATTAACCGACATTGAGTCGGTTTTTTTATAGGTGGTCGACATTAAAATCAGGCAAAAAAAAACCGACAACCAAGAGGCTATCGGTACAAAAATTAGCTCTTTTGGGGAGAAGCTAAATTCAACAAGACTCAAGTGTTATCAACTCAATTTGACAACCCTCAATGACCATAGAATAACTGCTTTTTATGTAAAGTTAAAGTATTTACTCTAAATATTTTTAGGTATGAAAAAAAGCCAAAAAAAAAGCCCCTGCAACCTAGGTTGCTGGGGCGCCGAATTTGGCTAGTCACTATTGCTAGTGAAATAAAGGTTTGAAAGATTGAACATCTTAACCTCTGTACCCTACGAACGAGATAATAGCGCATTCGCCTTAAAATGAAAAACTGTTTTTCATAAAAAGATACAATAACTGTGATTTTTGCTGCAAAATTGGCTCAATTGTTAACCAAATCGCCATATGTGTTGAGTGTTTTATAGACTCATTAATGGTTTGTGCAGGATTGCAGTGGGTTTGTCTTTAGAG
The DNA here is from genome assembly GCF_014641855.1 of Shewanella inventionis. Taxonomy (GTDB): domain Bacteria; phylum Pseudomonadota; class Gammaproteobacteria; order Enterobacterales; family Shewanellaceae; genus Shewanella; species Shewanella inventionis. The sequence goes on from NZ_BMII01000013.1 coordinate 68,725, forward strand.
AAAATCATTTTTTAGAAATAGCGACAAGAAAAGTAGAGTCAAATTTATTATGGTCTTTAGATGTAAACAACAAAGACGGTGTTAATTGGTACCTCTGTGCCGATATCCGTCCGTGCAATAAACAACATTGCCGTATTATCAAATACGGCAATGTTGAGGAACAGGTTAATAAGCTTGCTCGATATTAGTGTGCTTCATCCCAGTTATCGCCAATACCTGCCTCTGCAAGCAATGGCACATCAAGTGCTGCAGCCTGTGCCATTAGGTCGCACACTTTGGTTTTAAGAGTTTCAGCCATTGCTTCATCAACTTCAAATACTAATTCATCGTGTACTTGCATAATCAGGGTAATTTCTCCTTGGGTGTCTTGGTTAATCCACTGGTGAATCGCAATCATGGCCTTTTTGATGATATCGGCTGCGGTTCCTTGCATTGGCGCGTTAATGGCTGCACGCTCAGCGGCTTGACGGCGCATGGCGTTGCGGTCGTTAATTTCGGGCAGGTACAAACGGCGACCAAATAGGGTGGATACATAGCCTTGCTCTGCAGCTGCTGCGCGGGTTTCTTCCATGTATTTTAATACGCCAGGGTAGCGAGCAAAATAAGTGTCGATGTAAGTTTGTGCCTCGTTACGCGGGATATCTAATTGCTTAGCTAAACCAAACGCCGACATGCCGTATATCAAACCAAAGTTAACCGCTTTAGCACGGCGGCGCTGTTCGGTGGTGACTTCTTCAAAGTGAACGCCAAACACTTCTGCAGCAGTGGCTCTATGAATATCTTTTCCTTCAGCAAACGCAGTTAACAAGCCGTTGTCTTGAGATAAGTGGGCCATAATGCGTAATTCGATTTGCGAATAGTCGGCGGCCAAAATTTTACGGCCTGCTGGGGCAATAAAGGCCTGGCGAATGCGTCGACCTTCTTCGGTACGAATAGGAATATTTTGTAAGTTTGGCTCGCTTGACGACAAACGCCCTGTAGCAGCATTGGCTTGATGATAACTGGTGTGAACACGGCCTGTGGTGGCATTGACCATGAGTGGCAATTTATCTGTGTAGGTGCTTTTTAATTTAGCGAGGCTACGGTGCTCAAGAATAATTTTAGGCAGCGGATAGTCTAAGGCTAGCTCGACTAACACTTCTTCAGAGGTTGAAGGCGCGCCTTTTGGGGTTTTCTTTTTAACTGGATAGTTAAGCTTTTCAAAAAAGAGCGTTTGCAGCTGCTTAGGCGATGCGAGGTTAAACTTCTCGCCGGCAATTTCGTAGGCCTTATTTTCAAGATCGTCGAGTTTTTGGGCCAGCTCACCACTTTGTTGGCTAAGTAGCATAGAGTCGATTAACACACCCTGGCGCTCAACGTCTGATAATACCTGAATTAACGGCAGTTCTAATTCGTTAAATACTGAAGCTAATGCTGACTCTTTTTCTACGCGCGGCCATAAGTGCTCATGTAATCGCAAGGTGATATCGGCATCTTCTGCTGCGTAAGGTCCGGCTGTGGCTAAGTCTATTTGATTGAAGGTCAGCTGTTTGGCACCTTTGCCTGCGACTTCTTCAAAGCTGATATTTTTATGGCCTAAATATTTTAATGCTAAGCCATCCATGTCATGGCGTGATGCTACCGAGTTAAACACATACGATTCAAGCATGGTGTCAAAGCGAACACCGCCAAGCTTAATGCCTGCATTGGCTAAAATACTCATGTCGTACTTTAGATTTTGGCCGACTTTTTGTGGTGTTTTACCCTCTAAAATTGGGCGCAGTTTTTCAAGCGTTGCGGCTTTTTCGAGTTGCTGTGGCGCATCAGGATAATCGTGGGCCAATGGCAGATATGCGGCTTTACCTGCTTGAGTGGCAAAGGATAAGCCGACAAGCTGTGCTTCCATGTAATTAAGGCTTGTTGTTTCGGTGTCAACGGCAATTAGCTCGGCTTTACTTAGCTCATTAATCCATTTGTCTAATGCTTCTTCGCTAAGAATGGTTTCATATTCGGCTTCGATAGCGGCAGAAACTGTGACTTCTTCGTCGCTATCTTGGCTAACCGTGCCTGTAGGTTGTTTGTTGTCTAACACTTCTGCTAACCAACGTTTAAACTCCATTTCACCAAAGCATTTAATTAATTCATCGCGATTTTGCGGCTTAACATTCAGCTCGTGCCAGTCTTGTTCTAATTCGACATCGGTTTTGATGGTAGCAAGCTCATAAGAGAGTTTTAGCATGTCGGCGTTATCGATAATTTTCGCCGGCATGGTTTTTGAGCCTCTAAAACCAAGTTCCACCACACTTTGTGGATCGGCCAGTAACTGCGCTACGCTCCCAACACCAGTTAGCATGGCTAAAGCGGTTTTTTCACCGACACCAGGTAAGCCAGGAATGTTATCGGCTTTGTCACCCATTAATGCTAAAAAATCAATAATGCGATCTGGGCCAACACCAAACTTAGCTTTGACTTCTTCTGGGCCCATGATGGTGTCTGTCATGGTGTTAATTAAGGTGACATGGTCGTTGACTAACTGCGCCATGTCTTTATCGCCAGTACTGATTAACGTGGCCCGGCCTTCTTTGCTCGCTTGCAAGGCTATGGTGCCAATAACATCGTCAGCTTCTACGCCGGGAATGCTGATTAAAGGTAACCCCATTGCATGAATAATGCGGTGTAATGGTTCAATTTGGCTACGAAGGTCGTCGGGCATTGGAGGGCGTTGTGCTTTATATTCGCCGTACATGTCATTGCGGAAGGTTTTACCTTTAGCATCAAAAACAACAGCAATATGGCTTGGACTATAGCGGCTTAACAAACTACGCAGCATGTTGACAACACCATAAACCGCACCCGTCGCTTCACCTTTTGAGTTTGTTAAATGAGGCGGCGCATAGTAAGCGCGATAAAGATAAGAAGATCCGTCGACCAGGATAAGTGGATTGTTAGGAATTGTTGGCATAATGTGTTTTTCGTTTTGTGTATTTTGCGAGATAGATAGGATGACATTATACCCACAGCACCTCAAGGTACTTGTGAGATTGTCAGGCATTTATCTACCAGCGTGTGGATAAGTTTAAAGGTCCGACAAGCCGCACGGTTGGTGAGTTTTGCGGATTTGATACGTGTGAATTTATTGAATTTTAGCCATGCAAAAATCCTCTCAGCCTGTGGATAAGTCTGTGAGTGGAATAATCAACGTTGCTGGATAGAATTTCTTACGGCTAGAGGCGAAATCAGTAACTTGTTGAATTTTAATTGTTATTTTAAATTTTGTGAGCTATTTATTAATTTCAAAAAATATAACTAATTTGTGGACTTTTTTATTGATGTCAGTTAAGTCACAATGAATTTATGTCATGTGTTACGACTAAAAAAAGTGCATTAGATAAATTCGACGTTCTAAGTTAGCACGATTTTTAATCAGATCAACCGTTTTGTTGGATTTATGTTGTAAATTTTACATTATCATTTAAAAGTATAACTCAATGCTCAATCAAAAATGTTATTCGATGAGGCATTAAGCCACAGAGCCAAAAAATTCATAATTGATGAAGGTAATTATCATGAAAAAAATAGCAGTATTACTGAGTGGTTGCGGTGTGTTTGATGGCAGCGAAATTCATGAAGCCGTTTTGACTTTACTGGCTATTACCCGTGCCGGTGCTCAGTACCAGTGTTTCGCTCCTGATGTGGAGCAAATGCATGTAGTGAACCATTTAACCGGTGAGGTAAATACTGAAGAAACCCGTAATGTGTTGGTTGAGTCTGCACGCATTGCCCGTGGAGAAGTGTTTAATGCCAGCAGTTTAAATGTGGCTGAGTACGATGCGTTGGTTATTCCTGGTGGTTTTGGCGCGGCTAAAAACTTATCAAATTTTGCGACGACTGGCAGTAATTGCCACATTAACCCAATTGTGGAAAATTTTATTACCGATTTTGCCAATGCACGTAAACCAGTTGGTTTTGTGTGTATTTCGCCTGTGATGATCCCTAAAATTTATGACCAAGGAGTAACTGGCACTATTGGCAATGATAGTGATACTGCCCAGGCGTTTAATGAAATGGGCGGTAAGCATCAGGCTGTTAAGGTAGATGACATTGTGGTTGATGAAGTGCACAAAGTGGTAAGTACGCCAGCTTATATGCTAGCAACCTCGATTTTAGAAGCGCACATTGGTATTGAAAAATTGGTTACAAAAGTCATTGATATGATTGACTGATTTAAAGAACCACCTGAGCAAGTGGTTTTTGTCATTATACTGTTTTTGAGGTGCGGCTATCAAATAAGGCCTGTGCAAGCCCAACAAGTAAACCACCAATATGAGCGCCATTAGCAATTGGCATGCCGAGTAAATCAGTAAAACCAAGTACCAGCCATATCAACATAAAACCCATATAAGCTTGCGGTAGGTGAATGCCGCTGCTGGGTTGTCTTATCCCCATGAGCCAGGTGTAACCCACCACCGCATACACCACGCCAGACATACCGCCAAAATGGGGACCGGTCATGTAAAATTGCACAACGCTGGGCAGCGTACCTGCAATAACTAATAAAAATAACAAAGGTCTGATGCCTAACCGGGTTTCAATTTTGCCACCTAAATACCACCACCACAGCAAGTTAAAGATGATATGCATAGCCGAAAAGTGCATTAAACTCGGTGTAAATAAGCGCCAAATTTGGTTTATGTCACTTTGGGGAACTGCGCCAAAAAATGATAATTGACTATATATTGCGTCGGCGAAGCCTAGGTTCATCCCTGCAAAAACAGCGACACAGACAAAGAATGTGATTAGGGTGAGCGGGCCTGCACCTGTTAAAAATTGCTGCACTAACCCCTTGGTGCCAGGGCCGTAGTTGAATTGCGCAGCGGTGTCGCCATTGTCCCATGAGGCTTGTAAGTATTTACTGTCGTAGGGGTTGTTAGCAAATTGCTCGAGCTCAGCACGTGCTTGTGGCTCATCTGCAGGATTGCTAATAATGAGGCCAACACCTTGGGCATGTTGCACTGCATGGCATTGAATGTTCAACCCTTTAAGGTAATCAATAAATGCTTGCGCAGCACGTGCATTAGGAAGTTGGCCTATTTCTATCATGAGTGCGCGAGGCTCCATGCACTAAATCCACCGTCAAGACTGTAGACATCATCAAAGCCTTGTTCATTTAAATAACTGGCAGCACTTTGGCTGCTCATGCCGTGATAACACACAACGACAAGAGGCTTATCCATATCTGCACCGGCAATATAATGGGCTAAATTTTCGTTATTTAAGTTGATAGAATGTGGAATATGGCCTGCCGCAAAGCTTGCCGAATCTCGTATATCAACAACCTGTACCTCGGTAGATGCCTCAGACATATGGATTAATTCATTAACAGACAAGTGTTTAAAACCAGACATGGTATTACCTATAAAAAGTTTACGGAAAGCGTTTGTATGGCGGCCAGTTTGCAACAAGGGGTTGTATACCCAACCAACCTAAATATGCTCTGAAACATGCATTTAAGGTCAATTGGGTATATAAATACAACCCCTTGAGTCATTGCAGCGTGATAATAATGTGGGGGATTAATCCCAGCTTAAAATCACTTTGCCAGATTGGCCTGAGCGCATTGCGTCGAAGCCTTGCTGGAAATCATCCACATTAAAATGATGCGTAATGATTGGGGTTAAGTCTAAACCTGATTGGATTAAGCTGGCCATTTTATACCAGGTTTCAAACATCTCACGGCCGTAAATACCTTTGATGATTAACCCTTTAAAAATGATTTTGCTCCAATCAATGGCCATATCGCCACCTGGAATACCGAGCATGGCAATTTTGCCGCCATGGTTCATGGTGTCAAGCATGGCGTGAAATGCTGACGGTACGCCAGACATTTCTAGGCCTACGTCGAACCCTTCGGTCATGCCCAGCTCTTTCATGACATCTTTTAAGCTTTCTTTTGCAACATTAACTGCGCGAGTCGCGCCCATTTTACGGGCTAAATCTAAGCGATATTCGTTAACGTCGGTTATTACAACATGGCGTGCGCCAACATGCTTACACACAGCAGCAGCCATGATACCAATAGGGCCAGCACCGGTAATTAATACATCTTCGCCAACTAAATCGAATGACAATGCAGTATGTACAGCATTACCAAATGGATCAAAAATAGCGGCTAGGTCGTCAGAAATATCTGCTGGAATTTTGAATGCGTTAAATGCGGGCAATACAAGGTATTCAGCAAAGGCGCCATCGCGGTTTACGCCTACGCCGGAGGTATTTCGACATAAATGAGTACGACCACCACGGCAGTTACGGCAATAACCACAGGTAATATGACCTTCTCCAGACACGCGATCGCCAATGGCAAAACCGCGTACTTCTTGACCCATGTCGACGACTTCACCGACATATTCATGACCAGCAATCATAGGAACTGGTATGGTTTTTTGTGACCACTCATCCCAGTTGTAGATGTGTGCGTCGGTGCCACAAATAGCTGTTTTGCGGATTTTGATTAACAGATCGTTATGACCCATTTCTGGTTTTGGTGCATCGACCATCCAGATGCCTTCTTCAGGCTTTAACTTACTTAATGCTTTCATCTTAATAACCTATGATTACCGAGTCTTGTTAACTTAAGCCAGTTAGATAATGCCCATTTCTTTACCAATACGAGTAAAGGCATCAATAGCATGATCCAGTTGTTCGCGAGTGTGCGCAGCTGACATTTGGGTACGAATACGCGCCTGGCCTTTAGGTACAACCGGGAACGAGAAGCCAATCACATAAATGTGTTCTGCTAATAATTTATTGGCAAAATCACTGGCTAACTTGGCGTCGCCAATCATTACCGGGATAATGGCATGGTCGGCGCCGCCCAAAGTAAAGCCTGCTGCTGACATTTGTTCGCGGAAATAACGGCTGTTTTCCCATACGGCTTCACGTAATGCATGCCCCGTTTTTAGCATATCAAGCACGCGAATTGAGGCGCTGACGATCGATGGTGCTAACGAGTTTGAGAACAGGTAAGGACGTGAGCGCTGACGTAACCATTCAACCACTTCTTTTTTACCGGCAGTAAATCCACCTGATGCGCCGCCTAGGGCTTTACCTAATGTGCCGGTAATAATGTCTACTCGGTCCATTACGTCACAATATTCGTGGGTGCCACGACCGTTTTGACCAATAAAGCCCACGGCGTGTGAGTCATCAACCATAACGAGTGCGCCGTATTTATCGGCAAGATCGCACACACCTTTGAGGTTAGCGATAACGCCGTCCATTGAGAATACACCGTCGGTGGCAATGAGTATGTTGCGCGCGCCAGCAGCTTGGGCTGCAATTAATTGTGTTTCAAGATCGGCCATGTCGTTGTTAGCGTAACGGAAACGTTTTGCTTTACATAAACGCACACCGTCAATGATTGATGCATGGTTTAACGCATCAGACACAATCGCGTCTTCGGCATCTAATAATGTTTCAAATAAGCCAGCGTTTGCGTCAAAACATGACGAATAAAGTATGGTGTCTTCCATACCTAAAAATTCACTCAGGCTTGCTTCTAGTTGTTTGTGAGTGTCTTGAGTGCCGCATATAAAGCGCACAGATGCCATACCAAAACCGTGGCTGTCTAAACCGGCTTTGGCTGCTGCAATCAGCTCTGGGTGATTAGCTAGACCTAAATAGTTGTTGGCGCAAAAGTTAATCACTTTCTCGTGGTTAACTTCAATGGCTGTCTGTTGGGCTGAAGCAATAACGCGTTCACTTTTATATAAACCATCTGCTTTAACATCAGCTATTTGTTGATTAATTCGGTCGTAGAAAGAGGTAGATGCCACCTGTGTTCTCCTAAATATGGTTATTATGCTTATCCAAATCACGCAGTAAAACACCGCTGTAATTGATAGGGTGTTTTGGAGTTGTTGGCATTCTAACCTTTATTTTTGCCGCTCCACAGCGTTTTTTTTAGTCGCCTGACCAACATGAATTAGATTAGGGCTAGAGCTTGTTCACATTAAAAAAACTAATCATTAACAAGTGCGTTAGTTGGATTTTTTTGCGTATATAAAATGGAACAAACACTGCCAATATCTGAGCTAAATTGTAGTCAGATATTGGCGGATTGAAAGTCATTAAAAAGATAGGGTTTAGCAGGTGGCGTCAGTTTTTTATTACGCCGCTTGATGGCGTTCTTGGCTGGCAATGTCGAGGTAGTGTTGCTCTAAACGACTGAACGTTGCTGACGATGCAGGTGTCTCATACGCTTGAAAAATCATCAGTACACGTAATAGTCCATCATACAATGTGGCTTTAGTGATACTCGATGTACTCGACTGTGTAAGCTGATAGCTAATCCAAAAGCTGACCATCATTTTTATGGTGTCAGCAAGTGCGGTAACCTTGTTGTCGTCAACATCAAGAAAACCATCTTTTTTTAGTTTAAGCAAAATGTTACTTGAGCGGTTAAGGACTTGTTGTTGTGCATGTAAGTAACGCTTTTTAAGCGCGTCATCGCGACTGAGTATATCGGCTAAATTTGCATACATAAAACGGAACTGCCACAAGGTATAAAACATGGCATCGAAGTAACCCATTAATAATTCGATAGTAATGGGTACATCATCATAAGGTTTAAAGCCAGACTCAAGGTGGTTTTCATATAGAGCGAAAATAGAGTTGATGATGTCTTCTTTATTGCGAAAGTGATAATACAAGTTACCCGGACTAATGCCTAAATGAGCGGCAATATGGTTGGTGGTAATATTGCGCTCACCGTGTTCGTTAAACAGCTCTATACTGGCAAAAACGATTTTGTCGCGGGTTTTCATAAGATGTCCATATTCATTATTAGCTTAGGGTTTTGGCTTATTACAGCGATAACATTTCATTAAGCCGACTTAATATGATTATGTTAACATTGTGTTTATCTGACAAGCAAAAATCGATGACTCTTCATACATGAACCGTACCCTATATTCTTTATTTTTGTATCTTTTATTGCCTTTGGTTGTAATGTATTTGCTATTTAGAGCAATTAAAAGCGCTGATTATCGTCGTCGTTGGTCTGAACGTTTTGGTTTTGCAAAGTTACAGCCTACCGATGTAGTGATCCACAGTGTGTCAATGGGCGAAACCCTGGCGGCCCTGCCGCTGATAAAACAACTTATGGCGGAGCATCCGCAATATACATTTACCGTTACCACGACCAGCCCAACCGGCTCCGCTGAGGTCATAAAAGCATTGGGTGATAAGGTGCAGCATTGTTATCTGCCTTTTGACTTTGCCTATGCGGTTAAACGTTTTTTACGCCAAACACAGCCCAAATATCTGATTATTATGGAAACGGAGTTGTGGCCTAATTTAATCCATTTTGCAAAACAAAAAAATGTCACCTCGGTGTTGGCTAATGCGCGTTTGTCACAAAAATCAGCTGACAAGTATGCCAGCAAACCACGTTTGTCGACACCTATGTTGCAACAGCTAGATTCGATATTGGTGCAAACCCAAGCCGAGGCCGAACGCTTTACTGCCTTAGGGGTTGCCCCAAAAAAGCTTAATGTCTGTGGCAGCCTTAAATTCGACCTAACAATTGACTCAAGTAAGCGACAGCAGGCTTTGCAAACGCGAGAGCAATGGCAACGTAAAAATACACCTATTTGGGTTGCCGGCAGTGTGCATCCTGGTGAGTTTGATGCGATTTTGGCTGCACATAAATGCGTGCTAGTTAATTGTCCTGATGCATTATTGATTATGGCCCCAAGGCATCCAGAGCAGTTTAATTTAGCCGCAATTACCATTACTCAAGCTGGTTTTAAGCTGGCCCGTCGAAGCATGAATGATGCAGTAAGCCATGATGTTCAGGTGTTATTAGGTGACACTATGGGTGAGTTGTTGATGCTCTATGGCACAGCAGACCAAGCTTTTGTCGGCGGCACACTAATAGAAGGCGGCGGGCACAATCCGCTTGAGCCTGCAGCGATGGCACTCCCTGTGTATGTTGGCCCTAATCACTGGAATTTTGCAGAAATTACCGAACTACTTGCAAATGCTGGAGGGTTGCAGGTTGTTGCAGGAGCAAGCGATCTTGCCAAGATGTTAGTGGATAAATGGCAGGATGCGCATCAGTACCAACGCGCATCAGCAGCAGCATCAGCCGTAGTTACCCAAAACCGTGGCGCATTATCTAAACAGTTTTTATTAATTGACTCGTTGATGAAATCGTCTTCTTTATAGCGGATTGACGCTGCGGTATCCATCAAGGAGTTGTTGCCAGCATTGAGCCGAAAATGCAAGTTTAGGCTGCTTGCCGTGTTCTTTGTTAAACGAACGTAATAACCTGTTTAGATTAGCCTGTTGCCAACGTTTATCAGGTTGGCGTATTTCGCCTCGGTCAAAATCGATTAAATAAAACGTTTGTTGAGCCAATAGAATATTTTTGGCATTAAGATCGGCATGGTAGACACCGCCAAGATGAAATTTAGCAATGACTTGCCCTAGTTCATACCATTGTTGATCTGTTATGGGGTTCAAGCTTAATTGGGCAACTAAGTCTTTAGCGCCAGCTACATGTTCAATAATAATGTCTGCTCTGTACCATAAACCGCACCGTGTCACATTTGCCGCGATTGGCCTGGGTACGGCAAAACCTTGTTGATGGAGCGTTTCAAGTAAGGTCAACTCCGCTACAGCTCGAGTTTGTTTAATGCCTGTGTAAAAGTAGCTGTCTCGGTTAATTTTACCCACAAGGCCACCGCGCCAATAATGACGTAACACCCAGGTTTGTGACGTGTCTGTTTTGACAAACCAGGTGGTATATCGACCTGTTGATTGTCCTACAACGGCGTTTTGGCTTTGCCAAATGTCCACAGAGAATTCTTCTGGCGTTATGTTTGCGGCACTGGGTTCGCACCATGCAATGTGGCCTAGCGGGGTAGTTTTTATTTGCATTTAATTATCAAATAGCACGGGCTTGATTGTGGATCGAAATAACATTATACCTTAAGATCACTGTCTTGCATTCCTTCTATCTTTTCATTTAAGCATATTGGATATTCAATGAAAGCTGACTTTAGTGCGATACGTTCATTATGTTTACTGCGATTATCTGCCATAGGTGATGTGTGCCACGCTGTCGCCATGGTACAAGCTATTCAAAAGCACTATCCAGATTTAGCTATCACCTGGGTGATCGGTAAAGTTGAGTACCAATTACTTAAGCATTTGCCAGGGATTGAGTTTGTTATTTTTGATAAATCTAAAGGTTGGCGCAGTTATACTCAATTGCGTAGTGATTTAAAAAGCCAACGCTTTGATGTGTTATTGCATATGCAAGTGGCATTACGTGCAACGATGGCATCATTAATGATTAAGGCCGATGTTCGAGTTGGTTTTGATAAAGCTCGTGCTAAAGAAGGCCAGTGGCTGGTTACTAATCATGCTGTAGAACCGTTAGCAACGCCCCATGTTCTTGATGGTTTTATGGGTTTTGCAAAAGCCATTGGTGTGACCGATTTAACGCCTCGTTGGGATATTCCGGTACCGCAAAGTGACACCGACTTTGCCTCTCAACTTATTGGGGACGCTAAAGTGATGGTGATTTGTGCCGCAGCCAGTAAAGCTGAGCGTAACTGGTTGCCTGAGCGTTATGCGGCCGCAGCTGATTACGCGATATCGCAAGGTTATAAGGTGATGTTGTGTGGTGGTCCAACAGTGCTTGAAAAAAATTTAGCAGATGTGATTCAGTCTCACAGTCAGCACACGTTTGATAATCAAGTGGGCAAAACAAGCTTAACCCAATTATTAGCCTTGTTAAAACAAGCCTGTTTTGTGCTTGCCCCAGATACTGGGCCATTGCATATGGCTGTGACTCAAGGCACTCCCGTTATTGGCTTATATGCGCACTCAAACCCAGGGCGGACTGGACCCTATTGTTATCGTGACTACACAGTGAGTGTTTACCAGGAGGTAGTTGCTCAGCAGGTAGACGGAGACGTTAAATGGGGGAAGCGAGCAAAAGGCGAGCATTTAATGGCGATGATTGAAACTGATGACGTGATAAAAAGCATGAAAAAACTTATCGAAGATAACGAGCAAGACTAGACATTTACCATATTAACGAATTCACCTTTTCGTTGGTAGTGAACATAATTTAATACCTTAAATAGGTAATTTTCGCAATTTAGTCATTTCGCAGGAACAACAGTTAATATGAGTAAGAAACGTTATTTATTTTACATTTCACAAAATTATTCTTACGCCATTCTAAGGCCTTTACAAAAGACCATTTTAGCGCGTGGAGACGAGGTAAGATGGTTTCTTGCTGGTAATGAGGTTGACGACAAGTACCTTAAGCCATCTGAGGCTCGCTTGATGACAATTGAAGAAACTATTCAGTGGCAACCACAAGCAGTGTTTGTGCCAGGCAATATCGTACCGAGCTTTATTCCAGGCGTTAAGGTGAGTGTATTCCATGGTTTTGGTACGGTAAAAATTGATGGGTTAGGGCGTAATGGACATTTTACCATACGCCACTGCTTTGATTTATATTGTACTCAAGGCCCTGAGTCTACTGAGCCATTTCAGCGTTTGGCGGAAAAGCATGGTACCTTCAAGGTAGTTGAAACAGGCTGGCCAACATTGGACCCTTTGTTTAAGCCCGATGACTCGGTGATAACAAAGCGTGATGATAGGCCTGTTATTCTTTTCTGTTCTACTTTTTCGCCGCGTTTTTCATGTGCTGCAGCTGTTTATGATAAAGTGAAGCAGTTATCTCAGGATAATAAATGGCGATGGTTAGTGCAATTTCACCCTAAAATGAATCGTGATGTTGTTGAAAAATACAAGCAATTAGAAAATGACAACTTATCTTTTGTTGAAACCGATGATGTGCTGCCTTTGTTAAAAGAGGCTGATGTAATGCTTTGTGATACATCGTCTGTGCTTATTATGTTTCTTTTGCAGGGTAAGCCTGTAGTGACTTTTGATAATAAGATTGGTGGTTCGCACCTTATTAATATTAATAAGGTTGACGATATTGAATCCGCACTTGAGCGAGCATTGACTTATCCACCGACTCTGCTTAAAGAGATTGAACACTATTGTGAGAGTATGCATCCAAATCGTGATGGCTGCTCTAGTGAGCGAGTATTGGCTGAAACAGATAAGTTAATAGACAATGGCTTAGTAGGGCTAAAGCGTAAGCCTTTAAATATTATAAGAAATTATAAAATGAGGAAAATATTAGGTTATTGGAAGTTATGAGAAGTCGTTATTTTTCAGGCTTTTAAATGCTATAAATGATGTCATTCCATAATCTTAGTTTATTATTTATCACTTTAGGACAAGCGCTTCTATTTTTATCGATAGTGTGATGGAAAGTCTTATAGCGGCAAGGTTGTAAACGTTTTTGTGAACCTTGCTTTTAGAACATTGTCCACATAGTATTATGATATAAAAACAACAGTCGGCAAGCCCAATTTATATGACTTATTTATTTATCTCCCGTAAAAATGTTCATGCGAAATACTATAAAAAAATAATAAAAAAAGTGTCGATGGATTGTCAATTACACATTATGGGAATGCCTAAATTAACGGCAGTTAATTATTTGAAAAATGCCTTTAATGTGGATTTTAAAGATGTTGTAAAGTCGCAATTAATAAGAAAAAAAGCGCGCAGTCCTTTTTGGGCAAACCCTGTAGTGAGTGCTATGTACGGTTTTGTGCTGGTTTTGTTTGAACGCTTAAGATATGCCAAGTATTTAGCGCTTTTAAATGAAGTTAAACCAGAGTTCATAGTGATTTGGAATGGTAATAAACTACCTAATATCACCGTTGCAATGGCTGCTAAAGCATTATGTATAAAACAATTTTATTACGAGAATGGTTTGCTGCCAGGCACAAGTAGCTTAGATCCTCGAGGTATTAACTTTAATGCATCGTTGAGTCGCGATCCGTCTTTTTATCTTAATTTTGATCCGCAAAATGTGTTAGAGTTTTCAGAACCAAAAATAATTCCTAGGGAAGACCATAAAAAGCGCTGTGCGTTTGACTCAACAGAAATACCAGAACGTTATATTTTTGCCCCTTTTCAAGTCCCTCACGATACGCAAATAGCAAGTTTTTCTCCTTGGATAGACTCAATGGAAATGTTTTACGATGAGGTGCTTAAAGCCGTTAAAAGTTTGAATGACCCCTCGCTAAAAGTGGTGTTTAAAGAGCATCCGTCATGGCACAAACATTACTCCCATCTTTACAATAAAGATCCAATTGCGACATTTGCGAATGGCAATAAAACCGGTGATTTAATTCAATGCTCAGAGGCCGTGGTTACTATAAACTCAACAGTTGGGTTAGAGTCGCTTCTACTTAATAAGTGCGTTTTAACAGTAGGTCAAGCCTGTTACAACATAGAAGGTTTAGTTAAACATGCGGATAATGCTGAGCGGTTAAGTGAAAATCTTAAGGCTGTAATGCAAGGCTGGGAACCAAATCTACAATTGCGAAATAAGTTTTTTAAGTTTCTTGAGCACGTATATTCTATCCCCGGTGTTTGGAAGCATACAGAAGACAAACATATCAAAGCAATCGAAGCACGTTTTACTGGCAGAGATGAGTTTTTTAAATATTTGGATGCAAAATAAAATGTACACAGGCCGACGACTAAAGCTGTGAGATTATTTTGCTATCAGAGGCTTCATCGATTCCCTTTATTGGTAAAACATAAATGAATTTAGGTGCTTTGTTTTTTAGCTCTACGTAGCGCATATTCCATCATGTATACGAAATGGTTGTTATTGCTAGATTGTTCTAGATTTAATTCATGATGCTTCGATCATTTCGTTCATTTTTATAATCATATTCTGCTCAAAATTTTATCTAAATAACTTATTTTTGGTGTTTTATTATCTCAATCAACGGATGGTATGGCGTCGGTAAGAATCGTTGATTATCTTGAGGCGTACGATAAAACTTAGGTATTGCTGAAAACGTTTGTTTCACCGTCAATAAAAAGGCAGAACCACTAGGTTCTGCCTTTTACTGTATAAACGGATTTACTTCACGCTATTGGACTTGTTCAGCCATGGCGCTCTGGCATCTGTTCCGCCATAAAGCTCAAATTTACGGCCCAGTTTTTGGCCGCCATCTCGTGTTAAAGGTTGCCAAGCTAGGCTACCGCGATTTGATACCGGCGTCGGTAAAATTGCGTCGAATGGAACTGAAATATAGAAGCCTTTAGTGAAGCTACCTTCGCCAAATTCATCCGCAGACAGGTTGGTTTTAGAGGCAAATGCACCTACGATAACACCACTATCAAATTGTTTAGAGAAATCGACTGTTACTCCGCGATCTTCTGCTAAATACTGGCCATAGCTCACTTTAAGCAGCACATCATCAAACCATTTTGGCTGGTAATACACACTGGCGTGACCTGTAAAGGTACCCGTTTGTGCTCTGAAGTAACGGTTTGAAAAAGGATCGTAGTTGATTTCATTTTCGAAGAAACCGAATATGTTGTCAGGATCGCGTTGTTTGACGTAGTTAGCGTCAATACCAAATGCCCACTCGCTATTCATTGGGCGATAAAGTACTTCTGTTCCAACACCACCAAACATCATTTCCAGGTAACCAACGTATGCCTGGGCATAGATGTTTTCGCTAAGCTTATCGAGCCAGGTTAACTGCAAATTATCGACACGAACGGTGGTGTCAGAAACATATTGTCTCACTAAGGTTCTGACGCGTTTAAGATCGGTGCCATCTGGTGGTGTTTGGTATTTAAACTGGTCATAGTTATCAAACAGGTTGATATACATCGAACTGCTGATCTCAATATTCTCAGTCAGCCAACGACTCGCGCCACCATTGATGCCGACATTAAATAAGTAAAAGTTTTCTGAACCACCAAACGATTGGTTTAGTTTTGGCGCAAAACCATAATTCCATTGATTAGGCGTGTCCCAATCAGGTGTTTCAGTTGGTAATGTCGGTTCTATAACTGTTGTACTATCTGTTACTTTTGCATGGATGTAGTTATGTTGTACCGCATTGGTAAACCTTTTTGCATCAATGTGGGTTTCAGTCGTCGGTAAATGGCCCGCCACTTCAATAATTTTAAAGGTTTTTGCTTGTGGGAAATGATTAACTAAAATTCGCCCAGCATGATCGTGAGCATATTTTCTATCACGGTATTTCGTTTGCGTCGCAACTACTGTGACTTCATCATTTTTGATGTAGATTTTGGCGCCTCTATAGCCAGCATCAAAAGCCAATTGCTTGTTAAGTTCCGGTAAGTCGACTTTGCGGTCGGCTAAATCCGGCTTATCTTCAATCGGTTGCTTTGGTGTGTCGCGCCAGTTTGATTTTAAGGTATTAAAGTTAGTCGCCATGCTAAAACCCAGCGTCCAGGTATTACCGCGCTCATAACTGAGTTTAAAGTCGCCCCAATTACTGACACGGTATAGCATCCCATAGTTGATAGGACTGTCTTGTGTTAGTTCATTACCGGTCTGTAAGGCTGCAAAGTCTGATTTATAATCATTACCATCATATTCCACTTTTATACGTAATGGGTCCCAGGGTGTTTGGTACTCAATACCTGCAAAAATGGCACTGCAACCCTTAAACCAACGTTCAAAGTCAACATCACCACCAGTGCCTTTGTAACCAGTGTTTCGATTACAATCTACGGAAGATGCTTTGCCCGAATCAATGAAGTTGCCACGGTTGCCGATATAACCCCAACCAAATCCAACGGTGGCATCAAAAGGGCCAAAGCCTTTGGTCATGGCAATATATTCGCTGTCAAATAAGCCAGTGCCACCGATATCTCTAACGCCGATAGAGGTTTCTGGTAGCCAGTAGCTTTCTTCTAATAAGCGTAATTTTATGTCGATGCCTTTGTCGGTGTAGTAAGTGTCACCACTGAAGCTTGGATCGTTACTGTAGAGTACGTCTGGTACTTGGGTATAGCGAATCGTGGTTTCTAACCAGGGAAATAACTGCAGTGATAATGCGCCATGATAATAATCTTCGTTAAAAGTCCCGCTTACACTAAACTCACCTTCAGCTGCCATTCTACCTGTAGGCATTTGAATCAGGCCTACACCACCAAAATCATACTGTGAAGGCGTGAGCTTAGGTGTGGATAATTCATCACTGTGGGCACTAGTGCTTATAACAATACTGCTTACCATGATAGGAATGGCAAAAAGAGAAAAGGCTGTCTGCTTTGCATGGTTCATGGTTAACGTACCCAATGTTTTAGTAGTTCTAGGATGTGTTGGTTCAATGCTGGCTCGTTATCTCTTACACCGTCAAAATCAAGGTAGATAATCGCCCCTGGTGCGATATCGATATGTTGTTGATTCCAATAAGCAATAGGGTATTTTTCTATTTTTCCATCAGGTTGAATTAGCCAAGCGAAGCTATTTTCTGATGCTTTTAATGGTATCGCATTTTCAATATATTGCGACGCATTTTGCCTCACAACGAATGGCTGAGGACCATTTTGAGTCACTGCTCCTAATACCAATACATCTTGTGGCTTGCTAGGGAGAGTGAGCAAGTATTTCCCCTGTAATAGTGGGTTTAGCTCTTCTTTTAATCGAATCACATCATAATCAAGTGGAATAAACTGACGTTGAAGAAATTGGTTATTTGCAATCCATGTCGCTAGTGTTTTTAACGCCTGAATATGATCTGGCTTACCCATATCACTATATTGTGTTTTAAGGGTATTAAGAATCTGTTGTCGCTGTGTGAGTAATGCCGCTTCTGTACTGGCATCATACAAACCCGCACCTAACCAATAAATGGGTAAAGGGTTCGATTGTTCAGAAGAAAGCTGTGCATTTGATAAACTATCTTTGATGACTTGTACTAAGCGAGGTGGACTCACATATGTTAATGATACCGTCGAGTTACTGTATACCGATTGAGCTACAGTCACTTCAGTTTCGGCATAACTAAGTTGTTGATTAAATGTCAATAGTATTAAAGCTGAACAGAGTTGAATTAGCGGCTTCATTTCACGTCCTCAAATCCATAAGGCTTAAGAAGGGTCATTTCGATATAAGGTAAGTTCGGGGCAATTTTTTGATAACTTTTGATCACGTTACCCGTCGATTCATCAACCCAAAATTGGTTGTCATATTCGATATCGAGATTAGCCACGACAACATGCTCATTGAATTTTTTAAGTGTTACGGTTTTATCATTGATAGTGAGCGTTTCATCACTAACAAAACTAAAGGTGGAGTGTTGTTGATAACTGACATGATAACCTGGCTGCCAATCTACCGTATTTTCCCATTGCATTGGCGTACTACTTAGATGCAAGCCTAAAGCGACGGGATCAGTTTGTTCGCTGTTAATGTTAAGGCGATTACCTACAAATAAATTTACCGATTTCAATAAACGGCCATTACGCGTTACTAGCATACCATTGTCAGCCGAGAGCCATTTAAGCTCAATGTTTTTAGAATCAATGCGGGTTATTGGTAGCGTTTGTGGGGCTTCTGCATATGCAAGTACGATATATGATCTGTGTGTATTATTGATTCTAACGTGGATGCTGGCATAAGGGCTTTTCTCAATCTCTGCGGCAGTAACATTATCATCAGGAAAGCCTACGATGCTTTCTTTAAGCATGCCACCAATTTGTACGAATGTGTTGCTACAGCCTGTTAAGATAAAGAAGAAAAGCAAAGGGAGTAGGCTTTTATTTTGAAAAATTGAAGGCATATGAGCTCAGTTCCTTAAGCTTTGGCTTAATGACAAAAAAAAGAAAATAAAAAAGCACATTAAAAAATGTGCTTTTTTTAAAAGGTACGAATTTAGTTTGTCACTGAAGTCGTAGTAGTACCAGTACCTGTGCCAGTACTTGTAGTCGTCGTGCCAGTGCCAGTACCAGTACCAGTACCAGTACCAGAACCGTCTTCAGTGCTACTATCATTAGCAGCAGTTGCAGCAGCAGCAACAATAACAGATCCAGCTACAACAGCAGCACCAACAGCAACACCACCAACTCCTGCACCAGCAGCAGCGCCGCCAGCAGCACCGCCAGTACCACTAGTTGTAGTGGTTGTAGTGGTTTCAGCAGGGTCAGCAGCATAAGCTGAACCGATCATTAATAAAGCAGTAGTTAACGCGATAGCTGATTTTTTCATATTCAAAGTCTTCCCGTAAATTATTCAAACACACCTAAATGGAAGATTAGCATATAATCGACTCACTTCCATATATAATTCGACACAAATGCTTAAAAAATATTCAGCATGCTCGAGTCGCTAATTTACACGATTTTTGGTTTTTTTACAAAAACAGTTTAATTAATTATCAATTACAGGTGTGTTGAGTCAGTCTGAACTGTTAAAATATCAGTTCTCAAACACCATAATGATGGCTTTAATAATGCATAGAAGAGCAATTTACCCAGGCACGTTTGATCCTGTGACGAATGGTCACGCTGATCTTATTGAACGAGCTGCACGTTTATTTAAGCATGTAATTATAGGCATTGCCTCCAACCCTTCAAAGCAACCCAGGTTTACCCTTGAGGAGCGTGTGGCTCAGGTTAATTTAGTCACGGCCCATTTAGACAATGTTGAGGTGGTGGGATTTACGGGGCTGCTGGTCGATTTTGCAAAAGAGCAGCACGCCAGTGTGTTAGTGCGTGGATTACGTGCAGTGTCAGATTTTGAATACGAATTTCAACTTGCCAATATGAATCGCCGCTTAAGCCCAGATCTCGAAAGTGTTTTTTTAACACCATCAGAAGAAAACTCATTTATATCGTCAACTTTAGTTAAAGAAGTGGCACTTCATGGGGGCGATGTGAGCCAATTTGTGCATCCACAAGTTGCCGCAGCATTGAAACAAAAAATCAATGCAGTAAATAAAGGATAATGTTATCTATGTTAAAGGGATTTTGCTTAAGCAAGTTGGTGCTCTCATTCGGAGTTGGCTCGGCATTATTATGCTCAGCAACTCAAGCCGCGCCTTGGGTTGATACCAGTGATATTTACTTGCGTGCAGATATACAGGCGCTTGCTGATGCTGGGGTGATCACCTCACCTATTAATACCTATCCATTAATGTGGTCAGGTATTGGAGTCGATTTAGCACGAGCTGAACCATCGCTAATGAGTAAAGACTTAGTTGAAGCTTACGCTCGAGTCAATTTTTACTATCAAGGCGCAGTGAATAATCGAGGCAATACGCGCGTTAAAGTTGCAGCGGCTACTGATGCCGCGCGTTTTCAGCACTTTGGTTCTGATTATCGAGAGAAAGGCCAAATACAAGGCTCACATGAGTATTTGGGGCAGCATCTTGCTTATAAACTTTCGGCGTCAGCCAATTACCACCCGAATGACGATAAAGACTTTCGTTTTGACGATAACTATATTGCGGTAATTTTAGGGAATTGGGTGACCACATTTGGAACGGTTGCGCAGTGGTGGGGCCCAGGGTTTGACTCTTCTTTGCACATGTCGACAAATGCAAGACCTATGTCCTCGTTAATGATAAGTCGAAATAACTCTCAGGCATTTGAAACGCCTCTGCTTTCTTGGTTAGGTGCCTGGACATTGACTGCGGGCGTCAGTCTCACTGAACAAGAACGTTATGCCTCCAATGCGTTGTTGTGGTCATTTCGCAGTGCGATAAAGCCCTTAAAACAGCTTGAGGTCGGCGTGTCGTGGACTGCGATGTTTTGCGGCGAAGAGCAAGAGTGCAGTGTCGATAGTGCCTTTGAGGCCATTACTGACCCGCAAGAATGCAATTCCACTGATTGCAGCAGTAATACCAATCAGATGACTGGCTTTGATGTACGTTATAGCGATGACTGGTTTGGTGTTCCTGTCGGTTTATATGTAGAGCAAACCTGCGAAAATGCTTCAAATGCATCGAGTATGTCCGATTGTGGACAGATGTTTGGTGTAGACTCACGATTTAACTTTTCAAAACAGCAGTATAAAGTCTTTTTTGAATATTCAGACACTATGGTCAATTGTGATGTGGGATCTGAATATAACTGTTTTTATGAGCACTCAACATACCAAAGTGGTTCACGTTATTATGGCCGGACTTACGGAAGTACTTATGAGAGTGATGCTCAAACCTATGTTTTAGGGCTTGTAGGTCAATTTGAAAATAGCCATGGTTTTACTTCTATCCTGCGTTATGCTCAGCTTAATAAAGATGGGGGCAATACTGCAACTGTATGGGCACCGCAAACGTTGAAAGAAGATTTATTGATGCTAGAGTTATCGTACCGTATGCCTGTGTTTAATGGCATGTTGACCTTAGGCGGCAGTGTGGCTAACTCTGAGTTTGAAGTACAAGATGATGATACGCAGGCGACGGTGTTTTCTACTTTTGAGTACCGATTTTAATATTATCGCAGATCTATGAAGGAGCCTATAACGGCTCCTTTTTATTCAATTACTTTTACCTCTGCTGGCACATGCTGCAAAATACCGTTGTGCGTTGCCCTAACTTTATTTCGCTGAGTAAATGCCCACAGGCGGTACAGGTTTCATGGCCTCGGCCATATACATGGAGTTTTTGGGCGAAATAGCCTGGCTTTCCATCGGCATTGGTAAAGTCTTTGAGGGTGGTGCCGCCTTGTTTTATGGCGTGAGCCAAAATCTGTTTCACTTCATTGACTAATACGGTTAATCGTTCAATATCAATGCTGCCGGCTTCAGCTTGTGGATGAATTCCTGCGGCAAATAAAGCCTCGTTAGCGTAGATGTTGCCTACTCCAACCACGATATGATTGTCCATTAAGCACAGTTTGATGGCCTTTTTCTTCCCCGCGAGAGCGGCCTGTAGCTGTTGCGGGGTAAACGCTGGGCTTAATGGTTCAGGCCCTAATTTTGACAGCAATGGATGAGCCTGCTCGGGTAATTCATACCACAACCAGGCGCCAAATCGTCTGGGGTCATTAAAGCGCAGCATGCGACCATTTTCTAAAACTAGATCAATATGATCGTGTTTTTCAGCAGGGGTGTTACGCGGTAAAATACGTAAACTGCCAGACATTCCCAGGTGTACAATCGTCATGCCGGCATCAGTGTCGATTAATAAATATTTGGCCCGACGGCGCACATTGTTTATGCGTTGGCCAACAATATTTTGCGCCACATCTGGTACAGGCCAGCGCAATGAACTGTTTCGGACAATGAGGCCACTCACTGTTTGTTCTATAAGGTAGGGGCTGATCCCCTGGCGGGTCACTTCAACTTCTGGTAGTTCTGGCATAAAAATCCATTATTTTGATTGTGATACTTCAGCAAGAATTGGCTGCAAGCCTGCGCGCAAACTTGGTGGTATTTGGTACCAATTGAGATTCGATGATTGTAATAAGCCATCCTCGGGGAAATACCGCCATTGCTGGGCTGTGTGAATGTTGTTGATGGCGATGGTCAGCGTTTGTTCGCGAGAGCTATGTTCTGGTTGGGTTGCTAAAGGCGATACGCTGATATTTTGCCACGCCTGTGCCCATTGTTGGCAATTGATAACGCGATCATGACACCACCAGTCATCGCCTTGTTTACTCAACCACATATTATCGAGATTCAGTTGCACCAAAGGTAGTTGGGGGTCAAACAGGGCTACTGCATCATCGGGGATGTTGGCGGTTTTATCATTAATAAACGATAACACAGAAATCATAAAGACACTGGCACCGATAATAATGTAGTTCCAGTTCTTTCGAGAAAGTGCCATATAAAATTCCTCTTTATTTGATGCAGCTGTATGCTTTTAGTGTACCACCCACATGATAAAAAACGAATCTAGCACAGCAATGCTAAAGGGAGTTAATCAAGTGATTGGTATCGGTATTTGCAAGGGAATAACCATTAACGCCATAGCGATGCCTAAATCAACCTCAGCTCTGGATAACAAACGCCTTTCAAGCAGTCCTTTGCCTTCCTCACTGCGTTGAATTAACTTGCAATAGGCTAGCTATTGACGCGTTAATTCGCCTTGTTGGCAAAACCAATCACAAGCTTGACAGTGGATTTTAGCCAATCTATTGATTTATATCGTTATCAATACATCTCTTATCCAGAGTTGAGGTTAAATCAACAAACACTTGACGCATTCTGAGTGATTTATACGGATTGATATAATAAAGAGGGTCGTTGAATGCGGTAAAATAAAGTGTCACTCGACAACCATTGCGTGTTGCAATGATTGTCGAGGTTGAGGGCTTAAAGCAAATCGGCAAACGGTTGAATAAACACACGATCGCCTTTAGGGATTGTGGCAGTTTCTTCTCCAATGACAATAAGGCAATTGGCATTGACCATAGAGCTAAGCATTCCTGAGCCTTGTGCACCAGTAGTGCTGACATGGATCTGGCCATCATTGGCTATGTGATAAATACCTCGCAAAAACTCTGTTCTCCCTGTTTTGCTTCGTAGCGGTTGAGCTGCAATTGCCGGTATAAATTGGGGTTGCCAGTGTGTTTCACCAGCCAGTTTTCGAATGGCGGGTTGAACAAATTGCATAAATGACACCATCACAGCAACAGGGTTGCCAGGTAAGCCAAAAAACAGGCTTTGATTAATGTTACCTACCGCTAATGGGCGGCCTGGGCGCATGTTAATTCGCCAAAAGTGAGTACTGCCTACGTTGGCCAGTGCCATTTTGATGTAATCGGCATTGCCAACTGACACACCGCCAGAGCTAATGACAACATCTGCTCTGCTCGCCGCATCGCGTAATGTGCTGGTCAGGGTTTGTTCATTGTCGTCGATAATCCCGAGGTCAATCACCTGACAGCCGAGTTTCTTCGCCATCGATAAAATGGTGTAACGGTTAGCATCAAAGATACAGTTAGGTTTTAACTCTTCTCCAGGTTGACTCACTTCATCACCGGTTGAGAACACCGCAACCACTGGACGCTTAAAGATTGGCAAGCGATTAAAACCAAGTGAGGCCATTAATCCTAATTCTGCAGAGCCTAATCGTGTACCGGCAGATAAAGCCACTTCACCCTGAGCAATGTCTTCACCAGCAAGCCGTACATGTTGGCCTTTAATGATGTAATTTGGTTCAAGTAGACTCACCGTTTGATTGCTTTCTTCGGCTAACTCACGCGCTTGGATGGTGTCGGCACCTTGAGGCAGTGTTGCGCCAGTCATAATGCGTACGGCTTCACCTTGTTGCAGGATATTTGGATAATGATGCCCTGCAAGTACTTCGCCTACTATTTTAAGAGGTGAGTTATTAACGCTATCAAAGGCGAAAGCGTAACCGTCCATTGCAGAGTTTGTTTGCTGTGGTACGTTGATTTCTGAAATGATATCGTGGGCTAACACTCGGTTTTCTATATCAATAAGATCAACTAACTCAGTTTGATTAATAGGTTTAACCTGATTTAGCACCTTGCTAATGCCTTGCGAGACGCTAATGCCATACTCAGATTCTGGCTGCTCACTTAGTGCTTGGTTGTCAAAATTAATAGGTAAACTTACTTGAGGCGCTTGCCAGTTTTGCTGGTAGTGCTGAACAAAATCAGCAATTTGGTTGATATTGTTTAAGTCTAAGCGGGTTAAGGTGTCAGGCACTTGGGTTTCGTCGCAGCAAGCAATCGCGACAATGTTGTCATCGTGCACATGAATAAGCGGTTTGTTATGGGCCGCGCGGTGCAATTCAATTTTAGGCAGAGCCAGCTTTTTAAAACCTTCAACTAGGACGATATCGACTTTATCGGCTTCAATTTGGCTAAGTAAGTGTTGTAGCTGAGGGTCATTTTCAACGGGATCTTCAGTCATTAGTGCCCAGCGTACATGAGAGGCAACCAGTACTTGTCTGGCGCCCGCTTTACGCATTTCATAACTGTCTTTACCAGGAATATCGACATCAAAATTATGATGTGCATGTTTGATAACCGCTAACCGAATACCGCGCTGATTAAGCTCAGGGATAAGTTGTTTCAATAAGGTTGTTTTACCCGTGCCGCTGTATGCACAAAACCCTAAAACGGGAATAGGTAGTGGATTACTAAATACTACAGTCATCGTGAACCTCTTAATTATTACTTGGCAATGTGCTGGGCAAGTTGTTGTTTTTGTTCTGGCGTATTGACGTTAACAAAGGCATTGGGCTGATCAGCAAAACTGGCTACCGCCACTGTATGCTGACGATACCAAAAATCGATTTTACGCTCACCCGCATCTAAAAATGCTTGCATGGATGTTACAAGATATGGTTTTAGTAGCAGTACCACGGGTTGCTCACGCTCGCCATCACTGGCAACTGCAATATCGGCATTTTGAGCAATAAGTGCGGTTAAGAGTCTTTGCACCAAATCCTCTGGTAGCATAGGGCAGTCGCAAGGAACCACTAATAAATATTCTGCTTGAGTTTGCTTTAATGCTGTAACCATACCGGCAAGTGGGCCAAGGTAACCACTTTGCTGATCGCTAAATACGCTATAACCCCATTGTTCATATTCTGCTTGGTTACGGTTGGCGTTAATCATAATGCGATCGACTTGCTTGCTGAGTTTGTCGATGGTGTGACAGATCATGGCTTGTCCGTTAAGGTCGACCAATCCTTTATCGTTACCGCCCATTCGTCTTGCCATGCCGCCCGCTAAAATTACAGCGTCAATTTGTGGTGCCATAGTGTAATTCCGTTGTATTAGATTGATGCACAGTTTCTGTTGTAGGCACATGCATACTCGTATGAACTGTACCTTGCTTAATATGCCAATGCTGTTTGCATAACGCTGTGAGTCCGCAAGTTTGGTGGCTGCTGATTAATAAGCCTGTTCCGTCTTGTTTTAACTGGTTGATCATCGCTAACACTAAACGTTGTGAGTGTTTGTCCATGTTCGAAATCGGCTCGTCGAGCATAAGTAATTTGGGCTGGGCGATCCATGCTCTAGCAATCGCAAGTCGTTGGCGCTCACCACCCGATAAATCACTGGCATGGTGATCTAATAAGTCATTAAGTTGCGCCATATTAATTGCTTGTTCGATCCTATGATGCCGCTCTTTTGCAGTAAGCGTGAGTTGTTTCAAGGCATAGGTTAAGTTGTACTTTACCGAGCCTTCAAATAAATAAGGATGTTGATGCAAATAAACCGCTTTACCTAGCAAGCTGTCAATCTGCCACCAGGGGTTACGCGCAAACCCATGGCTAGCAACTCGACCTTGAGTGGGGGTAATCAAGCCTGCAAGGATTTTCATTAATGTTGATTTTCCAGAGCCGTTATCGCCTTGAAGATAGATAACATCACCCTGCTTAAACGTCAGGTCCGCAACGCTAAATAAAGTATGTTGTTGATACTTCATGAGTACATTTTGTGCATGAACCTGTATAGCGTCATTGCTGACAGAAGGATGCGATAAGGCCATCTTAATGACTCCTCGGGAGGGCTTTGCCTCGCAATGAACCTAAGATGAAGTTTAGCACTAGGGCTAAAATTAGTAGTACCAATCCTAATGCAATGGCCTGTGCGAAATCCCCTTTGCTGGTTTCCAGCGCGATGGCGGTTGGAATATTGCGTGTTACATTCATAATATTGCCCCCCACCATCATAGAGCAGCCAACCTCGGTTAAAATACGACTAAAGGCGGCGATAATGGCCAACAATAGTGGGACGCGTAGCTCTCGGCAGAGTGTCCATACTGCACGTAACCAAGATGCGCCTAATGTGCGCGAGGTTTCCCACGCACGGCGATCGACACTTGAAAATGCAGCCTGAGAAAGAGCAACCATAACCGGCGCACAAATAAGCATTTGGCCTAAAATCATACCTTGCTGAGTAAATAACCACTTCAAATCGCCAAGCACTCCCTGGCGGGTCAGTAATAAATACACCAACAAACCAATCACAACAGTTGGAATGGATTGCAGTGTCTGGATGAGATTGGTCACCACCCAGCGGCCACGAAAATGACTAAATGCCAGTATAAAACCTAAAATAATGGATGGAACAACAGTGATCAGCAGCGCCGCAAACGACACCGAAAAAGAAATGTTAATAATTGCCCAAACATCAGGGTTTAAAGAGAGCAGCAAGCTAAATGCTTGCTGCAATAGGGCTAACCAGCCGTCATTCATTTTTTATATGTGGCCTTAAACAATTGCTCTCCTTGCACGGTAAATTGATTGATCATCGTTTGTGTTGCAGGGCTGATAAACCAGTCACTTAATGCTTTTGCGCCTTTATGGTTTAAATCTGGGTATTTTTCTGAGTTAATTAAAATAATTTGGTAAGGGTTTGCTAATGCCGCGCCGCCTTCATAACTAATGGTTAAATCAAGCTTGGCTTTATAGGCAATAAACGTCCCGCGGTCTGCTAGAGTATAAGCTTGTAATTCGTTCGCCATTAATAACGTTTTGCCCATACCTTGGCCAACCGATGTGTAACCAGCAAAGTCTGGTGTTACTGCAGCTGCTTGCCAAATCTCAAGCTCTTTCATGTGGGTGCCTGAATTATCTCCACGTGAAATAAATTGGCTTGGTTTAGTGGCTATTTTGTTAAATGCATCAACGGCATCTTTGCTTGCTTTAACTGCAGCTGGGTCATTTTTAGGCCCAAGAACAATAAAATCGTTTTCCATAATTCCGCGAGGTTCAACGCCATAACCATCTGCAACAAATTTGGCTTCTGCCTCTGGAGCATGGGTCATCACTACGTCAACATCACCCTGACTTCCCAGTTTTAATGCCTGACCAGTGCCCGTTGCAATAACTTGTACTGTGTAACCTGATTCAGCCTCAAATTTAGGCAAAATTGCACCCAATAAACCAGAGTTTTCTGTACTCGTTGTTGTAGCAAGTTTAATGACTTCACCCGCTAAAGCGGCCGGGCTTAGCATTGCACCACTAAACACGGTTGCGGCTAATAACATGCTAACACTTGCTTTGAGTTTTAACATTTTCATTCCTTGTTGTATTAATAACTGAATTTTTGCTTAATTACCAAAGCCATAAGCAAGTTAGATGCCAAACGATTTTAATGCAAATACAGTTCACGCCTAAAATCGAAATTGTGAACTGGATCCCAAGCTTGAGCTAAATGTGTAAGACAATTTGTCCCACGATCACTATTCTGTGGTTCAGAGTGACCCTGTTGCTCAGATTCAATGCTAGAGTATTTGCAAATCGTGTCAAAATGTCCCAAGTAAGAGTCAATTTATGAGTTCTGAAGAACGAATTTCCTCAATACCTCGAACCACAATGTCAGTGTTAATCGTTGACGATGAGCCTGGTATGCGCAGTTTTTTAATGAAGGCGCTCTCCAAAAAGTTTTCATTAGTTGAAACCGCATCGACTATTGCTCAGGCAGAATCTATCCGTAGCCAAGGCCATTTTGACTTGCTCATTGTTGATATTCGTTTGCCTGATCGTTCAGGTATTGAGTGGCATGAAGCGCTAAATGATTTAGATAGACAATCCGATATTATTTTTATGACGGGTTATGCCGATATGGACGTGGCGATAAAAGCGCTTCGTGCAGGTGCTTGTGACTTTATCATGAAGCCATTTCACCTTGAACAAATGATGACCGCAGTTGACCGCTGTATAGAGAAACGCTTGCTAAGACGTGAAAACTTTATGCTAAGGCGTGAATTAGAACATGGTCACTCATCAACCATTATTGGAAATAGCGAAGCCATTAGAGATGTTAAACAAGTTATTGAGCGTATTGCACCGACCAATGCTGTGGTATTAATCGAAGGCGAGTCGGGGACAGGTAAAGAACTGGTTGCAAGGCAATTACACCAACTCAGTGGCCGCAGTGGGCCTTTTGTTCCTGTAAATTGTGGCGCGATTGCACCAGAGTTATTAGCCAGCGAGTTATTTGGCCATACCGCAGGGGCGTTTACGGGTGCTAAAGGGAGCCGCGAAGGGTTATTTAATTATGCATCTGGTGGGACGATATTTTTAGATGAAATTGGCGAAATGCCAATGAACATGCAAACCGCACTATTACGAGTGCTTGAAGAGCGTGCAATTCGTCCTGTTGGTAGCGAAAAAGAAATTGATATTGATGTGCGTGTGGTTGCCGCCACCAACCGTTTATTAATTGATGAGGTTGAGGCGGGACGTTTTCGTCGAGACTTATTTTATCGCCTTAATGTGCTCAATATTGTTATCCCTTCGTTGCGATCTCGACCTGAAGATGTGGTTGAACTGACTCATTATTTTACATTGCAGTTGTCACAAGAGCTGGGGATCAAGGACATTATTTGGAGTCATGAAGACTTACAAGTGCTTCAGCAATATGACTGGCCGGGCAATATTCGTGAACTACGTAATATGATTGAACGCTGTATCTTACTTGGTAAACCTCCTGCAGAATATTGGAAAAAGCCTGTCGTTACCGTCATCCCTGAAGCATTAGGGTATCCTTTAAGTTGGCCGTTAAAAGAAGTTGAAAAACAGCATGTTACACAGGTTGTTGATGCCCATGATGGCAATAAGTCTGCCGCCGCCCGTGACTTGGGTGTATCGCGCAAAACGTTAGACCGAAAATATAAAGAGTGGGCCAATCAAGATGACAACGGCGGAGATACGCCATAGTGGCTATGTTTTCGGGGGTGTTTACTCG
Organism: Shewanella inventionis; assembly: GCF_014641855.1. Lineage (GTDB taxonomy): Bacteria > Pseudomonadota > Gammaproteobacteria > Enterobacterales > Shewanellaceae > Shewanella > Shewanella inventionis. The sequence goes on from NZ_BMII01000013.1 coordinate 98,287, forward strand.
AGTCTTTGGGATCAGTTGGCAGCAAATGCAGTCAAAGGTTCGTTATCGTATTTTGTTTTTAACCTTACTGCCGATCGTATTAACGTTAATTAGCCTGGTTTTTATCACCATTTATTGGAATGTGATATACACAGGCAAGCAATTGTTTATGAAGGTCAACGCTGATCTCGTTGTTGCTCAAAGTTCCTTATCTCAAGTGCAAAAGCGGCAGCAGCATCAGTTAAGTACCATAAGCGGATCGTGGGACTTTCAACATGCTTTTCAATTGCTCAATCATAACGACCCACAGCCAAATGAAGCAGCAATTAACGCACTCAATATTTTACTGATCCAAAAACAACAAAGCCTAGGATTAGATTTTTTGCGGCTTATCAGTGTGGCCGATGCTGCGGCAGATCCTGATTTACGTTTAATGTTATACCAGACCCAACAACAAGCTATATCAGGCTTAATGGTGCTGCCTAATGCGCGGCTCGCTCACATTAATGTAGGCCTAGCTGAACAGGCTAAAATTGACATCGTAGCCACAAAGTATGCATCCGAACCAGTGCAAAGCATTGAAACCCGAGGTTTAATCAGCCGTACATTAATGCCAATAGCCGACCTGTCTGGTAATGTATTTTGGTATTTAGACGGCGGAATGTTGTTTAATCGAAATACAGTCATAGTCGACCATATTCGCGATCTAGTGTATGCCCCTGGCACGCTGCCAGAGCGCTCTATTGGTACTGTGACATTATTTTTAGACAACATTCGAGTTAGTACAAATGTGCCTCTGGAGCAATTTCCAAGTCACCCCAATCAACAAAACCGAGCCATTGGCACATTAGTGTCAGATGAGGTTTATCAGCAGGTGTTAGTTGAAGGACAAAACTGGATAAACCGTGCTTTTGTGTTTAACGATTGGTATATATCGGCATATGCGCCTTTGTATGATATTCGTGGAAAGCGAGTCGGGATGGTATACGCTGGGTTTTCTGAAGCGCCATTTTTGCACAACTATTTGTTGAACATAATCGAACTAGGAACCATTTTAGTCATAGTGCTTTTTCTATCGGGCTTTTTGGTTTATCGCGGCGCCAATAGCCTGTTACAACCTATAGAGTATATTCATCAGGTGGTAACCGCTGTGCAATCGGGGCGCAATATTCGCATTGGTAAGCTGGAATTAACCAAGGAAAACGAGCTTGCACAATTAGCACAGCAGTTTGATAGCATGCTTGACCAGTTACAGCGACGAAATGCACAAATTCAGGCGGCAGCTGAGCAACTTGAAGTTAAAGTTGAGCAACGCACCCGTAGCTTACAAGATAAAACTGAAGAACTTGAGCGAAACGTCGCGCTACTTCATGCCACTAGGCAGCAACTGGTCACCAATGAAAAACTTACTGCACTTGGTGAGTTAATTGCGGGTATTGCCCATGAAATCAATAACCCCACCGCGGTGATCTTGGGCAACATGGAATTGCTAAAATACGAGCTTGGCGATGGTGCAAAAGCCGTCGAAGAAGAAATTGAGCTGGTGATCCAACAAGTAGGCCGCATCACCACAATTATCCGCAGTTTATTGCAATACAGCCGCCCGGGAGAGTTTAACGCACCTATTGAATCCCAAGCCATTACGCCGATTGTCGAAGAAGTACTGCTATTGGCTCGACATTCCATTGAACAGCAGCAAGTGACCTTGGTGAAGGAATTAACTGCAACCGCAATGGTTGAGGTGAATCGTCCACAACTATTACAGGTGCTCATTAATCTTATGGTTAATGCGGCTCACGCGGTTAACAATGATGGCCGAATTTGGGTTCGTGCCTACGATTGGATTGAAAATGAACAATCTCTAGGGGTTAAAATTGAGGTTGAAGACGAAGGCATTGGGATTTCAAAAGAAGATTTAAGCAGGATTTTTGATCCATTTTACACTACCCGCAAAGACGGAACAGGTTTAGGTTTGTCGCTAAGCTACGGCATTATTAAGCGCCTAGGTGGCACAATTGAAGTGAAATCTACACTCAATGTCGGTACCGTGTTTACTATTGGTCTTTATCATAAAGCAAAAGATGATCAACAACTTGGGCCGTATGACGGCCTACATTTTGGCGATAAAACCTAGGTAAAAAACAGGTAAAAAAAAGCCGGGAAAAAATCCCGGCCACAAAGAGTGTGTGAGCAATGTCGTGCTTGCGAACTCTGCAAACTCATAAAGGTGATGAAGTCTCTATTGAGTAAACTGAGTTTTGGAACGCAAGTTAATAGTAATCATTCTCATTTGTGTTTGCAAGTAATTATCCAAAATAAGTTTAGATCTTTACAATGTAATGGTTTCACTCAAATATTCTTTCAGGGCTTAGGTGGCGATAGTCCACCGTGTTGAGAGGGAAGTGTTTGATTGGCATAACACCACAAAGTTAAACAATGGTATTACACTATGAGCAAGCTGAGCTAAATGGTCTGGGCTTTAATATCAAGCTTAGTGTTATTGAGCCACTAAGCTTGATGAGTTGAGGTTACTTAACCTAATTCAGGTTACTTAGTTGCCTCTATAATGATTTGTTCTTCGGCTTTAGGACTATCGAACAAAATTTTGTCTTGTAGTACTTTTAATAGCACGCCATAAGCAGGTAAAAATAATCCTAAACTCACGATCAACTTAAAGCCGTAGTCGACAGTGGCGATTTCAGGCCAGTGGCTTGCCATAAAAGCATCGCTTGAGGCGTAAAAAGCCACACTGAAAAACACCAAGGTATCGACCAAGTTACCAATTAACGTTGAGGCCGCTGGTGCCACCCACCATGCTTTAGCACGGCGCAGCTTAGCAAACACAGTAATGTCCATTAGCTGACCAATCAAATAGGCCACAAAGCTGGCAAAGGCAATGCGAAATACAAAGCTATTCCATTGTGCTAAAGCTGCAAAATCTTGTAATTGGCCCTGATGGAATAATACTCCCACTAAATATGACACTAATAACGCAGGGATCATTGCTTTGAGAATAATGCCTCTAGCCGCTTGTTGGCCAAAAATCCTTACGGTTAAATCGGTGGCTAAATACACAAACGGGAAGCTAAATGCACCCCAAGTGGTGTGGTAGCTAAACAACTGGAAAGGTAATTGAACAAGGTAGTTACTTGCACAAATAATTAAGATATGAAAACTGACTAATAGCATCAGTGCTCGGCGATACTTCGCCTGGGATAATTGCAACATCTTGTGGCCTTTTTAATGGGGTTAGCGCGGGGTGAGGGAACCCGCTAATTATGTGTTTAGCAGTATTGATATGTGTGAGTTGCGCAGCGTTATTGCCACCACACTCGCTAATCAATCATTGCGACAGAGAATATTATCATTATGAGTGCATTTACTTTATTTTACCGCTTTGCAACCCAAATTTAGGCGATATTCAAAGCAGGGGTAAACGCGGGGGCAGGATAATAGCATGGGTATTGAGCAAGCGAAAGAGATTGCCAGGGCTATTTGTTACAAATGGCGCTGTAGTAGCGGCGAATACTGGGTTAAAAGTCGATTAAAATAGACAGCACCGTGGCGAGTTTATTTTCGAGTTCTTGCCATTCGGCTATTGGATCTGATCCTGCCACAATACCTGCGCCGGCAAATAAATTGATTCGTCTCGGTTCGATTAATGCACTGCGGATTGCCACCGAAAACTCAGATTCGTTGCGATTAAAATAGCCACAAGCTCCGGCATACCAGCCTCTGGTGTAACCTTCGCGCTGGCGGATAAAGTTGAGTGCGGCTTCTCGTGGTAATCCTCCAACAGCGGGGGTAGGGTGCAATGCTCGCAGCAATTCAAAGTCGCTAACACCTGGTTTAATTTGAGCCCTAATTGAACGGTGTAAATGTTGAATATGGTTGAGTTTAAAAATTTTGGGGTGTTCGTCTGCCCCGACATATTGGCTTAACGGTGTTAGCACATTAACAATGTGTTGCCTAACAAGCTGATTTTCATTGCTATTTTTTATATCGTCTAGTAATGCTTGTGCGAGTAAATTGTCTTCATCAGGATTTAGCCCACGCACTGTGGTACCCGCCAAAGCCTCGGTAAATAATTCCTGTTGGCGACGTAAATATAAGCGTTCTGGAGAGCAAGAAATAAAAGCGCGCTGTTGACTAAATTGAAAACCAAATTGAAAGCTGTTGGGGTTTCGGCCCTGCCAGCACGCTAATACAGTCCATGGATCAATGTCATCGTTAACATCAATTTGAGTATGGCGAGATAGCACCACTTTAGGCGTAGTTTGATTAAATTTATCTTGAGTGACTTGCTCTACTAATTCTTTCCAGCGTTCATAGCGTGGCAAATCACTACGCCCCATTAATGACATTTTATGAGGCGGTGATAACGGCCTTGGTTTTTGCACCTGCTTTATCGTTGTCAATGCGGCTTGAATTTCTTGCTGAGGATCTGTGCCATCAAAATTAAGGTTAAGCAGTATCCTGATTTTATTGCCATTTCGGCGTAATTCAATACGCGGTAATATAAAGTGCGCTCGGCCAAATTCTGGCCAGCTTTCAACTGTGCGGTCGAAGGCAAGGCCCCCGTAATAACGAATGTCTTGTTGGTTGGTTTTATTGCGTTGTTGTTGATAAATTTGTGCTAAAACATTGTCATCGGCATGCTCTTCAACAAAGAAGCTTTTACAGGCACCAATAGCTGCAACATCTTCGTCTCTGTCTCTGCCGTGCCAATACAATTTTGGGAATTGATTTTGTGCGGCTAACCAAGAAAGTAAAGGCAATGCCGGTGCGTCTACCGATAATTGAATAATCGATTCGCGTACAGGTACCTTACTGAGCTGGTTAAGCTTAGTAATCAGTTCATTCAGATGTGATGAAAAGATGTGATCCAATAAGAAATGCCCCACGTAAATCTGCAACTTCGTTACGGTAATAAAGCTGTTAAATAGTGTCAATTAGCAAGGTTAAATCGTGTGATCTGAATTACTAATATAATCGTTAAAGCGATAAGAGGATGATTTTTGATGCATTGCACTGGGCATTATTTTGTAAGCGCTTACTTAACGCGTGTCATTGGGGGGGGGATTGGCTTAATATCCTTGTCATAAAATGAAAAAAAAGGTTATTTTTGTTCATGGATTGTGGGCTAGCATTAATCTAAAATTACTGTGAGTCCACTACGATAGTTGAGCAAAAACACTAGGTGAATTAACAAAGTTCGTTCAAACTAGTTGTGGTTATTGCGTTAGGCAACCACATTTTACGTTTTTCTTCCCGGAGTGTGTGCATGAGTGATTCTGTTGAATCAAGTAATGTCATTAAGATCCCTGTTGATAAACTTGCCCTAGGCATGTTTGTAACGGCGATAGATCGCCAACAAAACAAAATTGATATTCGCAACCCAGGCCAAATCAAGCACCGCGATGCCATTGTTAAGCTTAAAAAGAACAATATTACAGTTGTGTGGGTCGATATAGAGCGATCGTCAGATACCTGTGGATTAAAAAAAGCCAATCGCACTAATAACCCAGCCAACCCTTTAGCGCGTAAAGCTACTGTCACCCGGGACGGAAAACAGGCGCAAGCTAAAAAATTACTTGCTGAAGCCAAGGGCTTAATCAAAAAAGTGATGTCAGAAACCTTTGGGGGTAAACCCATCGAGGTCGGCCAAATTGAAGACGTTGCCGACAAAATGATTGAGTCAGTAATGGACGATGCCGATGCGTTTAAATGTATTTCTGCGCTGCGTACTAAAGATGCCTATTTGCTTGAGCACTCTATCAATGTCGCTTTCTTACTGGTGACTTTTGGTAAGCATTTAGGGCTAGATCGTGAATTGCTAAAGCAAATGGCTGTGGGTGGTATTTTGCATGATATTGGCAAAATTAAAGTCGACAGTGAAGTGCTTAATAAACCTGGGCGATTAACGCCAGAAGAGTTTGAACACATGAAGTTGCATCAAGTCTATGCAATAGAAATCATGAACGAAACTAAAGGCTTGTCGCAGGTGAGTAAAGATGTGTGTTTAATGCATCATGAAAAACTTGATGGCAAAGGCTACCCTAATGGTTTAACTGAAGAGCAAATCCCACAACATGGCCGCATGAGTTGCATTGTGGATATTTTTGATGCGTTAACTGCTACTCGATGTTACAAAGAGGCCATGAGTCCCGCGGCTGCATTTAAGATTTTACTCAGTTTGACCCCCTTTCATTTAGACCAAAAGTTAGTATACGAATTTATTCGTTGTGTGGGGGTGTATCCTGTCGGGTCTCTGGTGCAATTGTCGGATGAGCGAGTGGGTATTGTATGGGACTCAAAAGGGCGTGATGCATTACACCCCGTGGTAAAATGTTTTTACTCGCTTAAGCACAAACGCTATACCGAAGTCACCATGGTGGATTTACTAAAAGCAGATGTAAACATTGAGCGCGGTATATCGCCAGGTGCGCTAGAACTCGACCCAACGCCTTTTTATTAACCTTATTGTTTGAGCCTGCCGAGCTGATATCAGTGGTAGGTAATATCTTCATACATAGGTGCTAGCTTAGCCAATAATGCATTACGCGTTGCGATAGGCACGTGTTGTTGTTTAAGCGCATCAATTAAATGGCCAACAACGGCATCAAAGTCTGCCTGACTAATGTGTAAACCAATATGAGCATCAAACATAGATGCGCCTTTGTATTCGCAGTTTCCACCGCTGACCACACATAAATGTTCAATCAAGCGTTGACGAAATATCGCTATGTCAGTGTGTGCAAAGTGATGCACTATGCGTTTATCTTGCGATAGATTCACTAAAAAATGGTCGGTAATTTGGCTAATACCGGCATTACCTCCTAATTGCTGATATAAACTAGTCGGTGAGTTTGCACAGGCTGTCAGCATGAGTAATAACCCAAGCATTAGCGTACTAAAATACGGTCGAGTGGTTAACATTACAGTGTCCCCTCAATGGATAAATACCAACCTTGTTGCTGCTCAAACCCTGCAATGCTGCCTAAATCAACATAAGCACCTACAACAGACCAGTGCTTATTAATAAACCAGGCTACAAAAATGTCTTGCCAGTCATCTTCTTTAGCAAAGCTAAGTTCATTGGGCTTTTGTCTGTATTCATAACCCAGTGCTATGTTGTCAGCTAGCAATACCGCGATGGAGGCTTCGGCGAGTAATTGATAGTTATTGCTGGTTGCACTGCCAAATCCCAGTAACCCTGTTTGATTCGCTTTAGTTGCTCTTAAGGTTAAGTTGGTTACCAGGTTGCGCCCAGCAATGGCATCGAAAAAGACTTTACTGCTAGCAAGGTAAGCATCAAGTCCCCAGTCGCTGCGCGCACCGACAGCTTGAGGTAAACCAAAATCATCCACTCTTTTGTACTGAAGCCCTAAGCTGACTTGCGGTAGCGTGCTGTACAATAATTCGCCAGCCAATTTGTACTTTATACCGACTATGTCCTGACCAAGTTTGCCGCCCATGGTATCAAGGTCGAACGTTTGTTTAGCTAAACTTACTTCAACGCGATTATTAATGCTTAATGAGGCGCCAATAGCTTGAAGGCTAAAGTCGTCAACACTTACCTGAGAGTGCATCGCGGTCAGAGACCATTGTTCTGAACTGGCGTAACCATTTATCACAGCCCACGGCACAATACCGCCGCCAGCAGAACCTTCAATGGTTGTTGCGCCGCCAGTAGCAATTACTTTGCTTGTGTCTGCCAATACAGATTGATTAGCCATTACTAGTAGGCTCAGTAACAATATAAGTCGGCTCATTAATGCTCATTATCCTGTGGGTTAACGGCTACGCTGGATTGATTAAAATTGTGCTGCCAGGCAATAAACTCAGCGGCTTTAAGAGGTTTTGAGTACACATAACCTTGTACAATATCGCAATCGAGTTGACGCAAAATCTCAATACCTTTCAAGGACTCAACACCTTCTGCGACGACTGATAAATTGAGCCCTTTAATGAGTCGAATACTGGTGTCGACAATCATTAAATCAGTGGCATCAGTGTGTATATCTTTAATAAAACTGCGATCGATTTTGACCTCGTTAACGGGCAATAACTTCAAATATGCTAACGACGAATGCCCTGTTCCAAAGTCATCAATAGCAATGGCGATACCCATTTGCCTAAATTGCTGTAATACAGCGATAACCGCTTGTGCGTCTTTCATGACTGCACCTTCAGTGACCTCAATAGAAAGTGCTTCAATGGGTAGATTGTTATCAGTTAACAGCCTATTGATATCCTGAGGTAATTGAGCATTGGTCAGATCATGCGCCGACAAGTTAATGGCTACTTTGATACAAATACCTTGAGCCCACCATAGTGCTAATTGGGTGATAGCCGTGTTTAATACCCAGTCACTTATTATCGAAATATTACCTGAGTTTTCGGCGAGGCGAATAAATTCGTCTGGTGGAATAAAGCCTAATTGCGGATGTTGCCAGCGAATGAGGGTTTCGGCGCTATCGCACCGATTGGTGTGGATGTCTACCTTGGGTTGATACACTAAATGAAATTGACCATGACTTAAGGCCACTGGCAGATCGCGAATAATCATTAATTCGCGAAGGTAACGCTCGTCTTCACCTTGTTGGTAGATGGCAATCCCCAGAGATTCTGTTCGAGCTTGATTGACTGCAATTTCAGCATGGCGAATGATGGTATCAATATCATTGGCTTCGTAATCACTTGATAGCTCAACAATGCCAACCCTAACACTGACACTAATTTTAGAGCCCTCAATCGAAAAAGGTTTAGTGAGCTGTTGTATATAAGCATCCAGCTGCGCGCTACTGATGCTGGGTTGGAATAATAATAGGAACGAGTCACCGTCTAAACGGGAAATAAGCGCTGCAGTAGGCGATAAACTTTCTAGTCGGCTTGCAAATAAAACCAGCAAATTATCGGCATTAGCAAAACCGATAATATTATTGAGATGGCGGAAATTTTTAATGTCTATCATCACAATGCTGCCGAGCATTTGTGTCAATAATGGGCCTAGTTGCTGTTTTGCTGCCGCACGATTGTATAAGCCGGTGAGGTTATCATGTTGTGATTGATAGACTAAATCTTCTTCACGAGACTCAATGTTGTCGCGCATAACAGATAAGGTATCGACCAATACCTGCAATTCAGCTGGTGCGTCTTTAATCGGGTGAGGGTTTTCACCTTGGCCAATTTTACGTGCAAAATTGGCTAAAGCATAAATAGGACGGCTTAAACTGCCAGCAAACCATGCAGCAATTAAAAATGTTAATAAGCAGGTAAGTGCAAATACAATAAGCATTTTATTGCGTAGCGCATCGTAATTTTGCTGCCACTTAATATTTGACTGATGTAACACAGCCCATTGATTAATATTACTTTTGTCTAACGAAATCGACGTAGATAAGTACCCTGTTGGGATATCGTCATTTACGCTAGCGTCTGCTTGAGCTATTTGAGTGATATTGGCCAGTATTTGTTGCTGCTCTGTTGCTGGTAGGGTAGATACGATATCAACTCTACCAGATTGATTAATGAAGCTAATATCAATCCCCGTAATACTTTTGGCCTGCTCAGCGACATTATGGTCCATTGAAAAGCCCATGCCCACCCAGGCGATTAACCGAGGCGCATTAACAGGCTGCAATACAAATTGGTAGCTGTTGTGGTTGTAATTGAATATCTCAAACCCTGTGGAGCGGTTTTTAGTTAACGCAAATAATTCACTGATATCTGCAGCGCTCAGCCCTTGTAAACTCGATGATAAGAGTTTGCCATCAGGAGATAACAGCATCACCGCATCGGCATTAATACGCCTGCCATGATTTGCCAGTACCGACGAAATAGTGTCTTGCTCGCCAGTTGCAATGGCGCGTTTGAAACCAAAATCAGCACTCAAAATAGATAAACTTTGGTTAAGCTGTTCGCTGCGGTTAGACAGCATTTCTACAAATACATTTGAACCAATCTTTAAGTTTTGAGTTTGTTGCAGGCGGTAATCACGCTGCATGGCAGTTAACACAAATAAAGCCGTAGTTAACTGCATAAGCGTTAAAATGAGTAAAAAAGCAATAATTAGCCTACTGCGAAAACTATTTGGCATGTTGTCCCATGTAAGTACTTACGTGATGTTGAACCCCAAAACCACTCGGTGGTGAAGAGGGTTTTTCTTCACGTTTAACATCAATGTTAACGGTAAGGTGATTGTTAGCGTCATTTATCATTATGGTTGTGGGCGCAGGATCAGCTAACTGCCAAGGGTGCCAAAGCCTGATTTGGTATTCGCCATCGGGTATATTGTCGATGCTTGCTAAGCCTGTCTCGTTGCTAACCGCAAAATAAGGGCTGGCAGCAACATAGATAAAGGCTTGCATATAATCATGGATATTACAGCCAATGGCGACCAATCCTGGTTTTTCAAATGAAATAGGAGACTCAGCCTGGCCTACGTATAATTTAAGTTCGAATTGCTTCGCTTCTGAAAACGAATACACATGATGTCGGGTGCGATCTAAGTTTGGAAAGTCGACTTGAGCGCCTTGCGGTACAGCCAATACAAAAGGTGAAAACACACGGTTTTGCTGACGCATTTCATAGTGTTTATTTGTAGGCAAAGTGGCAGCGGTTTTCGCCGTTGGGATCAACTCTACTACAGCATCGCCTAGACGTTCACCGCCATTATCGGTAACGTTTACCGTGAATGTACCGGCACTTACACTCGTGCCCATAAAATAAGCTAGACACAATAAAGGTTGCATTAATCGCGTTACTGGCATGTATTGGCCTTTTTATTACCTACGGGTTAGTTCAATTACTTATGGCATTAACACCAATCAGCACAAGAATGTGACCATTCTTACTGGTTTGCATTGCTTATCACGTCGTTAAAAATTTTTAAGGTAGAACAACTAGCTAGCTGCAATTTCTGCCTTATTCTAAACGATTTTCTCTACGTAATCTCTGATCAATTATTTATCCAAATTGGTGTAATAGGGTAGCAATAACTTGAATATCTCAATATGCGCCTCAACACGCAACACGCAACAGAAAATGGCAAAATAATGTGTTTAAGTGCTGATACCAGTAAGTCTCAATTGACTTAAAAAGCTTTATTTTTATTAGTTTAGCTTATTTTACTGAGCTATTATCTCTATTTATTGTCGATATTATCAATCTACTACAAACATTCATGTGTAAAAAGCATCTAAGTCATTACAGATGGGGTGATAAATTCGCGATATATCGTGAGTCGGCTATACTGTAGATATTATTTTGCAGCAACGCCCACAATATGTCTCATTCTACGTTAGATAAACCTAGTTCATCGCGTCACTTTTTACCAGAAAATACCTTACTGCTAAATGCCATGACCGAAGGGGTGTATGGCTTTGATTTAGAGGGTAATGCGGTGTTTATTAACCCAGCCGCAGAGCAAATGACCGGCTGGAAAAGCGCCGAGTTAATTGGCAAAAACATTCATGATTGCCATCATCATAGCCATGCAGACGGCAGCCATTATCCGCAACATGATTGCCCGATTTATCGCACATTACATGACGCCATACCGCGTCAGGTGTCTGATGATGTGTTTTGGCGCAAAGACGGTAGTAGTTTTCCGGTATATTACAGTTCAACCCCGGTTTATCATCACCAAAAGCTGATTGGCGTTATCGCGATATTTCGTGATGTGAGTATGCAAAAGCATACAGAGCAATCACTAAGGCAGGCATTAGCTCAAGTTCAGGCGTTGTCTGAGCGCCTCGCGTCAGAAAATCAATATTTACTCACCGAGTTACAAGGCCAGCAAGGTGCGTTAGGGTTTTCTGGTAGCAGCCAGCCGATTAAGCAATTAGCCCAACAAATTAATTTAGTGGCAAACACCGACAGCACAGTGCTTATTTGCGGTGAAAATGGCACAGGCAAAGAACTTGTAGCCCGCAGCTTGCACCGATTAAGTCATCGTAAAGATCAGCCTATGGTGAGTGTAAATTGCGCGGCATTTTCTAGCGCATTGTTAGAAAGCGAACTTTTTGGCCATGAAAAAGGCGCGTTTACGGGGGCAACTCATCGCCGTAAAGGGCGTTTTGAATTAGCCCACAATGGCACCTTATTTTTAGACGAAATTGCCGAGCTGAGTTTATCTGCCCAATCTAAATTATTGCGGGTGATTCAAGAGCAACGTTTTGAGCGGGTCGGCAGTAGTGAAACGATCAGCGTGAACATTCGCTTAATTGCGGCAACGCACCATGATTTAGCCGCGCGAGTAGAACAAGGCTTGTTTCGCATGGATTTATATTATCGCTTAAATGTATTTCCGATTACAGTGCCACCGCTGCGCGAACGCCGTGAAGATATTCCTCAATTGGTAAGCGATTTGGCGGCATCACTAGGTAATAAGTTAGGTAAAAAAATCACCAAAGTCAGCACGCAAGGGTTAAAAAAACTCCAACAATATACCTGGCCGGGTAATGTGCGAGAGTTACAAAACTTAATTGAACGCGAAATTATTTTGTCGTCAAACGGTCAGTTGTCATTTAATACTTTGCCGGCACTGGGATCTGCGCCGTCAACCACTGCAATGCTAACCATGGCACAAGCAGAAGCTGCGCACATTGTTGCAGTGCTTAACACAACGCACTGGCGGATTTCTGGTCCACAAGGTGCAGCTGCTATGTTAGACATGCCCGCCAGCACCCTTCGGTCTCGTATGAAAAAGCTCGGCATTGAGCGATAACATATTTTTTCATGCACGATTAGTCACGATATATCGCCATTATAGCGATATATCGTGACACTTTGATAGGCGATCCAAAACAAAGTCATATAAAATCAGAGTCTTAAACGTTTTCTTTTGTTGGCTTAGTCTTTGCTATAGCAAGGTAATACCGCGTTATAGGAAACCCGTTATGCCCAACTCATCAGCTCAAGTTACGTCAGCATCTCAATCAAGTAATAAATTCAAAGCTTCACAGCGTATTGATGTGGTTCAAATCGCCACGCCGTCAGCAAAAATCCATGTGCGTGAACAAAAAGGGGTCTTTCAGCGTTTGCGACAGAACAGCAATACCTTACTCATCGTATTGTTCTTTTTACTGCCTTTTATTAACTATCAGGGCCGTCAGGCGATTTTATTTGACGTCACCGAGCAGCAATTCTTTTTCTTTAACATCACGTTATGGCCACAGGACTTTACCGTATTAGCATGGTTTTTTATGGCGGCTGCATTTGCGCTGTTTTTTGTCACAGTATATTGGGGGCGGGTGTGGTGCGGCTTTTTGTGCCCGCAAACGGCATGGACGTTTATGTATATGTGGGTTGAAGCCAAAGTTGAGGGTAATCATCATCACCGTACTGCATTAGATAATGCCCCATGGTCTTTGAGTAAATTACGTAAACGAGTCACTAAACACCTAGCGTGGATGCTGTTTGCCTTACTCACAGGTTGTGGGTTTATCGGTTATTTTATGCCTGCGCGTGAACTCTACATTGATATATTTACGCTCAGTAGCGGGTTTTGGACCGGTGCCTGGGTATGGTTTTTTGCCATATGCACTTATGTAAATGCTGGTTGGATGCGCGAAATGATGTGTTTGCATTGTTGCCCGTATTCACGCTTTCAGGCGGTGATGTTTGACGCAAATACCAAAACAGTGAGCTATGATACGGTGCGCGGCGAGTCTCGTGGGCCACGTAAACGCGCTGAAAAAACCGAGTTAGGTGATTGTGTTGATTGCAACTTATGTGTTGATGTGTGCCCAACAGGGATAGATATTCGTAATGGCCTGCAATACGAGTGCATTAATTGTGGTGCCTGTGTCGATGCCTGTAATCAAACCATGGCAAAGTTTGGTTATGCGCCAAATTTAATCAGTTTTACCAGCGAAAACCAGCTAAAAGGCCAGCCAAAGCCGAGTAAATTGTCATTAAAGGCGTTAGGGTATGCCAGCGCACTGCTGATAATGATTGGGTTAATTATTATCGATTTGAGCCAGTTAAGTCATATTCAGTTAAACGTGATCCGCGACAGGCAAACCTTATATCGTGAGGTCGGTGATGACATTGTTGAAAACAGCTATCAGCTTAAAATTCGTAATAAAACCCAACAAGCAGCGGCGTATCGCATTGCTATTAATAGCAGTGAAGCGATAGCGTTTACTCTGGTTACCGATGCTGTAGTGATGATTAAGGCGGGTGAGCAATTAGATTACCCCGTTACTGTCAGGGGGCATTTAAGTCAACTTACAAGTGATAGCTCGCAACACATATTGCAATTTAGCGTGACTCAAATAGACAGCGTGGCAAACCCTATTCCCTTTGAGCCGATCAACCAAGTGATGCAAAATTCGCGTTTCTTTTGGCCTTAAGTGTGGATTGGCCTGCATAACAAAAAGGCTTCTCGCATTAATAATGTGAGAAGCCTTTTTTGTGATGGGTGCGAGGGTTAACTCGACAGCCCATTAACGTTGATGCAATGCGTAATCGGTACCGTCTTTTGCGGTAAACACTTTGCAGTTACCTTCAGTCGGTTGGCAACTAGTGTGTAATAAACTAATCCACTGCTTGTAAGGGGTCGGTAAATTTTTAATTGGCATCGATACCTGAATGTCTTCAATATTTGCACAATCTTGTGCACCTAATTTGCCAAGGCGGTCAAAACAAATTTCTACATGGGTATCGTTGTTTTTTAATACCACAGAGGTTGGCTCAGTTTTATGGCCTGTCAGCGCCACAAATTGACATGGATTTTGTAAGCCACTTTGGGTGCCATCTTTTAAGAAGGCAAGCAAGTGGTTGTAGTAAACCACGTAACTGCACACATCTTGGTGTGAACCATTGGCTAATGGGAATTGCGCATCCAAAAAGTCTTTTGCATTTGTGCTGCGATCTTGCTGGTTCGTTGTCGCCACAAATTGCTCGCCAATGAAGCGGTTAAGGTTTTGGGTGGCTGTGTTGCTTGCTTGAGTAGACATATTCATCGCCTTATCCTCTTCTTGTGTAGTAGGTCAGAAATTAATTTTGTTATTTGTTTAGTATTAAGCCTTGTTAGCAGCTTGATTTTTAGTCTATGCTATTTTTACAAAGAATTTCACAATAAAAATTTTACACTGTGAATTATACAAAATGAGAAATGAAAAAAGCTTAATGCGAAAGACCCATTTTTTGGGCACAAAGATAAGAAACTTGCGTAAACGCAATAACTTAACAATGGAAGACTTGTCGGCGCGTTGTATACGTGTTGACTCGAGTAACGCGCCTTCGGTGTCATATTTATCGATGATAGAGCGCGGAAAACGGGTTCCGAGCGCCGATATGCTGGCCGTTGTGGCAGCTGTATTTCAAAAAGAAGTTGAATGGTTTCTTGATGATGTGCCAGAGGATGAAGCCATTACGCCAGAAAAAGGCAACAAAGGTGGCGTGAGCGGCATGCCGCTTGAACCAAGCTTTTTGTTTTCTAATGACATTCTGCAAATCGCTATTCCTGAAATGTTGTCGCAAACCGGTACCAGTGGTCGTCAGTTTGCTCACTTGCTTATTCGTGCACACCAGGAGCATCACCAAAACCACTTTCCAGATCTGGAGCGCGCCGCAGAAGAGGTGGGCTTAAAGCGCATGCCGTTAGCCATTGAAGACATTATGGATATTGCCAAAGGCATGGGGTTAAAAATTAAGTGGATTGATCGTGCGCCAAAAGAAGTGATGGACGAAAGGGGGATGAGCTCCAAGCAATTAGTCACCTCCTTTTTTGAACCGCCTGGCACTATTTACGTTAGTAATATTTTAAAAACGAGACCAAATCGTCTTAAATATGACTTAGCAGTGCATATTGGCCATTGTGTATTACACAACAAAGACGGATTAAAAAGCGTGATGATGTCGGGACGCAGAGAAGACACCGAAGATGCCTATGCTCCGCAATCTAACACATTAAACGCACAGGATATTTTGCATGCCTGGCGTGACTTTGAATCGAGCTTTTTTGCTGGCGCGCTATTGTGTCCTAAAGTCCCTTACCGGCAGTTGCTTGACCGTCACGGTTATGAAATCAGCGTGCATAAACAATTACAAGTGTCGGCCTCGGTGGCCATGCGCCGCATGACAGTTGTGTCGCCATATACTCACTGGCATTACTTTGATGCTTATGCGCCAGGTAAACTAAAAGCTGTGTATCGCGGCAATGGTATCCCGCTGCCATGGGGCAATATGCGCTTGGTGGAAGATCCGTGTCAGCATTGGGCGGTATTTAGAATGATCAGCGAGCCCACAGAAGGCACGTCAGCACAGATATCGATATTAAATGTCGGCAATGAGCCGCGGATTTATTGTTGTGAGTCGATCAAAGTCGATGACTCTGCCGGTAATCCACATGTGTTGTGTGCTGGTATCGATCTTAATCCGGCGATTGAGGCTCAAGGCAAAGATGCGCAGTCGATTGCCAATGATTTAAAGCAAGCTTGTGCGGGTAATGGTGGCTCAATTGACATCCCTAGACACATTAAAAAAGACCTCACCAGTGTGGCGAAAATCCTTAATATTAATTGGATTGAACGCGGAATTAAAAACGAAGCACGGTTAATTTGTTCGCGTGGCGCTGTATGTCCGCGTCAGCCAAGTTGTTATGCAGCAGGGCGAAACCTGTGTGAAGATAATTAAAGCATTGGATGCCTTTTAAGGTTGAGGTTTATTCAAAGCTCAACCGCAAAGCTCAACAGATTTAGGCCGATTTGAATTGCTGATCGAGTAGTGCAAACAAAAATTGTTCCAGTTGGTTTTGTTGTTCGGTGTGCAGCGCATTTTGGGGTAACGTATTACTAAAAGGGCATTCATCTGCAAAATGCTCTTGTAGCTGAGTCATTTGCTTGCTGTCCCATTCGGGATGAAACTGCAAACCGATAGCATGCTGGTGGCGAAACATTTGCACCTGGCATAGGGCGCTAGAGGCCAATACGTCAATATGTTGTGGCAAGGCAATGGCTTGATAATGCCATTGCGGAACCGCCAGCACCTGGCTGCCATTAATGCTTACTTGTTGCCAACCCAGCTCTGGCTCTGGCATCTCAACGACCTTGCCGCCCAGTTGCGTTGCCAGGAGCTGCGCCCCTAAACATATGGCTAATATTGGGCGTGGCAATTCAAGCGCTTGATTAATCAATGCACATTCAGCTCGCATCCATAATGGGTTATCAGCCACATTCATTGGCCCACCTAATACAATTAGCCCCTGATATTTCATCAGCGATGCGGGCAATTCATCTGGGGCGTAAAAGCACTCAAGAGTGATGTTGCGACGTTCTGCCCACAGTTCAATGCGTCCGACCCCTTCAGCCGGATGATGCTGAAAGACGGCAATGGTCGGCTGGATCATTTTAGTTCACCTAATTCAAGGTAAATCCGTGTGACATTTTCCTTGCCAGATAACGCTGATGAAAGCTGCTTTTCAGAGATAAATAGCCGTTTGTCTGCTGCAAGTGTTAATTGGCTTGGTAGTGGAGTTTGCACATTATCAATGCGAACAATATGGTCTGCATCTGGGCGAACGCTAAGAGTATTAACAATAAATTGCACCTTGTCATCGGGGTGATAATTCAGAGTGTGGTAATCATTGTTAGCCGATTTATTTAAGCCGCTTTCTAGAGGTAATGGATTAAATAACACAATTTTATCGACATTGATGGTTTGCGCTTGCCATTGCATTTCACCGCCACGCTCAAAGTGTCCTTTCACCACATCTACAGTCAACTGAGAAGTGTGATTAGAGTGCTTGGGATCTAATCTAGATAAATCAAAAGTGGTAGGCACTATGGTCCAAACAGGATCGTCACTTTTGGCAGACACGTTAATGCCGTTAATCACCTCAGCCTGGATTTTAGGGTCGGCAAAAGACAATTTAAACACAACCTGAGCATTGTGCGGTTGATGGAACATAGGCAAATGTGACGCAAAAAGACCGTACTGACTGCCAAATAGCAGCATACCATGTAAGCCCATTTTGACGGGGTGCTTAGCATGTTGGCTATGGTCTTGAGGCTCTGTTGCGTGGCTATTTATGCTTAATAAACTCAGCCCTAAAAGCAAGTAAGTTACGGGGTTAAACACTTTTTTAATCAAGGGTATAACCAAGTTTATATGCATAAATTGATATAAAAAAGAACAAAAATTAGCAGTATGTTTGGAATAAATCAGCATGGTGTTGGCTCCTGTCTGAAACTGAACAGATGGGGCCGTCCCCGGGTGAAGACCTAATCTTATGGTTAGGTTGAGGTCGTCCTCAGCTCAATATGTTAACGATTTGAACGATAAAAAACCAGCTTCACACATTGGACTCTATTCCAAAATTACTTCTACCTAACATATTGAGGGCAAAGTAATACCTATAATTGATTAGTTAACATTGAGGCGTTTTTTCAACAAACATTAACAATAGTTCCCATTTTGGAATTGATTCCATCGATATGATAAATCGTCAATTATACAAAAGGGGTGATGACCTATGAGCAATGTAGATTTGTTAGGGCGCCGTAAGTTTATTGCTGGACTAGGTATTGCTGCTGGTGCGGCAATGGTAGCACCTGCAATGGCAGTGTCTGAAAAGGCTGACGGTGTTAAATGGGACAAAGAAGTTGAGATTGTCATTATTGGTTCTGGTTTTGCAGGCTTAGCCGCTGCAATTGAAGCCACCAAACATGGCGCAAAAGATGTCCATATTTTTGAAAAAATGTCGTACTTTGGTGGTAACTCAGCCATTAACGGTGGCTTATTTGCCGCACCTGGTACGCCAATGCAAAAGAAAGAGGGCGTAGAAGACTCAGTAGATAGAATGGTGAATGACCAATTGTTGTCAGGCCGCGGTATCGCTGATGAAGCATTATTAAGACACGTAGCCTCTCATGCCGTTGAAGCTTTGCAAATGACATTAGATGCAGGTGCAGAATACCACCCATACTTACAACAATTAGGTGGTCACTCAGTTGCACGTACTTACCAAACCTCTGTTAGTTGTGGCGCAGGTATTACTCAGCCTTTATTTAAAGAGTGTAAGCGTATTGGTGTGCACACTCACAATCGTTCAAAATTTGAAGGCTTCTTAGTCGGCAAAAATGGCGAAGTGGTTGGTGTTAAAATGCGTACCAACTACCACTTTGGTGAAGACCAACCCGGCAAAGTGTTAAATATTCGCGCCAAAAAAGGTGTGATTATGGCTACCGGTGGTTTTGCGCAAAACGTTAATTTACGTATGGCACAAGACCCAACATTAACATCTGAAGTTGGCTGTACTAACGCGCCTGGTGCTACCGGCGAAGGCATGTTTGAAATGTTCCGCCTAGGTGCAGTACCTGTGCATTTAGCGCACATCCAATCAGGTCCTTGGGCATCGCCAGACGAAGGTGGTTTTGGTTATGTGTCTAACTATGCCATCTTTAACTTCCCTCACTCAATAGCGGTTAACCGTTTAACCGGTAAGCGTTTTATGAATGAAATTGCTGACCGTAAAATTCGTGCTGATGCCGAATTGAGCTGTCGTGATGAGAAAGGAAATCCGTACCCTCCAATCTTGATTTCAAGCTATAAAGATTCTAAAAACCATCCAAACACTAAAAAAGTGATTAAGTACAATGTGGGTTGGAAGTTCGACACTGTTGAAGATCTTGCTAAACACTTCAATGTGCCGTTAGACGCGCTTAAAGCTCAAATTGAAGAATATAACGGCTACGTTAAATCGGGCAAAGATGTGCAATTTGGTAAAGACATGACCTTAGCCAAAAATAAAACCATTGAAGCGCCGTTTACCGTGGTTCGCTTATGGCCAAAAGTGCATTACTGCCAAGGTGGCGTACAAATCAATACTAAAGCAGAAGTGAAAGACAGCTTTACCGGTAAGCCTATTGGTGGCCTATATGCCGCAGGTGAGGTTTGTGGTGGTATCCATGGTATCAGCCGTTTAGGCAGTTGTTCTATCCCAGAATGTATGGTGATGGGTATGACAGCAGCGCGCAGCATCATGAAAGCCTAACGAGACCAGTGAACAAGAGGAATCATTAATGAAAAACTTTAATATTATACTTGGGCTGGTTTTACTCGGACTAACCAGTTTATCAGTACAAGCCGTTGAGATCCGCGACTACCACAAAGAAGTGATTGGTAAAGATTGTAAAGCTTGTCATGACAATGGCATCAAGCAGTTCCCATCAGATCAGTCTTGCTTGCAGTGCCATGATGTTGATGAGTTGGCTAACAAAACGGCAAGAAGTGAAGAAGACAAGTGGCAAAACCCACATAACAACCTTCACTACGGTAAAGACTTACCTTGCCAAGAGTGTCACGCAGAGCATAAAACCAAAGAGCCATTATGCAGTAACTGTCATACGTTTAAATATGACAAGCATAAAAAATAAATAGTGATATATGATTAAATAAAGCCGAATATTTAATGTTCGGCTTTATTTTTATATATTTATTTTTATATATTTATTTTTATATATTTATTTTAATTAAATTTATTTATTTTTAATGCATATATTTTACTTGTTCTGATTGTGTTGTCGGTTCATTTTTGGAATGCATTCCATCATTAATATTCATCTAGATTTTAATAATAAAGCGAGATGAATAATATGAAATATAATGTTCTATTAATGGCGATGTTGTTATCTGGTTCTTGTGTAGCCAATGAGTTACCCAGTTTTTTAGATGCTAACGATATTAACAATGCTGAATTTAGTTGTTTAGAAGCTGAGCAAACCTATTCTAAGAATGATCAAAAATATGTAGATATTTTATGGAATGAAACCCTGCAATATTTACAGTCTTACGCTGTTGCATTAACTAATAGTGAAAACGGCCCATGTTTAAACTCAGACGAAGCCATGTATGACTCTACCGACGGCGGTAAGAATATGTGCATCATGGATCGCCGTGATATGAAGCTGCTGGTTAAAAATATTTACCAAGTGATTAATAATCCAGACAAAGCTAAAAAGTGTTTTGGTGCCCGCGAAAATGTGGATTGGATTTACAGTCCTGGCGGAAAGCTAGCGCAAAACTCCCCCGTTGCTAAATGGCTAAAGCGCACCACATTCGACAGTTTTTTTGATACTAAAGTCACTAACAAAGACGTGCGTAAACTCGGTAAAGAATTCACTAAACACTTTACTGAAATGGTCACAGGCAATGAGGTAAAAATGCCTTCTGCGTTCCCGACCGACATCAGCGCCAACACCTTACCTAACTTATGGGCTGCAGCAGGTTGGTACCCTATGTATGCAGAAGAAAGTAAGCGTAATGATAAAAATTACAACAATATACGTGGTGGTTATGCGTATGCTGAAATCTTTGGGCATTGGGGTTTATTACGTATCGATGCGATTAATGATGAAAAAGTGGGTGCCGAAGTGGGCATGACGGTTCAGTCCGTTAACACCTTATATCCATACCATAACCATGCAATATCAGAAATCTATTACAACATGCGTGTTCCAGCCTGCGCTAACGAATTTAAAAGCTTTGCAATACGCGAAGACTCACCACTGATCCAAACCGTTAAAGAAGACGACAAAGTCAGACAGGTTCAATTTGACGCTGGGCAACACAATGGCCATACCATGTGGCTTTCCAGCAGTGCAGATCGCGATCCGCTAATGTATTTCCATCAAAATACCATCCATGCCTTTGATGTAGATGGTAGCTGCGAAGCTAAACCTGAAGAGCGCGCAATTGTATCGGTTTGGGCAAGAAGTAATGCCCACGATAAGCGTAACGATTACGGCACAACTTTATTATGCGAGTCAGCTAAAAACCCTGGCACTCCAGCACATAAAGATGAAGTTATTCAATGTGATTTAACCAAAATGAAATGGTAAATATCATTTACATAAATTAATACTTAACAATTGAATTGGAATATATAATGAAATTATTAAAACTTTCTTTATTATCAACTTTGATTTCACTGTGTTTTATTGCTAATTATTCTGTAGCACAAGACGCTGAAGATGGAATTGATGTTTCTGGCACATTAAGAGCTAATTACTCATATAAAGAATATAGTGATAGCGCTAAAGATAAAAGTGGTGACTTAACTTTTGAAATGGCATCAATTAAATTTAATGGTAAATTAGATGATTGGGGTTTGTCATCGGAATATCGTTTTTATGATGGTTGGGAAGCATTAAGATATGGTTATGTTTTTTATGATTACTCACCGCAATGGCAAGTTCAATTTGGTATAAATCAGGTGCCATTTGGTAACCCTGGGTTTATTTCAAATAGTTTCTGGTTTGGCGTACCGTATTATTTAGGATTTGAAGATGATTATGATGCAGGTATAAAAGCCGTATATAACAATAGTGGTTGGGGTACAGAATTTGCGTTTTACAAAAATGCAGAATACGGCGCGAGTAGAAGTGATCGTTACTCAACTGACTTGTATTCAGGGGAGGTAAATGGCACTGAATATTATAATGAAGAAACCAACCAGTTAAACCTTCGCCAAACCTATGCAATGGAGTATGAAGGTGGTAAAGCCGTTATGGGGGCGTCGGTTGAAGTAGGACAAATCTACAATAGTAATACTGGCAATAATGGTGATAGATATGCTGTTGCATTGCACCTTGACGCAAGTTATCAAGGTTGGGCGCTACAATTGCAAGCGATGCAGTATGAGTATAATGCTGCAGATGCGTTAGATGAGAATAAGATTGCTGTAGCAGCTTATGCTTGGCAATACGAAATAGCATCTAAAGCACAGGCCTATAGCGTCAATGTGGCTAAAACCTTTACCACGAGCTGGGGCAGTGTCAAAGTGTATAATGACTTTGGTGTAGTCACCCCTGATGTTGATAACGAAGCCTATGATAACAGCTATCAAAATGTTACCGGTGTGGCATTGTCGTCTGGCCCAACCTACACCATGATTGACTATATTATGGGTAAAAATATGTATGCCTCAACGCTAGACAATGGCCATGTGGGCTTACCTGAAATTGGCGACAGTTGGGATCAGCGTATCAATATTAACTTTGGTTACTATTTTTAAACTCTGACTCTTCCCATCTCCCTCTCCCTTAACATGCCAATCACTGATTGGCATGTTTTGTTTTATGCCTTTTGCTGCAAATGATCTGGCGACTAAACCTGCAGATAATCCGCATTTTTGCAATTGCGTTGCCGTTAATTGATCTGTGTCTACATTCGAAAAATCACAACAGAGTAGTATCTCAACCCCAATGGCAGTCACTCTGCGATTTCATTTAAGACACGAAGGCATTAACAAGATATATGATGATTTTAGAACTAATCATTGTGCTAGGGGCAATATACCTTGGCGCAAGAATGGGCAGCATAGGCATTGGCTTTGCTGGTGGCGTAGGGGTGTTGATTCTTACTGCTGGGCTTGGATTAACGCCAGGTGCAATTCCTATCGATGTGATGCTGATTATTATGTCGGTGATAACGGCTATTGCAGCGATGCAAGAGGCGGGCGGAATGGACTTTCTAGTGTCTATTGCTGAAAAATTACTGCGCAAACACCCAAAGCATATTACCTTTTTAGCGCCAATTGTTACCTATTTTATGACGTTATTTGCTGGCACCGGCCATACTGCTTTTTCAACCCTACCTGTGATTGCTGAAGTGGCAAAAGAGCAAGGTATTCGGCCATCTCGGCCATTGTCTATTGCCGTTGTTTCGTCGCAAGTGGCGATTACCGCGTCGCCAATTTCTGCCGCTGTGGTGTTTTTCTCGGGGATTTTAGCGCCCTATGGTGTTGATTACTTGGTGCTGTTATCCGTGTGTATACCATCAACGTTTATTGCCTGTTTAATGGGTGCCGCAGTGGCTTCGTTACTGGGTAAACCACTGCATGAGGATGCAATTTATCAACAACGTTTAGCTGACGGGTTAGTGACGGTTCGTGGCGAAACACAAATCACTTTATTACCTGGCGCTAAGCGTTCAGTTGCTATTTTTTCAGTGGCAATCGTCGCGGTAATGTCTTATGCCACGGCAATATCTGACAAAGTCGGTTTAATCACCAACCCGGTATTATCGCGCGATGTCGCCATTATGCTGTTTATGTTATCGGCTGCGGCCGCAATCACCTGGTTTTGTCGTGTAGATGCCAGCAAAATTTCTAACGCATCGACTTTTAAATCGGGCATGTCGGCCTGTATTTGTGTGCTAGGCGTTGCATGGCTAGGTGATACCTTTGTATCAAACCACATTGACGAGATTAAAGCCGTTGCTGGCTCGTTACTTGATAGTCAACCCTGGTTGTTATCGGTGGCGTTATTTTTTGCATCGATGTTGTTGTATTCGCAAGGGGCGACTACTAAAGCATTGATGCCAGCAGCATTAGCCATCGGTGTGAGTCCATTAACGGCCATTGCCTCATTTGCTGCGGTGAGCGCGTTGTTTGTGCTGCCGACTTATCCTACGCTTTTAGCCGCTGTTGAGATGGATGACACTGGCTCAACGCGCATAGGCAAGGCGGTATTTAACCATCCGTTTTTGATCCCCGGAGTGGTCACAATCGCATTGAGTGTCGTGCTGG
This sequence comes from Shewanella inventionis, assembly GCF_014641855.1. Taxonomy (GTDB): domain Bacteria; phylum Pseudomonadota; class Gammaproteobacteria; order Enterobacterales; family Shewanellaceae; genus Shewanella; species Shewanella inventionis. The sequence continues at coordinate 122,810 of NZ_BMII01000013.1, forward strand.
CTTTTGTATTGGGAGGTGTGTTGCTGTAAGTCATTATGCAATCGATAGCGTGTTGAGATTTCGGGGGAATTTTTGCAGCAGATGCTGCCTGAAGGGTGTTGGTTACTTAACCTTAACTCTGGTTAAGAGATGAATAAATAGCATCGATTCTAACAATAACTCCATACGATACATTCAAACTTGAAATTTGCGCTGATAACTAGGCAAATTTACGCGTCAATAGCTAGTCTATTGCAAGTGAATTTAACAACGTTATCGGTGCAAAGAACTGTTTGAAATGCATTTATTATCCAGAGTTGAGGTTACTTAGAGTGCTCGGTGGCAATTTACTCGCTGAGCTTAATCCGTGTTATCTCAAACAACATTCAACAAGCAAAATAAACACACGCTAATCGCGCTGATAACCTTTTTGCTCCACATTGGCTTTAATTAAGTCAATTAACTGTTTTGTAGCATCGGTTTGGGTATTGGGGTTGATATAAAGAGACTCATTAAACGTAGGCAGTGTGGGTAATCCATGCTCAAGCGGGTCTAGTACCTGCATTTTGTCGGTAATTCTAAATTCGGCAATAGGTGCAACCACTAAGTCGTTTTCAACTGCCATGCACAATGCTTGTGGTGATGGGGTTGATAAGAGTACGTTAATTTGGCGCATAGACAGCCGGTGATTAGCAAATACCTGCACTCTAATAGGACAGTTTTCTGGGTATAACCCCATCGGAATGGTTTTGCGTTTATGGGCGTTGCCGTTTACCGCGGCGACCCATTTAAAACGACGAGTAAAGAGTAATTCGCCATTGGTTGGGATCTGCCAATGGGTTGCAACAATGACGTCAAATTCGCCTTGGTGTAATTTTTTATATAAATTGCCGCTGACATCGGTATCGATCACTAATTCGATATTAGTGAATTCACGAATAAACTCCAATAAACAACTGCTTAAATAACATTTTATAAAATCAGTTGGTACACCTAAGCGGATCACTTCGCGGTTTTGGCACTCTTTTAATTCACCCAGTGCCTGTGAGTTTAGCTGGATCATTTTATAGGCATAATTAAGCAACGTTTCACCAGAGTCAGTTAAGGTAACCCCTTTGTTGTCTCTGTTTAATAACGTTTGGCCGACACTTTCTTCAAGCTTTTTAACCTGTAGGCTAAGCGTTGATTGGGTGCGGCAAATTTTATCGGCGGCTTTTGATAGGTTGCCACACTCAGCCACAGCAATAAAACTTTCTAGTAATTCAATCTTTAACATGGGCTATTGAATAAGTTCATAGTGGCATCAGTATTACTCAATATTGAGTACCAACAAAGCTTGCTATAATGTAATTGTGAAGTTGCAAAGCTTTTATCTTAACCTCATCGGAGTAAGACATGACGAGCTGGGAAAAGCGTGGGAATTATTTAATTGAAGTGTCACAACGTTGCTTAAAAGGCCACAAGACCTTTGACTTGTGCCGTTCGCATTTAGTTGACGCTAGCCAGATATCAAAAGGCACAATTTACAATCATTTCACCTCCGAAGCCGACTTAATTATCGCCGTGGCCTGTGCCGATTATCGAATGTGGTTGAACCAAGCAGAGCAAGATACTGCACAATACAGTGACCCTTATTTACGGTTTATTTTTCATCACTGCCAACGTTTATATCGTATTTTGTCAGAGCAAGCATTTGTTATCGCTAGGATAGTGCCAAACGAGGCTATTTTGTCACAAGCCAGTGATTATTATCGTGAGCGCTTTGAGCGTGTGCTTGAGCAATATAAGCAGTGGAATGCACAAACATTAATGGCCATTGGTGAAGTCAGTGGCTTTAACCGCGGTGAGCTTTTGTGTGACTATTTACGCGGCGCCATGATCAATAGTGATGATGCGCAAAAACATTACAACGATGCTGAAATGTATTATCAACATGGTTTTGCGATGACCCAGCTTATGGGGCACTCACAAAAGCGTCCTCCAAGCATTAAAGTATTTTTGCAGTGGTTACAAGATAAAGAAGCCAGCAAAGCACTGTTAATGTAAAACGCGTTATGTATTAGCAAATGTTTTGCAATAAAAAAGCCGTGTTAACCTTAACACGGCTTTTACTTATTAATTAATAACTTATCTCATAGTGACAAATTCTTCGGCGCCAGTTGGGTGGATGGCCACGACTGAGTCGAAATCTGCTTTAGTTGCGCCCATTTTCATCGCTACACCAAAGCCCTGGAGTATTTCGTCCATACCAAAACCGATCCCATGAACACCCACTACCACCTCGTCTTCACCCGCGCAAACAAGCTTCATTTTGCAGGCCTGACGGTGGCTCGTTACCGCGGTGTACATAGAGGTAAAGGTAGAGGTGTACACCTTGATGTTGTCTTGGCCGTATTTCTCAGCAGCTTCTGGCTCGGTGAGTCCCATTGTGCCAATCGCTGGGTGGCTAAATACCACGGTAGGAATTAAGCTGTAATCCATTTTAGCGTTTGGCATATTGCCAAATAAACGTTCAGACAGTAAACGACCCGCTTTAACCGCGACAGGGGTTAACTCAACGCCGCCAGCCATAATATCGCCAACACAATAAATGCCTTTAGCGGTAGTATTTTGCTGCTCGTCTGTAATCACATAGCCGTTAGCGTCTAACTGCACATCAGTATTTTCAAGGCCAATATTACCTGTTGCAGGAGAGCGGCCTATGGCCCAAATGAGGCAGTCTATGGTTAAACTTTTACCGTTTTCAAGCGCCAGGGTTAAGCTGCCATCAGCATTTTTACTGACTGACTTTGGCACGCTATGAGTGTGTAATGTGGGGCCGTCGGTTGCCATGGCCTCAACCAACCCGTCAACTAAAATAGGGTCAAAATTACGTAAAGGTGCGTGTTTGCGTACCAACAAATGGGTTTCGCTGCCCAGTGCGTGTAAAACGCCTGCCACTTCTACAGCAATGTAACCTGCACCGACCACTGCAACTCGTTTAGGTTGTTCACGCAGTTCGAAAAAACCATCTGAGTCGATACCGTATTCGGCGCCCGGAATGTCAGGTATTGTTGGTGCGCCTCCAGTGGCAACCACAATATGATCTGCCGTGTAGTGCTCACCATTCACTTCAATGGTGTTGTTGTTAACAAAGCGGCCATAACCATTTAATAGGGTGACTTTATTATTGGCAAAACCACGGCCATAGGCATCATGAATACGACCAATATAAGCTTCGCGGCTTTCAACTAGGGTATTCCAGTCAAATTTGTTGATGCTAACATCAAAGCCATAATCTTTGGCGTAGAGGTTCATTGCTTCAGCAATATGTGCGCCATACCACATCACTTTTTTGGGCACACAGCCTACGTTAACGCAAGTACCGCCAACGTGTTTTGCTTCGATGATTAATACTTTTGCGCCACGCATTGCTGCACGGTTTGCTGAGGCGATGCCGCCACTGCCAGCGCCAAGCGCGATATAGTCAAAATGTTGAGCCATGATAATCTCCACTAGGGTTAATGCATCCATTGTAGGGGGGATTAGCTTTGCGATCTAGTTGTTCTATTTGAGGTTATATACCTAATGAGCTTGAAGATACGTATTTCAGAGCTTCACCGGGTGTTCAATACTAGGCGCGTTCATGCGGTAATGTAGGCACCTTTAAATTAACGCAACAATTCTCTTGTTTAAAAATCAGGGGAACACGGTGAAACTCCCAAAGGGCAAGTTTTTCATGCGTTTATACTATTTGTTGATTTTGTTGCTTTAGCTGATTTAGGAAAGGGTACAACCATTACCCACAATCAATACCTTGTCTAAACGCGTGTAATTTTTTGCTGAAATTGAGCATCTTCAGGCTAATTGGGATATTAACGTTTATGCTGGCATTCGCCACGGTCAACGTCGTTAGGGCCACTGGTGGCGCACTTAAGACAGTCCCATTCACTTTCTCTAATATCAATTTCATCTTGGTAATGACTAAATGAACTATTTTGGGTTTGCCGTTGCTTTTTTTGTAAGTGTGTTATGCGACTTTGTAGCCAGCGACAACTGGGGTCGTCAGCCATGTTAGTGCTAGTTTGGTGTGCTGAAGACGTAATCGCTTTGTTAGCGTCGATGTGTTTTTGTAAGCTAGGTTTAATGAAAATGTCGTTAGCATTATATTCTAAAGCCGATTGAGCCTTTGTGGGAATGGCAATGATATTCCCCTGGCTGTCAGTGGCATATTGTTGTGGTAACTGGTTAGCGTTATCGTTGTTGAGTTCTGCGTTGTCCTTGGCAGGTTTGGCAGTTAGCTGGCTAAACTCAGAGGCACTAGCAACCGAGAATATCCATAATAAAGTGAGCGGCAATCCACCCCTTAAAGTGGCTTTTTGCGTTAAACGGGTTAGCATGTGCACTCCTTGTGCGACGAATTAGTAACCCATAGTCTAGTCGTTCAATATCAAAACGCTAAAATCCCCAACTGAAATATACGCCAGCATAGGTTTCATCGAGACTGCCTAATTGGCCATCTGCTTGAGCCTGTTGTTTTATGTCCTCTAACGCAATGCTATGGCTAATATGAGCGGTTAGGGCAAGATTGTCGTTAAATTGATGCTCCGCTTCTAGGCCAAATTGTACATGGTTGGCACCATTATGTTTTTCGCTGCTGTAACCAAAGTCAAAGCCTTGAGACAGGTATGGTGTGAAGGTGAATTGAGAGTTGATTTCCCAAGGGTTGTGCAAGCTTACAGTAACAAAATAACCAGATGCTTCAGTGGCATAAGTGTAGTGTATGGCAGGTATTATCCAATCAATACCTTTGTAGGCTATTGAGCTAAAAAACTCATTATCAGATGCGCGTTCATCACCATAAAATTCAAGACGTTGATAGCCAATTGTAGCATCTACATCATCATGAAAATGTAATGCGTATTCTAACCCAGCGTTCCACTCGGTGTAGTGTACTTGGTCGGCTCTACCTACAACGGCAAATACCACCATATCGTTATGTTCTGCCGTGGCAGCAGCCCAAGCTATTCCGCCTTTAGTTAAGTTGTTTCTACCTTCAGTAATATAGTGATTGTCCCACCCTAGGTTCAGGCCAATAGCGGGTGATGTTTCATTGCTAGCTAATGCAAAAGCGGAAACCAGCAAGCTTAAAATGGCGAGTGAGGGGGCAACAACGTTGAGGCTATGTTTACGACAAATAATGCTAAAATTGAATGTCATGTCAATGTGGTCCAAAGCGTTGTGTTTTAGGAGGATTATTCGTGCCTATGTTTAACACCATTCAGTTAAGAGTTTCTTCTCTTAACTGGATAGCGAGTTTTGTTAATTCGAACGGTCCTACTTTTGGGCCGTTTTCGTTTTTTGGGCAAGATAAATTGTTTAACGTTTTCCCTCATTGC
>NZ_BMII01000014.1 GCF_014641855.1 Shewanella inventionis
TTGTCTTGATACCTAGGTAAAACTGAGGGATCATCAAATTGATTATTATTCACTTCACTAGGCCTAATTGTTACTCATAACCGATTAGGGTTATTGAAGTATTTCAGCTAATTCAATGCTGCCGTCTTTAGTTGGCTTTTGGGGTTCAAAGGGGATTCCCCTTGCCCGAGTTTATCTCCCATCTTTTTGGAACAAAAAGTGGGAGATAAACGTACCGGGTTACGTACTGGTCCCACATAATTGTGGGCTGCTTTTTGCTTCGCAGTCACTGACTGCGAAGCTGTATTTTTTCGCACTCAACGAGTGCGAAGTTAAGGTCTGTTTAGGCTAAGTCTAAACATTATCACGTTGTAAAAAACAAATGGCCATGCGGGTTTTATACTCTCACCATATACGGTAATTTCATTTCAATACTAATGGGCTTCAAACATACATGTTGTTCAAACCTCAATTTATCAAATCGATATTTTGACTATTTCGCCTCATCCGTTTGCTCTATAAAACGACCACTGACATCTTTAATGCCGCCACTGGCAGCGTAAGTGCCATCTGTGGCAGCAGTGCTGCCAATTAGGGCTCGATAGCGCTATTGCCACAAACTACACTCCATAACTCGATACAAGCATAACCTCATGCCTAGCCGTTAATTTAAGTCTTACACTCTCAGCGATTAATAAAAAATCGGTCATCACTTTATAAAAGTAATGACCAATCCTCTGCTTAATTTGCGAGCAACTTATATTGTATTGACTCTAATCTGATAGAATACCGTTAACGCATCATTAAACGAATATTGAACGCGTGCTTTATCACATATCCAATGAGTCGTTAATCTGACTGTCTTTGCGTGTTAACGCGTTTTCAAGCTCCGTATCGCCCGTATTATTCGCAATTTTTATTAGTATTTTTCGGAGCTCAGCTGGCAAATCTGCACTAAACGCTTTAATGACATATTGCATGAACTCTGCAGCCCCCGATCTTCCTTTAAGTATCAATCGATTATTCATATGCTCTAACATTTTGTGCACTGGTAACAATGCCTGGGTTGTCATCACGCTAAGTCTGTCTAAAATTGATTGTTTTTCAGCTATAGCGTTATCTAATTCTGTGTGTTTTTGCTGTTTAAGCCAAATCGATGCATCTAATTTCTTTTCTTTCTCTACCTTTACGTTCAAACGCTCATCAACTTCTTGTTCAAGCAGCATTTTTTTACTGAGTCTACGCTGCTTTTGTTGAACAACTATCTCAATATCAGATAGTCTTTCTTCTTGCTGAATACATTGTTGTTCAAGTGCGTCATGTTTTATTGTCAAAGCGTCATAACTTTCACTCACGTTAATAATTTTGCTCTCTACATCGTCAAGCACTTGTTTTCGCTCAGAAATTTTATCATCAAAACTTTTAAGCTGAATTTCTAAACTGTTTACATTTTCAAGCAGTCGAGCATGATAGTTGAATGCTCTATCACGCTTAGCCAATTTCGCTTCTCTGCGCATTTGCTTTCGTTTTTCAGATTTACGAACCGATTCCGGATGAAATGCAGCATTGATGTTCTTCGGATGAAAGAGATGTTCGTTGACGAACTCATAGAACATCTCTTGCATATGCTTTGCCACATCGCCTGCCTGCTCATAATTCAAACGTCCAATTTCAGAAAATAAAGTCGCTGACATACCATCACGTTTGAATAGAAACTCATTCACTTTTTTAATTTGTGCGATACGTAAATCGTATTGATGCGTTAAAGCATTTTTCCCCGAAATAAAAGCATGCACATGACCGCCAGTTACTTCACCGGGTAGTCGTTCATCATGATGTAACACCATGAGTTTAATTGGATAATCAGGATAATAACGCTGTAAGAAACTTTTCATTGCGTGCATCATTTCTTCATTGCTCACAATGTCTGTACCTATCTGATTATTTATCGGGATTTTGAATAATAATTCTTCAAAATTGACAGAGTTAAGTGAATTAGGCTTATCTAACAATGTATTGTGGGCTTTGATATAATTCACCAATTGCTCAACTCGCTGAGCTTTACGCTTCATATCAAGCAAATTCAATCGATATGCAGCATGATGCACATTTATTAAGCTATCACTCGAGAAAATTTCATCGACTAACTCAATACCTTTCTTGCAAAAATGACCTGCCTTTATCCACTCTTTAAGTTTGTTTTTTGAGCGTGCTTTGTCTTGCCCCAATTTACGCGCATCAGCACTCTTCATTGTTTCGGGTTGCAAAATTTCGAACATCATTTGCTCTCTTTGCTCTTGTGAAAAGTTATCTAGAGGGACAATTCCATCAGGGGTATCAATCAAATTAGTGTGCGATAGCGAGCTATCCCATTCAATTTCGATCTCATTCTTTGAGCGCATCAGCTTCTGTGACTTAGTCAAATACTTTTGTTTAAGCGCCATTTCTTCTGTGAGACGTAATGAATGAAACAAGGTAGCTTTGCCAGCTCTGCGCCCCTTGTCATTAAATGCATAGTTAACAAATGCAAAGAAGAGAGTCGTTAATCTCATATCAACATCTCCCCAACATTCTGACTTAAAAGCATTTTTAGATGCTGTGTGATTAAATGAGGGTGACTAATGAGCAGTTGTGATAATTGTTGCTCTGAAAGCTGAATATCAGCTCCTGTTGGAGTATTTGAAGGTGCAGGTAATTCTGATGCGCAGGTATTTACTGTTGCTTGCTCAAATGCCTGTATTGGCGTAAATATCCCTTGAAACTGCTGCTCAACTTTATTAACAAAGTCTGGTGCATCTGCACACATCCACCTCGCGTAGTGAATATCAATCATGGCAGTGCTTTCGTGTCCCATTTGCCTTGCCAGCCATTCTTTTGAGATGCCTGATGTCAGGGCTTGACTTGCAAACGTATGTCGCAGCTGTCCGGCTCCGCGGTGCTTCACTTTTGCAGATGCTAAAAATGGTGTAAAAAACGTTTTGTTAAATTGTTTTGCGCTAATGAAAGGTTGATTCGTCTGAGTGTTGTAGAAAACGAGTGATAAATTTTCTATTTTTTTCGTTTTATTGTCGCGTTGAAGCACTGATATTTTTCTAGCTTTTCGATGTCCAGTTATCAGTTTTTGTTGTGTTAATATACTAATAGCAGAAGCACATAACTCAACTGTACGTTGAGAACCTGGGGTTTTTGGAGTTTTATATTGCTTATCAACTAACGCGATTTTGACTTTGAGTTTTGCATTAATAAAGTCAATATCTTCCCAGCTTATTGCCAACAACTCACTTATCCGAAGCCCAGTTAGGGCGCATAACTGAAAAGCATTTTTCCCTGACAAACAAAGCACTTCTGTTTGTGCTAACGCTGTTAATTCAGCTCGAGAGAAAGGATTAGGCTCTGCGTGACAAACCGATAGATTTTGAACACCATCCATTGGATTTCTAACGATTACTCCATCTCGAGACGCATTGTTAAATATTGCACGCAAAATGATATAAAACTCATTTATCGACTTGTTTGCATAGCTTTTATGCAATTTTTGACGCAGCTGAATGATGTCACTATGAGTGACAGAATCAATATAGCGCTGTCCAATCAATTTAATGATTTTTGATGCTTTACAACGCTCAGAACGTAAAGTCGATGGTGCGACTTCGTGTACTCTTGAAGATAAATATTGCTTCACATAATGTGAGACTGTTAAATCTTTCATTGCTTAACCTTGGCGAGTCTTTGCCCGCTTTTCTTAAGCGAAGATTAACATATCCTTGAACATATACAATACTAAAAAATATAAAAACTTTATATATTTCAATTGCTTATATACATCCAACATTTTAAAAAGTCAATATTACAACGTCATGAACAAAATAAAACATTACATAATCACAGTGTTAAATGTCATAGCGAACACGTTTAACATGACTGAAATCATCGACAAAATTTATATTATGAGTAAATTATTTTTTGAATATGTAGAAAAAAAGGCTGAGGAGGAGGAAGCATCAACGGTTCGTCATGACACAGTAATGTTGCCGACATTATTGAGCTATCATCGCATGCAGTAACTTAGTCAACTTTACAGTCATCACTTTCAATACAAACAAAGTATCGCTAAATGACATTGTGTGTTGATGGGCAAAAATTATATTTGGCAGCTTTACCCACCTTAGCCGTTTATCTTGTGCTTAAGTGGCTTTTGCAAGTTTGAATCATAAATAAAAAGCATTGATAATCGATATACCGCAAAATACTGTCATAGAGTTGTTCTAGACGTGCTTCGATAAGATTATTCTCGTAACTGCATTACGCAGCATATCGCCTCTTCTAAGGTTAAATAAACCTTCACTTTACTCAACAATCTTGTGTCTCAAGCTATTCAACCTCGAGTAAGATCGCTTTCTCGTCTGGGATTAAATCATGCACTGAGCATTCAAGAATCGCTGCAATAACATACACTTTCTCTAAGCTGATGCTTTTCTCACCGCGCTCTACGATACCAATATAGTTGAGGCTAAAGCCGCATTGCTGTGACAGGTCTTTCTGAAGTATGTCTTTTTCTTTTCTTTTTTCTGCGAGTTTTTTTCCAAACTCAATCGCAATCTTTTTTTTCATTCTTATCTTGTAGATTAAATTAAAACACACTATAGTGTGTTTTGTGGTGATTAATCACTTAGCTAATATCAGTTTGCCGCTGCCTTATTAGCTAAACGCTCGCCCAGGGATGCTAGCATCCCTGGGTTTATTTACTCACAACTCGAATCCTTCAAAATGACACAAGTTGATTTTATAGACATTATTAATAAACATTGCCCCGTCGTGTTTACTACGGAATATTTGTTACAAGCCCTTATCTATACGTATGAGACTGAAGATGCTGCCATTCTTCGAAAATGCATGCATAACCACTTGTATCAATTAGAAAAACACCGCTTTGTGAAACGGCTTTCTCCTAAAAGAAGTCGCAACGCACAATATGAACAACGATTCAGTCTACAAGCCCCAATTCATATGCAGCCCAAAAGGCCAGACGGTACTTTACATAAGCACACTGATAATCAGAGCATGGTAAAAAACCACTATAATGTACTTCAGCAACATATCAAGCAGTTAACACATAAACTCAATGCTTTTAAATTGCTTAGTCATAAGTTTCATTTATATAGCCCCATCATCAATGGCAAAATCAAGGTGTTAGATACCGAGCTATATGCAAAAGGCATTGAGCTCAATGCCGTCAATGAATTGATAGATGAAATCAAAAAGTGCAGTAGAGGTTGAACGTAAGTTAGCAAAAGTGATTATTGACTAAACTATACTATACTATTCGCACCGTAGGGGAAATCGTCATTAGGCTAACGGCATTTGCCGTTGAAAATGTTGGGTGGAATAGAGCTTGGTAATTAAAATTGTCGTCAAGGCGCTGTAAAGTCACCGGCGTTGTTACGCTGTCATGCCATAAGATAACTTAATTATCGTCGCATTAATCATGTCCAAACCGATAATGGTATCTAGCAGCGTTATCGGTTGTTGATTAGCAAACGCCTGGTTGGGTGTCTTTAGCCATAAAAGCATTCTATCTTGCGTACCAAAGTACTCTGTTCCTGCTTGAATAGTACTGATGAGCATCAACACACGCTCGGTCGCGATGGCTGGCAACAGCTTATCGTAAAGTCTTAATTTTACCCCTAATACTGTTTCTAATTCACGCCTAGATAAACCCGTAAACGTCATCGCATTAGCTAGCATGTCAGCGGTTACCCCCTGCCGAATAAGCTCTATATCGCTATATGAGTCACGATTAAGGTGCTCGATGCTTGTACCAACCAATACTGAAAACGCTTCATTTAACATATAGAGCAACTCCAACAGAAAATGGTATTTGATAGCAGTATAAGTGAAATTCAAAAGCCTGAAGACCTAATTTATTAATGCATCAATAAGGTTAAACTTCGTGTATTGCTTCAAACACATTTTTGGACAGAAATGCGTTAGATCTAATACCTAATTTAGGCCATTAAGAGGCTGTCACTGAGCTCATACAACAGCTTTGTCCTTCTTGAATTGGTGGACATTTAACTGTTCCATAGGAGCAAAATACACAACAGTCGCCCGTCAAGGGCTTTAGAAGAACTTTGCAAGATTCACATTCATAATACCACTGGCAAGCGTTGGTTGGCATTTTTTCAGTTTTACTGAAGCCGCATTCAGGGCAAGTAATGGTAGAATTTAACTCAATATTTTGCATGTTTGCTCCTTCAAAGGTTTAACAATGTCTAATACGGACATGACAATCATCAAACAAATACCTACATAGAATAAATAAGTGCTCCAATCGTATTGCCATAACGGATAGAGGGTTAACAAAACCGCTATAGGGCCAATAACTCCAAGAGTACCTCTCGTATGATTTTTGTTTTTATACCAGTTATACAAATTTGCCAACAATGCCAGTGTTGCAAATATAGGTAATACGGTATTTACAGCAATCCCCTCAAAGTGAGAGAGAAAGCCTAATCCCAATGCTGATGATAATGAGCCTAGAGCAGGAAAACACCCTGTGCAACTAAGGGCTGCAATCCAAACTCCACCTGAGCCAACTTTATCTAAAATCTTATTAATCATTTTTTGAACATCTAACTTTATTTGAATGATTTGAGTGTAAACTCCGTAGGTAGATACGGAGTCAATACTATTTTAGCGAATCTATTATTGGGCAGTGAGATTGGTCGTTATTGTTGCGGCATGAATTAGTCATTTCTTTTATGACGACTTCTAAACGTTGAAGGTCATCTATCTTACTTTGAATTATGCTCAATTTCTGCAAGCTTAGAGACTCAACTTTGGCACAATCGCCATCCATTGACATCAACGAAGCCACTTCTTTTAGAGTAAAGCCAAGTGCTTTGGCCTTACTAATGAATTGTAATTGTTTAGTGATCGAGTCGTCATACACACGATAACCATTTTGAGGTTTTTGAGGCTGATTTATCAAGCCTTCTCGCTCATAAAACCGTATAGTTTCTATGCCTAAATCAAGTTCTTTAGCCAACTTGCCTATTGTTCTCATCGTCTGACCACAAAATCAACTTTAATCATGACATGAGTATATCAATACGAATTATAATTGCTCGAATTACAATGAGTGCTTTCCGCTCAAAGCTGCCGTCAACATACACTATGCCTTAGTCAGACTTCACGTCAATTGTTTTGGAATAGATATGCAAAAGTGAGATCTGGCAGGAATTGCTACAAGATGAACGCTTTTGGGAGTTTCCTTTCATCGTTTCTTTGCGGCCACGCATGAGAAAATGTAGAACGAATTGAAGCGATATTTATCAGCCGAAAATCTCGCTAGCAAGGTTTGGGGCATAAACGTTTTAGCTGGTTTCATGCAGAATCCCTATATATCTCCCAAAATAGAGATACAGTTAAAACTACTTACTCACTCTTTTATACAAACTAATTTCGCTCTCAGTGAGAGCGAAAAGGTTTGTTTCGCACTACCCTATAGCTGATGAGTGCTGGGTTGCAGAGCATTTATGACAATCTATTAAAAAAGCAATGTTTGAAACGCTTGTTTGATTTATAAGTTTTTCTTCGCACTCACTGACTGCGAGCCATTTTCAATAACATTATATTTCGCTCTCTGCTGTAGCGAAATAATTACAGCTTTGGCAGTATTTGTGCCTCAACTGACACTGTTACTGCCAATCGAGACAGATTGTTAATTTAGGTTTAAAGTTTATTTATTAACCACACCCGATCATCAAATTTGATATTCAATTCTCTCAATATCCTTAAGCAATGCGGCAACGTTTATATCTTTGCCGTAACGACTGAAAGTGATGTTGGGATTAGCGTGGCCAACGATTTGCGCCACGATGTGCTCGCTGATATCTAATTGCTTCATTTCATCAATAAACGTGTGCCTAAGGCTGTATGCGGTTGGACGCTTATTCGCTTGCATGCCGATTTCGGTTTGAAGCTTAGCGAGCTGTTTACAGTAGGTTTTTGACCAATCTTCAATGATGCCAACAGGTTTATAGTCAAACAGCTGTATTTGTTGTGTTTTGCGTTGAGTCACAAAGGCCATAAAGCCTTGTTCGAGTAATGCACTATGAATTGGTACATAGCGCTTAGCATTGATGTTTTTTATTCGTTGCCCTGCACCGCTGTCATCAACGCTTATGCAGTCAACGCCATCTACTTGCTTGATATCACTTAATAACAGCTGGCACGCTTCAGATGGCCTTAAACCGCCATAAAGCATCATGAGTGTGACCCACTTAAAATCGTCGGTTGAGTCGTTAAATGCAGTCGAGCGTATTAATCGTTTTAATTCAGATGCAGTCCAGCGGTTGCGACCTTGATTCGCTTTGGCTTTCGGTTTTTGACCGACGGTGACACTTTCGAATGGGTTGTGATTTGAGTAGTTCATTAGCTGACACCATTTAAAGAACTGAAATATGGCGGCTAAGTATTCTTTATTGCTTTTGTAGCTTCGGCCTTGAGTCAGCAACTCATCGCGATAGGTCATCGCATCAGCGCTGGTGATATCGTGCACACATTTATCATCAGTTTTAAACTTGGTTTTAAGAGCGGATTTTGATGATACGGTATCAATAAAATGTCGAGTACGCTGCTCAAGCTGCTTAATAGATAGAGGTCTGATGGCTGATTTTTGTTTTGAAATAATAAATGCGCTTAATGCTTCGTTTAACCCAATAACAGGCTTTGCTTGCGCAACAGCTGTGGTTTCACGATATTCCGACAACTTAGTGTCTCTGATTGGAATGGAATGAGGTTTTTGCGTGGTGTTGAACGTAATATCAGAATCATCAGCATCAAACTGAGCTCTAAGATGGTTAATGACTTCATCGACGTAACGAATAAAGTCGTTAATACGTGTTTGATGGTCAATAGACTTGATGATTTTTTTGAGTGTTCCGGCAACATCAATGTTGCGGATAACCGCTTCTGCTCTGTCACGAGTCAGTAAGGAGACTTTTACGTCAAAGGGGAAGCCCTTGTCGCGTAAATATTTGGATAAACAGATACGTGTAAAGTATACGTTGTTGGGTGCTCGATAAAGATACATTGTCTGAGTCAATCCTTATGGAGAGCCCCTCAAACGCCAGAAACAAAAAAAGCCGTTGATAATCAACGGCTTTTCTCGTATTTAATGTGGCGGAGGGATAGGGATTTGAACCCTAGAACGGGGTAAACCGTTGCCGGTTTTCAAGACCGGTGCATTCGACCACTCTGCCATCCCTCCGAGCGGGCGAATAATATGACAATGACCGTTTTGTGTAAAGCGTAAATTGCAAATAACCTATCAACTGCTTAATAAACACTCAGCCATTTACCTTTGCTGCCCTAGAACTAATTATTGTTATCATCTGAAAAGTGAATGCGCTCCACTTCTTTAGGTGCCTTATTTGGGCAGTGTGTATGTAAAACACAGTAAATCACATAACCAACTGCGAGATAAAACAGCTGATAACCTAGACTCTGCTTGATTTGATTTCGCTTAATGATTACCTTTAACAGCAAGTATTTATAAACTATGCCAAGGATAGCGTAATGCTTTCAGAACAAGCATTCGAGATGATCGACATTGTTGCCAGAGTGGGTAGTTTTACCGCTGCGGCCAACAAAATGAATAAAGTTCCTTCTGCTGTTAGTTATGCCGTTAAACAAATTGAAGATGACCTTGGCGTTATCTTATTTGAACGTCATCATCGCAGTGTCAGTTTAACGCCTGCGGGTGAGCATTTTGTTGCGCAGTCACGTGAAATAATGACCAAGCTTAACAACATAAAACGTGACACCCAGAAAGTCGCTAATGGTTGGCGCCCTTCGTTGTCGATTGCCATTGATAACATGGTGCGTGCCGACAAAATCAGTGTGTTAATTGCCGACTTTTATCGCCACTTTACTGATATTGAATTAATCATTCGACTTGAAGTGTATAACGGGGTGTGGGAGTCGTTGTCGACAGGAAAGAGTGATATAGCCATTGGTGCAACGTCAACTATCCCTGTTGGTGGTGTGTTTAAATTTAGAGACATGGGTATGATCCCTTGGCGCTTTTTGGTGAGTAAAAACCATCCTTTAGCTAAAGCGGAACACTTACTCACTGATGCCGAGTTATTGCCCTACCCATCTATTTGCTTGCAAGATACTGCCAGTAATATTGCTCATAGACCCAATTGGCTGCTTAACAATCAACGCCGCATTGTGGTGCCTGATTGGATCCGCGCATTAAACTGTTTTCGTGAAGGTTTAGGTATTGGCTATATGCCTTACCATTTAGCTGATGTGTTTATTAAAGCAGGTGCATTAATTGAAAAACAATTAGACAAACCAAAACAAGATACCGCCTGTTGCTTAGCCTGGAATAGCGCCAATATGACACCGGCAATGCAATGGGTGTTGGATTATTTAGGTGATACGCCCAAGCTTAAAAAAGAATGGTTAAGCTAAAAGAAGCTATTGAAGATGATAAGGTTATATTAATCTTAACTTTATGGTAACGTAGCGCCATTAATCGATGTGATAAATTAATTTATATTTAATGTACATTGCTTACGCTGGATTTAATGTCAGAGTGAAAATAATAGGTTTTCACCTTGAACAAATCATTGAGTTAATCTCAGGAGACAATAATGAGCCAACAATCCGTTTTATCACCTAGTCTATCGACTACTGAAGTCAATAAACTGCTAAAAAACACTTATATGCTACTGTCTATGACATTGGCATTTGCCGCTGTAATGGCTGGTTTAAGCATGCTGTTTGAAATTGGTCGCTGGCCTTCACTCGGTTTATCCATTGGTGGTTTAGTATTGTTGTTTGTGACTTTGAAAAAAGCTGACACTGCCGCGGGTCTTTTTTGGGTATTTGCCTTTACCGGTATGGAAGGTGCGTCACTGGGTTATATTCTTAACCATTATGCTGGCATGGCTAACGGCCCAGGGCTTATTATGCAAGCGCTTGGTTTAACGTCGGTTATCTTTGTTGCCTTATCGGCTTATGCTCTCACCACCAAAAAAGATTTCTCGTTTATGGGCGGGTTCTTATTTGCAGGTATGCTGGTGATGATTGGCGCATTAGTGATTAATTTATTTGTGCAAAGCTCTGTGATGTTTATGGCGATGAACGCGGGTATTGCGCTATTGATGACCGGTTTTATTTTATACGACACTAGCCGTATCGTGAACGGCGGCGAAACCAATTACATCCGCGCAACTGTGTCGCTGTTTTTAGATTTCTTAAACTTATTTATGAGCCTTTTACATTTAATGGGTATGGGCAACGACGATTAATCGCCGATAGAGTTCAGCGTTAAATTACGATAAAATGGCCCTAATTTAGGGTCATTTTTTTTATCATGAGCAAATTCATTATTCAGGTTAACGGCAGTGTTTACGGTACCAGTGCCAGTTTTAGAGCATTGTCTTTTTGCCAACATGCACTCGCCAATGGCCATGACATTATCACGGTATTTTTTTACCAAGACGGCGTGACCAACAGCAATGCCCTTACCTGCCCAGCTTCTGACGAAATAGACATGCATGCAAAATGGCAAGCCTTTGCACAGCAATACAACATCACACTCACTAATTGCGTATCGGCCGCGCTTCGCCGTGGGGTTCTGTCGCAACAAGAAGCTGTTGAAAATGGTAAAAAGCATTGGAATAGTGATGAGACCTTTACCATGGGCGGCTTAGGTGAGTTAGTCGTTGGCATAGAAAAAGCCGATCGTTTAATCAGCTTTTAAAATCGATAGGATAAATAATGAAATCTGTGGCCATTGTATTTCGCCATGCCCCCTTTGGAGCCACTAGTGGCCGTGAAGGATTAGATTTAGCCATGCTTAGCGCCAGCTTTGAACAACAAGTCAGTCTCATTTTTACTGATGAAGCGGTGTTGCACCTTATTGGCGGACAAACCCCAGAGCAAGCTGGAGCAAAGGATTATTTATCCGCGCTAAAAGCACTGCCGTTATATGATATTGATACGGTTTTAGTGTGTAGCGATTCGATGCAGCTATTAGGGCTCAAAGCCAGCGAACTCAATATTGAGGCTGAAGTGGTGAGTGCCGATGTGATCACCAAAACACTGCAAGCGGTTGATGAGGTATTCGTATTTTGATTTTGCATCATATTCAAACGTCAGTAACAACCGACAACGCACTCGCTACCTGTTTACGCTTTATTCACCCTAGCGACAGCATTATACTGGCTGGCGATGCAGTTAACTGTTTATTGCAAATGCTATGGCAACAACGGTTAGCCTCGGTTAACGTATTTATACTGCAAGACGACGTGCACGCACGTGGCTTACAACAGCATATAGAAACAATTGCGACGCGTATGTCGCCTGAGCTTTTTCATATTATTGATTACTCATCATTTGTTGAGCAATCGCTTAAGCATAACAAGGTCATCACTTGGTAAACTCTTTTGAATTTAACGGTCAGCAAATTGAAGTTGATCATCAAGGTTATTTAAAAAATGTCGCGGATTGGCAAGAGTCGATGGCGCCAGTTATTGCGGCAACTGAAAACATTGAACTCACAGAACAACATTGGGAAGTGATTCGGTTTGTGCGCAATTTCTACTTAGAATACAAAACTAGCCCGGCTATCAGAGTATTAGTAAAAGCCATTGGCCAAAGCTTGGGCGCAGATAAAGGCAACTCTAAATACCTTTATACTTTATTTCCTGTCGGCCCTGCCAAACAAGCCACTAAAATTGCTGGACTGCCCAAACCGGCTAAGTGTTTATAGATAAAAAAGCCCAGTTAGCTTATGTTAAC
Source organism: Shewanella inventionis (assembly GCF_014641855.1). Taxonomy (GTDB): domain Bacteria; phylum Pseudomonadota; class Gammaproteobacteria; order Enterobacterales; family Shewanellaceae; genus Shewanella; species Shewanella inventionis. The sequence continues at coordinate 12,802 of NZ_BMII01000014.1, forward strand.
TGGGCTTTACGTTATGACTATGGAACCATATTATCTACAAAAATGAGTACAACTTGAGCAAGCAGTACCATTACTAAAATAACAAAAAACATTCCAATTGAAGACGATACAAATTTTCCGTTATTACGCTGACCATTAGCCACCGCGAGTTACCTTTTACAATACCCAACAACAAAACAAACTGAGATAAGTGCCTCAAGTATAGGTACTTAACTAAAGTGCTTAGCCAATAACACTCAAACCACCCATGTATGGACGCAATACTTCAGGTACAGTAATGGTGCCATCTTGGTTTTGGTAGTTTTCTAGCACGGCCACTAATGTGCGGCCAACTGCTAGGCCAGAGCCGTTTAGTGTGTGTAATAATGCTGGTTTATTGTCTACCTTGCTGCGGTATCTGGCTTGCATTCTACGCGCCTGGAAATCTTTCATGTTTGAACACGATGAAATTTCACGATACGTATTTTGTGCAGGTAACCACACTTCAATATCAAACGTTTTGCTCGAACCAAAACCCATGTCACCGGTGCACAACACCATTGTGCGGTGCGGTAAACCCAATAACTGCAATACTTTTTCAGCGTGAGCGGTAATTTCGTCTAGTGCTGCCATGGATTGATCTGGGTGAGCAATTTGCACTAGCTCCACTTTATCAAACTGATGCTGGCGAATTAAGCCACGGGTATCACGACCGTATGAACCTGCTTCGCTTCTGAAACATGAGGTTAATGCTGTCATTTTCATTGGCAATTCGCTTTCATCCACAATCATGTCGCGCACATAGTTAGTTAATGGCACTTCAGCGGTAGGAATAAGCGATAACCCTTGGCCTTCTTCAGTAGCCGGTTTAGTGTGAAATAAGTCTTCACCAAACTTAGGTAACTGGCCCGTGCCAAGTAAGCTGTCTTCGTTCACTAATAACGGCACGTAAGCTTCTGTGTAACCGTGTTCGTTAGTGTGAAGGTCTAGCATAAACTGACCTAGAGCACGGTTTAAACGGGCAATTTGGCCGCGCATAATAATAAAACGAGAGCCTGTAATTTTAACTGCACTTTTAAAATCTAATCCACCAAGCGCTTCGCCAAGGTCTAAATGATCTTTTACTTCAAAATCAAATACCTTAGGGGTGCCCCAACGTCGTACTTCAACGTTTTCGGTTTCATCTTTACCTACTGGCACAGACTCGTCTGGCAAGTTAGGTACGCTCATGGCGATTAAGTTGATTTGTTGTAAAAGCTCAGCAAGCTCGGCTTTTTTCGCGTCTAACTGAGCACCCAAATCCCCTACTTGCGCCATAATGGAGCTGGTGTCTTCGCCGCGTGCTTTAGCTTGGCCAATCGACTTAGAAATTGCGTTACGCGACGCTTGTAAGTCTTCGGTTTCTACTTGAAGCGATTTACGCTTTTCTTCAAGCTTGGTCAAATTATCAACATCAAGAATAAAACCACGAGTGGCTAAACGCTCGGCAGTGACTTCCAGTTCATTACGCAAAAATTTTGGATCTAGCATGTTGTCAGTTCTTTTTAGTTAAACGCGAGAAAATACAAGTTGTTGACCAATGTACACCATAAAAAGACACAAGGTGACATTCAACAACACATTTAAAACAGCCTTATGCCAGTGGCCTTCCTGGAGCAGCAATAAGGTTTCATTTGAGAAAGTCGAAAACGTAGTTAACGCACCTAACAGACCAACGCCAATTAGGGCTTTAATTTCTGGGCTTACATGACTCAGTTGCCCGAGCGCATATACCACACCCATTAAAAACGATCCCAATAAATTGACTAACAGTGTACCAAAAGGAAAACTGCTTCCAAATAGCTGGATCATAAATATTGACAGAAGATAGCGTAAAACTGCACCAATTGAGCCGCCTAACGCCACAAGCAACACATTAGTCATAACGCTTAACCTCACTTTGCCGATCAAGCTCATTAAGTTGGGCGAGTTTATCTTGAATGCGTTTCTCAAATCCACGATTAGTGGGTTGATAAAATTGGCTATCTTGCAAAGACTGTGGAAAGTAGTTTTCGCCCGCGGCAAAAGCGCCTGGTTCGTTATGGGCATAACGGTATTCTTTACCAAAGCCAATTTCTTTCATTAACTGAGTTGGGGCATTACGAAGGTGATTAGGTACCGGTTCGTGACCAGTTTGTTTCGCTAACTCACGGGCAGCGTTAAAAGCGATGTAAACTGCATTACTTTTAGGCGCGCTTGCCAGGTAAAGAATGGCTTGAGCAATGGCGCGCTCACCTTCTGCAGGTCCCACTCTGTGATAACAATCCCACGCATTAAGTGCAACAGTCATGGCCACTGGGTCGGCATTGCCTATGTCTTCAGATGCAATTGCCAGTAGGCGTCTTGCGACATACAGTGCATCACCGCCACCTTCTAATATGCGGCAAAACCAATATAAGGCCGCATCGGGCGCTGAGCCTCTAACAGATTTATGCACAGCAGAGATTAAATCGTAAAATTGATCACCATTTTTGTCGTAACCCGCCGCTTGATGGCCAGCCACTTGAGTGAGCATATCAGAGGTAAACTCGCCGCCGTCGCTCACCAAATCACTCATGAGTTCCAGCAAATTAAGGGCTTTACGAGCATCGCCTTCACTAATGTCTGCCAATTGCTTGGCAACTTGCTCAGGCAAGGTTAACTGGCGTTTACCATAGCCGCGTTCAATATCATTAAGTGCCTGGGCAACAATTAATTGGATTTCGTCGCTGGTTAAGCGGTTTATCAGATAAACCCGTGCTCGCGATAATAATGCATTGTTGATTTCAAATGAGGGATTTTCGGTTGTGGCACCAATAAAAATGACCGTACCGTCTTCAATAAACGGTAAAAAGGCATCTTGTTGGCTTTTATTAAAGCGGTGTACTTCATCGACAAAGAGTAAGGTGCGCTGGCCACGACTTTGAGCAATGGCTTTAGCTTGTTCAATGGCGGCGCGAATGTCTTTTACACCTGAGGTAACCGCTGAGATACGCTCAACATGAGCATTAGCGTAATGTGCTATCAGCTCTGCTAAGGTGGTTTTACCTGTACCTGGAGGCCCCCACAATAACATTGAGTGTGCCCGATTTGCCTCTAGCGCTTTTCGCAGCGGCTGGCCTTCACCAAGCAAATGCGCTTGGCCTATATATTCACTGATGTCCCTTGGTCGCATTCGTGCAGCCAAGGGCCTAAAATCAGGTGCAAAATCAAACCCTAAATTAGCCATTGACCGACTTACTTAACTTGCTTTAAACGTTGATCATCAATGTCGACATTGTCTGGCACTGCAAATTTAAACAACGACTTTTCTGCAGGAGTGACAGCACGTTGAGCTGACAATTGAAATTGGCTTAAATTGCCTTGCTCATCGGTCAGGTTAAACTGGGTTAACAGTGCGGCTTTAAAGCACACACTCACGGCCACTACACTGCTATTGAGTTTTTTTGGCTGAATATCAAAACAATTAGATTGTGCATCATTTTGACGTTTTATAACTGTGTATTTATTCCATGTTTCATCGTCGCGATGAACCAATAATGCCATAGGTGATGCATCAACGGCTTGCGATACATCCATTACGGTGACTTCTTCGGCAAAGGGATTATATACCCATAAATTTGCACCATCGGCAACAATCAATGACTCATCAGGCTCTGTTAAGTGCCAATAAAACTGATTGGGATAGGCCAATGCAAACACACCATTTCCACTTTGGATAGGCTTGTTATTGATGTCGGTCACTTGCTGAGAAAATGTAGCATGCAAATTGTCAACTTTAGCTAATTTAGCACGTAACTCTGAGGCATCATCGGCCCTTGCAGCAAGCGATAGCAGGCTTGTGGCTAATAATAGGCCTAACACTGTAATACGTTTGTTCATCATTATTCCTATTAGTTTCTTGGTGGTGGCGGAGCCAACACTTCTCGGTTACCGTTGTGACCTTGAGAGCTAACAATGCCCTGGCCTTCCATCATCTCTATAATGCGGGCGGCGCGGTTGTAACCAATTTTAAATTTACGTTGTACACTTGAAATAGAGCCTCGGCGAGTTTCGGTTACAAACGCCACGGCATCATCATAAAGCGCGTCATATTCTTCTTCGGTGTCTGAGGTTTCACCCGGCAGCAATACTTGCTCACCTTCTGACACCCCATTTAAAATTTCATCTATGTATTGAGGTTGGCCACGTTCACACCAGTCGGCGACCACTTTATGCACCTCGTGGTCGTCAATAAATGCGCCATGCACCCGGTTGGGTACGCTGGTGCCGGGCGGCAAATACAACATATCACCCATGCCTAACAAGGTTTCGGCGCCTTGTTGATCTAAAATGGTGCGCGAGTCGATACGTGACGACACCTGAAACGCAATGCGTGTTGGAATGTTGGCTTTAATCAAACCTGTGATCACATCAACCGATGGGCGCTGCGTTGCTAATATTAAATGAATACCTGCGGCACGGGCTTTTTGAGCAATACGGGCAATGAGCTCCTCAACCTTTTTACCCACAATCATGATCATGTCGGCAAACTCATCAACCACCACCACAATGGATGGCAATTTTTCTAATGCAGGCGCTTCATCTAACATGCTCTCAGATGATTTCCATAATGGATCGGGAATGTACTCACCTTTAGCTGCCGCGTCTTTAATTTTGTAGTTGTAACCTTTTAAGTTACGTACACCTAATGCCGACATTAATTTGTAGCGACGTTCCATTTCGCCCACACACCAACGAAGTGCATTGGCGGCTTCTTTCATGTCGGTGACCACTTCACACAATAAATGCGGAATGCCTTCATATACAGACAGTTCCAACATTTTAGGGTCAATCATGATAAAGCGTACATCATCAGGGCCCGATTTATACAGTAAGCTGGTGATCATTGCGTTGACCCCGACAGACTTACCAGAACCCGTGGTACCTGCAACTAATAAATGCGGCATTTTGCCCAAATCAACCACAACAGGTTCACCAGCAATGTCTTGACCTAGCACCATAGACAGAGTCGATTTACTGTCATTAAAAGCAGCGCTGTCAAGCACATCACGCATGTAGACTGTTTCACGGAATTTGTTAGGTAATTCAATACCCACATAGGCTTTACCTGGAATCACCTCTACGACTCGCACGTTTTCGGCAAGCAATGAACGGGCTAAATCTTTTGCAAGATTGGTGATTTTTGATGCTTTAACTCCAGGGGCCAGTTCAAGCTCAAAACGGGTAATGACAGGCCCTGGGAATACGCCAACCACATTGGCAATAATATTAAAGTCGGCCAACTTGGTTTCAACCAGCCTTGCAACTTGGTCGAGCTCTTCTTCGCTTATCGGGGTTTTCTTACGATCGGGTACATCAAGCAAAGTAATACTCGGCAAAGGATCCATTTTGCGTTTTTCTTGTGGAGCCTGGCCATCTATCACCACTAGTCCGTCTACAATTTTGGCTTCTTTTTTAGGTTGTTTTTGCGCTACCAAAGCACCGTTTGAGTGAGGCTTTTCAAATGCATCATCAAAAGTATCTGTTATATCAACATCGTCGCTAATATCGTCATTAGCGCTAAAGCCAATTTCATCATCGTTTTTAGTGGCTACCCATGGGGCAAATGTTGGTTCGTCATCTTCAAGGGTAATTGACGGCTCGAGGCGATCATCATAATCGATTTCATCATCGTCTATGGCAGTTGGTTCTATTGCCTCTGCCACTTTAGGTTTACGACTGAAGAAACTGCGTTTTTTCTCAATCACTGGCTCGATGTCATCAGTGTCTAGCTTGCTTGTTGCATTGTCTTTTAACGGTTGTGGGATGTCATTTTGCTCAAATGGCGATTGCTCGTCTAATTCATCGCGGCGTTGTTTAAATTTATCAACCAATGACATAAAGCCTTTGGTGTCTTCTGTTTCGCGTTCACGTTTAAATAAGCTCGGCAATGTCCAAATACGCTTAACACACCAAATTGCAGCAAAGCCTGTGAGCTCAATAATGGTAAGCCAGCTGATGCCTGTGGCTAAGGTAAAACCGGCACAAATAAAACACATTAACAGCAGCGTTGTGCCTAATGTATTAAAGTATGGCAGCATCGCCTGCCCTATTACATCTCCGGCTACACCTCCGGCCGAAAACACAAACATGTTTTCGGCATTCATGCTCACTAAAGCGGCTAGTGCCAGCAGCATTAACATAAAGCCTATGATACGAAGGCCCACTGAAAAATAATCGATCTCAAAAATTCGGTGAGCCCGATTGAAGATAAACCAACCCGTTGTGGCAATAATCACCGGGATTAAAAATGCAATAAAGCCAAAAAAGTAAAACAGCACATCTGCTGTCCAGGCGCCAACCGCACCTGTCCAATTATGTATTTCGCCTTGATAATGCGATTGACTCCACCCCGGATCGTTCGGGTTAAAACTCGATAGCGCCAATAGAATGTAGGTTGCAACCATGCAACAAATAATTAAACCACCTTCGAGCAAGCGTTGTAGGCCGCTGAGTGTTTTTAGACTATTTTCCTGAGTCAAACGAAAACATCCATAAAAGAGTGAAAAATAAGGGTTAAGATAACAGAATATCACTGTATTTGCAGTGATTATGCACCTTGATTTAATGAAGCTCAATGGATTGTTATCGGGAATTAATCCAGCCAATCAAAAGTCATGTACGTCTGTAAAATAATGGGTGTTTTATCGACAAAAACAACTCCTGATGAATCTATAAAATGAAGCAATAATCGCAATTTTATAGTCCATCAAGATTGCGTTAACCGTACTCTGATCTTTGTGTTTTACTCACGCTAACAGGTTTTACCACTTACAGAGGAAGATAAGGTTATCCTAGATTGTACAACGCCACTTTATTGGTTTGTTTTACCTCTTCCATCACCACATAAGTACGAGTATCTGACACTGAAGGTAATTTCAGTAGGGTTTCACCTAATAAACGGCGATATGCAGACATATCTGACACTCTAGTCTTCAATAAGTAGTCGAAATCACCAGAGACCAAATGACATTCTTGAATATCATCAAGCAGTTGTACCGCTCGATTAAAGCGATCAAATATGTCGGGTGTGTCGCGATTTAAGGTGATTTCTACAAAGACAAGTAATGATGCACCTAAATAATGAGGGTTAACGAGTGCAGTATAGCCATTTATAAACCCTTGTTTTTCTAAGCGTTTAACTCTTTCCAGACAAGGTGTCGGGCTCAAACCAACTCTTTTAGACAGTTCTACATTAGAGATGCGCCCGTCAATTTGTAGTTCGTGGAGGATGTTGCGATCAATACGGTCTAAATCTTTAATTGAAACGTTTTTATTACTTGCCATATATTTAACCTTGTTTTGTCCCTAAAACAATATTTAAACCTTTTTAAAGGAAATCTTCAGCAGCATAATCTGCTTAACCAGCACTATACTAGAGTTCCCTGAAATAAGCACGTTCAGGTCACAATTAATAACAACTATACCCACTAAAAGTGGGTTTTATGCAAATTGAGGCTCAAAAATGATTATTGGTGTACCAACAGAAATCAAAAACCACGAATACCGTGTTGGCATGGTTCCTTCCAGCGTGCGCGAATTGACCATCAAAGGTCATGAGGTTTTTGTGCAGTCTGATGCAGGTGTCGGTATCGGGTTTACTGATCAAGATTATATTGATGCTGGTGCTTCAATTTTAGCAACTGCTGCAGAGGTTTTTGCTAAAGCTGAAATGATTGTAAAAGTAAAAGAGCCGTTAGCTGTTGAACGCGCTATGTTGCGTAAAGATCAAATTTTATTCACCTATTTACACCTTGCGCCAGATTTAGCGCAAACCAATGACTTAATCGCCAGTGGTGCTGTGTGTATCGCTTACGAAACAGTCACTGATGACCGTGGTGGTTTACCACTACTTGCACCTATGTCTGAAGTTGCGGGCCGTATGTCTATTCAAGCCGGTGCGCGTGCACTTGAGAAATCACTTGGCGGACGCGGTATGTTATTAGGCGGCGTACCAGGAGTTGAACCGGCTAAAGTTGTTATTATTGGCGGCGGTATGGTAGGTACAAATGCAGCGCAAATGGCTGTCGGTATGGGTGCTGATGTGGTTGTGTTAGACCGTAGCATTGATGCATTACGTCGTTTAAATGTGCAATTTGGCTCAGCGGTTAAGGCTATTTACTCTACGGCTGATGCCATTGAGCGCCACGTGCTAGAAGCGGATTTAGTGATTGGTGGTGTGTTAGTACCGGGTGCAGCGGCGCCTAAACTCATTACTAAAGACATGGTTAAGCGTATGAAGCCTGGCAGTGCCATTGTGGATGTGGCAATCGACCAAGGCGGCTGTGTTGAAACGTCACACGCTACCACTCACCAAGACCCAACATATATTGTTGATGACGTAGTACATTACTGTGTTGCTAACATGCCTGGTGCTGTTGCTCGTACTTCTACGTTTGCACTAAACAATGCAACATTACCTTACATCATTAAGTTAGCTAATCAGGGTTACAAACAAGCTTTATTAAATGACAAGCATTTATTAAATGGCTTAAACGTTATCCATGGCAAATTGGTATGCAAAGAAGTCGCTGAAGCATTGAGCCTTGAATTTACTGATCCAAAAAGCATGCTTAACTAATCGCTGTTGAAATAGTAAGTTTGTTTAATAAAAATGCCGCATTAGATGCGGCATTTTTCTGTATCAACATAATAGGGTTAATTTAGTTTTGCTTGCTTGGCTAAGAGATCAACAAAGACATCTGCTGCCATAGGCTTATAGAAGAAGTAGCCCTGCACAGCTTCAATATCTTGCTGTTTTATAAAGTCCAATTCATATTGAGTTTCAACTCCTTCAGCTACAATCGATAAATCCAAAGCTCTACTCATACTGACAATCGCTTCAATGAGTGCTTCATGCCTGGCACCCATCGAAATCTTTTGGATAAACGATTTGTCTATTTTAACTTGATCCACAGGAAAATTAGCTAAATAAGACAGTGACGAATACCCAGTACCAAAATCGTCTACTGAAATCTGTACGCCACGTCGGCGAAGTTCAATAAGCAACTGGCTAATACTATCTTGTTGTTTCATCATTAATGATTCTGTGATTTCTAGGGTCAGTAGATGATAAGGCAATTGATTTGATTCAAACTCTGTTTGCTTATTATCGAAATACGCTAAAAACCGCTGTTGCAAATCATCGGTCCAAAATTCAATGGTCGACACATTGATTGATAAGGGGACTGCAAGTTGTTTATTTTGCAATCGCGTTAACATATTTAAGGCTTCAGTTCTTACCCATTCACCTATTTGCACAATAAAGCCAGACTCTTCTGCAATAGGAATAAACTCATCTGGAGAAATAAATTGGCCTTTATATTGCCAACGTAATAACACTTCAGCTTTAACAATTTTACCGCTGTTAGGATTGACAATCGGTTGATAATACAAGGCAAATTCATTTCGACTAATGGCTGACTTTACATGCAAATACAGCTCTGCATTACGTTCGGCATTCTTTTGTATTTGTTGGTTGAAAAATTGAAAACCATTACGACCACGCGATTTAGCATTATACATTGCTTGGGTAGCACAATTGAGCATCTGCTCCACTTTATCCGCATCGTCAGGATAACGCGCAATACCGGCACTGAGTGTTAATTTAAGGTGCTGACCTCCCACCGAAAAAGGATTATCGAGCACAGCAATAACATCGTTAACCATGTCGACTAATGACTCTGTTGTCATCTGGCCAGGTACGACTAAGGCAAACTCATCGGCGGCAATACGAGACAGCAACACATTTTCAGGGATTGTACTGGATAAACGTTTAGCAACCAGCTTTAACACTAAATCACCCTTATCATGACCTAAAGTATCGTTAATTTGTTTAAAGTGGTCTATATCTAACAAAATCAAATTAAACGCCTGCTCGACTTCATGATGAATGTCTTTTGCATCGACTAGGCTTTGAAGACTATGAAACAAATATTTACGGTTAGCTAAGCCCGTGAGTTGATCATAGTTTGTTTGAAAATGTATGGTGTTCTCTGCGGTTTTTCTAGAAGATATATCATTGATTAACCATGCAAAACAATTTTGTTGGGTGAAAGAATCACGGATAACAGCAACCGTTAACGATATATCAATAATATCATTGTCGGTTCTTAAGCCTCGTAATTCACCTTGCCAGGCATGACCTCGAGATAAATGCTCAAATAAATCGTCAACCACCTCTTTAGGTGAGTGGCTTAAAAAGCGCTGAACATCAAATAACTTAAGATTGGCATAATAAGTCGACGTTAACGCCCTAAATATAGGGTTGGCCAGTATGACCGAATTATCTTCACTGGTTATCACCAACGCTATAGGTAAACTATTGAAAATTTTACTGCTTAATCGCTGAACGTGCATTCCCCGACTACGTTCTATCGCTAAACTTGCTAGCCTAGCGGCTTCTTGGATTAAGATTAAATCTTGCTCTGTAGGGGATTTTATCGTGTCGTAATACATGGCGAAAGTGCCTAACACCTTACCATCACTGTCTTTAATCGGCTCTGACCAACATGCCTTCAACCCAGACTTAATAGGGATTTCTTTATATGCTTGCCAGTTAGGGTGACTGTCGATATCTTCAACAATAACGCGTTGGCACAAAAAAGCCGCCGCACCACAGGAGCCAACTTCTGGACCAATTTCAACTCCATTTATTACCTTGTTATAGGCATCTGGCAAATTAGGCGCGGCACCTGCAATAAGGCGTTTACCATCATCACTGAGTAATAAAACCGAGGCTCGAGTACCAATTTTTTGTGCTTCGATTAGCAACACTAACGCATTGAGCATTTCGCCTAACGGCAGACCTTGCAGCACCATGTTCAAAATAGTGCTGTAACGCTCCAGCCGAGAATCGTGATAGATATCTTGCGGGGATTTTTGCGATGGATTGTCGATATTCGGTCCTATATCCATGATGCTCCGTAATGATGTGAACTGGTTCACACAACAACAAACTATGTTAACAAGATTATGCATTTGTTGCGCGTTTATCAATGCTAAATTTGTATTTAATTTGCTAACGCTCTATAAAATCTAAATAATATTGTACAAATAAAAAAACAGCGCCTTAATAGGCACTGTTTAACATGAGTAAATATTTAAACATAGGTTATCGGGGTCAAATCTTAATTGGATATTTAACACCGCAAAGGACTATTCAGCAATCCGCTCCATTTTGGCAAGATAAAAACCGTCGAATCCACGTTCAGCAACTAAAATATTCTCATCTTCCAGTAGTTTGAACTGCGGGTTTTCAGCTAAAAAAGCATCCACTTGATGGCGGTTTTCTTCTGGCATAATTGAACAGGTCGCGTAAATCAACATCCCGCCCACTTTGACCATACGGCTGTAGCTTTGCAAAATATGTTTTTGCAATTCAATCAACACAGGTAAGCGATCTGGAGTATCTCGCCATTTTGAGTCTGGATTACGCTTTAACACACCTAAGCCTGAACAAGGCACATCGAGCAATACTCTATCTGCCGTGAGCTTTAATCGTTTAATGGTTTTTGAACTGGCAATAATACGGGTTTCAACGTTATGCGCACCCGCACGTTTTGCACGCGCTTTTAGGTTGTCGAGTTTCCATTGCTCAACATCCATGGCCAACAAACGCCCTTTACCTTGCATTTGTGCTGCAATATGTAGCGTTTTACCACCCGCGCCAGCACAGGCATCGACCACGCGCATGCCAGGTTTTGCACCAACTGCGTCAGCCACTAATTGCGAGCCTGCATCTTGTTGTTCAAACCAACCATCTTTAAACGCATCGGTACGAAATAATGCAGAATCTGAGGTCACTTCAACCGCAGTGCTTACATCAGGCAATGCAACGGCGGTTACCCCTTCTTTTTGTAATCGTGCAATCAGCTTATCGCGATCGCACTTTAGCTCATTAACTCGAAGGTAACGCTTAGGTTGCTCAGCTAATGCGGCGCGCTCTGCCGGCCATTTTTCGCCTAACTGGGTTTGGCCTAACTCGTTAAGCCATTCTGGGCAGCCATCCCATAACACAGGATCGGCTTTTGCTTTTTCAAGGTTGGCATCAAATGATGCTTGTTCAATTTTTAGGGAGTACTGCATTTTGGGCAAATCAAGGCCATGAAATACATGCCAGCCATTAAGCAGCTTTGATCCTTGACGGTCAAACTCATCTGGGGTGATATCAACTAAAAAACAATACAAATTAAGTCGACGTAAGATATCGCCAGTAACTTGGGTGATCCGCGCTTGTTCTGATGGGTTAAGTGATAAACCGGAAAAGTGCTCTGAATAAGCTCGGTCTAATGGTTTTCCTCGAGTTAACACCATCGTCAGTACGTTTAATACTAATTCAGATGAACTGCCAGACAGCGGATAAGTTAACATGGGCTCTCTCATAAAATAACAATCAGTGTAAAAACGTGCCGATCATAGGGATTAAGGGCGCTGATAGCAAGAAAAAGCGACCCGAAGGTCGCTTAGTGTGTGTGCCTGTAAACGGGTATCACAATTTACATTTTTGACCCTTTAGCGCCATAGAACAAAATAAAGCCATAACACACTACGGGTAATATAAAGGCAAGTTGTAAGCCCATGCTATCTGCCATAACACCTTGTAACAATGGCACAATCGCGCCGCCCACAATTGCTAGACATAAAATACCGCTACCCTGTGAGGTGTGAGGGCCTAAATCTCTCAGTGCTAAGCTAAAAATAGTGGGGAACATAATTGAGTTAAACAAGCCAACGGCCAAAATAGACCACATAGCAATAGCGCCACTGCTGTTCATTGCAATCAAAACTAATACCGCAGCCATTAAAGCATTGAACGCTAACATGGTGCCAGCAGGAATTTTTTGCATGACAGCAGAACCAATAAAGCGACCGACCATCGCCCCGCCCCAATAATAAGTAATGTATTTAGCGGCATCTGACTCTTGTAATCCAGCAATATGCTCTTCACCTAAAAAGTTAACTAAAAAGCTGCCGATAGACACTTCTGCGCCTACATACACAAAGATACCCACTGCACCTAATACCAAGTGAATACTTTGCCACGCACTGGTTTTACCGTTATGGGTAACAACACCATCGCTGTCTGACGATTCATTATGTTCAGCAATGGTGGGTAAGTTTAGTTTGGCAAAAATTAATGCTAAAAGCCCTAACATACCGGCCAAAATTAGGTATGGCAATTTAACCACTTCAGCCTCGGCTTGAGCATGGCTTAGGCCTTCAACTGCGCCAGTGGCTACAGATAAAATCAACACAGCACCAAAATATGGTGCAACCGTGGTGCCTAATGCATTAAAAGCCTGAGTTAAATTTAAGCGGCTCGATGCTGTTTCAACGCTGCCTAACGCATTTACATAGGGATTGGCAGCAACTTGTAAAATAGTGATACCAGATGCCAAAACAAATAATGCGCCCAAAAATAAGCCATAGGTTGCAAAGGCTGCTGCGGGGTAAAACAATAAACAGCCTAAACAGGCAATTAACAACCCACATACTATGCCTTTTTGATACCCCATCTTTTTAACCAATTTACCTGCAGGTAGTGACACCAAAAAGTAAGCGCCAAAAAAGCAAAATTGGATCAACATGGCTTCAGTGTAATTTAGCGAAAACACGGCCTTTAAATGTGGTATTAAAATGTCGTTTAAGCAGGTGATAAACCCCCACATAAAAAACAATGACGTTAAAGACACCAGAGCAAAACGATAATTACCGTTACCTCCGTCTGTTGCCGTGTGTTGTGTACTTTGCATTGTTGAAGCCATATTAGGTCTCTTCTCGTTAGTTATTGTTATATATTTTTCATACTGGCAGTTATCATAAGCACATTGACACTGGCCAATATAACCAAATTTACTCTCAGTCTAGTCATGTTATAGATCACGGGATAAAAAAAGCTGAAACACTCAATGTTTCAGCTTGTTAATATTAGCCAACTTTGCCATAAAAACTGGCATACCCAGGTAAAATTACCGAGGTAGAACCGCCTTGTGATTCAACATGGCCAGACTCGAGCCCATGCCCTTGCACAATGTCAGTTACGTTTAATTGACCTAAATCGAAACGGCATTGTTGTGCTGTAAAGTTAAACAGAACCAACATACGTTGTGCGCCTAATGTTCTAATAAATGCTAATACATTTTGGCCCGCATCGATAAAATTGATGTCCCCTTCAATTAACACATCTTGCTGTTTACGCCAGGCTAAAAAATGACGGTAACTGTTTAAAATTGAGTGGCTATCTGCCTCTTGAACATCTACTGCGCTGTTGATATGTTCAGGGGCAATGGGCAACCAAGGCTGAGTATGGCTAAAACCCGCATTGTCTGCTGACTGAATCCAAGGCATTGGCGTTCTGCAACCATCGCGGCCTTTAAACATTGGCCAAAAAGCGATTCCAAATGGATCTTGTAGTTGCTCAAAATCTATTACAGCTTCAGTTAACCCTAACTCTTCACCTTGATAACTACACACGCTGCCGCGTAATGAAAACAACATCGCGTTGAGCATTTTAATCATGGTCGGGTTAGCTTGCTCTTTACCCCAGCGAGTAGCAACACGTTGAACATCATGATTTCCAATAGCCCAACATGGCCAACCATCACCAATGCTGGCTTCTAACTCTTCTACCGTTTGGCGAATATAGGCGGCGCTAAAATCATCAGTTAATAACTCAAAGCTATAGGCCATGTGTAAGCGATCATCACCTTGGGTATATTCTGCCATGGTGGCAAGCGAGTCTTCAGACGACACTTCACCTAATGTTACCGCACCTGGGTAGCGGTTAATCAATGCACGTAACTCTTCAATAAAGCCCACGGTTTGTGGACGAGTATTATTGTAATAGTGATATTGATACGCATATGGATTGTCTTCGCTAAAACCACGACCTTGTCGTTGATCTTTCGGTTTAGCTGGGTTATCCCGTAGCTGTTCATCGTGATAACAAAAAGTAATGGCATCCAGACGAAAACCATCAACGCCTTTTTTAAGCCAAAACTCGACATTATTTAACACAGCTTGACGCACTTGTGGGCAATGAAAGTTTAAGTCAGGCTGACTTTTAAGAAAGTTATGTAAATAGTATTGCTGACGGCGAGGTTCCCATTCCCATGCGCAACCACCAAAGATAGCGAGCCAATTGTTTGGGGCGCTGCCATCGTCTTTAGGATCGGCCCACACATACCAGTCGGCTTTATCGTTATCACGACTTTGGCGGCTTTGCTCAAACCATGCATGTTGATCTGAGGTATGACTTAATACCTGGTCAATCACCACTTTGATATTACGAAGGTGTGCCTGCTCGATTAGCTGCTCAAAATCAGCCATGGTGCCAAACAAAGGATCAATTTCGAGATAGTCACTAATGTCGTAACCAAAATCTTTCATTGGCGATTTAAAAAACGGCGATATCCAAATGGCATCCACATTTAAGCTCGCAATATAGTCAAGCTTGGCGATAATGCCTTGCAAGTCACCCACACCGTCGCCATTAGAATCCATTAAACTGCGAGGATAGACTTGATATATTACCCCACCACGCCACCAGGTTACCTGACTCATTGCTTCCCCTTGAATTAGTTAACCCAATTTCGACCCGAGAGTTAACTTAATGTTGCGTTCGCGTAATAGAACGCTGTTGTTATTTATTGTCTGTGAGGATACGTGAATAAGGAAATCAGGTTCAATACACCTGCATACGTATGCAAAGAAAAACATTTACGCCAAACATAGGAGAAGAACATATTAAGCTCATAAAATCATAACGTTAATCAACAATTCAACATTTAAAAAGATGTTTAATAAATGTAATAATCCGTCACAGTTTCATCTTCGCAACCTTTGAATACGTATGCATAATATTGTCGGCAAAAGTGTACTGGGAGTAGTATCGTCACTGTTGTGCAACAATTTGGTCATAACTTCAGCACTTATGCAGTCACTTAAAACAGTAATTAAGCATGCTGGAGCATAAACACAATAAAGACTGTAACCAAAATTCAAAAGGACACTAACACTCGACCTAAATCAAGTTGTTAAGCGTTCACTAAAGGGGAAAGATGAATGTTGCTATTTAAACCGAGCTTACTCACGCTAGCATTAGTCGCAGCAGGTGCAAGCATTAGTGCTTACGCTGCAGATGATGTAAACACAACAGAAACTGCAGAAGAAAATATTGAAGTAATCCAAGTGACGGGTATCCGTCGCAGTTTACAAGAAGCTCAAGCAGTTAAAATGACTTCTTCGTCAGTAGTAGAAGCGATTTCTGCTGAAGACATTGGTAAGTTACCCGATGTATCAATCGCTGAATCACTTGCACGCCTTCCAGGTATTGCCGCGCAACGTCTAGATGGTCGTGCAAACGTTGTATCTATCCGTGGTTTAGGCCCAGATTTCTCGTTAGCAACGTTAAACGGTCGCGAGCAAGCGTCAATTAACGACAACCGTGGCGTTGAGTTTGACCAATACCCATCTGAATTGCTTAACTCAGTGGTGGTTTACAAAACACCTGATGCGGCTTTAATGACACAAGCTATTGCTGGTACGGTTGATATGCAAACCATCAGCCCACTAAAACACGGCGAGCAAACCTTTGTTGTTAACTTACGTGGAGAAACCAACTCACTTGGTGCCTTAAACGCTGGCAGTACCGATAAAGGCTACCGAGGCAGCATTTCTTATATCGATCAGTTTGCAGATGACACTATTGGTATCGCATTAGGTTACTCTCGCATGCAGTCACCTAACCAAGAAGAGCGCTGGCAAGCATGGGGTTACCCAGAAGATGCTAACGGCGATGCTATTTTAGGCGGTGCTAAGCCCTATGTACGTTCATCTGAACTTGAGCGTGATGGTGTAATGGCGGTTATAGAATTTCAACCGAATGAACAATTCCGCTCTGTAGTCGATGTGTTCTACACCAAGTTCTATGATGAACAAATTTTACGTGGTATCGAAATCCCTGGTCAATGGGGTGGCGGCTGGGCTAACAGCGGTAGCACCTCAACGACAGTTGAAAACGGTTTAGTGACTGAAGGTTCTTTCCAAGATGCAATGGTATTAGTGCGCAATGATATTAATACTCGTGATGCAGACTCTATCTCAGTAGGTTGGAACAACAACTATATCATCGATGATAACTGGGAAATCGAAGCTGATTTAGCTATGTCAAAGGTTAAGCGTACTGACATTGGTATCGAGACTTATGCTGGTACTGGCCGTGGTAATGGTGTTGGTGCAGTAGAACCTAACCTAGGATTTAAATACACTGGCGATGGCCGTTATTTATTCGACCCTTCATTAGATTACGCAGATCCTGAGTTAATCAAACTAGGCGGCGCATTCAGCTGGGGTCCGTCAATTGATGGCAACATGCAAGATGGTTTTATTAACAAGCCTGAAATTGAAGATGAATTAGCTACTTTACGTTTAAGCACCACTTACAATTTCGATGAAGGCTTTATGCGTAGCGTCGAGTTTGGTGTTAACTACACTAACCGCGAAAAGAATAAAGTAGACAATGGTGAATATTTAACCCTTAAAGGTTATGAAATCGGCAGTGGCGATAACTATATGTTAACCGTGCCAGATGAATACTTACAAAACCCTACATCGCTTGCTTTCTTCGGCATGGGTGACATGCTTTCTTACAATGCTTTAGCATTATATAACGCTGGCATATATAACTCATTAGATGCTTCTACCGTTCAACCTGAACGTTCAACTAACACCTGGCAAGTTGAAGAGAAGGTTTCTACTTTATATGTAAAAGCGGATTTTGAAACTGAAATTGGCGATATGCCATTAACCGGTAACTTTGGTGTTCAGGCGGTTCAAACAAACCAATCATCTAATGGTAAAGCTGTTGAAAATGTCAATGGAACTCTAGAAGTCGTTGATAGCTATGGTGAAGATGATTACCTAGAATGGTTACCAAGCATGAACATCGCACTTGGTTTAACTGACAGTCAACGTATCGTATTATCAGCTGCGCGTACCATGAGCCGTGCTCGAATGGACAAAATGAATGCTTCTGCAAGCTTTAATTATGATCCAAATGGTGCTGGTGGTATCTACTACTCTGGTAGCTCAGGTAACCCGACTCTTCGTCCTTGGATGGCAAATCAGGTTGACTTAAGTTATGAAAACTACTTTAGCGATCAAGGTTATTTCGCTATCGCAGCTTATTACAAAAAGTTAGAAAACCCTGTTTATAATGAAACCATCTTCCTAGATTTTGAAGACGTTATTCCAGGTGTTGAGCCTGGTAAAGGTCAAGGTTCATTTGAAGTTCCAGTGAACGGTGATGGTGGTCATATTGCAGGTATCGAAGCTTCACTCTCTGTTGACTTTGGTTATTTTGCTGATGCGTTAGAAGGTTTTGGTACAATCCTAAACGGTTCTTACAATGACTCTGAAGTAAGAGAAACGGCTGACCGCGACCCAATCGCTTTAGCTGGTCTTTCAGATAAAACCTTTAATGCCACTATTTACTATGAAAACTCAGGTTTCGAAGCTCGTGTCAGCTCTCGCTACCGTAGTGATTTCTTAGGTGAAGTGACTGCAATCAGCTTAAGCCGCGTAAATGTAAACGTTCAAGGTGAAACCGTGGTAGATGCGCAACTTGGTTATGACTTTACTGAAAGTGGTATTGATGCCCTATATGGTTTATCAGTGGTATTCCAAGTTAACAACTTAACTGATGAGCCATTTATCACTTACACAGGTGATGATGCTCGCCATGTTCGTGACTACCAAAACTATGGCCGTAACTTCATGTTAGGTGCTAACTACAAGTTCTAAACCAACTTGGCTAAAAAGAGCCCCTGTTAAACAGGGGCTTTTTTATATCAGAGGGAATGGAATGGATATAATAAATAAAATAGTCATTGTTGGAGGTGGTTCTTCAGGTTGGATGACAGCGGCCATGTTGTCTAGGCTTTACCCTTCGGTACTTGAAATCACGCTTATTGAATCAGATGAAATTGCTACTATTGGTGTCGGTGAAGCTACGATCCCTCCATTACAAGTATTTAACAATGTGTTGGGTATCAACGAAAAGGACTTTATCAATCAGACGCAAGCAAGTATTAAACTCGGGATTCAATTTGAAGGTTGGGGGCTAGCAGAAGACATTTACATGCATGCTTTTGGTGATATAGGGAAAAATATTGGTTACACCTCATTCCATCATTATTGGCTCGCAGACAACCCAATCAAGCCGAAAGATTTATGGAAATTCTCATTCAATTATCAAGCCGCAATGTCTAGCAAGTTTGAGCCTATATCTCGTATTCACAATAATCAATTGGCCGGTTTAACTCACGCATATCATTTTGATGCGGGTTTATATGCACAATTATTACATCAATACAGTATAAAAAAAGGGGTTAAACGCGTAGAAGGAAAAATAGTCGATGTTTCGTTAAATGAATCAGGCAACATTCAATCTGTTTTGTTAGCCAACGGGCAGCACATTAATGGCGATCTATTTATTGACTGCTCAGGCTTTAGTGCTTTGCTCATTGAAAAAACACTCGGAGTTGAATTTGAAAGTTACCAGAAATGGTTAAAATGCGACAGCGCTTGGGCGATACCTTGTGAAAAAACATCTCCAATAAAACCATTTACTCGCTCTATTGCCCATGAGTTTGGCTGGCAATGGCGTATACCACTTCAACACCGGACTGGTAATGGAATTGTATTTGCGAGTGAATATGTTGACAAGGAAACTGCCAAACAAACTTTATTAGATAATTTAGATGCTAAACCACTTGCTGAGCCAAAGTTAATTCGTTTTACCCCTGGTCGAAGAGTCAAGCAGTGGCACAAAAACTGTGTAGCTATTGGGTTAGCTTCAGGTTTTTTAGAACCGTTAGAATCCACCAGCTTACATTTGGTTCAAACGGCAATTATACGGTTAACAAAATTAATGCCTAATAGGCAGATTACTCCTGCAGCTGTCGATGAGTATAATCAACAATCAAAGATAGAGTTTGAACAAATCCGTGACTTTATTATTTTACATTATCACTTAAACCAACGAGACGAGCCACTTTGGCAATATTGTCAAACAATGGACATACCTAAGTCATTAGATCACAAAATTAATTTATTTGCTCAAACCGCCAATATTTTTAGGCAACAAGAAGAGCTATTTTCTCAAGAGGCATGGCTTCAAGTCTTTATCGGTCAAGGTTTGGTTCCTCAAGATGTTAACCCCTTAGCAAACACGCTTAGTGATAAAGACAGAAAGGAATTTCTAGCTAATTTACAGGCCATTTATCAGCATTATTTAACCCCCCTGAAAAGCCATGATAATTTTTTAACCGCATTACGATAGTTGAGGGATACATACAAAATGAACAAGAATACAAACATCTCGAGAAACACTCGCAAAACCATCACATTCGCAGTGGGTGTTGTCTTTTCAAGTATGTTTTGCCCTGTATTTAACGCATGTGCATTAACCTTAGATGCCGAGCCTAAATTTTGGTGGGCAGGCATGCAAAATAGTCAATTACAAATCCTAATTTATGGAGAAAATATTCGACATCATAAGATTGAATTAGCCAAAGCAGAGGGGATATCGCTTATCAATGTTGAAACAACTGATAGTAATAATCACTTGTTTATAAATCTGGATTTGAAAAATGCCAAGCCGCAAACTATCACTTTCAATCTTATTGATGATCAGAAAAACAGTACCAGTATTAATTACGACATACTCGCTCGCGAGCCTAACTCAAGAGAGCGTCAGGGCTTTAGCAATAAAGATGTGATTTACTTAATCACCCCAGACCGCTTTGTTAACGGAAATCCAGATAACGATAATCACCCAAGCATGCTAGAAAAAGCAGATCGCAGCTTTGATGGTGGCCGCCATGGTGGCGACATTATGGGGATCCGCAAAGCTCTACCCTACTTACACGATTTAGGTGTGACTCAGTTGTGGATTAACCCACTGCTTGAAAATAACCAAGAAAAGTATTCTTATCATGGTTACTCTACCACTGACTTTTATCAAATTGACCCACGTTTTGGCACTAACGAAGAGTATCTGGCACTTGTGCAAGAGGCGCGCAGTTTTGGTATTGGGGTGATTAAAGATGTCATCGTTAACCACATGGGTTCTGGGCATCGTTGGATGGCAAATTTTCCAAGCGCCACCTGGCTTAACGGCCAGCAAGCCTGGCAGCAAAACCCTAAAGATATAGTGTACACCAGTCACCGCCGCACCACAGTACAAGACCCATATGCCGTAGCCAGTGACACCGCTGATTTTGACAATGGCTGGTTTACCGACACCATGCCCGACATGAATCAAACCGATCTACACATGGCAACCTATCTCATTCAAAACAGTATTTGGTGGGTAGAGTATGCAGGCCTAAGTGGCATACGCGAAGACACCTACTCTTACGCCGACAAAGCCTTTTTAACCCGCTGGTCTAAAGCCATTATGGACGAATATCCTAACTTTAATATTGTTGGCGAAGAATGGACCAGCAACCCTATTACAGTAAGTTACTGGCAAGCAGGCAAACAAAATAACGATGGTTACACCTCATACACACCAAGCATGATGGACTTTCCACTGTACGACACCTTAATTGCCAGCTTAACCGAGCCAGAAGGTTGGGACACAGGCTTAATTAATTTGTACGAACGCTTAGCCGACGATGTGGTGTATGCCAAACCAACTGAATTAGTGTTATTTGAAGGCAATCACGACACCAACCGCCTATTTAGTTTAATGAAAAACGATATAGGCTTGTTTAAAATCGCAATGGCTTACGTGCTCACCAGCAACCGTATTCCACAGATTTTTTATGGCACAGAAGTGCTCATGCAAAGCCCAAGTGAAGGCAGAAACGATGGCGCTGTGCGCGGTGATTTCCCAGGTGGTTGGCCGCAAGATAAGGTAAACGCATTCACTAAAGAAGGCTTAAGTGTCACTCAAAAAGAAGCATTAGCATTTGTGCGCACACTTCTTAATTACCGTAAAAATTCATTGGCTATCCAGCAAGGTCAATTGCGTCATTTTGTACCAAAAGAGGGCGTTTACGTGCAAAGCCGTCATCATGGCGATGAAACCTTATTGATTATTTATAATAAAAATGACCAGAGTGTTGAGCTCGACTTACCCCGTTTTAGCAGCGTGTTTAATGGTAATACTCAAGGCGTTGATATCATCAATCAGCAATCTTATCAATTAGATGCCCCGCTTAAGCTTGAACAAAAAGGCGTGACGATTTTGTCATTAAAGCAGTAAATTTTTTCATGGCGAGGTTCATGCTCATAAATGAACCTCGCCATGATCTTGCATCAATTGTTCTCAGTGCCATACCAATAAAAAGAGCCATTATGTTATTATCTTTTAAACCATTTTTTATAAAAAAGAGCCCCCTAGCCTGTATAACTGCATTAGGATTGAGTTTAAGCCTCAGCGGATGCCAACAAGCCAATACAGACACTCAAAAGGCTCAACAACCGAGTCAAGCGGCGGCGCCAATGACTCAAACCCAGCAAGTATCAACAGCCGAAAAACCTGTTGTGTACCAGGTGTTTACTCGCTTATATGGCAACACCAATACCACCAACAAACCCTGGGGCACCATTGCCGACAATGGTATCGGTAAATTCAGTGACTTTACCGATACCGCCTTACAAGACATCAAATCCCTTGGTACCACTCACGTGTGGTATACCGGTGTGCCACATCATGCGGTGATTAACGATTACACCCATATTGGCATAAGCGACGACGATCCCGATGTCGTTAAAGGCCGTGCAGGCTCACCTTATGCAGTAAAAGATTATTACAACGTTAACCCAGACTTAGCGACCAATCCGGCAAATCGCCTGGCAGAATTTGAAGCCTTAATCGAACGTACCCACGCCAATGGCATGCAAGTGATAATTGACATAGTGCCCAATCATATTGCACGTAACTATCACTCAGTATCAGCTCCCAAAGGCGAAAAAGACTTTGGTGCCAATGACGACACGACTCAAATTTACAGTAAACATAACAACTTTTATTATGTGATCGGCGAAGATTTTGTCGTACCCGATGCGCCTAATGGCTACGCCCCGTTAGGCGGCGATGTTCATCCTCTGAGCGACGGCAAATTTACTGAATCTCCCGCAAAATGGACCGGTAATGGCTCACGCCTTGCCAAACCTGACGCCAACGACTGGTACGAAACCGTTAAAATAAATTATGGTGTAAAGCCAGACGGCAGCCACGACTTCCCTACTCTGCCAGCAGAGTATGCGACTAAAACAGCAGCAGAACACCTGGCGTTTTGGCAAGCCCAGCCCACAGATGATATTCCTGACTCATGGCGTAAGTTTGAACGTATTGCCCAATATTGGTTAGCAAAAGGAGTTGATGGGTTTAGATACGATATGGCCGAAATGGTACCGGTTGAATTTTGGAGTTACCTTAACAGCCACATTAAACACACAAACCCTAACGCGTTTATTCTTGCAGAAGTTTATAACCCTAACCTGTACCGCGATTATATTCACTTAGGCAAAATGGATTACCTATACGACAAAGTGGATTTATACGACAGCTTAAAAGCCATTATTCAAGGAAAAGCCAGCACAGCGGTTATTGCCAAAGTGCAAGCAAAAGTCAGCGACATTGAACAACACATGCTGCACTTTTTAGAAAACCACGACGAGCAACGTATTAACACTACCGATTTTGCCGGCAATGCATTTAATGCCCTGCCCGCAATGGTGGTGTCGACCACATTAAGCCGCTCACCCACACTGCTGTATTTTGGCCAAGATGTGGGCGAGCAAGGCGCGCAAATGGCCGGATTTGGCCAACCTACTCGCACCAGTATTTTTGACTATGTCGGCGTGCCTGCACACCAACGCTGGATGAATAACGGCAAATTTGATGGCGGGCAATCCACCCAAGATGAAAAGGCATTGCGCGCATATTACCAACGCTTATTAAACCTAAGTCACAAAGCCCCAGCATTAACGGGCGACTATATCGAATTAGACACCTTGCAGCGCCAACTTAATACACAGGGGTACGATGATGAAGTATTTGCCTTTAGCCGTTTTAATGCAGAGCAGCAATTGATTATTGTCAGTAACTTTAGCCGGCAACAAAGTAAAACGTTTAGCTTAGTGGTGCCACACAGTTTGCTAATGCAGTGGAATATCACTAAAAACACGGTATTAACAGACTTACTCAACTCGGATTCGTTAGTCACTCAATTAATATTACACAGCGACAACAACGCCACAATTGATGTGCAGCTTGCCCCGTTACAGTCAGTAGTTATGGCGCTGCAACGCTAAAGTACAATGCTTTAAGCTCTTTCAATAACACTGCAACGTCCTTAGCCAATTGGTAACTGGACGTTGTAGGTTTTATCAAGTCATCTTTTTCACATTGGTATGCAGGGTAAGCAAGTCAACCATTTACGTTTACCTTGCAACCTCTATTTTAATAGCACAACATTTTAGCGGTTCCGGTTGCCATGATCCCTTTAGTTGCAAAAAAAGGTTGTCTTAAATAATTAGACCATGTCCATTACCTATGCAGTGCTTTAACCCCCCATCAACCACAAGCGAACCCGATCATACTAAAGTATTGCTTTATAAATAAAAAAACATCACTTGTGAGTATTGAAAATAAATGACCCAGGTTTCATTATTTTCACGAAAATCCATCGGCTAAAGACACGCGATGAGGTTTTTTAACGTTCGTTTTAATCTTTTTATTGGAGTAGGTAAATGGAATTAACACAAAAATGGCGGCTTTCTATCATTGCGACCGCACTGTCTTTTGTTTTAACAGGTTGTGGATCGTCAGATGATGACGATGACGCAGCCAGCAATAATGTCGCACCGTTAATATCTTCTAGCGCAATTGTGACCGCTATTGAAGATACCCAATACACATATCAGCTAGCCGTTAACGACCCAGATGATGCCAATGATGGCATACAATTGACATACACATTAACAAATGCCCCAAATGGCATGACCATTAGCAATACAGGGCTTATTTCATGGACACCTATTGAAGGTGTATTAACATCTGGTGCAGTGACCGTTTCGGTTAGAGATGGCGGCGAAGATAATGCACAAAGTGCTTCACAAAGTTTTGAAGTACTCGTCACACCCGTCAATGATGCACCTGTGGTGTCTGCAATCGCGGCGCAAAGTGTTGATTCTGGCTCAACATTTACCTACCAAATCCAAGTCTCTGACGTAGACGATACTGACACGGCCAATGACATTCATTTTGAACTGGTATCTGGTCCGAGTGGCCTAACCATTAGCCCTTTGGGTTTAATCACTTACACCTCTGCTGTCGCTGAAACAACCGCAACTGACATTGCTGTGCAAGTTACCGACGGTGGTGAAGATGGCGCTGCACCGGTTCAAGTTACGTTCAATTTAAATGAAAAGTATTTTTATACTATTTCAGGCAGCCTAAATAACTATTTTAATGGTGAAGCTATCTCAGAAGGTGTAGTCAATTTGTCTAATGGTGAGGTCGTTGTTAGTACATCAACGTCTGATACCCAAGGCTTATTCTCAACCAAAGTACAAGATACGCTACTAAGCGACAGATTAACTCTTGTTGCTGATGCTACCGATTATTCTGAAGCAGCATTGAGTATTTCAAGAAATGAATTAACTCAATCGCACAATCTTTTATTACAACCAGTACATGCATCGATTAGTTTCGATGCCACTCAAGCCTCTGAGCTTGCTGTCGATGGTAATGTACTGGTCAACTTACCCGAAAACAGTCTTGTCGACTTAAACGGCAACCTTGTGTCATCTGCGGTTGTTGCTGAGCTAACGGTAATTAACCCTGCGATTGATATCGAAATGATGCCAGGAGATATGCTCACGACAAACAGCGCAAACGAAATTGTACCAATAGAATCTTTTGGGGGTATTACGGTTAGCTTTACCGATGACGCCGGCAACAAGCTGCAACTTGCAACAAACAAAGAAGCGCAAATTCAAATTCCTGTTGCAGGTTCTAACCCTCCCGCCACAATTCCGCTGTATTATTTTAATACTACATCAGGCTTGTGGGTTGAAGAAGGTGAAGCGCAATTAGTGACGATCAATGGCGAGTCATTCTATCAAGGCAATGTAAGTCATTTTACTACCTGGAATGCTGACATGATTTACGACACCATTCTGGTTAATGGTTGCGTACAAGACGAAGAAGGCAACTTATTAAATGGCGCTCGTGTTATTTCAGACGGCCGCGATTATTTAGGTCGTTCTCTGACCTTCTCCAACATGGACGGCACGTTTAGTATCCCGGTAAAGCGTAATTCAACCGTGTTACTCGGTGCAACTATTGGTTTCCAAAGCCGCACATCTATTATTAATACAGATGAAACAGATATCACCCTAGCAGAATGTTTAGTGCTATCTGAAGCGCTCACCAAAATAACCCTAAACTGGGGCGAGGCGCCTCGAGATTTAGACTCACACCTCTTTATTACTGATACTGAAGGTAACCAAAACCATGTTTATTACGGTAATTCTGAAGTAACAATCAATGATACGATTATTTATTTGGATGTTGATGATGTCACAAGCTACGGACCTGAAGTTATTTCAATCCCGCAATTTCCGGTCGAAGGCAGCTATCACTACTATGTCCATAACTACTCAGGCGCTCCTGATATTGATTCAGCGACCACTCGCGTTGAATTTATCTTTAGAAATGAACAACGTATATTTAGTCCGCCAACCGAAGGTGTAACAGAATGGTGGCATGTCGCTAAAATTGAAAAAGATGCCGAAGGACAATTGGTATTGACCTCTATTAACGAATGGGTTGATGAACCGGTAGCGGTTCAATCTGTATCAGCCCAAGCAAGACAAGATGTGCTATCTGTTGTCCCAATCAAACAGATCAACGCTATCGTAAAGGGACTCATTAACAGCAAGTATTACGATAAACAAGTTAACTAAACGCACAAGGGATTAAGCCTACACTTAATCCCTTTTTTATTTATCGCAGCAAAGTGATTAATGACCTATGGCGTGTTTAGTATCTGAAGTGATCGTTACGACATTGCTCATTTGCACTGACTCAGTGTTATTGAACACCGCAGCCATCTTTTATGTCTAATCGTTATCCGAACGACATTTAGTGGTTACAGATTTTATCTGCCGCGGTAGTGATACCGTTATCGCTTGCGATAAATTTGCCCTTGTTTTCTAAAAATGTAATCAACATATCAGCATCCATCTCACTTGCAGAGCAAGTATGGTAACGAGTATCTTCACCGAATGCGCAATGCATCATATTTTTAAGCTCATGTTTTGTAAGGGCGCTGCCGTGTTCTAGCATCATCTGCATCACTTGATGACCATGAATTGAGTCTGACATTGTATTTCCAGTTAAGATGTAAATTATTTATGCTTTATATCTTATTTTTGTCCACTGAACTCTGATCTCGCACACAACTTCAACAAAGCGGTGCCTAAAATGATATTGCTAAAAATAGAAGGCAATCAGGGTAAATAAGTGATCAGTGATTGCGTAGCAAAAATCGCTCAGAAAAAGGCTGAAATGACAGCGAGCTCGTTGTGCTAACTTTAACGTTTACAACGACGTTATAAGCGATGTTAACCAGTAACAACGCTCACATTCTTGGGCTGGCTGGCAAAATAGTCAGATTTAAATAGTTGAAGCGTCACATGTTACAAGTGAAATTAATCGCATTACAGTCAGCATGAAAACTGTGATAATAGGCAACATACTTTGTCATTATCCAAACCAAGCACTTAAACCAATCAAGTCACAGATTGTTGATGATTATTTCCAATAGGATGTACCAATGCGCGCATTTGTAGTTAGAGCCAGAGCAGCCCCCGTTGACAGTGAACAATTTTTAGCAGGTATTGGCCAATCAGCCCACACTGAAATATTAGCCCACACACTCATGAACACCATTTTTGTGGCTCAGTCACATCGCGACGACGTTGTGGTGTATTTAGTATTAGAAAGCACCACAGATTTTTCACGTACCATTTGTTTTCGGTCAAATGAGTTGGGGCATATTGGCGGGTTTCATGAGCAAAACCTCACACATAAAATAGCCAAAGCGCTAACGGTATCTATAGGTATGGCAAAAGAACAGTTACGTGAAGTCGAAGCCGGAATTACCATTCGTACCGTTAGCTTTGAAAAGCTAGTACAAGAGTTAGCCGAAGATTATCAACTGTATATGTTAGAGAAAAAAGGCACCCCAGTTCGCGATATTGAATTTGCCGCAAACCCATGCTTTTTACTAACCGACCACATCCCTATGCCTAAAAAGAGCTTTAACAGCTTAAAACGCCTAGGTACACAACACATTAATTTGGGCCCCAAAATGCTGTTTGCATCGCAATGTGTGGTGTTAATTCATAATGAATTAGACATGAGATTGTAGGTATTAGCGGTGTTAACCTCACTTGTTTTTATTGATTCGCGTACATCATTTATGCTGCACTCAAGTCTTTAGGGGAAAGTTAACACCGCCTTTTATTTTTGTTGTGGCTTAGTTCCGCCATTCACGTTCTGAATACGTATGCAGATCTTTGCGGTAAAATTGAAAAGCGTCATATATTACTTGTTGAAAACGATATAATAATAATCAACAAGGATACCGTATGACACCCTCATACCCACAGACAACGGCGTTGAGTCGTCACACTCAGACCAAAGCCAAGTTTAATAAGCAATTGATTGCTTTAACCTGCGCCGCCGCGCTATCAGGTTTGGTATTGACTAACACAGCGCACGCCAAAACCGTCAATGTCACATCACCAGACTCACACATTGACATCAGTTTATCTGATGATAACGGCCGCCCTGAATACCAAATACACTTTAACGGCAAACCCGTCATTAGCCCGAGTAAGTTAGGCTTAGTTTTTGTCCAGCTAGGTGAACTTGGCAGTGAATTTACCATTAAGAATGTCACCCGTAACAGTGTCGACCAAACCTGGCAACAACCCTGGGGCGAACGAGAAAACATACGCGATCATTACAACAGCATTGTCGCGACGTTATCTAACGGAAAACTTGATTTTGACATTGAATTTAAAGCCTTTAACGACGGGATCGGTTTTCGCTACGTGGTACCCAAACAAGCCGGCTTGACGAGCACTGCTAAACTGGATATTACCGACGAACTCACTGAGTTTGTGATCCCCAATCCTCAGCTCACCACAGCATGGTGGATCCCCGGGCGAGGCTGGAACCGCTACGAGTATTTATATCGCACCACGACGCTAGACAAAATTGATCGCGCCCACACACCAATGACATTCAGAACAGCTGATGGCGTGCACTTGAGTATCCATGAAGCCGCACTAACCGATTATGCCGCCATGGTATTAAACCAAGGCCGCGATGGCACATTACGCGCAGATTTAACTCCGTGGTCAGATGGTATTAGGGTAAAAACCCAACCGGGATTTTCAACACCTTGGCGCACCATTCAAATCGCTAACGATGCTCCTGGATTATTAAATTCAGATTTAATCCTTAATCTAAACGAACCAAACAAACTTGGCGATGTGTCTTGGGTACAACCGGGTAAATACGTGGGTATTTGGTGGGGTATGCACCTCAACGAAAACACCTGGGGTAGCGGGCCTAAACACGGCGCAACCACCAGCGAAACCAAACGCTACATGGACTTTGCAGCACAATATGGCTTTGATGGCGTATTAGTTGAAGGTTGGAATGAAGGCTGGGACGGCAGCTGGTTTCACAATGGCGATGTATTTAGCTTTACTCAAGCTTATCCTGACTTTGATATAAACGCGATTAGCCAATACGGCAAGAGTAAAAACGTTCGCTTAATTGGCCACCATGAAACATCAGGATCTGTCACTAACTACCGCAACCAAATGAGCGATGCTTACGACTTGTATAAAAAGCATGGCGTCACTCAAGTCAAAACCGGTTATGTGGCCGATGGAGGCGACATAAATCGCGTTGATGAAAACGGCATAATAAGACACGAATGGCATGACGGCCAGTTTATGGTTAATGAGTATTTACACAGCGTAACCGAAGCGGCAAAACGGGGGATTAGTATTAATACACATGAGCCGATTAAAGACACAGGTTTACGCCGCACCTACCCTAACTGGATTGCCCGCGAAGGCGCCAGAGGCCAGGAGTTTAATGCCTGGGGCAGCCCGCCAAATAATCCTGAGCACACCGCCATATTGCCCTTTACCCGGATGCTTGCGGGGCCAATGGACTTTACCCCGGGCATTTTCAACTTAGCCCCACAAGGGTTAGATGCCGAAAACCGTGTACAAACCACATTAACAAAACAATTGGCGCTTTATGTTGTGTTATACAGCCCAATCCAGATGGCGGCTGACTTGCCGCGTAATTATGTGCAAAGGCTCGATGCGTTTCAGTTTATACAAGATGTCCCAACCGATTGGAGCGACAGTATCGCTGTGGCTGGTGAAGTAGGTGATTATGTGGCGTTTGCCCGTAAACAACGTGGCGCAGAAGATTGGTATTTAGGTGCACTTACAGACGAAAAGCCACGTAAATTAACCGTTAAACTTGAATTTTTAACGCCAGAAAAACGTTATGAAGCACAAATATACCGTGATGGTAAAAACGCAGATTGGCTAACAAACCCGTATGATTATGTCATTGAAACCCAGGTTGTCACGGCGAAAGACAGCTTAAGTTTGTCACTTGCAGCCAGTGGCGGTACTGCAATCCGCTTTAAAGCACTATAAACGACTTTATGTTGCACAAATGTGCAGGTTAAGTTACCCAAATAGCATGAATACGTATGTAGTAAGTTGTACCAGTATCAGGCTCGAGGCTACTATAAAACCAGCTATTTCGTTCTGGACTAGAGGATGAGAAGGGCTAGGTCGTTTCTGGTGTGTTAACCTTTGTGACCACCAGCTTTAAAGTACCTCCATTGACTTTATCGATAGTTTATTCGGATAAATAAACCATAGATAAAGCTTAGGTCTTGGCGAATACTTGTCTTAGGGAGATGCGTATTCGCCATTTTTTTATCGACACCATTGTCTCAAGTTTGCATTACCACACTTGATCAGTGAACAACATCAGTAACCGTCGTATTAAAAAGTCAGCATAGCGACTGATAAAAAGGGATAAAACATGTCTGCGGATAATCATAATAATGTTACGCAACAGCCACAACTGAGCTTTTGGCAAATCTTTAATATGTGCTTTGGTTTTTTGGGGATTCAATTTGGTTTTGCTCTGCAAAATGCCAACGTCAGTCGTATTTTTCAAACCCTAGGCGCAGCCATCGACGACATTCCTATTTTATGGATTGCCGCACCACTGACAGGCCTAATCGTACAGCCCATTATTGGTTACATGAGTGACAACACCTGGAACGCCCTTGGCCGCCGCCGCCCCTACTTTTTAATTGGTGCCGTGCTAACCACATTGTCATTATTTATCATGCCTCACTCACCTACCCTGTGGATTGCCGCAGGTATGTTATGGATCATGGATGCGTCAATTAACATTGCCATGGAACCGTTTCGGGCTTTTGTGGGCGACAATTTACCTAAAAGCCAACGTACCCAAGGGTACGCCATGCAAAGCTTCTTTATCGGTGTTGGCGCCGTTGTTGCGTCTGCCATGCCTTATATATTAACCAATGTGTTTGATGTGGCAAATACCGCTGCAGCAGGTGAGATTGCCGACTCTGTACGCTATTCATTCTACTTTGGTGGCGCCGTGTTATTTGTCGCTGTGGGCTGGACGATTATTTCAAGTAAAGAGTATTCGCCACAAGAGTTAGCCTCGTTTGAGCAACACGCTAATCATATAAACACCTCAGAAAATACCAACAGCCGTACCAGTAAACAGTACCAAACCGGTGGCATCATTTGGATGCTAGTTGGCGCCATATTTACTGCGGCAATTTTAACGCAAGAGCTTGATAAACAGCTTTATATCCTTAGTATTGGCATTTTTGCTTTTGGGCCACTGCAATTGTTCTGTGCCCGCAAACTGACCCAAACAACCCAAGCAGCAAACAAACAACGTGGCAACAATGGCATGCTGTTTAATGTGGTTGACGATTTATTTCATATGCCAAAAGCCATGCAACAATTAGCCGTTGTGCAGTTTTTTGCCTGGTTTGCCCTCTTTGCCATGTGGATTTACACCACCGCGGCCGTGACCTCACACCATTACGCCACCAGCGATGTACTTAGCCAAGCGTATAACGACGGCGCCGATTGGGTCGGAATGTTATTTGCCTCATACAACGGTTTTGCCGCCATCGCCGCTATCATCATTCCGTTTTTAGCCAAAGCGGTCGGCATTAAGTTCACTCACACCATCAATATGTTTTTAGGTGGCATGGGGTTAATCAGCTTTATGTTTATTGAAGATCCTAATCAGTTATGGATCCCAATGATTGGAGTTGGTTTTGCCTGGGCCTCTATTTTATCTGTGCCTTACGCCATGTTGTCGTCTGCATTACCGGCAAAGAAGATGGGCGTGTATTTAGGTATTTTCAACTTTTTCATTGTTATCCCTCAGCTACTTGCCGCCAGCATTTTAGGCTTGCTGTTAAAAGTCTTTTTTGACAGTCAGCCAATTTATGCATTGGTATTAGGGGGTGTCTTTATGATGGTATCGGGCATTGCCGTACTTTTTGTAAAACAAGATAACTAAATCAATTAAATACAAAAATAACAGTGATCTGTCATCGTCACAGACAATATTTTGGGGATGTTTTATGTTAACACTACACACACAGCGCAGTGCACTTTCGAGTGCCATCACCGCAGGAATTTTAGGCCTGGTGCTAAGCGGATGCTCGCCAGCTGACTCAACAGGTAAGGTTGAAACAGATGCTGCGACATCGTTAAATAAAGTTGCACCCGGCGCACCCGGTGTTGAGCCTACATGGGCCTTTTCGGGCAAAACAGGCATTGGCACATCTTACGAGCCGTATCTCAATGGTCAATATCAAGACCAAGCGACTAATCCTGTCAGCAAAGTATGGTTTTCTGTTGCTCAAGGTATTCTCACCGAAACCATGTATGGTCTTATTCACAACGCCCAATTAAAAGAGCTGCAATTTATTATTAGCGGTAATGGCTTTGTTGATACAGAAAAAGACAACACCATTAGCAGCATTGAATATCTTGACACTGACAGCCAAGGCCGTCCACAGTCATTAGCCTATAAAATCATTAACAAAGATTTTGAAGGCAAATACCAAATCGAAAAGCATATTTTTACCGATCCAGACAGAAATAGTTTAATGATGAAGGTGGTATTTACCGCCTTTGAAGCCGGCATTACTCCTCATCTATACGTTAACCCGCATATTGATAACAGCGGTGCAAATGATATTGCTTTTGTTGACGGTCAAGCCCTTGTGGCACACACCAGTGATACAAACTCAACGGTTATGACCATTAAGGCTGACGTTGATTTTATTCACGCAAGTGCAGGTTTTGTCGGTACATCAGACGGCATTATCGACTTACAAGATAATGGTAAGCTGGACTCACACTATCAAACCACAAGCGACACTAACCAAGGCGGCAATGTTGCCTTAACGGCGCAATACCCAACCCTAACTAATGCCAATGACAGCCTAACGATTAATTTGGCTATTGGGTTCGGCCAAGATAAAGCCAGCAGTTTAGTTACGGCACAGGCTACATTAGATGCTGGTTACGATGCGGTAAAACAGGCCTATTTAGGTGATGACAAGCATGTAGGTTGGAAAGATTATCTCGCCTCACTTACGCCACTTGAAAGCATGAGCAACAACACCACAGACAATGGCAAACTGCTGTATGCCAGTGCATTAGTGTTAAAAGCACAAGAAGATAAAACCCATGCGGGTGCCTTAATCGCATCCTTATCAAACCCATGGGGTGATACCGTGTCTGCTAAAGTCGGCAGTACAGGCTATAAAGCGGTTTGGCCGCGGGATTTTTATCAATGTGCGATGGCATTTTTAGCCATGGGCGATACGCAAACACCTAAAGTAGCGTTTGAATATTTAAAGAAAGTTCAGGTTAATCAACAAACCCCAGGTTTTGCTGGCACACCCGGTTGGTTTTTACAAAAAACCCACGTT
Source organism: Shewanella inventionis (assembly GCF_014641855.1). Lineage (GTDB taxonomy): Bacteria > Pseudomonadota > Gammaproteobacteria > Enterobacterales > Shewanellaceae > Shewanella > Shewanella inventionis. Next base: position 46,995 of record NZ_BMII01000014.1, read on the forward strand.
GACGGTGAAATTGAATGGGTTGGCGTACAGCTAGACCAAACTGCCATGCCCATTATGCTCGGCTGGAAACTGTGGCAGGCAGGCGTGTTAACAGATGCAGAGATCACAAACTGGTATCAGGACATGTTAAAACCTGCCGCCGACTTTCTAGTCACTGGTGGCAGAGTGAAGCTTGACTGGAATGAGACAAACATTACCCCGCCTAATACACAGCAAGAGCGTTGGGAAGAACAAGCAGGATTTTCTCCGTCGACTACAGCAGCAATTATTGCCGGTTTAGTCGCAGCCAGTGACATAGCGACACTGGCAAAAGATGCTGATGCCAGCACATACCTTGCGCTAGCTCAAACACTGCAAAGCCAGCTTGAAACAAGCATGGTCACCACTAGCGGTTTACTCAGTGCAACTGAGGCGGCACAAATAGAGGGTAACTCGGCGCCTTATTACGTTCGCATTAGTCCTAATGGCAACCCCAACACCGCAGACAAACTACTCGATAACAATGGAAAGCCAGGCTTAGATCAACGACTGATTTTAGACGGCGGCTTTTTAGAGCTAGTGCGTTATGGCGTAGTGGATGCACAAGACCCTGTCATTAAAAACAGCGTAATGCTCATCGATAATCAGCAACTTGAAGATAACTTACGGGTTAAGTACGAGTTTACCGCTAAAGATGGCAGTAAAGTACCGGGGTATCGCCGCTATGGTAACGATGGTTACGGTGAAGATACGGTCACAGGTTTTAGCTATGCTGAAAATGGCAATACCGAGGATCAACGTGGCCGAGTATGGCCCTTCTTTACTGGCGAGCGTGGCCATTACGAATTAGCGCTGGCAAAAGCCAATGGCAGCTTAACCCCAGACACTAAGCAAGGGTTAATAAATACCTATGTTCAGGGCATGGAAACCTTTGCCAACAAAGGGTTAATGTTACCAGAACAAGCGTGGGATGGTGTTGGTAACCCAACTCGCTATAATTACAAAATGGGTGACGGCACGAACTCAGCAACACCACTGGCGTGGACTCATGCTGAATACGTTAAATTGGTCCGTTCGATGACCGATGAGCAAGTATGGGACTTTTATCCTGTTGTCTCACAAAAATTGGCCAAATAACCGATTTGGCTTACTTGTCTCAGCCTATAATAGGCTGAGATTTTCATTAAAGGCCGTTGCTTTTTGCAGCGGTTTTTTTTGTCTAAAATATGAATAACCTCTTGTTAAATCAATAGCATCTTGTTACAACTACATCAGATTAAAAATAGTTAACGTTAAGGAACAACGAATGGATTGGTATAAATACCAACCAAATCTATTTACTGCACAATTCAGAACATCTCAAACTTTTCAATTCAAGGCGCATTAATGCAGGAATGGTTACTCCCTTTCAAATTGATGCAACACAGAAGTGGAATGTTTGAGAAGTTTCCACAGGACGGGTTTCAAATTGCCTTACTCAGCGTAAAAGCCTTTCGACGTAAATCGGCTATGCCTTCAAGACTTCTACTTGATTAAATCAATTTGAATTCCCGCTGAATGAACAGGTAATAGATACGATTGGTATCGAGTATTAAAGCAGTATTTTGATTTTAAAGGACGCGCTCGTCGTAAAGAATATTGGATGTTCGCATTAATAAGCGCAATTATCAGTATATTACTGACGTTAGTAGACATGGGAACAGGCCTGTACAGTGACATTTACGGCACAGGTTTATTAAGCTCGGTTTATTCGTTAGCGGTCATCATTCCTAGTATTGCAGTCAGTGTGCGCCGCTTACACGACACCGATCATTCGGGTTGGTGGTTATTGTTATTACTTATCCCGCTGCTTGGCGCGCTGATCATCTTGGTGGTAATGTGCTTTAACAGTAAAGACGACAACGAGTATGGCCCAAACCCAAAAGCCCAACCAAGCTTTACCGATAACGACAATTTAGCGCTTTAATTAATGCGGTAAAACAAAAAAGAGCAAGGTTAATAACCCTGCTCTTTTTTATATCACTCGTTTACGGCGATAATTTATATCATGCTTTAACGAGCGTTTTAATACTGCTGCGTTAGCTTTTTGAAGGCATCAATTTCATCACGCCATTCATTAATAGCACTGCTAAGCCACCGGCAACAACACCAAATACGGCATTAAGCACGCTTGGCGTTAACAGCCCTAAAACGCCACCTACAACATTAATTTGCTCAACCACCACGGCCGCATGTTCTATCCATTCAAACACAACATGGATGCCGTGAGTTAAAATGCCGCCGCCCACCATAAACATGGCAATGGTGCCAACAAAGGTGAGTATTTTCATTAAATAGGGCGCAGCAGAGACCAGCATTAAACCAATGTTGTGCCCTAACCCTTCAGCTTTACGCTTAGCAAGGTATAAGCCGACATCGTCAATTTTAACGATACCTGCCACTAAACCATAAACCCCTACCGTCATGACAAGTGCAATGACGGACAGGGTTAAAAACTGGCCCATTAAATCCATGTGGGCGGCCACACCAAGACTAATGGCAATAATTTCAGCAGACAGTACAAAATCGGTACGAATAGCACCCTTGATTTTATCTTTTTCATACTTGGCTAAATCATCTATATCTGCTTTGCCTTTGGCGACAATGGTTTCATCGTCAACTGGCGCGGACTTTTTATGCGTCATCGAGTGATAAACTTTTTCAAAGCCTTCATAACACAAAAACAACCCACCAAACATAAGCAACGGCGTAATCGCCCAGGGAATAAAAGCACTGATTAATAATGCCAGCGGCACTAAAATAAGCTTATTGCGAAACGAGCCCTTGGCAACGGCCCACACAACAGGTAACTCACGCTCAGATGCCACACCAGACACTTGCTGAGCGTTTAGCGCTAAATCATCACCTAATACCCCTGCTGTTTTGCGTGCAGCCACTTTACTCATTGCTGCCACGTCATCCAAAATCGTCGCAATGTCATCTAACAAGGTTAATAAACTGGCGCCTGCCATAATCGGTTTTATCCTGTAATCAGTTTGGTATTAGGTTATAAAATGATTTAACTGTATTTAAGGTTATTTAGTAAAACTAGGCTTTTTATAAATCGTCAGCCTTTGTGCCACAGGAGTTTCGCACCACCAAACTTGTTTTAATCAGTCGTTGGCTCACTTCTTGTCCACGAATGAGTTTAAGTACACTCTCTACTAATATTTCACCGGCAAACTGAGTATCTTGTTTAACGGTTGTCAGAGCCGGATTGGCAAAACTGGCAATAGGTATATCATCATAGCCCACAACAGCAACTTGCTCGGGCACGGTAACACCGCGTTTTTTTAATGCGCGCATCGCCCCAATCGCAATTAAATCGCTGCCGGTAAAAATGGCATCGAATAACACGCCTTTATCAAGCAACGCTATCGCGGCGTCATATCCTGATGCCTCTGTATTAATTGCATGATGTTGTAATTGCTTATCCGCTTGAATACCTGCCGCATTTAATGCTGCAACATGGCCTAAATAACGGTCACGAAACTCTGGGCTATGGCCAGATGCATCGCCTAAAAATGCAATTTTTTGACGACCGGCCCCCAATAAATGCTCGGTAGCAATATAGCCACCTTGGTGATTATCACAACCAATCGACAACACCGCTTTATTGTTATGTTCGGCTCCCCAAATCACAAAATGGGTATTCTTTTCAATCAGCTTATCTAGCTTATGAGCGTAATCCATGTAATCGCCATAACCCAATAAAATAATGCCATCGGCCTTATTACTGTCTTCATAATCGGCATGCCAATCACTAGAAAGCTGTTGAAACGAAACCAGTAAATCATAACCTTGGCGAGCAGTTGCACGAGTAATTGACCCTAACATAGACAAAAAAAACGGATTAATCATTGAATCGTCATTGGTGGGGTCTTCACAGATCAACAGCGCTAAAGTTTGACTATTTTGCATACGTAAATTACTGGCATTCTTATCAACTTTGTAATTTAGCTCTTTGGCAATAGCTTGAATGCGCTGGCGTGTCTCTAAGTTTACCAACGGGCTATTACGTAATGCACGAGACACAGTGGATTGAGACACACCAGCCTTGTAAGCAATATCAATAGAGGTCGCTTTAGATGTCATGTTCTGCATCGCCTTTTATCATTATTGTCGTTAACCTTTACTTACTATAAACCAAGCTCACTCAGTAAATCATCGGCATCATCAACCACAATCCCTTTTACATTTGGATCATTTAACACGTCTTTAGTTTGAGGAGATTTTTTATGGGTGATTTTACCATGAGCTTCAAGTAGTGCATCAGCATCAAATTCTTCATCCATCTCAAAATCTGCAGAACGAATAAACTCGGTTTGATCCATGGCAAACTCAAGATAAAAAATATGATTATTTTCAGTCTTAAACGAGACTCGTCTTGCAACGGCATTATCCAGATTGGTATCAACAGAAATCGTTAACTCTTTATTAATGGTTAACATTTTAGGCTGACTTTGGCTGATCGATGTTTGTAATTCTTTGGATATTTTGCCGATAAAATCACCCAATATTTGGTTCATCAATTCGCCCATCACGTTACTTACATCATCTGATGTGTGTGAAAAAGCCAATTCAGATTCTGGCATGCCCATATTGATCATATAGCGACGATAAATCTCAATGGCAGCATCGGCCGAAAAGTTAATCACGACTAAACCTGAAAAGCCGCCATCAAAGATTGAAAAACAGCCTAAATCGGGCTTCAAGCGGGTGCGTGAAATACTTTGTACCATACCAGCATGGCTAACCTGGCTTGCACTGGTACTCGACAAAACATGAGAAACCGAATGGCATAGCTTTAAAAGAATATCGTCATTATTAACAGTGTAACTAGAATTCATCGCGTTAATACCTTTTTGTTATTTAAGCTAATCTTGCGGGTAAAACATAAAAAAATCAAAATTAAAACAAACGATTAGACTATTTAATAGCCAAACACAGTAAAAGTTTGATTAACCGCATGATATACCTCTATTTTATATTCCGATTTACAGATAACTCAGAAATGTCAATAACTGCTGTTTGCTCACAAAAAATGGCAAAAACTGTTAATTTTTTCCTAAATGCCATTATAATTCAAACATTCAAAATGGATGTGAACCTCTGGACTATAAATGATTGATTTATTGAGACGTTTAACGATTTTAAAACGATTATTCATTATGTTGTTATTGGCTGCTATTGGCACGGTTGTGTTTGGCAGTTTTTCTGTTAAAGAACAATACAATCATTTGGTCGAAGAAAAACAAAAACAGCTGAGTGCTCAAGTCTCATTATTGAGCAACACCCTCAGCGCACTACAGCAACAGCAGCCGTTATCTGAAAATCACTTATTGTCTCTAATTAATCAGATAAATTGGCATGATAATGTAGGCTTACTTGTCGTTGACCAGCAACAGCAAATCGTCATTGACAGTCAATTTAATGCCCAAGGTAAATCATTTAACATGATTGTAAGCGGCAATAATCAAACCATAATTAAACAATTATTCATCGATGCACAACACACAGTCGCACAAACACAGTTAACCTTTAACGAGTCAAACAACTCACTGTCAGTTTTAGTTGCGGCAGTTTATTTACCTAGTCATCAGTGGACACTGATCACTCATGCCAATGTAAACGATATTCAACAAAGCATGAGCAGTATCGTTGTTGATTATTTGATCATCATGATGATTATTTCTGTGCCGATATTCACCTTCTTTTTATTGCTCAATCATTCTATTACCCAACCATTAAAAGCTGCAATCAATGCCATGGATAACATAGCCAAAGGCGAAGGTGATTTAACTCAGCGATTATCAACCCAAGGTAACGATGAAGTGGCACAAATGGCCCATGGTTTTAACCAATTTGTTATTAAAATTGCTCACATGGTCGCCCATTTACAACCTCTAGGGCACAGCTTACAAGATGAAGCAGACCATTTACTCAGTACGGTTACGCAATCTAATCAAAGTGCAAATCAAGTCAATAATGAAACCCAAAGCGTTGCCACAGCCATAAACCAAATGCTATCTACCAGCCAAGAGATGGCCCGCAACACGCAAGATGCGGCTCAAGGCGCTAGCAATGTCAAAGAGCAAGCCCAACAGAACCAACAGTTGATGCAACAAACCGTTGAGCATACACAAAGCCTAGTCAGTGAATTAAAACAATCTGAACAAGTGTCGTTAAGTTTAAGCCAATCCTCTGCTGAAATTGGCAGTATTTTGGATGTAATCGGTAGTATTGCAGATCAAACAAACTTGTTAGCTCTAAATGCTGCAATTGAAGCTGCACGCGCAGGGGAACACGGCCGAGGTTTTGCTGTTGTAGCAGACGAAGTGCGCGCGCTCGCCAATCGCACTCAATCATCGACCAATGAAATCAATAAAATTGTGAGCCAAATACAACAAGGCATCAGATCGGTAATTAATAGCAATACACACACCCAACAACAATCGTCACAACTGCAAGTCAAAGCAATTCAGTCTAGTGAGGCGATCGCTGAGATTTTAACTCATATCGATAATATCAGTAATATGACCGCACAATTAGCCAGCGCAACTGAAGAGCAAGCATTGGTCACAGAAGACATTAACCGAAATATCACCACCATTTCAGAGCTAACAGAGTTATCGCTTCGCGCTAACGAAACTCATGCTCTGGCAGCTCAGTCATTGCAAACGGTCAGTCAAGACATGAGCCAAACCTTAAGCCAATTCAAAATTTAACTTCTTCTTATATCAATCAGGATAAATAACTGATCAGAGATTGCGTAGTTAGAATAGGGCAAAAATTGCGAGAGCGAGCTGTTTTACTTTCAACATGTATAACGAAGTGATAAGCGATGTTAACCAGTAACAATGATCACATTCTTGCGCTGATTGGTGTTAAACATGCCAGCCATCTTTGATACTGGCATGGGTTCACTTCGTGATAACCTAGATTGCGGTTTGCATCACTTTTAGCTCTGTATACTTTAGGGTATATTAGGCGCTTCAGATTGAATACCTGAGTATTTCAACCTTGCTTATTACTGTGTATCGATGAGTTGACCACATTATAACCACCTGAAATATAGCGTTAAATGAGTATTTAGTTGTCATTCATTAATGAGTATTTTCTCTATGTATCAAAAAACTGTTACGATTGTTGCTCCACATGGTATTCATACTCGTCCTGCCGCATTATTAGTAAAAGAAGCAAAAGCATTTACATGCGACATTATGGTAGAGTGCAATGGCAAACAAGCCAGTGCGAAAAGTTTATTTAAGTTACAGACACTCGGTTTATACCAAGGTGTCTCTGTGACAGTATTTGCAACGGGAGAGCAAGCGCAAGCAGCAGTCGATAAAATTGCTTCTTTGTTAATAACACTCAGTTAACAGGATTGTATATGTCATTCAACGGAATTGTTGTTTCTGCAGGCATTGCATTTGGTAAAGCGTTAACCATTACCACACACATGCCGCCGCTGGATTTTAAATTGCTTTCTTCTGCGCAAATAAAACAACAGCAACAACAATTGACCCATGCGATTGAATTACTGATCAAGCATTTGCAGCATTGCCAACATCATTTATGTCCAGAGTGTGAAAACTTTCAGCTCATCGATGCAGACATTATGTTGCTTGAAGATGAAGAGCTTCAACAACAATTACATCAACATATTGCACAATTTAACGTCAGTGCAGCAGTCGCAATTGATCGCATATTCAATCAGCAAGCTGCCGAGTTAGCCGCTTTAGATGACCCATATCTGGCCAATCGCAGTGGTGATATTCTGTGTTTAGCAAAACGCTTAATCAGCGCAATTCATGGCCATTTAAAATGGGATTTATCCACGCTAACTGAAGACACCATTTTATTAGCCGATGACTTAACCCCGGCAGAATTTGCCATTTTACCGTTAAAACACATCACAGGTATCGTATTGGAATCTGGTGGACTTACTAGTCACACTGCTATTTTAGCTCGCGCAGCGGGTATCCCTGCATTACTTAACTATCCATTTTCCAAGCTTTCGGTAAAAATTAAAGATGGCGAGCAATTGGTCCTAGATGGGATGACGGGTGATTTGCATATTGCACCATCGGCAACAATATTGGCCCAGCTGAAACAACAGCAAACGCAAGAGTTGCAACGCCGCCAGGCGCTCACCGCATACAAAGATTTACCCAGTTCAACCCAAGATGGTCATAGCATCACCTTATTGGCAAACGTCGGAAATTTAAGTGAAATTTCACATGTTACTGATGTAGGAGCTAAGGGCATTGGTTTATTTAGAACCGAGTTTTTACTTATGAATGCCAAAGCGTTGCCAGATGAGCAGCAGCAGTACAAATTATATTGTGATGCATTACAAAGCTTAAATGGCGAGGTACTGTCAATTAGAACCTTTGACATTGGTGCCGATAAAGAAATCCCCTATCTTGAGCAATCACATGAAGATAATCCAGCACTTGGGATCCGCGGCATACGTTACAGCTTAAGCCACCCCGATACTTTTATCACCCAAGTAAAGGCCGTACTTCGCGCTGCTAATCACGGCCCAATCAGATTAATGTTCCCCATGGTGAACCAAATCGAAGAACTAGAACACGCCATGGTATTCATTGAGCAAGCAAAAGCTCAGTTAATCGAGCAAGAAAAAGGCTTTGGTGAAGTAAGCTTGGGGATTGTGGTTGAAACGCCAGCAGCAGTATTTAATCTCCCCAGTATGTTACCCTTGCTTGATTTTGTCAGTATTGGCACCAATGATTTGACCCAATATACCCTTGCAGCAGATAGAACCAATCCCAATTTAGCTAAACAATTTCCGGTATTATCACCTGCCGTTATTCAATTAATGTCCATGACCATTAGCCACTGCAAGCAAGCGGGCGTTAAAGTATCCTTATGTGGCGAGCTTGGAAGCGATCCGCGGGCATTAGGACTATTAGTTGGCCTTGGCTTAGATGAAATCAGTATCAATCCAAGCAATTTATTAGACGTGAAAGCCGCGCTGGTTAAGGGGCGTTATCAAGATTTTATTATCCATGCGCAGCAGGTTGCATCATTAACGCGCATCGAAGAGATCCACGCTGCGATTCAACAGTGTTAATTACAATTAAAGCTGGTAAAGTTGACAGAGCTGTTTACAATTAAACACATAAAAATATTAATAAAAGGGGCTTTTTCTTATGGGATTTTTAAGCCGCATTAGACGACTAATTTCAGGCCAACCTCAGTTAACTGGCGGTGTCGCTATTTTAGCGCCCGTGTCAGGTGAGATTGTTGCTATTGAAAAAGTACCCGATGTCGTTTTTGCAGAAAAAATTGTTGGTGACGGTATTGCCATCGATCCAAAAGGTGAGTTTATCGTCGCGCCCATTGATGGCACTATTGGTAAGATATTTGAAACCAACCATGCCTTTAGTATTGAATCTCCACAAGGCCTTGAGTTATTTGTTCACTTTGGGGTTGGCACTGTTGAGCTAAGAGGTAATGGCTTTAAACGGCTAGCCGAAGAAGGCCAACAGGTAAAAGCAGGTCAACCCATTTTGTCGTTTGACTTAGCCTTTTTACGCGACAATGTGGAAAGTTTACTAACGCCTGTAGTACTGGCGAATATGGAAGATGTCACCAAATTAGACAAAGCACAAGGCACTGTAATAGCCGGTAAAGATGTTATTTTTACAGTACAAATGTAGCTTAGCCTAAACATTAATACCCCACATTCAGAACGTTATTGACTAGGATGCAGGCAACATATGCTTGCATCTTATGAATTCTATTCAAATCACTCCTTTACCCTTGTCCAGGCTGCAACTCAATGCCACAATGATGCAATAAGTTTACGTTGCTGCTGCCTCATGTTGTTCAAACCACAGTTAATGTAACTGCCAGATGGTATATACAATCTCCATACACAACCGCTAAAAAGGAGCGCTCCTTTGACGTTATACGGCATTAAAAATTGCGACACAGTGCGTAAAGCACGCAAATGGCTAGAAGCAGAAAAGATTGATTACACTTTTCATGATTTTCGTGAAAATGGCTTAACCGCTGACACAGTCAGTCAATGGGTTAGCATGGTTGGCTGGGAAACTCTATTTAATAAACGCAGTACCAGTTTTCGTGAATTAAGCGATAGTGATAAATCTGACCTCACGCAAGATAAGGCGATTGCATTAATGGTGCAATTCCCCACCCTCGTAAAGCGCCCTGTTTTGGTCAAACAAAACAGCATTCTTATCGGTTTTAAAGCTGAACAATATCAAGCGTGGTTTGCATAATGAATGACGTTATTGAGTTAACCAAAGATTTAATTTCACGCCCGTCGGTAACGCCACTCGATGAAGGTTGCCAAACATTAATGGCCAACCGTTTAGCTGCTATAGGCTTTGACATTGAACCCATGGTCTTTGAAGACACCACCAACATGTGGGCTAGACGCGGAAAAGACCTGCCAGTATTTTGTTTTGCCGGTCATACCGATGTCGTGCCCACCGGAGACTTAAGCCGCTGGCATACTCCGCCTTTTGAACCCACCATCATCGACGACTATATTCATGGACGTGGCGCCGCTGACATGAAAGGCTCGTTAGCTGCTATGGTAATTGCAACTGAACGTTTTATAGCAAAACACCCAGACCATAAGGGGTCTATTGCGTACTTAATTACCAGCGATGAAGAAGGCCCATTTATTAATGGCACCACTCGCGTGATCGACACCTTAGAAGCACGCAATGAAAAAATCACCTGGGCATTAGTGGGCGAACCCTCTTCAACACACAAATTAGGCGATGTGGTCAAAAATGGTCGTCGTGGCAGCTTAACTGGCAACTTAACGGTTAATGGTATTCAAGGCCATGTGGCTTACCCTCACCTTGCTGACAACCCTATCCATAAAGCCTCGCCTGCACTAGCAGAACTTGCGCAAATGCATTGGGACAATGGTAACGAGTTTTTCCCGCCGACTAGTTTTCAAATTGCCAATATCAACGGCGGTACTGGCGCATCGAATGTGATACCGGGTGATCTTAAAGTCATGTTTAACTTCCGTTACTCTACTGAAGTGACCGCCGAAGAATTGATTAGCCGAGTGGTGAACATTCTTGATGCTCACGGACTCGATTACAATATTGATTGGGTATTTAATGGCTTACCATTTTTAACCGGCGACGGCCCACTGCTCGATGCAACCCGCGACGCTATTCGTGAAGTCACCGGCTATGACACAGATCCACAAACCTCTGGCGGAACCTCAGACGGTCGTTTTATCGCGCCTACTGGTGCGCAAGTGATTGAATTAGGTCCTGTTAATGCCACCATTCATAAAGTTAATGAATGCGTTAAAGTGTCTGATCTTGAAGTATTAGCCAATTGTTATGAGCGCATTTTGGAAAAACTATTGTGCAATTAACCGCGCCACTCTTGGTCGATATTCCCCAACAGCAATACAAATTGTACGGCTTAGATGCCCAACATTTAGTCGCTGTTGGTGAGTTTTTACTTGAAAAACACACCGCAGCGGCATTTTGCAACATGCAAACTAAAGCAGCAAAATATGGATTAGATTTAAAATTATGCTCTGCTTTTCGCCCCTTTGAGCGACAAGTGCATATTTGGAATGCTAAAGCATCGGGTAAACGACCGTTATTAGATGCCTCATCAAAACCGATTGATTATCAATCACTCACAGATCCACAATTAATCGACGCCATTTTGATTTGGTCAGCCCTTCCTGGTGCCTCTAGGCACCATTGGGGGACAGACATCGATGTATTTGACGCTAATCAAATCAGTAAAACCGCATTGCAATTGATCAGCTCAGAATATCAAGCAAACGGCCCTTGTTTTGCACTGTATCAATGGCTGGTTAAACACGCAGAGGAATTTGGTTTTTATTTTCCTTATCAAGCACAAAAAAGCGGTGTTAGCCCTGAGCCTTGGCATTTAAGTTTCTTTCCTGTTGCCCAAGATTATTTGCGTCAATTTAAGGCTGATGAGTTAGCAAAAGTGTTGTCTCACGCCGAAATATCATTACAATCGCAGCTCGTAGAGCGATTAACAGAGTTAGTTGACCACTATGTATTTTATGTCGCTCCCTCTCCGGCAGAAAGCCAATATGACACCTAAATAAAGAGTTAATCCTTATGCCAACCTTGTCACCTAGTATTATCATCGACGGACAACCACTGCACTATATCGATCAAGGCAAGGGTCCTGTAGTGGTATTTTGTCACGGTCTATTAGCAAACGCTCAAATGTGGCAGGCACAACTGGATGCTTTATCGGCACAGTATCGTTGTATCGCACTAGACTTTTGGGGCCATGGACAAACTAAAAACATACCGACAAACTGTGAAAACCTACAGGATGTGGCGGCTCACGTTCTCAGTTTACTTGATGCACTTAATATTAAAAATGTTGCACTTGTTGGTCATGGCAGTGGCGGAGCCATTGCAGCAGAAATGGCCTTAATTGCCCCTGCCCGAATAAAGGCATTGGTCATGTTAAATAGTTTTGTGGGGTTCGAACCACAAGTTAACTGTGTTAAGTATCAAGGCTTTATGGCACAAGTCGCGAATAATCAAGCCATTCCTGCCGAATTAGCCACAAGCATTACTGAGTTGTTTTTTAGTAAACACGCCAACGAGCTTAGCCAGCATAATACTGATTTAGCACTTGCCATCACACAGTTTAACCAGCAACTTAGCCAAATAAGTAGCGAGCAAATTGCACCTTTACTTAAGTTTGCCAATATGGCTATTTTTAAACGCGATACCCTAGAGTCTGTAGAAGCATTAACCTTACCCACATTGATAGCCGTTGGGCTTGACGGTTACCTTCGCACGGCATTAGAAAGCTACTTAATGCACGACAGTATTGATGGCAGCCAATTGTTACACATCGACAATGCAGGGCATTTAGCTAATATTGAAAAAGCCACGAATTTCAACCAGCATGTGATTGAATTTTTGAATAAAGTGAATTTTAATTAATCAGCCAAATGGATAGACCAGATCAATAAACATTGCTGATATACTCGTAACTTAATGACATATTGTTGGTTAATATCTACCAACATAATACTGAATAATCCGAGCACCAATGAAACTTCTTAAACCATTATTTGATAATAATCGCCGTTGGGCTGAGCGGATCAACAAAGAAGATCCTACGTTCTTTCAACAACTCGCTAAACAACAAAATCCAGAGTATCTATGGATTGGTTGTTCTGACAGTAGAGTACCTTCAAACCAAATTATTGACCTTTTACCCGGCGAAGTATTTGTACACCGAAATATTGCCAACATGGTCATCCACACCGATTTAAACTGCTTATCTGTACTGCAATACGCAGTTGATGTGTTAAAAGTTAAGCACATTATGGTTGTTGGTCATTATGGCTGCGGTGGCGTAAGAGCCGCTATGGGTAACGATCGTTTAGGGTTAATCGATAACTGGCTTGGCCACTTACGTGATGTACACCGAATCCATCAAGCCGATTTAGAACCCTTGACTGAACAACAACGTTTTGACCGTTTATGTGAACTCAATGTGATGGAACAAGTGTCAAATGTGGTTTCTACCACCATAGTGCAAGAAGCATGGGCACGTGGCCAGGATGTGGCTGTTCACGGTTGGATTTACGGCATAAACAATGGTTTATTAACCGATTTAGACGTCACAATCGATCGCGTTCATGGCCGCAATATCCCGTAAATAACTTATCAAGATTAAATTCTAATGGCCTGCTATATTCACTTAGCAGGCCTTTTTTATGCGCCAGCTAAGCAATAATATTAATTGTACTAATACCATACTTTTTAAAATCGTCAGTTTTTTAAACAAGCAAAGCGTGATAAACAGATGATTGAGTAAAATATGCAGATTAAAATATTACCTCGTATATAATAAAGCTCATCAGCTAACCCAAGTTGCGGTTAACTCACAACAAATTTAGTTATTGAGGTGCCTTTATCCTCAATAGATATTGTCTACAACCAGTAAGGCTAATTTAATGAACGTGACTCTCATCATTCCAGCACGATATGGCTCCAGCCGTTTTCCTGGCAAACCCCTCGCCCTCATTGCCGGTAAGCCGATGATCCAACGCGTGTACGAACGTGCAGCACTGGCAAAAGGTATCGACAATATTTACGTTGCAACCGATGATGACAGAATAAAAAATACGGTAGAAGGTTTTGGTGGTAAAGCGGTCATGACCGATCCTGATGCAGCATCTGGTACAGATCGTATCAACGATGCCATTGAGCGTTTAGGCTTAGGAGACGATGATTTAGTCATTAACCTTCAAGGTGATCAACCCTTAATCGACCCTAGCTCTATTGAGCAAATGGTAAATTTGTTTCAGCAACAGCCTGGTGAATTTGAAATGGCCACATTGGGCTTTCAAATTACCGAAGAGAAAGAATTAGACGACCCAATGCACGTTAAAGTGGTGTTTGATAACAATTACAACGCCCTGTATTTTTCACGTGCCCGCATCCCTTTTGGTCGCGACATTAAAGACTATCCCGTTTTCAAACATATTGGGGTTTATGCTTACACCAAACGTTTTATTAATGCCTTTGCTAAACTGCCTTTAGGTAGATTAGAAGACATCGAGAAACTTGAGCAATTACGTGCATTAGAAAACGGCTATAAAATCAAAGTGGTGATCAGTCAATACAACGCACCAGAAGTTGACGTACCAAGTGACATTGAGAAATGTGAACGCATATTAGCGACAAATTAACGCTAATCAAGTCATCACAAATGGAAATCAGGTGGCGTTAAGTCACCACATAGGGAGTCACACATGAGTTTAGAAGGCTATGAAGTTTGGCTAATTATCATATTGGTGCTCGGTGTCATCGCCAGTAACCTTGCCGTACTTAAGTACTCGGCTAAATTTAAAATGCCGCAATTTGGCGACCCTAAAGACAACAAAGCCAAGCCGCAAACAAACGATTCAGAGGAGTTAGCTTCAAGCAAGCACGCCGCTGATACAAAAGCAGATAACGACAAAAAGCCTGATGTTTATACCAATCAAGATAAATAAGTGATCAGAGATTGCGTAGAAAAATCGCTTAGAATAAAGCTGAAATTGCAGCTAGCGAGTTGTTCTAACTTCAAAATGTATAACGACGTTATCAGTGGTTTTAACCAGTAAGAATGATCACATTCTTGTGTTAATTGGTATTAACCCTTAAACGGAAAATAAAAACGCTAGCCTTTATTTGGCTAGCGTTTTTTTATCTAATAGGCATGATCATAGACGCTATTCGTTATCAAGTGCCACTTTAGGTGACGACGCATTAGGCCATGCGTTTATTACAGCTTTAACTAAAGAGGCTAAAGGTATCGCAAAAAAGACTCCCCACACGCCCCACAACCCACCAAACACTAACACCGCTGCGATAATCACCACAGGATGCAAATCAACAGCATCAGAAAACAGTAACGGCACTAACACGTTACCATCTAACGCCTGAATAATGCCGTACCCTAGCATTAAATAACCAAATTCAGCACTAAATCCCCACTGGAAAAAAGCCACAAGTGCAATGGGTAACGTTACTAGCGTGGCACCAACATAAGGAATTAATACTGATAACCCCGTTAACACTCCAAGTAATGCAGAATAACGTAATCCCATTACCGCAAAAAAGATATAACTTACCACGCCAACAATCACAATTTCGATGACCTTACCGCGGATGTAGTTGAAGATTTGTTGATCCATTTCAAACCAAACCGTGCGAGCAAGATCTCGATTAGCCGGGAAAAAACGTTTACTGCCAGACAGTAATTGGTCTTTATCTTTCAAAAAGAAAAACACCAACAAAGGCACTAAAATAGCGTATACCATCAACACTAATAACGACGCAGAATAGCCTAAAAGTTGTTTACCTAAGTCCAACAAATGCTGAGTGTCTAGCATCTTATTGACTTCTTCCATCATAGAATCTAGCTGCGATGCACTCACAAATTGTGGGTAATCGGCACTAAATTCTCTAACGATTAACATGCCTTTATCTATCATGGTTGGCAGATCAGTGACCAGTGACACACCTTGACGCCATATACTTGGCACCAAACCCAGCAACAATATCAACATCAACCCCAAAAAAACAACAAGCACAATTGTGGCCGCCGCCGTACGACTAATGCCTAAACGCGACATTTGCGCCACAGGCCATTCAAGTAAAAATGCTAACACCAACGCAACCAATAAAGGAGCAAGCAAACCCGCACCAAAGTACAGAGCAAGTCCAATACCGATAATAATAAACATCAAGGTAATGGCTTGGGGATCGCTAAAACGGGTTTTGTACCACTCTGTTAAAAATGCCAGCATTGAACAACCTTTATATATAAAACACTAATTAGTTTGTTTTGGTAATCAACATCGATAAACAATGCGGTTCATCGTTGACAATTTCAATACCAAAACCCATTTTTTTCATTAACAAGGGAACATCTCGACGAGAACCGTGGTCAGAGAGAAGAACATGTAACGTTTCACCCACTGCTAAATCCTTGAGTAAAAGTTTCACTTTCACTAAAGGATAAGGACAAGAATACGGTGTTAAATCAATAAAAATCATTATGAACTTGCTTTAATCATTCTAGGGCTATTATCCTAGCTTGAACAACAAACCACAAGCGATGTTGCAAAACCAACTTGTGCGTTAAGCCAAGAACTTACGACTCATTTAGCATTATAGGTTTCGCTTGCGTAAATTATCATTATCGACCTTTTCAAAAGCATTAACAGCCACTGCCATTAGCATTGTATTTGCCGGTAGTATTGCCCATAGTTTTGCCAATAACGATCTTCCCGATCTTGGCACCGCAGCTGTTAACACCTTCAGTTTAGAAAAAGAAAGTGTGTATGGTGACGCATACATGCGGGTGATCCGCTCATCTGCACCGGTATTAAATGACCCTGTGCTTTCGCAATATTTATCTGAGCTTGGTAATAAATTAGTTGCCAATGCAACTGGAGTAAAAACCCCTTTTTACTTCTTTTTACTGCGCAATGATGAAATTAACGCTTTTGCTTTTTTTGGTGGACATGTCGGTGTTCATACTGGGCTATTTTTAAATGCAGACAACGAAAGCGAATTAGCCTCAGTCCTGGCACACGAAGTCACCCACGTGACTCAACGACATTTAGCCCGCTCACTTGAGGCTCAGCAAAAAAGTTCAACAGCGACTATTGCAGGTATGTTAGGCGCGATTTTATTAACCATTGCCGCCCCACAAGCGGGGATGGCAGCATTAGCAACAACACAGGCCTTGGCAACTCAATCAAAAATAAACTATACCCGTCTACATGAAAAAGAAGCCGATAGAATAGGCATGCAAATCATGGTTGATGCGGGTTTTAATCCCAATGCTGCTGCAACATTTTTTGGCCAACTTGCAGCTCGTTACCGTTTTTCAACAACGCCACCACAAATGTTGTTAACTCACCCATTGCCTGAGTCTCGTATTACTGAAGCCCGAAACCGCGCGGCTCAATATCCAAATCGATTTGTGCCTGACAGCCTTAATTACCAACTCGCTAAAGCGCGTATTCAAGTCCGCTTTTCTAACTACAGTGACGATGGTGCATTATCGTTATTTGAACAACAACTCAATAAAAACAATTACACATTTGAAGATGCCGCTCTCTACGGTAAAGCATTAGCGTTATTCCGTTTAGAAAAGTTTGATCAAGCAGAAACTATTATCGATGCGTTACTCAAAAAAGATGATAATAATCTATTTTATCTCGACACTAAAACAGACCTGTTAGCCCAAAAGAAAGACTATGCTTCCGCCATTGCTTTACTTGAAGGGCAACGTAAGTTAAAACCAACATCGCAAGTCATTAACACCAACCTGGCCAATATTTATGTTGAAGCAGATCAACCCTTAAAAGCGATCCCGCTACTTGAAGAGCTTATCTTTTTTGACAAGAAAAACATGCTGCCATACCAAATAATGGCTGATGCATATCGTAAGCTCGATAACAAAGCGCTTGAATATTACAGTAATGCCGAAATTATGGCGTTAACAGCAAACTATCAAGGTGCGATTGACCAACTTAACTACGCTTATCGTTACTCAGAAGGCAAAACCTTGCAATTAGCCCGAATTGAAGCAAGGATCCGACAGTTTAGACAAGCTGACAGGGAAATGGACCAGTTTAAGTAGATATAACTGTATCTCTTTACGCGTAAATTTTTGATAGAATAATGGCAAACGTATTGTTTGCCATTTTTTATGACGGAATGTCCAATGACTAAAACTAAAACAACAATTTTACACAATCCTCGCTGCTCAAAAAGTCGTGAAACACTCGCATTACTAGAAGCGAACGGAGCTGACATCACTGTAGTTGAATACTTAAAGCAACCGCCTAGTGAAGCTGAAATTAATAATATTTTATCGTTACTCGGTGTGAGCGCTCGCCAAATGATGCGCACCAAAGAAGATGAATATAAAGCCCAAAATTTAGCCAACCCTGCACTCACTGAAGCACAATTGATTAGCGCAATGGTTGCTACACCAAAATTAATTGAACGTCCTATCGTATTGGCTAACAACAAAGCCGCCATTGGTCGTCCACCTGAAAATGTTTTATCTATTCTGTAACGAGCAACATAATGACCACACAAACCTTGTTCCAACTCAGCCGTATTGGTTACCTTGCATTACTCTTGCTGCTTAGCGGCTGGTTTATTCAACAGGGCTTAAATGGCACCTATTCGCTTGGTTTTAGTTTAATTTGGATTGTGCCTTTATTATTTCCCCTTAAAGGCATCATTACCGGTAACCCATATACTTATGCTTGGGCTAGCTTCATTTTGTGCGTGTATTTACTGCATGGATTAACCCTAGCTTATGTCACCAATGACGCGCTTGTCTTTGCCCTCATTGAATCAATATTGATTTGTATCTTGTTAGTTACGTTCCCTTTTTATGCCCGCAAACGCGGCCGCGAATTGGGCTTAGGATTAAAGAAAAAATCTGAACAACAGTAGAATTATGCCTGTTATATGTATGTTGCAAAAGCGCCTTTGGGCGCTTTTTTGTTTATTGCATTAAACAAACAATACGTGCTAGGTTAATACGCTAACAAGATGTTATATAAGTGTATTTTATAATTCTAAAAAATAAACATGGAGTCGTTTAATGAAAGCATCGCGTAATGTAAGCCTTTACAGTCTTATAGCCAGTGCCATATTAGTCAGTGCATGTGGAGGAGACTCTTCTGATGACAACTCAGGCGTACCATTCTCTTCAGCTTTTGAGATCTGCAGTGACGATTCAAGCACAAGCTTAATATCCACCGATTCTGAACTGGTTTTTATCGTTGAACAGGATTATGCAGCCAATAAACCTGGCAGTATTACTGCATCTATTGCCGATCAAGACAGTGCCGGTCGTACGTTTCTATGGCAACAAGTCTCAGGCCCTAGCCTTGAGTTAGCCTCAGTGAATAGCCCAGTATTAGCCTTTACACCCAATAGTAACGATAACTACAGTTTTAAAGTGACGGTAACAGGCGGTTCGAGCAATTATGAAGAGGTGGTGTCAATAACTGCTGACTCTACTGATAATATTTTACGGATTAACAATGACCATCAAATGGTGGCAAATATAGATGCTAGTTTAAGAATTCAAAATATAAATGGCCAGGTGCCCACAGAGATCAGCTGGTGCATGTACCCAAACATCGACAACGTAGGTTTTAATAGCGTCGATTTAACTGACCTTAATCGACCACTGTTTAACGCACCAGACGTAAACAGCGACAAACTTATTAGCCTAAAAGCCACAGCAACCTTTGACGGCCAAACAGTCAGTGATGATGTGCATTTACTTGTCACAAAAGAGCAAGCTATCCCATCAAAGCCATACTATAGCTACCCTCTCGCACGGGTACACCCCTACAAAGCAGATTCAGCTTATGCAGATAACCTTGTTAACTGTACTTACTCTAACCAGCAAATTGCCCCGTGTAATATCCTCAACGAGCTACCATTTATTAGCCAAGACAGTCAGCCAGACCCGATTGATACCATAATGGACAGAGTCGTGGTGTCCCACGACTGGATGGGACAGAATTTTGAAACTTTCCTTCGTGCACAAACAAACACTGACTTTGTTGAGCTATTACAATCAGTAACGGCTGTTATTATCAGTTACGATATCAGGCCAGCTTATTATTCGGGTTATATCGGAGCTATCTATATCGACCCTGAATATTTATGGCTGACGTCTGCCCAGCGTGACACCATTAACGAAACCCCAGACTTTCGCAGTAATTTTGGTGAAGACTTAAACTACTTATCTCCATACCGTTATGTTAAAGATAATGCGTATGCTGGCGAATATATCGAAAAAGGCAACCAAACGAACCGCAGCATGGATAATATGTCTTATAATTTAGCAGATCTCCTTTACCACGAACTGGCTCATGCCAATGACTATTACCCGCAAAGTATTCATGCCACGCTGCAAGGACCGAGCCTAAGAGAAGAGTTTGATCGTCGCTTTGCTTCAAATGACATGCCATCAAGCCAACTTCAACTGCGCTATCCATTACTCAGTGATGAAATGTATGGCCTTGCTAAGGTTCAATACGCAGGGGAATCTGCAAACAGTACTCAAAAAGCCTATACCCCTAGTGATGTCGCTGAATTTTTTGCTAATGATTTAGCAAATGATGATTATGCTTACTCGTCAAAACGTGAAGATGTTGCCATGTTGTTTGAAGAAATAATGATGAGCCATCGTTACGGTATTTTGCGTGATATCGCTATTACGGATAAACCCGAAGTACAAACAAGCTCAACCATTACCGTTGAATGGGGAGTGCGCGGCCGAGTTGGACAGGCTGAATTGCGCGATCGCGCCAGCTACGTTCTTGGCCAAATGCTGCCTGATATTAACACCCAACTCGTGATGGACGGTTTACCAGAGCCCGTTGCGTTAGTGAAAGGCCAAACCTGGGCGCAAAATTTAGTTTTAACAGCAGATCAATCTACATCGCCACAAAAAGTCGCTAGCCAAACTGAAATCACTGTCATTGATAATCAGCCTTTACAGTTTAGTGGCGACCAACATGCGCATTAGTCATACCAATCAGGATAAATAAGTAATCAACCTCAACTCTGGATAATAAATGCATTTCAAACAGCTCTTTGCACTGATCACGTTGTTAAATTCACTTGCAATAGACTAGCTATTGACGCGTAAATTTGCCTAGTTATCAGCGCAAATTTCAAGTTTGAATGTATCGTATGGAGTTATTGTTAGAATCAAGGTTATTTATTCATCTCTTAACCAGAGTTGAGGTTAATCAGATATTACGTAGGAAAAATCGCTTAGAATAAAGCAGAAATTGCAGCAAGCTAGTTGTTCTAACGTCAAAATTTCTAACGACGTTATAAGCGATGTTAACCACTAAGAATGATCACATTCTTTTGCTGATTGGTATCACTACCTTAGATAAACAAAAACGCCAAATGAATTCATTTGGCGTTTTTTATTGTCATTTTTAATGAGACTGCATGCTCGCGGCATGGATAAGCGTGTTTTATAACCTAAGCATTTCTTTAATAAATGGAATGGTCAGTTTACGCTGATGCACCATCGAAGCTTTATCAAGCTTATCGAGCACATCAAATAAGGTACGTAAATCACGTGCCATACGGGTGAGTAAAAAGCGCCCTACTTCATCAGATAACTGCAAACCGCGCATTGCGGCGCGCCGTTGTAATGCGGCAAGCTTTTCATCATCGGCCATGGGTTGAAGCTGATAAATTAATCCCCATTGCATACGTGAGACGAGGTCTGGCAGAGAGAATCCTACCTCTGAGGGCGATGCATTACCACTGACAATTAAACGACAATCTTGCTGCTCTGCAATACGATTATACAGATGAAAAATAGCTTCTTCCCACACAGGATGTCCGGCAATGGCTTCAACATCATCGATACAAATAAGTTCTAGTGATTCGAGTCCTTCAAATAAAGCAGGCGAAATACTGGCGTGGATCCCAAGTGGAATATATAAGGTACGTCGCTCTAAATCATTTGCGTGGGCACACGCCGCATGCATTAAATGAGTGCGACCTGACTTTTCAGGACCATAAACATACAAAGAGGACGTCAATTTACCTTCAGCACTGGCTTGGAGCTTTTGGATAAGCTCATCATTACCCGACGCCGGATAGTAACTTTGAAAGGTTTCATCGTCAGGTAAATAAACGGGTAAAGATAATTGTCTTGGTGAGTTTTGTGTCACTCAGATAAGTCTCAACATCATAAACGAACAAACGTTATTATACATGTAAGCGCCCTATAATTACAGAGCGCCACCTTTTACTGACTTATTGCCCTAACCATTGATAGATTAACTTTGGCTGCGATACGTCTGTTTTTTGTTGATAAAATGACTCGACACTGCCCATGGTGTCTAATTTAGATAATCGACTGTCAATATCCAGCAAACGTTGCAAGTCATCCACATTGCTATATAACACAAGGTTATAGGTGGCAGTGCTGCCTTTGAACGAATGTAAACTAATCGATTTAATTGCACTCAACTGACTCAAATAGGCTTCAATATTAACCACTTGGCTCATATTACTTAAGCCAGAAAAACTCACTTCTGTGGCTGCATTACTGCCTGTTGATGCTATGGCATATTGGCTAATGTGGTAATCAGCCAAAATACTCATCATGCGTTTTACTGCTTGTTGATTATCAGCCGCTTCGCCTTGCTGATTAACTAAAGGCTGTAACACACCATTGGTTCTTGTTTTATTGAACAATTTAATTGAAAACAACACACTGTTTGCCTGATTTTGAATATTGGCAATGGCAAAGTAATCAGATTGGTAACGCGCAGAGGCAACAAATACCACATCCGTAAACCCACCACGTACGTCATTTACCGTCACGCCCATCACGTCATCTAAATCCATAATCGGTAACATAACCGGTATGCCTTTATTGGCAGACTCTTGAGTTAAATCATTACGAATGTCAGACAAAGAAGCATCAGCTAAAATAGTGGGTTCGCTATTTTCATCAATCGTTATCCACATTAAGGTCAATGGACGTTGACTGCCCCACACAGGCAATCCCGCTTCGCGTAATTTGGCAACGACTCTTTGGTGATCAAAACTGGCTTTAAGCATTAACTCACCATTTTGCTCAAAATAGCCATACTGGGTCAAAATAACCTCAGGCTCATTTATTTGCGCTTTAATCAGTGGGTTTAACACCACACTCGGACTACCGGAATTTTTTAAAAACACCGCAGCCAGCGCTTCTTTTAACGCATTGTCTTTAACATCGTTTGCACGTGAACTTACCGCAATATCGGCTTCTTCTAGCTTACTGACTTCAGCAGCTTGAACGAGTGAAATTGAGATAAACACGACTAGCGGTAACGCAATGAGATTTATTAGTTTTTTCAGCATCTGATAAAATAAACGCGAAGAATATAAGTAGCAAAATTATATCATAATAAAAAATGGATAACGAAAACTCTTTTTCAGTGCAGGCCATTTTGACCAAGTATTGTAGCGATATCAAATAACTATAATCGCTACATAGGCCTAATACAGGTTATGAAAACACTGGTTTTTGTGTGACAATTCGCGCCGTTTAATCACACGCTAATTAATGATGGAGAATAATATGAAACGCGTGTTAATTCCGCTTCAAGGCGCACAAATGTTATTTGTCGCATTTGGGGCACTGGTGCTAATGCCATTATTAACTGGCCTAGACACTAGCGTTGCCCTGTTTACCGCTGGTTTTGGTACCCTGTTGTTTCAACTCGTCACCAAACGCCAAGTCCCTATCTTTTTAGCCTCATCATTTGCCTTTATTGCACCGATTTTATATGGCGTACAAACCTGGGGAATTCCAGCCACTATGGGCGGATTAATGGCCGCTGGTGTGGTATACATGTTACTGGGGTTATCAGTCAAATTACGTGGCACAGGTTTTATTCACCGCCTTTTACCGCCTGTAGTTGTTGGCCCTGTTATTATGATAATTGGTTTGGGCTTAGCCCCTGTTGCCGTTAATATGGCGCTTGGCAAAAGTGGTGATGGCAGCCTAGTGATTGTTGAACAAAACACCGCATTAATGATATCCCTTGCCGCATTAATCACCACCGTTTTAGTTGCCGTGTTTGCTAAGGGCTTAGTTCGTTTAATGCCAATCCTTGCCGGCATTTTAGTCGGCTACGGTGCAAGTTTAGCTTTTGGTATTGTCGACTTTACTCCTGTAACACAAGCTGCATGGTTAGCTATGCCAAACTTTGTTGCACCAGAGTTTAACTGGCATGCCATATTATTCATGATCCCAGTCGCCATTGCCCCTGCAGTTGAACACATTGGTGATATTTTGGCGATTTCAAATGTGACAGGAAAAGATTACCTTAAAAAGCCAGGCCTACACCGCACGTTAACAGGTGACGGTATTGCGACCATCGCGGCATCTGCTCTAGGCGGCCCGCCAAACACAACATACAGTGAAGTGACAGGCGCGGTCACATTAACCAAAAGTTTTGACCCACGAATTATGACCTGGACAGCCATTACCGCGATTACCCTAGCTTTTGTTGGCAAGCTTGGAGCCTTAATGCAAACCATACCTGTACCGGTTATGGGTGGCATTATGTGCTTATTGTTTGGCTCTATCGCTGCGGTAGGCCTTAATACCTTGATCCGTCATCAAGTGGATTTATCAGAACCACGTAATCTAAGTATTGTGGGTGTCACGTTAGTCTTTGGGATTGGCGGCATGGCATTTGGGATTGGTTCTTTTAGTTTAACGGGTATCAGTTTGTGCGGTATTGTGGCAATTATCATGAATTTGATTTTACCTGCAACAAAACAACATCATCACGAATAGGCATAACTAACCTGAACACAGAAAAATACTAATTAGGTAAATAAGTGATCAGAGATTACACAATAAAAATCGCTTAGGATAAGACAAAAACTGCAGCGAGCTAGTTGTTATACCGTTAAAATGTCTAACGACGTTATAAGCGATGTTAACCACTTAGAATCATCACATTCTTGTGCTTATTTTCCAAAGCACATTAAAAAGCCCCAACAGCATTCGCTTTGGGGCTTTTTTATAACACTAAAATCTGTTCAAGGTTTATGACTACTCAGCAGACTCTTCTTTACGGTACTTGTCGGCTGTTGCTTTAATGATAGGTTGAAGCTCACCTTTTTGATACATTTCAGTGATGATGTCACAACCACCAATTAACTCGCCTTCTACCCATAATTGAGGGAAAGTTGGCCAGTTAGCATATTTTGGTAATTCAGCACGGATATCCGGGTGCTGTAAAATATCTACGAATGCAAATTGTTCACCACAGTTGATCATCACTTGAGCCACTTGAGATGAAAATCCACAGCTTGGTAATTTAGGCGAGCCTTTCATATACACAATGATTGGGTTTTCGCTAATTTGCTGCTTAATCTTTTCTACAGTTTCCATTTGATTTCCTAAGTACGACGACTGAACACATTGTTGCTATTGTACGACACCTAAACAAATAACAAAATGCCACGATTTGTAAGGTTAATCTAAAATAGACCAAATCGATGGTTATAACATAGATAAAAATACCCTAAACAAAATCCGCACTTAAATAATAGCCACATAAACTTACATTATCATGTCCCAATTAACCTATTGAGCCTTAAAACGCTTAAATAAAATACATTAAAGACTAAAAAATGTAGCAAAAGCGATAGTTTAAGCACCATGAGTTGTTTGCTGTACGATTTTCCCGTTTCGCTGAGGTTAATTCCCTAAACAATGATTCACATCACAAAAATAATCAGTACAATAGCAGTAGAGCAATGTTACCTGATGGGTAAACAAAAACGATAACCTGAATCCATGGAGAGATATAATGGCTTTCGAACTACCAGCATTACCTTATGCAAAGAACGCACTTGAACCGCACATTTCACAAGAAACTATCGAATACCATTACGGTAAGCACCACAATACTTACGTGGTAAAACTAAATGGTTTAGTTGAAGGAACTGAATTTGCTGGCAAAACGCTAGAAGAAGTAGTTAAAACTTCAACAGGTGGCATGTTCAATAACGCAGCTCAAGTTTGGAACCACACTTTTTACTGGAACTGTTTAGCACCAAACGCTGGCGGCGAAGCCACTGGCGATATCGCTGCTGCGATTAACGCTTCTTTCGGTTCTTTTGAAGAATTCAAAGCTAAATTTACTGATTCTGCAGTAAACAACTTTGGTAGCGCGTGGACTTGGCTTGTGAAAAAAGCTGACGGTTCTCTAGCTATCGTTAACACTAGCAATGCTGCTACTCCGTTAACTGACGAAACGGTTACTCCACTATTAACTGTAGACGTATGGGAACATGCTTATTACGTTGATTACCGTAATGCTCGTCCTGAGTATTTAGCTCACTTCTGGCAACTTGTTAACTGGGAATTTGTTAACAAAAATTTTGCTGCTTAATCTTAATTAACAGTAAAACGTAAGGAGCCTATATGGCTCCTTTTTTATGTGCGTCATTAATTAAAAATAAAACTTTCTTACTACTTTTATTTTTGCAACTATTGCAAATGCTACTGTTTGTCATTGTTTTTATTTAATTTATTTTAAAATAAAATTTAGCTAACTCGCTCCCCCTGTCCTACACTTTAGTCGTAAAGCCTAATATAACGTGAATATCGCTATCACGTTAACCTACGGTCCGATATGTACCATTTAGGCTTTTAAGGTAGACAACTGCAAGGCTTTTAGGGGGTCATCATGGGCATTTTCGAGCATTATCAACAACGTTACGAGAAAAAACTCGACGAGGAATACACCTTAGAGCAATTTCTTGATATTTGTAAGCAAGACAAAAGCGCTTATGTGTCTGCTGCTGAGCGGTTATTAATGGCTATTGGTGAAGCCAAAATGATTGACACCGCCAAAAACCCAGTGCTTAGCCGAATATTTTCCAACCGACTCATTGCCAGTTATCCTGCATTTAAAGACTTTTATGGCATGGAAGACTCTATTGAGCAAATCGTGGCATATTTAAAACATTCAGCTCAAGGCTTAGAAGAATCAAAACAGATCCTCTATTTACTTGGCCCTGTGGGTGGCGGTAAATCATCTCTGGCAGAAAAACTCAAAGCATTAATGCAGCAAGTGCCCATTTACATTCTCAGTGCTGATGGTATGCGCAGCCCAGTTAATGACCATCCGTTTTGTTTATTTGATCCTGAAGAAGACAGCGAATTATTGCAAAACGAATACAAGATACCAGCTCGGTACCTTAAAACCATCATGTCGCCTTGGGCTGTCAAACGCCTGCATCAATATGGTGGTGACATTTCTAAATTTAGAGTGGTTAAAGTCTATCCATCAGTACTAGATCAAATCGGTATCGCCAAAACCGAGCCCGGTGATGAAAATAATCAGGATATTTCTGCCCTCGTCGGTAAAGTTGATATCCGCCAACTTGAACATTTCTCACAAGATGATGCCGATGCTTACGCTTATTCAGGCGCATTGTGTCGTGCTAATCAGGGCTTAATGGAGTTTGTTGAGATGTTTAAAGCCCCCATTAAAGTACTGCACCCATTGTTAACTGCCACTCAGGAAGGTAATTACAACGGTACCGAGGGTTTATCTGCACTGCCCTACAATGGAATTATTTTGGCTCACTCCAACGAGTCAGAATGGTCGACTTTTAGAAACAACAAAAACAACGAAGCCTTTTTAGACCGAGTTTATATTGTCAAAGTGCCTTATTGTCTACGCGTTTCAGAAGAAATGGCCATTTATCAAAAGCTGCTGGCAAACTCTGAGTTATCGAGGGCTCCTTGTGCGCCTGGCACACTAGAAACGTTAGCGCAATTTAGTGTGTTGTCGCGTTTAAAAGCCCCAGACAACTCATCTATTTACTCAAAAATGCGTGTGTACAATGGTGAGAGCTTAAAAGACACCGACCCTAAAGCAAAATCTTACCAAGAGTATCGTGATTACGCCGGTGTTGATGAAGGTATGCAAGGGTTATCGACCCGTTTTGCCTTTAAGATTTTATCGCGAGTATTTAACTTTGACAGTGCCGAGATTGCCGCTAATCCAGTGCATCTTTTTTATGTACTTGAAAAACAAATTGAGCAAGAGCAATTCCCGAGTGAAACCGGCGAGAAGTACCTTGAGTTTTTAAAAGGTTATCTTATCCCTAAGTATGTTGAATTTATTGGTAAAGAAATTCAAACCGCCTATCTTGAGTCTTATTCAGAATATGGCCAAAACATTTTTGACCGGTATGTCACCTACGCAGACTTTTGGATCCAAGATCAAGAATATCGCGATCCTGAAACTGGTCAGTTATTTGACCGAGGTGCATTAAATTCCGAGTTAGAAAAAATAGAAAAACCCGCTGGGATCAGTAATCCTAAAGATTTCCGTAACGAAATTGTTAACTTCGTTTTACGTGCCAGAGCCAACAACGAAGGTAATAATCCATTGTGGACCAGTTACGAAAAACTGCGCACTGTGATTGAAAAGAAAATGTTTTCCAATACAGAGGATTTATTACCTGTTATTTCGTTCAATGCCAAAACCTCAAATGATGATCAGCGTAAACACGATGATTTCGTCAATCGGATGATGGAGAAAGGCTATACCAAGAAACAAGTCCGATTATTGTCTGAATGGTATTTACGCGTTCGAAAATCATCGTAATCAACACCCAGCCCTGGCTGAGGCTTACTCAGCCAGATCGTTGACTTGGGGGGCGTATGGCAAACTTTATAGATAGACGACTCAACGCTAAAGGAAAAAGCACAGTTAATCGTCAGCGCTTCATTGAGCGCTATAAAAAACAAATCAAAAAAGCAGTCAGTGATGCCGTTACTCGTCGCAGTGTCACCGATATTGATAAAGGTGAAAAAATTAGTATCCCAACTCGTGACATAAGCGAGCCATTATTTAGACAAGGCCAAGGCGGTAAACGTAATCGTGTCCACCCGGGTAATGATCAGTTTACTCGTGGCGATCAAATTCAACGCCCTCAAGGAGGACAAGGTGGTACGGGCCAAGGTGACGCCTCAGACAGCGGTGAAGGTCAAGACGATTTTGTCTTTAATATCTCAAAAGATGAGTACCTTGAGCTGCTATTTGAAGACCTAGAGCTACCGAACCTACAAAACAATCGACTCAATAAACTAGTTGAATACCAAACATACCGTGCAGGTTTTACCAATGACGGCGTGCCAGCCAATATTAATATTGTTCGTTCACTGCGTTCATCTTTGGCGCGTCGTATTGCGATGTCTGGTAGTAAAAAACGCGCGCTTAAGGAGTTAGAAGCTGAGCTTGAACAGCTACAAGATATGCCAGGCTCACAAGCTGAAAAAATACTCGCGTTAAAAGAGCAAATTGAACAGCTTAAAAAACAAATCGCTAATGTGCCGTTTATCGACACGTTCGATTTACGTTACAACAACTATGCAAAGCGTGAAAAGCCGTCCAGTCAGGCTGTCATGTTTTGCTTGATGGATGTGTCAGGCTCGATGGATCAAGCCACCAAAGATATCGCCAAACGTTTCTATATATTGTTGTATTTGTTTTTAACCCGCAGCTATAAAAACCTAGAAGTTGTGTATATCCGTCACCATACACAAGCCAAAGAAGTCGACGAGCATGAGTTTTTTTACTCGCAAGAAACCGGCGGCACCATAGTATCTAGCGCATTAAAACTGATGAATGACATTGCGCAAGCTCGCTACCCTGAAAATGAGTGGAATATATACGCAGCCCAAGCATCTGATGGTGATAATTGGTCCGATGATTCGCCACACTGCCATGATTTATTGGCTAACCATATTTTACCTAAAGTGCGTTATTTCAGTTATATCGAAATCACCCACCGAGCCCACCAAACGCTCTGGGAACAGTATCAAAGTTTACAACAACAATTTGATAATATTGCCGTGCAACACATTCGTGAAGTCGAAGACATTTATCCAGTATTTCGCGAACTCTTTAAAAAACAAGCTGTATAGGGGGCAATCATGGTTAAAGCAACCCGTAAGCCGTTGGATGACGGACCCGAATGGACATTCGATTTACTGGAACAATACCAACACGAAATTGCCAACGCGGCTGAGTTTTTTAAACTAGACACCTACCAAAATCAAATAGAGATCATTACCGCTGAACAAATGATGGATGCCTATGCCGGTATTGGTATGCCCATTGGTTACACTCATTGGTCTTTTGGTAAACGTTTTATTGAAACCGAGCAAGGATATAAGCGCGGTCAAATGGGCCTTGCCTATGAGATTGTGATTAACTCAGATCCTTGTATTGCCTACTTAATGGAAGAAAACACCATCACCATGCAGGCACTTGTGATGGCCCATGCATGTTATGGGCATAACAGCTTTTTTAAAAATAACTATTTATTTAAAACCTGGACTGATGCCAGCTCGATTATTGATTACTTGGTGTTTGCCAAAAATTACATCAGAGAATGTGAAGAGAAATACGGTATTGAACAAGTGGAATTAACCCTCGACTCTTGTCATGCCTTAATGAACTATGGCGTAGACCGTTATAAACGCCCTGCCGAAGTATCATTTAAAGAAGAGCAGGCACGACAAAAAGAGCGTGAAGACTACCTGCAAACCCAAGTTAACGATTTGTGGCGAACCATTCCCACTCAACCACAACAAACAGAGCAAAAAAGCAACAAGGTATTCCCTAAAGAGCCGCAAGAAAACATCTTGTATTTCATCGAAAAAAACGCCCCTTTATTAGCCCCCTGGCAACGTGAGCTGGTTAGAATTGTGCGCAAAATGGCGCAATATTTTTACCCACAAAAACAAACCCAGGTCATGAACGAAGGTTGGGCCACATTTTGGCATTACACCATATTGAATCATCTGTACGACACAGGCAAAGTCAGCGACCGCTTTATATTGGAGTTTTTACAAAGCCATACTGCTGTTGTTGCTCAACCGGCTTACAACAGCCCTTATTACAATGGGATAAATCCCTATGCTCTTGGTTTTGCCATGTTTGTTGATATTAGGCAGATTTGCGAAAACCCAACGGATGAAGATCAAAAATGGTTTCCCGATATCGCCGGAAGTGATTGGTTAACCACGGTGCATTTTGCGATGCAAAACTTTAAAGATGAAAGTTTCATTAGCCAGTATTTATCCCCCAAAGTCATCAGAGACTTTAAGTTATTTGGCATATTAGACGATGAAAAGCGCAGTCACTTAGCAGTGTCGGCCATCCATGACGAACAAGGTTATCAAGAAATACGCAATATACTGTCGCAGCAGTATAATTTATCCAATATTGAACCCAATATTCAGGTACAACAGGTTGAAGTTAACGGTGATCGCTCTATCACCTTACGCTACATCCCGTTTGACAACATTCCGCTAGCAGACAGTCATCAAGAAGTACTCAAGCACTTACACCGCTTGTGGGGTTTTAATGTAAAATTAGAACAAATAGATGAATTAGGAATGGTAAAAGTCATTTCAACCTGCCCTAACATTGCTGAACAAGAAACACCTTTACAAGGCGGTATCGCCATCGCGTAAATATAAAAGCCAATCACTCAACGATTGGCTTTTTATTTCACTGAACAATGTCAAAATCAAAATCCATGATATAAGCTAAGTCTTTAGATTAAGTCTTTAGCTTAAGTCATGACCTATTTCAGCAGGCATGTCATCACGTAACTTTTGCCATAATTTACCGCTTTCTATGCCATTAGTTCGCATAAGCGAAGGTACATCGGCGTAATTTTTATCTTTAGCAAGTTGCTCAAGTTTAATGTAAAAACGCATGGTCAACTCGCGTGCTTCCTGGCTTGAAAAATAGAAACGGCCAACGCGGTTATAGAGCCCTTTGAACCCGTTTAAAATTAGCACATACAATGGATTGCCAGAGGCAAAAGCTAAGGTGTGATGTAGTTGGTAATCAAACTCTGCATACGCTTCAGCATCGTTTTCTAGGTTATGAATACCCGCTAATACCTCTACCACTTTGTCAGGATTATGACGAATAGATGCACGGAAATAAATATTGCTCACATTGCCACGAGCTGACATAAGTTGATCGACTAGTAATGGAAAGCCATCGGGATTTAAATCGGCAATCGTTTCAAGAATATTAAGCCCTGAGGTTTCCCAAAAATTATTCACTTGGGTTGGCTTACCATGTTGAATTTTCAACCAGCCATCACGGGCTAATCGCTGCAGCACTTCACGCAATGTGGTACGTGTGACTCCAATGAGTTCAGAAAGCTCACGTTCAGCAGGTAAAATTGATCCGGGTGGAAACTTGTTTTCCCAAATGGAACGAACAATATACTTCTCGGCAAAACTTGCTGGGCCTTTGGCGTTGATGATCATTAGCCTTCTTATCCTATTGCTAAACAATGGCGAAACTATTGTACTGATCATACCAGAGCGGTAGAAAATAAAAACCATTGTTTAACCACAACACATATAATGTTTATTTTTTAAACACAAATACATGTCTAGTATTTAATTTAATCAATAAACATCACAATATGTGACTATTATCATCAACATACCTAAATTTATGTCGCTTAAATCTAACAAGTTTAGTATATACTCATGTAGCTAGTTTGTTAGTGGTGTGTAGCATTTTTAGCTACAACCATAGCATTACAATTATTTTTGTTTACGCTACACTAGCCACGAAAATACAAAACCATATCGAGTTTGCCACAATCACATGTGCGCTAACACATTGTTTGCCAAGTCAATACAGGGTTATTTTCAACACAGTAAAAGGCAATGTTGTATTACTGAAATCAGTCATGGTTTGATGAAAATTAATGAAACATTGATTTTCATCAAGTTTTTGATCTGAACTTGCCTCTATCCTCCCAAACTTGTTGAAAATAATAGTGTGTTGTTTGCTATCAATAAATGGTACCAATACTGTCACAATAACAATATCGGAGAGGCTGCTATGCAGGCAACCAAAAGTCAGGCGCTATTTGTTAACTTTTTAGGTAATTCACCTAAGTGGTACAAATACGCAATTTTGGCATTTTTAATCATCAATCCCCTGCTGTTTTTTTACGTCAGTCCATTTGTGGCCGGATGGGTACTGGTCGTGGAGTTTATTTTTACCCTTGCGATGGCATTAAAATGCTATCCGTTACAACCCGGTGGATTGCTTGCTATCGAAGCGGTAATGATAGGCATGACATCGCCCACCCAAGTTCTACATGAAATAGAAGCTAACTTAGAAGTACTGTTATTATTAGTGTTCATGGTCGCTGGTATTTACTTTATGAAACAGCTGCTGCTGTTTGTATTTACCAAAATGATCACCAAAGTTAGGTCTAAAATTGTCGTGTCGTTGATGTTTTGTACTGCATCAGCATTCCTATCTGCATTCTTAGATGCATTAACGGTTATTGCAGTCATTATTGCGGTCGCGGTAGGTTTCTACTCTATCTATCATAAAGTGGCCTCAGGCAAGAGTTTTAGTGACAATGACGGCCATGACCATACATCAGAATCATCGGGCCAACTCAACAATGATGAACTTGAATCATTTAGAGCATTTTTACGTAACCTGCTAATGCACTCTGGTATAGGTACTGCTTTAGGTGGTGTTTGTACTATGGTGGGTGAGCCACAAAACTTGATCATTGCTGCGCAAGCACATTGGCAGTTTGGCGAGTTCTTTTTACGTATGTCACCCGTGACAATGCCAGTTCTGTCTGCGGGTATTTTAACGTGTTTTCTTGTTGAAAAATTCAAATGGTTTGGCTACGGCGCAAAACTTCCTGATGCGGTGCATCGTATTTTAACTGATTATGCTGCGCATGAAGACTCGCACAGAACCAACCAAGATAAAATGAAGTTAGTGATCCAGGCCATCATTGGTGTGTGGTTAATTGTTGGCCTAGCCCTGCATTTGGCATCTGTTGGCTTGATTGGCTTATCTGTCATCATTTTAGCCACTGCATTTAATGGCGTCACAGATGAACATGCATTAGGTAAAGCGTTTGAAGAAGCCTTACCCTTTACAGCATTATTAGCGGTATTTTTTGCGGTGGTCGGTGTCATTATTGACCAAGGTTTATTTGCGCCAGTTATCCAGTGGGCACTGAGCTATGAAGGTAATATGCAGTTAGTGATTTTCTATATTGCTAACGGTTTATTGTCTATGGTGAGTGATAATGTGTTTGTGGGTACGGTTTATATTAATGAAGTTAAATCGGCTTTATTAAGCGGGCAAATTACTCGCGATCAATTCGATCTGCTTGCTGTTGCTATTAACACAGGTACCAACCTGCCGTCGGTTGCCACACCTAATGGTCAAGCTGCGTTTTTGTTCTTACTAACGTCTGCAATTGCTCCTCTTATTCGTCTTTCTTATGGCCGAATGGTATGGATGGCGCTGCCTTATACAATCGTGTTATCAATTGTGGGTGTGCTAGCCATTGAAACCGGTTTTTTAACCGACATGACACAATTAATGTATGATTCGCATATGATTATTCACCATTCTGCCAAAGATTTAGGTGGCATGGTTAGCGGTCATTAATAATCAAGGTTATTGGACTTAATAGGTAAATTATTTTAAAGTCAAATCACCGATTTGAAACGCCCTCAATTGAGGGTGTTTTTTTAGCTAAAAAAAGTACTAGGAGCAGTATTTGTTAAGGTTACAGCACTTTTGTCATAGCCGTATTTCTTGGGGCTTGCTTGCATTATCTGGGGTTGGTTTAGAGCTTGCTGCACTGTATTTTCAATACATAATGGATTTAGCCCCATGCGTAATGTGCATTTATATACGGGTTGCCGTTTTAGGGCTGATATTGGCAGGACTCATTGGCATGCTACAACCTAAACGCTGGTTTATTCGTTTTGTAGGAATTAGCAGCTGGCTGGTTTCATCTATATGGGGGTTGCGATTAGCTTACGATCTTAATGATATGCAGGTAAACCCATCACCGTTTGCAACCTGCTCTTTTTACCCTGAGTTTCCTAGCTTTATGCCATTAGATGTTTGGCTTCCGTCAGTATTTTCCCCCACAGGTATGTGCAGTGATTCTGTGTGGACTTTTTTGTCTGTGAGCATGGCACAATGGATGATGGTGTGTTTTGCCGTTTATATATTGCTGGCTTTAATCGTGTTGTTTCCAGCGTTAACGCGTTCAAAAACCAGTAACAAATAAGCATATTGCTAATTAAAAAAGACCTTAAGTAAGGTCTTTTTTATTGCTGTTAATTAAGACGGTTATTCCACATCGAGCAGTGGCCACAATACAATACAGTCTTCTAAATATTTTACTTTCATTTCATTAACGGTTTTACCTTGCACAGAAATGCCCGCTGCATGCATGGCATCTTTACTGCCAGTTAACAGCGGATGCCAGCTAGGCAAGCCTTTACCTAAATATAAACGTCGATAAGCGCAGCTATTAGGTAACCAGGTTAATTGGCTAATATTCTCTGGTGTGATAGCTGTACATTCAGGCACATATTTAAAACGCTCAATGTAGCGTCGACAGCCACAACTCTCACTGTCTAATAAATGGCAGGCAGCATTAGTGTAATAAAGCTCGTCGGTTTCATCATCGATAATTTTGTTTAAACAACATTTTCCGCAGCCATCACATAGTGATTCCCATTGCTCTGGTGTCATTTTTTCAAGCGAGGTGGTTGTCCAAAACTGAGTCATCATTGTCAATCTAACTGGTTAATAATTTACGTCTGTCAGTATTTTACACCTAAAGCAAGGTGAGTTACTGCTTAATTTTTTCAGAAAGGTAAGTTAATGCCAACGAGTCATGAAACGATGAGGTAAATTGATGAAGTAAACGAAAATTATCATATACTAGATAATAACGACCTTGTGTACCATCTGGAGCAATGAGTGATACATTCATATCACTGCGAAGCGGAAGACTTGCCCCGTTAAAACGCCTAATGCCGTAGGCCTGCCACTGTGGAAAAGTATGAGTACTCTCCATGCCAAACAAATTAGGGTCTAACATCATGGTGGGTTTAACTTGTCGGCCCCAAGTTGCATCAAATTGCCACCCTTGTTGATGTAGCATGTTAGCAGCTGTAGCAAAAGCATCTTCAGTACTGTTCCAAATATCAATCTTGCCGTCTTGATCGTTATCAACAGCATAGCGTAACACTTGCGTTGGCATCATTTGCATTTGCCCCATGGCGCCTGTTGATGAGCTAAGAAGTGAAGATACAGGGATTTGCTTTTGCTCTATCAGTTTAAGCGCTGCAATAAACTCATTAACATAAAAAGATTGATTTTCACCTTTAAATGCCAAAGACGCTAACACAGACAAACTCGGATATTTACCAGATTGCTCACCAAAACCAGATGTCACTCCCCACAGCGCAATAATAAAACGTGGTTGAACCTGATAACGTTGGCTTAATTGACTCAGCAGCACATCATGCTGCTGTAACATCGTTCTGCCCGTGCTCACGGTAATCTCGGGGATCGCTTGCGGAATATATGTATCCAATGAGTGTTGTTCTCGATTAGCTGCATTGGCTTTTTTAAACGTTTTAATCTCTGAAATATGGCGCTTTGCAAGGTCTGCAGAAACACCAGCACTAATAGATTGTTGTTGTAAAGAAAGAAGAAAATCTTCAAATTGGTGATGGCTGTTTTTTGCTATCACCAAAGGTGAAAATAAGAAGTAAATTAGGGTGCTTAAGATGATTTTTAGAATCATATGAGTCTTGTTTACTCCTCAAAAGATTCAGTTTATTGCTTAAAACCTATCTCTTGTTTGTGTTGGTCGAGCAAATTAATGGCAGGGGGCGGTATTTGCAAATAAAACCCTTTTTCATCTAAAGCCGCTTTTACCTTCTCAATATCTGCAATCCCAAGATGATCTCGCTTAGATAATGGCACAACCATGACTAATGTCGGTGCGCCAAACATATCCATTAACGGTGCGGGAACATCATCAAAAACATCACGTTTTTTGACAAAAAGGTATGTATCGGCTTTTCTACTACTTTTATATACTGCACAAATCATTTTAGTGTAAATTTCCAAAGGTTCAAACTTGATAGTCAACTAAGCACACTATAACATGGTGACTCAAGAAAATAATTGTAAATCAGTTTCTAGCTGATGTTTTGGAGAACGATGCCGGGATGGCTAAACAACACCTCGAATTAAAAGCCACGTCTTTTACATTGTCA
This sequence comes from Shewanella inventionis, assembly GCF_014641855.1. Classification (GTDB taxonomy): domain Bacteria; phylum Pseudomonadota; class Gammaproteobacteria; order Enterobacterales; family Shewanellaceae; genus Shewanella; species Shewanella inventionis. The sequence continues at coordinate 84,306 of NZ_BMII01000014.1, forward strand.
GTTCTGCACATAAATACGAGTGATCTCAACCTTATTGCTGCTGAGTTAGATAACAAGTTAGCCCAAGCTCCTCAATTTTTTTTGGGCGCGCCTTTGGTGTTGAATCTTGCTGCAATTAAACATTCCCAAATCGATTTTTATGCACTTAAGCAATTATTAACTGATCGAAATTTAATTATCGTAGGCATTACTGATGCAAGTGCAGAACAGATTGCGCACGCAAAAGAAATGGCCATCGCTGTCGTAAAATCAGGTAAACAAGCACCCAAAGCTGAGCTACCCAAACGAGCGACTAAAATTGTTAAACAAAATGTGCGTTCTGGACAACAAATATACGCACAAAATGCAGATTTAGTCATTTTTGGTGCGGTTGGTAATGGCGCTGAAGTCATTGCTGATGGTAGCATTCATATCTACGGTGCGCTTCGTGGCAAGGCTATGGCAGGTGCCGCGGGCGATAATCAAAGTGTGATTATTGCTAACTCGCTCGAAGCTGAATTAGTGTCGATTGCTGGGCAGTATTGGTTAACAGAACATTTACAACAATACGCTCTAAATCAAAGAGGTTGTGTCCGCCTTGAAGGCGAGTCTCTCACAGTTGAATCATTGCCTCAATAATTGGCAAATAAAAGGATATAAAACAAAATGGCGCAAATTATTGTTGTCACATCAGGTAAAGGTGGTGTGGGAAAAACAACATCCAGTGCAGCAATTGCCACGGGGTTGGCTTTAAAAGGTAAAAAAACGGTTGTTATCGACTTCGATATTGGTCTGCGTAACCTTGATTTAATTATGGGTTGTGAGCGTCGTGTCGTGTATGACTTCGTTAACGTCATTAACGGTGAAGCAAACCTTAATCAAGCGTTAATAAAAGATAAGCGTTGCGACAAACTGTTTGTCTTGCCGGCGTCACAAACTCGTGACAAAGATGCCTTAACCAAAGAAGGTGTTGGCAGAGTACTTGATGATCTCGCTAAAGACTTTGACTATATAGTTTGTGACTCTCCTGCAGGGATTGAACAAGGCGCTATGATGGCCTTGTATTTTGCAGATATAGCCATTGTTACAACTAACCCAGAAGTGAGCTCAGTACGCGACTCAGACCGAATTTTAGGGATGTTACAAAGTCGCTCTCGCCGTGCTGAACAGTCACTCGAGCCAATAAAAGAATATTTATTACTGACACGTTATTCACCTGCTAGAGTAAAAACAGGTGAAATGCTCAGTGTGGAAGATGTAAAAGAAATTTTAGCCATCGAACTGCTTGGGGTTATCCCTGAGTCTCAGTCGGTACTTAAAGCCTCAAACTCTGGTATACCAGTGATTATTGATCAAGAAAGTGATGCAGGCTTAGCCTACAGCGATACTGTCGCACGCTTATTAGGTGAAGATGTACCGGTTCGATTTATCACAGAAGAGAAAAAGGGATTCCTTAAACGGATTTTTGGTAGCTAACTATGTCGATACTTGATTATTTCAGAAGCAATAAAAAACCTAACACCGCATCGTTGGCAAAGGAAAGATTGCAAATTATTGTGGCACATCAACGTGGAGAACGCGGTGCGCCCGATTACTTTCCAAAGATGAAACAAGAAATCATTGAAGTGATCCGTAAATATGTTCAGATATCAGATGACCAAGTCTCTGTGCAACTGGATCAAAACGATGATAATTTGTCGGTGTTAGAGCTCAACGTTACCCTGCCTGATTCAAAATAACGCATTACGCGCATTTTGACGTCACAAAAAGATACTCACGCTAACTGAGTATCTTTTTGTTGTTTATTGCTGTTTAGCTAAAACGAATATCGCCAAGCAAATCACCAATAAGTTCCCCTCGCCAACCACACAATAATAATGGCGTTGCTGTTTGTTTAGTGTGATAAAGCCATAGCAAATATTCATGAATATGGCGCTTAGAACCGACAAATTCCAGTGGCACATTTTCTCGTTCGCACACTTCAGTTAAGCGATTTTTTATCTCTTTAAACGCTGACTTGTAGCCCGACTTAAGTGCAACAATGTCGACTTCTTCAGGCAGATTATTAAGATCTGCTGTCGCCATAACGGCGATTAAATCTTTGCCATGTACACGTTTTTCTTGCTCAGTTAATTCTGTTAATCGGCTTAATTCTGCAAGCGTACTAGGTTGCTTTTTTGCCAAAGCAATAAGTGCATGATCTTTAACCACAAAACCTAACGCCAAATTACGATTGACAGCCTTATTTAAACGCCACTTTGCCAATACTTTTAAATAGGCCAATTGCTTACCATTAAGCTGAAACGCATTTTTAACTTTAAGATAAATGGTATCACCGTCGGGCAATGACATCCGCCCTTCGGTCATACGCTGACCTTCTTCAAACAACCAGGCTTCACGCTGCTTTTCTGCAAGTTGTTGCTGAAGTTGTGGGTACAGTTGATATAAGTAATACACATCATTTGCTGCGTACTGCAACTGCGCTTCAGAAAGTGGCCGTTTCATCCAATCGGTACGTGACTCGCCTTTATCAATTTCAACCTGTAAACACGCCTCAACCAATTTGGCATAACCTAATCCGTGCCCCATACCTGCAAGGCTTGCCGCAATTTGACTGTCAAACAGTGGACTTGGCTGACATTCACCATAATGGGCAAATACTTCTAAATCTTCACTACATGAATGCACTAATTTAACAATATTTTCATTGGTTAATAGCTGCCAAAATGGGCTGAGATCAGTAATGGCAATAGGATCAATCAAGGCCAGTGTTTTGCCATCATAAGCCTGGATAAGGCCTAATTTGGCATAATAAGTTCGCGTACGAACAAACTCAGTGTCTAGCACTAATAATGTGCTTTGTTGGTATTGTTCAACTAATGATAAAAGGCTGGCATCATCACTGATATATTCAAACGTTAACAAAATAAGCCCCACTCTATATACATGTCGATAAATGGCGTAAAAAAATCAACCAATAAAAAACCGGCATTGTTGCCGGCTTATCATTTTATGCTTGCTTCACTTCGTCTCGAAGTTGTCGGCGTAAAATCTTACCCACATTCGTTTTTGGTAATTCGTCCCTAAATTCTACCAGCTTAGGCACTTTATATCCCGTTAAATGATGTTTACAGTGCTTAATTAGCTCTTCTTCGGTGAGCGATTTATCTTTGGCAACCACAAACACCTTCACCAATTCACCACTTGCTTCGTGAGGTACACCCACGGCGGCAACTTCGATGACTTTGGGATGCATAGCAACAACTTCTTCAACTTCGTTCGGGAATACATTAAAGCCAGACACTAAAATCATGTCTTTTTTACGATCCACAATAAAGAAAAAGCCCTTCTCGTCCATGTAACCTATGTCACCTGTGGCTAACCAGCCATCTTTGTCGATAACTTTTGATGTTTCTTCAGGACGTTGCCAATAACCCTGCATAATTTGCGGGCCTTTTGCGAACAACTCGCCGGTTTCACCTTGCGCTAATACATTACCATCATCGTCACGGACTTGAATAAGCGTTGACGGTGCAGGAAAACCAATAGAGCCATTATAACCGTCTAAATTATAAGGACAGCATGTTACAAGGGGCGATGCTTCTGTTAGACCGTAACCCTCAAGTAGACGCGTTTTGGTTATTTTCTGCCATTTGTCTGCAACTGCACGCTGAACAGCCATACCGCCACCAATTGAAAACTTTAACCGTGAAAAGTCTAATTGAGTAAATTCATCGTTGTTCACTAATGCATTAAATAATGTATTTACCCCTGTTAACGCGGTAAATGGATATTTATTTAACTCACTAACAAATGCGGGGATGTCACGCGGGTTGGTGATTAACAGGTTTTTACTGCCTTTGTGTAAAAACAATAAGCAGTTCACTGTTAGCGCAAAAATATGATAAAGCGGCAATGCTGTTACCACAAACTCAACACCGTCTTTGAGCGCTGGCGAGTATGCACCATTGGCTTGTAGTACGTTACTAACCACATTGTTGTGGCTTAACATAGCGCCTTTTGACACGCCAGTAGTGCCACCCGTGTATTGTAAAAAGGCCAAATCGTCACCATTGATGTCTGCTTTAATATATTGCAGACGACGGCCTTTACTTAACGCATCGCGAAATGATCTTGCATGAGGTAAATGGTATTTAGGTACCATTTTTTTGATATATTTTACAACGAAATTAACTAAAGTACGCTTAGGGGCGCTTAGCTGATCACCAAGGCTAGTAATGATGACAGACTCTACTGGAGTTTGATCAACGATTTCCTCTAGGGTGTTAGCAAAATTTGATACCACGACTATTGCTTTAGCACCAGAATCGATTAATTGATGTTTTAATTCGCGAGGGGTATAAAGTGGATTAACGTTAACCACGACCATACCGGCCCGTAAAATACCAAATAACGCAATGGGGTACTGTAATAAGTTGGGCATCATTATGGCAACTCGGTCACCTTTATTTAAATGCAATTCATATTGTAAATAAGCTGCAAATGCCCGACTACGCTCTTCAAGTTTGCGATACGTCATCGTCGCACCCATGTTGATAAATGCAGCTTGATCGGCATATTTAGCCACTGAATCTTCAAACATGTGTACTAAAGAACTAAATTGAGATGAGTCTATTTCGGCCGGAACATGTTCAGGCAGGTGATTAATCCAAGGCTGGTCCACAAGTGTCTCCTAATTATTCCACTGTGCTAAGACGTGCATTCCCCGTCAGTGGTAAAATTTATCGCAACTGCATATCATTAATTTTGTTTTTGCAGGCTTTTTTATTTATCTTGTAGTGACAAAAATCATACAAGCGTTTTAATTTTTGACCATAATCACATAAATGAATTCAAAATAACAGTGATTTCAGCAGTCATAGACACTATTTTAGAATAAATGCTCCAATCGTTTCTGCCACCTGCTTAGCATTACCCATATGTAAGTGATGATCGCCCGCTAATGTTACCATTTTAATGTCGCTAAACCAGGTATTTGCATGATGTTCTGTTTGGGTGAGTTGTTTGTAGCCATCCTGTGCTGCAATAAAGAGTGTCCGGGTATCACTGCATGACATTAATCCATCAACTTGTTCAAAAGTAAAACGATTTAACGAATCAAGTTTTAATCTAGGGTCACTTCTCCAGGCACATTTATCATCGACTAGTTGCATATTTCGTTGGGTGATTAACTCGCACCATGGCAAAGCAAGACCAGTGAGTTGATGCCGAGCTTGGACCGCGACATCAATTGAAGAATAGGTTGGTGTTGGCCTCGCTAACTGACGATTAAAACCTTGTTGTTGCAATAAGCCTTTACGCAGTCGATTTTTGGCGTGCTGGGCAGACTCAAATAAAGGTGCAAGTGCTTCGATAAGAATAAGTTTTGCTACATTTTCGCCCATACAGGCATTATAAGCTGAGGCGACAATGCCTCCTAAAGAATGGCCAATCAATATAATAGGTTGGTTTTCGACTGATATAGCCTGAATAACGGCATGCAAATCATAAATATAGTCAACCCAATGTAGTGGATATCGTCCGGGCCGATGATCAGACAAACCATGCCCTGGCCAATCAATGCAAATCAGCTGAAACGTGTTTAGTATGCCTTGTTGTTCAAACTCATCAGCCAAAGGAATAAAACTGTCTACGTTGTCTAACCAGCCGTGCAACGCCAAAATGATTGGTTTATCGATTTTGCCATAACGCTTTGCTGCAAGGGTGATATGCGCCAATGGGATTTGAAATTCGGTTGAGTTAAGTGTCAGCATGCTGGGCTCACTTTTTTACGGCAAAACGACATTGGATGGCGCTAAGAATAGGTAAAAGAGACTGCACTGATGTACTGCCTATAGACCAAACCAATGATCAATGAGAACGTCAGTCAATTATTAGGGACAACCCACAGCATAAATGCTGTAGATTATCCCTTAGCCGCTTATTTAGCCGCTATTTTGGTGAACTTAAGCGTCATACGATCGCTTTCACCAATATCAAGATACTTTTGCTTGTCTTGCTCACCCATTGCAAGTCGTGGTGGCAGTGTCCACACGCCTTTTGGATAATCTTTGGTGTCTTTTGGATTGGCGTTAATTTCTGATGTTGCGGCTAATTTAAAACCGTATTTTTTGGCTAATTCGACCATTTGATTTTGATCCATATAACCGCTTTCTGCAGCCATACCAATATTAGCCCTATGTTCAACCACACCAAGTGAACCACCTACTTTTAGAACATCATAAGCAGCTTTAAACACCCCTTCTAGCTCGCCTTTCATTGCCCAATTATGCAAATTACGGAATGTCAGCACGTGATCAGCGGAGTTATCTTTGCCTAAAGAAAACTTAGCCGGTGGATCTAGGGTCACAAATTGCACATTACCCACACTGGCTTTGTTATCACTTGCCCACTTTTCAAATTTTAATCCCGCTGACTGATAATAAGCACTTTGCTTTGTATCTGTGGCAGGTTTTGTTTCAAAATTGGCAGCAATATATTGACCTTTCTCTGCCAGATATGGCGCGATAATTTCTGCATACCAACCACCACCAGGCCATAGCTCAATCACAGTTTGATCAGGTTTAACATCAAAAAAAGCTAAGGTTTCTGCTGGGTGGCGGTATTGATCACGCAATTTATTTTCAGGTGTTCTGAATTCACTGGCCACGACTTTCGCTAACGCAGCATTCACTTGCGGCATAGCTACTTGCTTTGTCGGTGCTACATCGGCTGCAAATACACTTGTGGTTAATCCCAGGCTCGATAACCCCATTAATGCACCTAACATCATGTTACGTTTCATTTACTTACTCCTTTGTTGTAATCGACTTTTTGCCAACATAACCATAGCATTAACCCACTGAATAACAGCCAGGTCATCACCCATATCCATGCAGGTATCCAGGTCAGTTGCGCTAACATTACGGCATCGCCCTGACCACTTAGCCCAAATAATACCATTGGGCTTGCCATGGCATTCAAAACTATCATGAGTCCTAATATACGCAGTAAGGTGTTTAATGCACTACTGTTTTTTAATTTAAGTGGTAACAAAAAAAGTATTGCTAATACAAGCAAGATGGCAATCGTGAGAATATCGCGCGCCCAGAACACCAACGAGGCCGCAACTGTTAATCCAAGTAAACTGAGGGTAAAGCGGATGATGCTTTTTTTCGTAGCGAGTAAAAATATTAAATACCCCCACACTGCAGCGCCAAAATAACCTGCGTAGGCAATTAACAAACTATTGCCACCTTGACTGAAACACAGGCCAGCACCATTAGGAAATAATTGAATATGGCTGACCATACCACCCGTGACTAATGTTGCAATACCATGAGATAACTCATGGAAGTAACTTTCGAGCCATTTAAACGGAATGGAGATGTAAGGAAAACGAGTCAGTAAAAAAGCCACCAGCAGTTCAAGCATAAATCGACTACGGCTTGGCGTTGCAGATACCGCATTAGGCATATAAGTCGATACCGACCATTTGTTGAATTTCTTCTCGTTTAGCAGAGTGTTGGGTCGTTAAATACTGCGCGATAGCACCACGTTGGCTTGTCGTTTCACGATCATATTCTACGCGAGCTTGTTGTTTAGCTGATAACGTCACATCATCAACGATTGCCAAGGTATTGCTGTTTTCGGTTTGTTGTTCAGCAACAGCAACACCCGGATTGACAATAATAGGATCGCGAGCTGGCGCAATGGGCCTATTTCCAGCAACAGCTTGGCTCAGGCTCACCGAGCCTGATTGATTATTTGCCAAAGATAATGCTGAATTAATCGTCATATGCGTAACTGGCTATCTCAATATAATGTGAAGTGTTGATTAAATAATATGCCAATTTATCCACATTGGCTATTCTCGACCAGGAAGTTTTTGCCAGGTCACGGTATCACGTAGGTAAACTGGCGCCAATTCATCGACACTAGTATGTAGCCCATTTTGGTAACCATGCTGTGCAAGCAATAACATGTATTTTGCATCAGGATAAGTAGCCATGTCACACACCGTCATGTGAGATGATAATGTCAACAACTGCGGATATGCTTCAAAGCCTGTACCACATGCTTGAATTTGTTGAGCACTATCAAGTAGTAATTCAACCGAACCTGGCACACTTACATGCTCTTGACCGACTAACGTTGCAATGCCATCTTTGGCAACAAATTGCCCCCAGTAAACTTCATTCATGCGGGCATCGATACAACATAGCACTTGAGTTGCCCCTGTTTCAGTAATAACAGCTTGCGCCATTGCAGCAAGCGTTGAGATACCAATAACGGGCAAATCAAGACCAAGCGCTAAACCCTGCGTCATGCTGGTACAAATACGTATACCGGTAAAACTGCCAGGACCACGGCCATATGCAATTAAATCAACATCGGCTAATGTCACTTGGGCTTGTGCTAATACTTCATCAACCATAGGTAATAGGCGCTGGCTGTGTTCGCGAGGCGCATCAGCAATTTGGGCAAAAACCTTGCCATTGACAGTAAGCGCAGCAGAGCAGGTTTCGGTGCAGGTATCAAGAGCAAGGACGGTTAACAGCTGTGACATTATGAAAAAGTACCCAGTAAAAAACATCAAATAAGCCCAGCATGATAACTGATGCGTTAGGTTTTAAAAAGCTTAAGGGATATGTTTTAAAAATTGCAGCGCTTTGTCTAAATCACGTGTGCGTTGCATTGGCGGCAGTGAATTAATAAAAGCTTGGCCATAAGTGCGATTCACGATTCGATTGTCACATAAAATCAGCACGCCACGGTCTTTCTCATCGCGAATAAGCCGGCCAACACCTTGCTTTAAGCTAATCACCGCTTGTGGTAACGAAATCTGAGTAAAGGGATCTAACCCTTGTCGCTCGGCATTTGCGGCTCGGGCTTTATAAAGGGCATCATCAGGTGACACAAACGGTAATTTATCGATGATCACACAACTTAATAATTTACCGCGCACATCAACCCCTTCCCAAAAACTACTGGTACCAAGCAATACCGCATTGCCAAGTTGCCTAAACTTATTGAGCAAACTTTGCTTACTCGCCTGCCCTTGTATCAATAACGGATAAGCTGTGCGACCGTGCAAGGACGACGCAACTTGCTCTAGCATCTGATGGCTGGTGAACAAAATAAATGTTCTCCCTTGCGCCGCATTAATGGCTTGTACACACACATCAACTAATTGCTTTACTGAATGCTGCGATTGCCCCACTTTACCTAAATGCCTTGGTACACAAAACATTGCTTGATTAGGGTAGTCGAACGGGCTATCTAATATCACTTGTTTAGCCGAGGTTAAGCCTAACTCGGTGGCAAAGTGCGCTAAACTGCGATTGACCTGTAAGGTGGCTGACGTAAATATCCAGCGAGTATTGACATCAAATAATTGCTGACATTGTTTAGCCACATTGATTGGGCTAAGCCTTAACATAATAAACCTTGCACCTAACTCAACACTGTAAGCCGCTTGCATGTCTTTACATTCAAAATAGTCTTGAAGTTTTTGGCTAAGTTCGTGTAGCTGCTCAAAGGCTAAATCAAGTTGATCATCTCGCCCAAGATGATGCACCATTATACCAGCCAAATCCGCTAATGCTTGTTGTAGCGTCCAGGACACTGTTGCTAAGTGTTTATTGGCAAGCACTTTGCGCCAATCAGTTACCTGATGTTCAAACATCACATTATGCCATTCACTTAAGGCAATTAAGCCTCGCTGCGCCAATTGTTCTATTTGAATACTGTCGCGGATCACTTCTCGATGAAGTTTGATGATCCCGTTGAGTAAGGTGTCAATTTCGCGGCTTGAAATATGGCTGCCAAAGTAATTAATGCAAATATCGGGTACTAAATGGGCTTCATCAAAAATAACCACATCGGGATCGGGGAGTAACTCGGCAAATCCGGTATCTTTAAGTAATCTGTCGGCAAAAAACAAATGATGATTTACCACCACAAGTTTAGCATCCATGGCACGTAATCGTGCTTTACGAGTAAAACAGACATCGTAGTACTGGCACTTTTTACCTGTACAAGTTTCTTTAGTGCTGACCACACTCGGTAATACATCAGAATGCTCAGCAACCGAGGTTAAATTGCCGATATCACCGTCTTTGCTTAAATTTGCCCATTGATTAACTTTTAGTAAATCGTCAATGTAACTTTCACTAAAATGCGCAGCATTTTGCATTTGTTTTTCAAGACGTAATTGGCACAAATAATTATTACGCCCTTTCAGTAATGCAATGGGCACGTGCATATCTAACATCGAAAGCAATGCAGGTAAGTCTTTTAAAAACAACTGCTCTTGTAAATTTTTACTGCCCGTACTAATGACCACTTGCTTGCCACTGAGTAACGCTGGTAGCAAATACGCAAAAGTTTTTCCCACCCCCGTACCAGCCTCAATTAGCAGATTATGTTTTTGACTAATTGACTCACTCACCGCCATAGCCATATCGGTTTGGCTTTGTCGATTATGATAATTGTGCACGTTTTTGGCTAACGCACCATGCTCGCCAAAATGGTGAATAACGCTTTGAGTGAGTCTTGAGCTCAAAATACCCTCATTTGATATTATGTCTACAGGCAAAGATTGCTCGTATTATGCTGATAACAACAACATCTTCCAATCATTTATCGTAATTACACTCACTATGTCGCGAGTTTATTTCATCATATCGCTACACTATTTTAACAATACCCGCTTGACCGAACGTCGGCTCTATAGAATAGTTAGCGTCCTTGTAGACATTTAATAAAACAGCATTTCCTTTAAGGCAATATGAATACAATAGAGCTTGTTTTTGCTTTTTCATTGCAACTGTTAATCATCATTATTGCATCTCAAATAATGGGGTATTTAGCAAAATTTATAGGCCAACCTAAAGTGGTTGGAGAAATGATTGCAGGCGTAATGTTAGGCCCTTCTCTTTTAGGATTCATCTGGCCAGACTGGCAACAAGGCATATTTATTGAACAAACCCAATCTTGGCTTTACTTTGGCGCACAATTAGGTGTTGGCCTGTACATGTTTTTGGTTGGATTGGAATTCAATACCGACTTATTTAAAAAGCAGGCAAAATCAGCGCTGGCAGTATCATTAGCCGGCATGTTAGCTCCTTTTTGTGTTGCCATCTTGCTATGTATTTGGCTGGTAGATGTCCCTGGACTGTTCACCGAAAATATCAGTTTTACCCAAGCCGCATTATTTATGGGAGCTGCAATTGCAATTACTGCTTTTCCGATGCTGGCAAGAATCGTTTATGAACGTGGATTAGCAGGCACATCTTTAGGTACATTAGCCTTAGCCGCTGGCGCCATAGACGACGCTGCTGCATGGTTTATTCTGGCTATTGTTCTGGGCAGTTATGGCGGAGGTGCTTTGTTAGCATTAAAAGCCTTATGCGGTGGCGCTTTTTATGCTTATATTATGCTCACAAAAGCAACCACTTGGCTTCAACCGCTTGCGAATAAAGTGCAAAATACCGGTCAATTGGGCTTTGTTCCATTTATCGCGGTGTTAGGTTTATTCGCCTTATCAGCTTACGCGATGGAATGGGTTGGGTTGCATGCCGTTTTTGGCGGTTTTTTACTGGGCGTTGCTATGCCTAGAGGTAAACTGACTGACATACTTACCGCTAGACTACACACAATTACGTTAATGATTTTATTACCAATGTTTTTTACATATTCTGGTTTAAAAACTGAGTTAACCTTATTAGCTTCATGGCAATTACTCAGTATTACCGCAATAATTTTAGTGGCATCCATATTGGCCAAAGGCATTGCATGTTGGGCTGCTGCACGCTTAAGTGGTGCCGACAACCCAACCGCGATGGCCATTGGTGCCTTAATGAATGCCAGAGGATTAATGGAGCTCATTATTATCAATATTGCACTACAACACGGCATTATTGAGCAAGGATTATTTTCAATTATGGTAGTGATGGCAATTGTTACAACACTGATGGCCACACCGTTATTTGCACTAGTGTACGCAAGAAAACAGGCTAAGATAAACAATATCATTGCAGAAGGTAATTAATGAGATTAACAATACTCTGGCTGGTATTATTACTTCCAATCCCCTCTTGGGCTAAGCCTTGTGAAAAGATCTCAGACCTAGGCGCTTTAATAGGCACCTGGCAAAATGTGCAGCAAAAACGCATTATTCAAGAACAATGGCACCAAGTGAGTGACAACACCTTTGAAGGTAGTGGTGAAACCTACACAGACCAATGGCAGCACAACGAGTCATTACGCTTATTAAGCATGCCTGAAGGCATTTTTTATTTGGCAAAGGTTGCGCATAATCCATTACCCATCGCGTTTAAATTAACGCATTGTGACGGTAAAAGTGTGGTATTTGAAAACCTCGAACACGACTTTCCAAACAAAATTGAATATATATTTATTGATAAGCAGCATTTAACTGTTGCTGTTAGTGGCCAAAACAATAAAGGCTTTACCATTGAGTTTACTCGGCTGACCAAACCTAACAAAAAGGCTCATTAATGCAACGTAGACAATTTTTAAAAGTGGGTATGCTAACTTCTGTTGTTGGTATTAGCGCAGCGAGTGCGCTTTGGTTAAGCCAAGGTGGTGATGCTAAATCGCTAACGCTCGAAGCATTATTGTCTAAACTAGAAATGCTTGGCGCATTGCCAACTGAAGTGCTAACAAAAATGAGTTTAGGCCAATGGAATAGCGCTCAAGTATTTACTCATTGCGCCCAAAGTGTCGAATTTTCAATGAGTGGGTTTCCTCAGCATAAATCAGCTGTTTTCAAACGCACAATTGGCACCATTGCGTTTTCAGCCTTTGCCATAAAAGGGGCAATGACGCATAACCTTGCTGAGGCCATTCCAGCTGCTCCCGAACTGGACCCCAGTATAGACGCTCATCAAGCATTGGCTCGGTTGATAAATTCGCTGCAAGAATTTAAACAATATCAAGGTAAACTCGCCCCGCATTTTGCCTACGGGAAACTCAATAAGCAAGATTACGAGTTAGCACACGTACTGCACTTTTATAACCATCTGGACAACTTCAAATCATTCAGCATTAGCTAGCCCCGTTGCCTGCCCTACAAGATTTGAGAGTCGCTAAGCGTAATGCCCAATTTCCCTGGTGTTGCTGTTTACAAGCAGCTTCAGTATCAAACTGCACATGCTGAGTCATATTGTTAAGGACAATGCCATCTTTAGCTAAAGTGTGTTTAATCAGATTTATGAGCTCAAGCTTAGCCCCATTATGACTAAATTGAGCTAGCTGGAATTCGGTTTCAAACACGCACACAATCAGTAAACTTTTAGGAAACGCACCATAATCTGCGGTATGAGTGATCCACTCAAAGCCCGGATAAAGCTCAAGAGCATGTTCGCACACATTCGTTAACACCAGTCTCAGTTGATTATCTATTTTTTTATCACTTTTACGCATGATATAGCTCTCTAATACTCGATGATTATGCCTATACAAACTTCTACCCACATAAATAACAATGAATACGCTTGTAGCAATTAAGCTAACTGGCACAAATTATTGCAATTGCTTATGCATCATAATAACGTTATACCGATCAGGATAAATAACTGATCATTCTTGTGCTGATTGGTATTAAATGTCTTATATGCTATTAACAGCTTAAATGTGAATTGTGCTTAAGGAAAAGCAAAATGAAATGGTTAATTGTGGTGTTCCTCAGTTGGTGCATTGGCTTTATAAGCTACCCACTTATTTGGCAAAATGATGCTGATAATCCCCAAGGCCAGCAACCACTCACCACTGATACCGCAATATTTCAGTCCAAAGGAATGACAGTCTCATCCAAGACAACTATGAGTACATCACCACAGGACGATAACACAGGCCATGATAGTGAAGCGATAAAAGCACCAATATTACAAGATGCCACGCCATACATGTCAATATTTAAGATCATGCAACTCGCTGAACAAGATCCTTTAGAAGCCTTACTTATTGCTCAAGAAACTCAACACGAGGACTTATACGGCTTTATCTTAGAAATAGCCGGCAAAAAACAAATTTCGAATGTTATTTCTTGGCTTGAACAACAAAAACAGACTGAACAATACGAATCGTTACTCGACAGCTATTTGCGAGGCTTAGCTTCAGTTAATCCCCAGCAAGCGTTAAGCGAAGTTGACATACTCACCACCGAGCCAATGAAAAGCTCTGTCATTATGTCGATTGTTGACTCATGGGCCAGTACAGATGCTATGGCAGCATTTCAGTGGCTAAAGCAACAACCCGAAACGCCCTCAACGCTTAAAATGTACTTAAATACCATGTACTACTATATTGAGCAATCACCCACAGAAGCAGCAAGTCTCATATCATCACTCCCCCTAAATGAGTCTACTAATTATCTTATTACGTCCATGGTATATCAATTAGTTGAAAAAAATATTCAAGAAGCCATTGACTGGCTAGACAGCATTGCAATCGATCAACGCGCAAATGGTGTTTTTATTATTTCCCGTAAAATGGCAGAAACCGATCCGGAAGCAGCTTTGGCCTTTTTAAACAACCAAAAACAAACGTACGAATTAAATCTCGATTATTACAACAGCGCCGTTGCAGAGATTGCCAGCGTAGATCCCGACATGATGTTGGATAGAATTGAAAATTACGACGCCAATGTGCAACGCGATATTATCATTAATGCCAGTTACGCCCTTGCAGACTATTCTGAATCCCAATTTTTACAAGTTGTTGCCATGCTCTCTGAAGACAATCAAGATATTGCCTATCGCCAAAGAGCAAGCCAATTAACTCAAACCGATCCGCAACAAGCCTTTAATATTGCTGAGCGGATCAGCGACACCAGCGTCCGTTTAGAATCCATTATTAGTACAGTTAATGTGTGGAGTGGTTTTGATAAAAAAAATGCCCTAATTGCCATTGAGAACTCAAACCAATTAACCGCCAGCCAAAAAGCGGATATCAGTAGTCAAATGCAACTTCAGCTCACTTCCTCCAATATGATTTATCCATAACCCCAAAAGGAGACTAAATTAAGGTAAGCATCATGAGTAAAAATCATCATGAGCTCTTAATGCATAACTTATGCAAAAAATTTGGTAATAAAATGACAGAAATGCTTTGTTCACTATTGCAAACAAGCATAAATGCGGTTAAGTTAACTGCAAGTCGTTTTACACAGTAACAAATGAGTGAATAATTCCTCATTTAAAGTGATTTTTTAAGACAACCACAAGAGAACAAACATGAACATCCAAGTGACTACAATCCATCATCATCACCATATGCGGTAGCCTTCGGATGCTTACTGCCGGAGGACGTTATCCTTCTGGTGGTGAACACATTTTCACATAAACCCCTGGAAGGAATTTCAGGGGTTTTTTGTTTTCTGCTCTTTGTTTTTAGAAATAATATTTTAATTTACAACATTTTATAGTTAACACATAAGGAAGTATCACATGAGCCAGTCAAAGCGTTTACGCATCGCCATTCAAAAATCGGGGCGATTATCAAAAGAGTCACAACAGCTACTTAAAAGCTGTGGTGTGAAATTTAACGTTAATGAACAACGTCTTATTGCTCACGCTGATAACATGCCAATTGATTTATTACGTGTGCGTGATGATGACATTCCTGGTCTAGTTATGGACGGAGTGGTCGACCTAGGCATCATTGGCGAAAACGTACTAGAAGAAGAACAAATCGAACGTCAAACACTCAATAAACCATCAGCTTGTACCAAGTTACGTGAATTAGATTTTGGCTCTTGTCGTTTATCTCTTGCTGTACCAAATGAGTTTGAATACAAGGATGCCACCTCACTTGAAGGCTTACGTATAGCCACCTCTTACCCAAATCTACTGCGCCGCTTTATGCAAGAAAAAGGCATTAACTACAGTGACTGTATGCTAAAAGGTTCAGTTGAAGTCGCCCCAAGAGCCGGCTTGTCTGACGGGATCTGTGACTTGGTCTCTACCGGTGCCACACTCGAAGCTAACGGCTTATATGAAACCGAAGTGATTTACCGTTCAATGGCCTGCGTTATTCAATCAAACGAAGATCAAACGCCAGAAAAACAAGCGCTCATCGACAAAATTTTATCCCGCATGAATGGCGTTATCCGCGCTCGTGAAAGCAAATACATCTTATTGCACGCCCCAACCGAAACATTAGACCAAATTGTAGCGCTACTACCCGGTGCTGAAAACCCAACGGTATTGCCATTAAACGATGACACTAACCGTGTGGCAATCCATGCAGTAAGCAGCGAAGATTTGTTCTGGGATACCATGGAAGAATTAACCGCCCTAGGCGCAAGCTCAATTCTTGTTATGCCAATTGAAAAAATGATGGGGTAACACAGATGCAAATTCTCGATTGGGCCTCTTTGACAACGGCTGAGCAGCAGCAAACCTTAGCACGTTCACCACTGATTGGTGATGCCAGTGTTGAGCAAGGCGTACGCGATATTATTGAACAGGTTAGTAGTCAAGGTGATGCGGCGCTAATTAACTTTAACAAGCGTTTTGATGGTGTTGAACTCACCAAACTGGCATTAACGGCTGAGCAAATTAATGCTGCATGCGAACGTGTTAGTGTCGATGTTAAGCAAGCTATAGCACAAGCTGTTGCAAACATTGAAACATTTCACAAAGCACAAGTGTTTAATGGTGTTGATATTGAGACCCAAGCGGGAATTCGTTGTGAGTTAAGAAGTGAGCCAATTGAACGCGTTGGTTTATATATTCCAGGTGGTACAGCGCCACTTATCTCTACTGTGATGATGCTGGCTTTACCTGCAAAGATCGCCGGCTGTGAAAAACGTGTATTAGTGAGCCCACCACCGATTAACGATGCCATTGTGTATGCTGCTAATGTGTGTGGCATTACCGACATATTCCAAGTGGGCGGAGCTCAGGCCATAGCAGCATTAGCATTTGGTACTGAGTCTGTACCTAATGTAGACAAAATTTTTGGCCCAGGTAATCGCTACGTTACTGAAGCAAAACGTTTAGTGTCGCAAGACAGTCGAGTAAGCGTATCAATTGATATGCCCGCAGGCCCATCAGAAGTATTGGTGATTGCCGACAAAGACGCAAACCCAGCATTTGTGGCCTCAGATTTACTGTCACAAGCAGAGCATGGCGTTGATTCACAAGTGATGTTAGTCACTGACTCAGTTGACTTAGCGCAAGCTGTAAATCAAGCGTTAGTTGAACAACTCGCACAATTGAGCCGTAAAGACATTGCAGCAAAAGCACTAGAATGCAGCCGCAGTATTATTGTGAGCGACATGATTGAAGCCGCTAAAGTATCTAACTTATATGGCCCAGAACACTTGATAATTCAAACCAGCTCGCCACGTGATGTGCTTAAAAAAATACGCGGTGCGGGCTCAGTATTTCTAGGCGCATATACGCCAGAGTCTGTCGGTGATTACGCCAGTGGCACTAACCATGTATTACCAACTTATGGTTACAGCCGCTCGGTTTCAAGTTTGTCGCTCGCTGATTTCAGCCGCCGCTTTACTGTTCAAGAGTTGAGTGTACAAGGCTTACAAAGCCTAGGTCAAAGTGTCATGGTACTGGCCGAAAATGAACTGCTAGATGCCCATAAAAATGCCATCGCAATTCGCCTAGCCAGCCTACAACAATGATAGTTTAGTGAAATAGAGAACATAGCCATGAGCCAAAACACAGCAGCGCTTTTTGATCCAAAACAGTTGGCCAGACCAGAATTACTCAAATTAACCCCATATCAAAGTGCAAGACGCATTGGCGGGCGGGGAGATATTTGGATCAATGCTAACGAATCACCGTTTAACAACAGTGATTTAGATAAAGTAAACCGCTACCCAGAATGCCAACCTCCAGAGCTTATCAATGCATACAGCAATTACTCTGGTGTTAAGGCCAGTAACATTATTGCCAGTCGCGGCGCTGATGAAGCGATTGAATTGTTAATCCGCACTTTTTGCGTACCAGGTGTCGACAGTATCGCTTGTTTTGGGCCCACATACGGCATGTACGCCATTAGTGCTGCCACGTTTAATGTTGGAGTTACGGCGCTCAGTTTAACTGATAATTACCAACTACCTGATGCATGGCCGAATCAAATTGGCGACGCTAAAATTGTGTTTATTTGTAACCCAAATAACCCAACGGGTACTGTGATATCAAAAGAGAACATTGAGCAAGCCATTCAAGCTGCGCCAAATGCCATTGTTGTCGTTGACGAAGCCTATATTGAGTTTTGCCCAGAGTATAGCGTGGCAGATTTACTCAGCACCTACCCTAACCTTGTGGTGCTGCGCACATTATCAAAAGCATTTGCATTGGCCGGCGCGCGTTGTGGCTTTATGTTAGCCAATGATGCCATTATCGATTTAGTCATGTTAGTGATTGCGCCTTATCCAGTGCCACTCCCTGTATCAGAATTAGCCACTAAAGCCTTGAGCGCGCAAGGTCTTGACACCATGCAAACTCAGGTGGCCACATTAGTAGAACAAGGCCTGCGATTAAGTGCGGCACTAAGTGCTTTTGGCGCTCAAGTACTGCCAGCAAACGGTAACTACGTGTTAGCTAAATTTGACGATGTTGCCAGTGTAGCTGAGCGCTTACGTGAGGCAGGCATTGTTGCCCGTGCATATAAAGACCCTCGTTTAGCCGATGCTATCCGTTTTAGTTTTACTAACGAGCTACAAACCAATGCCATAATTGCATTGTTTAACGGCTCTGCGGCTTAAACCCAATTGACATTTGTAAAAATTAACTAAAAAAATTACACCCTATTGTTAAGGTAGTCACATGAAACAGAACATATTATTCATCGACCGCGATGGCACATTAGTAGAAGAGCCAGCAATCGATAAGCAATTAGACCGCTTAGAAAAACTGGTTTTTGAGCCGCAAGTTATCCCAGCATTACTCAAGTTACAAAAAGCCGGTTTTCGCTTAGTGATGGTGAGTAATCAAGACGGTTTAGGCACCCCTTCATTTCCAAAAGAAGACTTTGACGCCCCGCACAATATGATGATGCAAATCTTTTCTAGCCAAGGTGTTAAATTTGACGATGTGGTCATTTGCCCACACTTTAATGACGAAAACTGCAGCTGTCGCAAACCCAAACTTGGCTTGGTTAAAGACTACTTAACTCAAGGTAAAATCGATTTTACCACCTCAGCCGTGATTGGCGATCGTGACACTGACGTCGAGCTTGCCAATGCCATGGGCATTAAAAGCTTTAAATACGACCGTACAACGCTTAACTGGGATGACATCGCCAATGCCCTATTAAGCAAAGGCCGTATCGCCACGGTAGTACGTACCACCAAAGAAACCGACATTAAAGTGACCATAGACTTAGACAGCCAAGCCAAAGGGGTAATTGAAACAGGCATCGGCTTTTTTGACCACATGCTTGATCAAATTCAAACCCACGGTAATTTCAAAATGGACGTCCACGTCGACGGCGATTTAGAAATTGACGACCACCACAGCGTTGAAGACACCGCCCTAGCCATTGGTGATGCGATTCGCCAAGCATTAGGCGACAAACGTGGTATTGCGCGTTTTGGTTTTAGCTTACCGATGGATGAAGCCAGCGGCGAGTGTTTAATGGATATCTCAGGGCGTCCATTTATTAAATTCAATGCAGATTTTGACCGTGAAATGGTCGGCGAAATGGCCACCGAGATGGTCCCGCATTTCTTCCGCTCATTTGCTGATGGCCTTCGTTGTACATTACACATTGGCTCAACAGGCGATAACGATCACCACAAAGTAGAAGCACTGTTTAAAGTCTTAGGTCGCACACTTCGCCAAGCGGTGAAAGTCGAAGGCGACATACTGCCATCAAGCAAAGGCGTTCTGTAAGGAGTTAACGTGACACAAGAATCTGTTTCTTCAATCAATGCCAATGACTTAACTGTAATTATCGACACGGGTTGCGCCAATTTAAGCTCTGTGCGTTTTGCGTTTGAGCGCCTAAAAGCCAATGTCGTTGTCAGTGCAGACTTTGATGTTATTCGCAGCGCCGCTCGCGTTGTTTTGCCAGGTGTTGGCACAGCAGGTGCGGCAATGGATGCGTTAAAGCAAAAAAACTTAATCGAGTTGATTAAAAGTTTAACTCAACCAGTGATGGGCGTGTGTCTTGGCATGCAAATGCTCGCCAATTTATCTAATGAACATGGCGGACGCAGTGAGCAAGATATTACCTGCTTAGGGCTTGTGCCTACAGATATTGGCGACCTTGACAGCAAAGGCTTGCCTTTACCCCACATGGGCTGGAACCAAATAGAGGTTAGCGACCATCCGCTATTTAGCGGGATTGAAAATGGCAGCTATGTGTATTTTGTTCACAGCTACCGCGCGCCCATTAGTGAATACACCTTAGCCAGCAGCACTTATGGCGAATCATTTAGTGCGGCCATTGGTAAAGATAACTTTTTCGGGGTGCAATTCCACCCTGAAAAAAGCGCCAAAGTCGGTGCGCAGATTTTACAGAACTTTTTACAGATGGGATTAAACATGGGGACATCACAGTGATTATTCCAGCCATTGATTTAATTGACGGCCAAGTGGTGCGTTTATACCAAGGTGACTACGACAAACAAACCACCTTCGACTTAAGCCCGCTGGCACAACTGCAATCTTATCAAGCACAAGGTGCCAAACTGCTGCATATTGTTGACCTCACGGGGGCAAAAGATCCCGCTAAACGTCAAACCCAACTGATCAGCGAGTTAGCCGCAGGGCTTGAGGTTGATATTCAAGTGGGCGGCGGTATTCGCAGTGAAGAGCAAGTTGCAGAGCTGCTCAATATTGGGGTTAAACGTGTGGTGATTGGCTCACTGGCCGTTAAAGAACCTGAACTGGTAAAAAGCTGGTTTGTAAAATACGGTAGCGACGCTATTTGTTTAGCCCTTGATGTCAACATTAATGAGGCTGGCGAAAAAATAGTGGCGGTTTCTGGCTGGCAATCAGGTGGCGGTAAGTCATTAGAATCGTTAGTCGCCGAGTTTGAAAGCGTTGGCCTTAAACATGCTTTAGTTACCGACATCAGCCGTGATGGCACTCTGACAGGCGCTAATACTGAGCTTTATACTGAGCTTGCATCGGTTTACCCAAACATTTTGTGGCAAGCATCGGGCGGTATCGCCACCCTAGATAACGTAGCCGCAGTGCGTGACAGTAAAGCCTCAGGCATTATTATTGGTAAAGCCTTGCTTATTAATCAATTTACCGTTGAGGAGGCAATACAATGCTGGCCAAACGTATAGTTCCGTGTCTTGACGTTCGTGAAGGTAAAGTGGTTAAAGGCGTGCAATTTCGCAACCATGAAATTGTCGGCGACATCGTTCCACTCGCCGCCCGATATGCCGAAGAAGGCGCAGATGAGCTGGTGTTTTATGACATTACCGCCAGTGCCCACGACCGGGTTATCGATAAGTCCTGGGTGAGCCGTGTTGCTGAACAAATTGATATTCCCTTTTGTGTGGCCGGTGGCATTAAAACCATTGAGCAAGCGCGCGAGAAACTGGCTTTTGGTGCCGATAAAATCTCGATTAACTCGCCAGCATTAACCGACCCAAGCTTAATATCGCGCTTGCAAGATGAGTTTGGTCGCCAATGTATTGTGATTGGGATTGACTCATACTACGACGCTGCAACTGACAGCTACAAAGTGAAACAGTTTACCGGCGATGAAGCCGCCACCAAAGACACCCAATGGTATGCGCAAGATTGGGTTGAAGAAGTACAAAAACGCGGTTGTGGTGAAATTGTGCTTAACGTTATGAACCAGGACGGCGTGCGTGGCGGTTACGACATAAAACAATTAAGCATGATCCGCGCTATTTGTGACGTGCCATTAATTGCTTCAGGTGGTGCGGGCACCATGGAACACTTTAAAGAGGTGTTTGAACAGGCTAAAGTCGACGCTGCATTGGCTGCTAGTGTATTCCACAAAGGCATTATTGATATTGGCGAATTAAAGCAATATTTACACGCCAATCACATTGCCATTCGTTTATAACCTTGCCGAAAAAGAGAACACCAATGACTGATATCGTATTTGACAGCACAAGCGTAGATTGGGACAAACAACAGGGGCTTATCCCTGCAGTTGTTCAACATCACCTAACCGGCAAAGTGCTGATGCTAGGCTACATGGACCAAGCTGCATTAGAAAAAACCTTAACCACTAAACAAGTCACTTTTTTTAGCCGCTCAAAACAGCGTTTATGGACCAAAGGTGAAACCTCTGGTAATACCCTTGATTTAATCGCTATTGATAAAGATTGCGACAACGACAGTTTTTTAGTGCAAGTGATCCCAAGCGGCCCAACCTGCCACACTGGCACAGAAAGCTGCTGGAAAGACGGTAACGCGCACCCTTTTATTGATAATCTGACCAACTTGATTATTTCACGTAAAGGCCAAAGCGCCGACTCAAGCTATACCGCGTCATTATTTGAGCGTGGCACTAAACGTATTGCCCAAAAAGTCGGTGAAGAAGGTTTAGAAACCGCCCTTGCCGCAGCCACTCATGACAAAGAAGAGCTGGTCAATGAAGCCTCAGATCTGATGTACCACTTAATCGTGCTACTAGAAGATCAAGGGTTATCAATGGCTGATATTAATAAAAACTTATTAGACCGCCACACCAAAGCCAGCAAATAGCCTAAATATCACCATGCTTGAGTATGGCTACATAAACAATAAAAAAGACGCCGCGGCGTCTTTTTTATTAAAAGGTAAACGTGAGTTTAGTTTTTATCACTTCGGGTAATAGTGAGATTACCATCCACATGCAAATCACGTTGCGGGTAAGCGATCACGACGTTATGCTCGTTGAACAACTCATAAATTCTAAATCTTATTTCACTCCTGCGGCGACGAATGTCGGTTTCAGACACCGCATTAACCCAAAAAACGGTATCGAATGTTAATGCGTTATCGCCAAAATCTTCAAATAATACCAATGGTTTAGGCTTATCGTTAATGTCATCCCGCTCTGCTAATACTTGAAATAACAGTTTTTGAACTAACACAACATCTGAGCCGTATGCCACACCGACACGCACAAAAGTACGTGCGTTTTTATCAATCAATGTCCAGTTGGTCACGGTGTTTTCAAGTAACTGGCTGTTAGGCACCAACATATGCACACCGTCGTTACGACGAATAAGCGTAGAGCGAGTATTAATACATTCAACCACACCACGAGCATCGCCTACTTCTAAAAAGTCGCCAATACGAATTGGGCGCTCCCACATCAAAATCCAACCACTGATAAAGTTGTTAATGATGTTTTGCGCGCCAAAACCCACACCAATCGCAATCGCACCCGAGACAAAAGCAAATGCCGTTAATGGGATATTTAAAATATCCATACTGGTAATAGCCAAAATGGCGATGGTGAGGACTAAATACATACGAGAAAATAAGTGCACGGCATCTGCACTTACGTTGCGTCTGCGTAATGCACTAACAATGATTTTTCCAACTCGGCTAACGATAAACCAGGCAAGAAAAATATAAAGTGGCACTTGGATTATTTGTAATAAAGTAATTGGGCTATTGTCATAAGTGAACACCACAAACGACAGGGCAGATAGCAATTCGTTAAAATCCATATACACCTCTTATTATTGTTTAAACATCTTAAATGCCACGACCCTGTTTTAGTAAAACCTCTGCTCGCCTGGTGGTCGGGTTTTGAGTAATCTTAAAAACCACATGTATTGTTCTGGATAGGCAGTAATCACCTGCTCTACAACTTTGTTTAATGCCAAGGCTTCGTTTTCTTTACCCACCATATCTTGGGGGGCAATTGCAGGCATTACTGTCATAATAAATTGCCTATCTTGTTCATTATAACCAATTTTAACAGGCATCACTTGAGCATTACCGGCTTGAGCAAGACGACCAACCACAGGCAATGTTGCTTTAACTGTGCCTAAAAACGGCGTAAATACGCTTTTATCTGGCCCTAAATCTTCATCGGGTAAATAAAAGAAGCTGTTGTCTTTTTTAAGCTCTGCTAATAACGCACGGATCCCAGCTTCACGCATGTACACTCGGCCATTTTGGCTGCTACGCATACGATTGCTAAACCAGTTAAATAAGTCATTACGATGAGCCTTAGCCATGGTCACTAACGGAATTTCCATATTGACACGTAGCCCTGCGTACTCCATTGGCCACACATGAGGCATGATAAAAATGATTGGCTGACCGGCATCTCTGGCCGCTTTAACATGTTCAAAACCATTCATTTGAATGCGACGCTTTAAATGTGCGGTAGATCTAAACAGTAATTCGGCTTGCGACAATAAGACCAACACAAACATTTTTACGTTTTGCTCAACTAACGCTTCAACTTCTGTTTCCGACATTTCTGGAAAACAATGACTGATGTTAATTCTGGCTATCCTGATTGGTTTTTTGGCTATTTTCATCACAATAACCGCTAAACGCCTGGCAATAGGATCGCGAACACTGGCGGGTAAAATACCAAACAAAAACAACACAGCAATGGCTAACCATGTTGGCCAAAAACGCGGGTGTAACAACGCCATTTTAAAACGGGTATCAAAATGTTTTGCTTCTCGAGACAAAAGAACACTCCAAATAAACGTATACGAACAAAAACATCTCAATGTTAATATTCGGTGAAATATTATTATACCATTGTGCGTGAATAAGTAATGACTTAGCGAGAGTTTAAAGGCTTAAACAAGGCACATGACTAAAGAAATCGTTATTCTTTTTCAAAATCATGCAGCACATTGTAAGCCATTTTAAAAATCGCCTAAAAGGTATGCTCCAGCGGTTTGTGGTAATTAAAAGGGAACAACCATTGCGGCATGCATCACTTTAATCAAAAACCGTTGGACGCATTCTGAGTAATCACTTAGTCATTCGGTTCGTATTATACCAAGGTTTGCTAAACTCAAAAACAAAAGAGCCACTCAATTAAGAGTGGCTCTTAGTCATACAGATCCAAAATTTGGATTGGCGTATTAACCAGTGATTTATTTTTTACCCGAGTTTGCAGCTTCAACGCGTGATTTTAACTTCTGTCCAGGACGGAAGGTAACGACACGACGTGCAGAAATGGGAATATCTTCACCAGTTTTCGGGTTCCTTCCCGGTCTTTGATTCTTGTCCCTAAGGTCAAAGTTGCCAAAGCCAGATAACTTGACCTGCTCACCATTTTCGAGTGCTTCACGAATTTCTTCAAAAAAAGACTCAACCATCTCTTTGGCTACACGTTTATTAATGCCTAACGTTTCAAAAAGATGCTCTGCCATTTCGGCTTTGGTAAGTGCCATACTTTAATCCCTCAACGATGCGTTGAACTCGGTCTTAAGAGCCGATAAGACTGAATCCATAGTTTCAGTGATATCTTTTTCTTCAAGTGTACGAGTAGTGTCTTGTAATGTAAGTGCGATAGCGAGGCTCTTTTTGCCAGGCTCAACACCTTTACCTTGGTATACATCGAACAAGTTTAAGCCAACCAACTGATTTTCGCCAACTTTTCTTATCAAATTCATAACATCAGTGGCAGAAACTGCTTCATCTACTACAAGCGCAATATCGCGACGGTTAGCAGGAAACTTAGATACAGCTTGGGCTAGCGGCAAACGGGCGTGCAATAATGCATCCAGTTCTAACTCAAAAACAATTGTTTTGCCATTGAGTCCAAACGGCTTTTCCAAACTAGGATGGATAGCGCCGATGTAACCAATGACTCGATTATTTCTTAATATTTCAGCACATTGTCCTGGATGCAGCGCAGGATGTGTTGCCCCTTTAAAACTAAATTCAGAAGAGGCAACTGTCAAGCCAAGAATTGCTTCTAAATCACCTTTTAAATCAAAGAAGTCGACAGTTTTTGACTCCATTGACCAATGTTCTTCGTTTTGCACACCTGAAATAACCGCGCCCAGCATGGCTTGCTGGCGAACGCCAGAATCTGCTTGTGCATCAGGAACAAAGCGCAAACCGGTTTCAAATAATCTTACTCGACCTTGTTGACGGCTCTGGTTGTAACCCACAGCGGTTAATAATCCAGTAAACATAGACAAACGCATTGCCGACATTTCGATTGAAATAGGATTTGGTAACACCATGGCTTCTTGGCCTGGGTGCACTAAATTTTGCATTTTAGGGTCAACAAAGCTGTAAGTTACTGCCTCTTGGAAACCACGAGCAACAAAAATGCTACGCACACGCTTAAGCGAAATGTCTGCTTCTTTGTGATCTGGCATGGTAAGCGATGCTTGTGGGGCGGTATTAGGGATGTTGTTGTAACCATAAATACGTGCCACTTCTTCGATTAAATCTTCTTCAATCGCCATGTCAAAACGGTAAGTTGCAGTTGTAACCTGCCATGCATCATTTGCTGTTTCAACGCTAAAGCCTAAACGCTGTAAAATCTCTACTACGTCAGCATCAGGAATATGATGACCTAAGGTTTTATCTAACTTACTGCGACGTAATGTGATCTTTGCCGCTTTTGGTAAATGCTCAGCAGATACCGCTTCAATCACTTGCCCTGCTTCACCACCACAAATATCAAGCACAAGACGTGTAGCACGGTCCATTACTTTGTGTTGTAGCTCAGGGTCAACGCCGCGTTCAAAACGGTGTGACGCGTCTGTGTGCAAGCCTAAACGACGCGACTTACCCATAATGGCAAGAGGGGCAAAAAATGCGCACTCTAACAAGATGTCTTGGGTGTTTTCATTAACGCCAGTGCTTTCGCCGCCAAACACACCTGCAAGTGCAACGGCTTGTTTGTCGTCGGCAATCACTAAGGTGTCGTTTGGCACGGTAATTTCGTTACCATCAAGCAAGGTTAACTTTTCAACGCCATCGGCTAAACGCACGGTAATACCGCCGTTTAGGGTGTTTAAGTCAAACGCGTGCATTGGTTGACCAAATTCAATCAACACATAATTGGTAATGTCGACAATCGGGTCGATTGAACGAATACCGCTTCGACGCAGCTTTTCTTGCATCCATAACGGCGTGGCAGCATTAACATTGATATTTTTAACCACACGACCTAAATATCGTGGGCATAAATCTGGCGCAACCACGTTGATGCTAAATGGTGCATCAATTGTGGCATCAACTGCTTGCCATGTTGGCTCCGTTACTGCTTGACGGTTTAATACGCCCACTTCGCGCGCAAGACCTGCCATGCCTAAACAGTCGGCACGGTTAGCAGTTAAATCAACATCAATGATGGCATCATCAAGTTGTAAAAATTCACGTACATTCACACCTAATGGTGCATCTTGTGGCAGCTCAATAATGCCATCGCTTTCGATGTCGATGCCAAGCTCACCGTATGAGCACAACATGCCCATTGAAGGTTGGCCACGTAATTTGGCTTTTTTGATTTTAAAGTCGCCAGGTAATACTGCGCCAACCATAGCAACAGCCACTTTTAAACCTAAACGACAGTTTGGCGCACCACAAACGATATCAATTAGCTCGTCGCCACCCACATTGATTTTGGTTACACGTAATTTGTCAGCATCAGGGTGCTGGCCACATTCAACCACTTCGCCAATGATCACGCCGCTAAAATCAGCCGCTACAGGGTCTACGCCGTCGACTTCAAGGCCGGCCATGGTAATTTGGTGTGATAACTCGTCACGACTTACAGATGGGTTAACCCACTCACGAAGCCAAGATTCACTGAATTTCATCTAATTATTGCTCCGTTATTTGAATTGCTTAAGAAAACGTAAATCGTTTTCGAAGAAGGCACGTAAATCATTTACGCCGTAGCGCAACATGGTTAAACGCTCTACGCCCATACCAAAAGCAAAACCAGAGTATTTTTCAGGGTCAATGCCCACACTGCGCAGTACATTTGGGTGCACCATACCGCAGCCTAAAACCTCTAACCATTTACCGTTTTTACCCATTACGTCTACTTCAGCTGAAGGCTCAGTGAATGGGAAGTAAGATGGACGGAAACGCACTTCTAAATCTTCTTCAAAGAAGTTGCGTAAAAAGTCATGCAAAATGCCTTTTAGCTCTGCAAAATTAACATTTTCTGCCACCATCAAACCTTCAACTTGGAGAAATAATACGCAAAGGCGGTTTTTCGTGTTCCATTGTGCGAATTTGCACGCCCGAAGTTTGGGTACGCAACATCACTTTTGGATTAAAGTAAAAGGTATCGTGATCGGCACGTGCAGGGTGATGTTCAGAAATATTTAATGCATCAAAGTTGTGAAAATCATCTTCGATTTCAGGCCCTTGCTTAACAACAAAGCCTAATTCACCAAAAAAGGTTTCTATCCGTTCGATAGTGCGAGTCACCGGATGTAAGCCACCGTTCTCTAAGGTACGCCCTGGTAAAGTCACATCGATTTTTTCAGCAATTAATTTTGCTTCAAGTTCCGATGCTTTTAATCCGTCGATACGCTCAGACAGCTTTTGCTGTACCGCTTGCTTAGCTTGGTTGACGGCTTGTCCAAAAGCAGGTTTTTCTTCTGCGCTTAAGGATCCCATCATTTTCATCATGTCCGTGATTTTACCTTTTTTACCAAGGTAATCGACACGGATATCATCCAATGTCTTTAGATCACTGGCCTTGTCAATGACCTCTAAGGCTTGTTCTACGATCTCGGTTAACTGCTGCATGTTATCATCCACTGCATTTGTGCATATCAATGCGATTGGGCGTCTGCTTCGACTATCAAATAAATCAACTAATTTGATAGTGCCGACGCGATAGTTTAACTCGTGTTATTTGCACAACGAGCCAAAGCTAGGGTTAAAATAAAAGAGTGAAATTTTACGTGAGCGACCGCAAATTTGCTAGTCATAATTGGACTTTTTAGTGGCAAATAGCTGTATTTAACTGCTATTTCGTTTCGTTGGCTTATCAGACATGGCCCTCGTGCTCAATTCACTACAAGGACACTGTTATATTTACTGTGTTATATATTAGCCATCACCACAAGAATGTGGTCTTTGTTACTGTTTAACATCGCTTATAACGCCGTTAGAAATGTTGAGAGTAGCACAATGGGCTCACTGCAATTTCTGGCTTATTCTTAGGTTTTTTTGCTACGCAATCTCTGATCACTTATTTATCCCGATTGGTATCATTCATTAACGACAAAAAAGGTGCATTGAGCACCTTTTTATCCGTAATGATTGTCATTTTAAATAGTGACCGTAGAGGTCATCATGTTAAAAATTAACACTGGTTTTGCCTTTCTCTCCGTCATTATCGACTACAGTTAGCTCAACGCTTTTTTCACGACGACTTAAGCTGTAGGTAACTATTCCAGATGCTTTTCGACCACTATTAAATAACCATTGATGCTGTTTAATCACCCCATCTTGATCATAACTGGTTGAAATAAACAACTTGATAAACCACAGATTAATTTGGCTAATTTGTGCTGTAGGCGCCACATTTTCGGCCTCAAGAACCACATTAACGGTTTGTGATGTGGTTGCCACCTCACCTTTGTCGTCGGTTACAGTTAATTGCACCAGGTATTCACCCGACTCTGCGTATTGATGTGATGCACTCGCGCCGACAGCCGTGGCGCCATCTCCAAAGTCCCACTGCAATTGAACAATGTCTCCATCACTGTCAGCAGATGTCGACAATACCTGTAATAGACTTCCGGTTAATTGCTGTTCAAAACTGGCTAAAGGAGCAAGGTTTACCGGGGTAAATTGCAGTGACACAATCACAGGATCATGATCTGATGAGCGAAACGCATTATCTTGATAGAGTGATTGTTGTTGCAGATCAGACTTATACTCTAGGTTATAATCAAGCACAATCGGTTCATCCGCATTGATGTGCCATTCCGTTATCCCTACCACATCATCAAGCAGTGCATTGTTAGCCAATGCATGATCAAGTTGTCCAGACTCGCCCGCAAACACATATGAATAAGGCGTTTGAACACCAAGGTGATGGCTTAATTCGTGGTAACCATGGCTTGCTAACATGCTCAACGGATCTTCTTTGGCATAGGCATTTAAATCGCCTATAACCAATACCTTGCTGTTTGGATACTGATCGGCTAACCATTGCCCTATCGCATCTGTGGCTCGCGTACGTGTGATATTACAATTACCTTGACCATCAAGGGTGTCTGGATCATTTGCGCTATTGCAATCACTGCCTTTTGACTTAAGATGATTGACTGCTACTACCACAGTTTCATCGCTGCCATTCACAGTAAAAGCTTGGGTTAACATCGGCCTATTTTTGCTGTCATCAAATAATATTAATCCACTATCATCAACGGGTGAATTGCTTGATGACAAAATACGTGCAGCACCAGAAAGTGACAACTTATCGGTACGATAAATCATGCCAACACTAATGGCATCACTACCAATTTGCGCCACATTTGGCATAACAACATCATAGAGGCTTGCTCCAATGGCAGCATTTAATCCTGTCACTAAGTCGTAAATTGCAGAGGTGCTGTCATAGCCATCGTTTTCAATTTCCATTAATCCAAAAACATCGGCATTAATGGTGTGCATTGCACTGATAATTTTTGTACGTTGGCGCTCAAACTCAGCGGCAGAATCGGCACCACGCTCCGTTGGAAAACCGCCACCGCTCCCATCACCATTAAAGTAGTTAAGTACGTTAAAACTGGCAATACGTAAATCACTATCACTGACCAGCTCTGGAGAGGTTTGGCGAGGATTAGTTTGCACCACATTGACAACATGGGTAGGCAAAATACGATATTGACTAAAGCCATAATGCATCACACCTTCAAGCTCTGTAATACTGTCGCCCACTCGTAATGAATTGTCTGCCGACAAACCTGGAGCTGGATATGGGATAACAGCAGGGTTTTGACTAGTAGAACCGTCATCTAAAATAATGCTGTCTTTGGTGTTTGCTTCAGTAACCGCAAGTGCATCTGCACCGGGCGTCGCAACTTGTGTACCAATAAAGTGACGTTGAGAGCCGAGTAATACCTCGCCGTATCGCCCTAAACTGTATACATCATTAACAACTAATGTTTGTTCAAATCTAACTCTCATGCCTTCTACACGCTCAAGCTGCTGAGTTTCTGCCATGGGTAATGTTACCGTTGCCGCTGCAGGCAATACCTGTTCATTAGCACATAAGGCAAACTGGCTCACTCCAGATAATTGAGTTGTGCCGTTATATTCAGACACAGTTGCAGCAATTCGAACACGATCGCCTACATTCACTGCTAAGGGCTGGTTAGCAGTGTAAACAAAAATACCTTCTGAGGTATCTGCATCAGCATCTACTTGGGCATCAGCCATTTGCAAAAACAGCCCTGATAAGCCTGTTTGATTATCGCTGGTTACAATAGCTTCAACCACCACAGAGTTACCGACCATAGGGCTGGTTTGTGTGTTACCTTGTATCTCATGGATTGCTACCGCAGCTTGACCACACACAAATTCGACAGGATCAACGGGGTCGACAGGATCAATCGGGTCAACTGTTCCTGTTCCAGAAAATAAACCTAAATCAGCCACATCATCTTGAGCAAAACCTTGCCAGCCCGTTAATGTTACCGCATCGTCAACCACGATATCTGGTGTCAGATTATCAATATCTCGACGGAGAGTATTATTTTGTGTCGATAAGTCTCCACTGCCCCACTCAGCTCCTGGGTCATTCCCCACTTGGCCAAGTGAATCAACAACCACATCATTATGGGTTAACACAATGGCGTCATCTCCATTGAAAAAACTGGCACTACTTGTCTGCTGCGCTAAAGCTAAAATATCTGCAGAAGCATCATTATCGGCAACCACAAAGGTTGCATTCGCTGCAACACTGCCAATTAAACTGATGTTGGTTGAGGCAGTTGTACTACCATTAAAATAAAATGATAAAACATAATCACTTAAATCAATGGTATTAGCCGTTGGGTTAAATAATTCGATGGCTTTATTGTTGCTGCTACCTTCGATATATTCGGAGATAAGTAAGTCTTGTGAATTGGCTTGAAATGCCATAAGTGTTGATATTGAAACGGCAAGCAAAGTCTTATTGCTCAACATAATTGACCCCTATTACGATTGATTAATGTAATTAATTACTTGTACTTGATATGTCTATTTAAGAATTATTAGATAAATATCAGTCAAGCGAGGGCAACTATATCCTTATGCAATGACACACCTGTTGCAATTGTGTTGCACAGGTGTTTCAGAAATATAAAAACCGCCCATTAAGAGCGGTTTTCAAGAAATACGATTGGTTTTAAGATTTTTTATTTACATCAACAATATAACGCCCTTGAAGCCAATTACGACCAATTAATAGTTTATAGCCCATTTTAGTGCGATCAGCTAAATTGACATCGACTAGGTATTCTTCGCCTGGCACACCGACATTTAATCTCACTGTATAGCGTGATTCAGTGCCCTGAGCATTACGGATCAACGCGGTGCTACGAATTTTGGTACGAAGCTCGACTTGTTCACCTTTTTCATTTTCAGTGGTAAAAGTAATGATTTTACCAATGTTGTTATCAATGTTGACTGTATCTTCGTTTTCGACTTGAATATTAACCGCATGCAACGAGTTTTGTCCCGCTCCGGTATCGATTCGAGTATCAAATAACAACCCTGTTTGCTTAATACTGAGGGTAGCAACCGGGCCTATAGTTTTATTATGTGCAACGTCAACAACATAACCTTTTTTTATAAAATTACGCCCAATAAGCAGCTTGTAATTCATGTGGCTGCGGTCGCGTAGGTTAACATATACCTTATGTAAATCACCGGGATGGCCCACGTCTAATTTAACCATATAACGGGTTTCTATGCCTTGAGCGTTTTTAACTTTTGAAGTACTCACAATCTCGGCCTGCATGCGTTGTTTTTGGCCTTGCTCATTTTCTGTGGTGAACTCAATCATTTTACCTATATTGTGTTTCATCTGCTCAGATGCACCACCAATAATGTGTAAATCGACTGCGTGTAAAGAGGTATTAACAGCGCCGGTATCAATACGTGCTTTAAACATTAATCCAGAATTGTCTACCGTCATTGACTCAACTTGACGCAAAAGTGTAAATTGCTCACTTGCAAAAACAGACACTGAAACTAAACAACATAACAAAGCAGAAAACACAATACTTCTAAACATCATCAATCCCAAAGAGTTAAAACATGTAACCTAAAATGTGTTGCATTTTGCGTTTAACGTAATAAATGATCAATTTCTTGATCGAATAAATTTTTAATTAGCCCAGAAAATTCGGTAATAAAAATGCTTTGCTCTGGGGTGGCATTTTGATTAGCCACTGAAGCTAAAATTTCTTCTAAATCATAGACAATTGCATCAATTTCACGGATAACCATGTTACGTTGAGCAAATGACAATTGCGGATTTTGACCACAAACCATAATGATCTGAGCAGATAATTGCTCCTCAAATAACTCCATCACAGTTTCCGCTGCGGCAGCATTGTTTTCAGACGCTTCAAACAAGCCTAAGTGCTCAGTCAAATACTGAATTAAATGCATATATCCGTCTTTATCGGTAACCATGTTTTCACCTTTATTTACGACTAATTTTATAAAAATGGCTTCGATCTATTGATAAAAGCCACAATTAAACTGTTCAGTGTTATTGCGATAATGTTAGCACAAATGACACTGGAACAACTAAGCTGATACTCGGTAAGCCTGCGATTTCTCTTAACTTTTCAACACCAGCCACCAAATTAAACTCATCAGCTTGAACCAACACAGGTGCAAAGCTACTCACGACCAGTTTATTATCTGATAACTTAGCAATTAACACGTCAATCGTTTTATTTTGCTTTTTACCATGCATAGCAACTGAGGCATTAATTTGTGTCGTGAGTGTATCACCCACTTTCATTCCCATTAAAAGCTTAGGATTAATGAGGGCGTTCACTTTAAGCTGTGGGAATTGTGCCACCTCAAACAAAATAGTTTGCATACGTTCGTCACGTATTTGTATTCCCGTATCAACCGAATTAAGATCAATACTTAATGCAAACGCACCAGCATCGGTTAATGAGCCGGCGACCTGCTTAAAGTGATGTACCTCAGCAATATCGTTTTTCTTGACTGAAATAAAGCTGACACGTGAATGATCTTGATTGACTTGCCAATCGCCTGCCATGGCTTGAAAACTTAATAACCCAGCAGCGAATAAAGGTAATGCTATTTTCATCATTTCGTCCTTTTTGTTAATAATGACACGTTTTACCACTACAAAAACAAGTATAGATGACGACTCCACCGATTTGACAATTGTCATTATTTTACTTTCGCAAGCCATTTATCTAATGCTTGTGCAAATGCGTGCTTATCCGCTTGTGAGAAACTATTTGGTCCACCGGTATGTATACCACTGCTGCGCATTTCTTCCATAAAGTCTCGCATGGTCAGGGTTTGCTTGATGTTTTCAGTGGTATATACCGTCCCTCTAGGGTTGAGCACCAGCGCCCCTTTTTCAATTGCATCAGCCGCCAATGGAATATCGGCAGTAATCACCAAATCCCCTTTGCTTACCTGTTTAACAATATAATTATCGGCCTCATCAAAGCCTGAGCTGACTCTAATCATCGAAACAAATGGAGAAATAGGCACTTTTATCAGTTGATTAGCCACCAATACTAGCTGAATCGATTTGCGTTCAGACGCCCTAAATAACATCTCTTTAACGGCATTTGGACACGCATCAGCATCGACCCAAATTTTATTGCTTATCACGCGATAATGCTCCTGTTTATTAACACAGATTAAGGTGCTAACCGATCTATTTGCCACTCGCTATCTGTTTTACTGTACATAAATCTGTCATGTAGGCGATGCTCACCACCTTGCCAAAATTCGATACTGCTTGGACGCACTAAATAACCGCCCCAAAATTTAGGTAAAGGCACCTCGCCTTGGGCGTATTTTGCCTTCATTTCAGCAAATTTTCCTTCTAAAGCCTGGCGCGCTGAAATTTTACTCGATTGCTTTGATACCCATGCAGCAATTTGGCTGTCTTTGGGCCTACTCATAAAATATTTAGCCACTTCTATCATCGACAAAGGTTCAGCCTCACCGACGATTGCAACTTGACGCTCTAATGGGTGCCAAGGAAACAACAAACTGATTTTACTGTTTGCAGCAATTTGCTTGGCTTTACGGCTTTCGAGATTAGTAAAGAACACGAACCCCTTGTCGTCAAAACGCTTAAGTAACACGATGCGTTGAAAGGGTTGGCCTGTTTCATCTACTGTGGCGACACACATTGCGGTCGGATCTGTCAGCTGAGCATCTTTGGCCTGCTGGATCCATTTTTCAAATAAATCCATTGGATTTTGAGGTAAATCACCACGCCTTAAACCACCTTGAGTGTACTCACGGCGAATATCACTTAAATCACTCATTTGTGCTTCCTTGTTTATACTCACTCGATCTATTTTACGCTGAGCTATTACATAAAAGCCAACATCTAAACCTTGGCTTTACCATTTAATACCATTTCCAATCATGACCGGTTCAAACAAATAATGATTAAATGAGATAACACACCATTTTTTAATTAAGCCTTTACCGGAACCCAACAAAAGTAACCGAGAGTGGCTATCTTGTTTCGGCCTGATTACATTAATTCGGGGTTCAAAATTTCAGTACCGAGCTGTTGAAAGTGGCCAAAATACACCTGATAATTTTGCTCTATAGGGTATGTGCAATGGGCTAAACAGATATTTTTAGGCTGGTTTGCGGCTATAACGGGAACATTAAATCCAATTGAGTCCCAACTAATGGGTTGCAATAATGCCAATAATTGCGCAGCGACTGGATTATCAGAGTCTGCCATATCAAAATTGGTTTCTACACTCACATAAGAGCTTTGCTCCTGCGGAGTAATGTGAATGGTAAAATATTGCTCGTCTTTTATACCGTTAACTGAAAAGCCTAATGGGCTAAATAAGTGAGCATCTAGGTTAAACCCAGCAAATAATGTGCTTAAACCTAATCGTTCACACACTTGCTCGACACTTTGCTTTGTTGAAGTTAAATACTGAGCGATAGGGCCGCTAATGTGATACATCAGTAGCTCGCTAGTCTTATCTTGTGCCGCGATCAAAGAGGTGTCACTGGTAAAAATAAAATGGTGATGACTGTCAAGGTGACCAATTCGACAAGCTTTTCCGGGTATGTATTGACGTAACCGGGCAATGTCATCGGCAAACGTAGAGGCTTGTAAATGAGCTAAATATTCATTCTTGCGTTGATAGCTCACAAACGCCACGTTTTTAACGCCAATATGCTCAAGCAATGCCAGTAAGCTGTCTATTAAAGTCGATAATCCGCAAGTTAACATAACAATGCGGTTATCCCATACAAATAGGCTCGATTCACTTAATAAATAGGCATCGCAATGTTGATTATCAATAACAGAAATAATGTCTGCTTTAGCAAGACTGACGATTTGAGTCCAAAAATCTAAGCCCAATAGCCGTAATGAGCCATGAGTGGATGCGGTTATGATCTCAACTTTTTTTTCAGAACCTTCAAAAAACATCAGTGTAGTTAACCTTTAAATACAGTAATGGCGTCACGATAAATAAAGGCTTAGTTATTATGCATAACTAAGCCTCATATTACGTATATATCATCTTTCGCTTACATTTAGAAATCTTCTAAATAAGTGTAACCTTCGAGTCCAATTTGTAACTCTTCTAAAATGCTAGCACGCTCATCTTCAACAATGTGTTGAGTCACTAACTCTTCGAAGGTACGCATAAACTCATCAGCATCCAAGTTAACATAACGTAATACGTCAGCCACGGTATCACCTTGGAGTACCGACTCAATATTTGCAGCACCATCGGCATCAAGACGAACAACTGCCGAGTTAGTATCACCAAATAGGTTATGCATATCACCTAAAATCTCTTGATATGCTCCCACCATAAAGAAGCCGATTAAGTATGGGCTTTCTTCACTCCACGCAGGCACGGGTAATGTGGTTTCAATACCCTGACCATCTACGTATTGGTCTACAATACCATCTGAGTCACAGGTAATGTCTAACATTACAGCGCGGCGCTCAGGCGCTTTGTCTAGGCCAGACAAAGGCAATACAGGGAATACCTGATCGATACCCCATGCATCTGGTAACGACTGGAATAAAGAGAAGTTAACAAAAAACTTATCTGCAAGCTTTTCGTTAAGTTCATCAATAATTGGACGGTGGTAACGATTGTTATTACTCAACAACCCCTTCACTTCATGACATACACGTAAGTGAGTTTGTTCAGCCCATGCACGGTGCGCTAGGCTAAATTGGCCAACAGCAAATAATGAATGTGCTTCAGCGATATCACTTTGAGTATCATGATAAATCTCAATAATGGCACGTTGATCATGTCCGCCACTGATTTCTTCCCACGACTGCCACATATTGTGTAATAGTTGCGGTGCATCTTCTGCAGGCGCTTCAATTACTTCGGGCATGTACGCTTCTGTACCAATCACATCAGTAATTAATACCGCATGATGCGCAGTTAAATGGCGGCCAGACTCAGAAATAATACGCGGCATTGGCTGCTCGTACTCATTACATAAGTCAGTTAACACATTAACGATGTTGTTAGCATATTCGTTCAAACCATAGTTCATCGAATTGTTGCTTTGGCTACGAGTACCATCGTAGTCAACGGCTAAACCACCACCAACGTCAAAACACTTGATGTTTGCGCCTAACTGACGCAACTCACAATAAAAACGCCCCGCTTCGCCCACACCTTGGCGGATATCACGAATGTTGGCAATTTGCGAACCTAAGTGAAAATGCAATAGCTGAAGAGAGTCAAGCATGTTAGCGCTTTTTAGTTCAGCAACAACTTTCAATACTTGAGCCGCAGACAACCCAAACTTTGACTTTTCGCCGCCACTAGCTTGCCACTTGCCTTTACCCTGGAATGCCAATCGAACGCGCAGACCTAAACGAGGTGTCACACCTAACTTAGACGCCTCTTCAAGCACCATTTTAAGTTCAGACATCTTCTCAAGTACGATATACACTTTATGGCCTAGTTTTTCACCAATAAGGGCTAAGCGAATGTATTCTTTGTCTTTGTAACCATTACACACAATAACAGAGCTGGCTTTTTGCGCCATGGCCAAAACAGCCATTAACTCTGGTTTACTTCCCGCCTCTAGGCCAAGTTGTGGCACTTCTTTTGATTTTTGACTGGCAAGAATTTCTTCAACAACGGTTTGCTGTTGGTTCACTTTAATCGGGTAAACTAACAAATAATCATTTTGATAGTCGTACTTAGTAATGGCATCGTTAAAAGCTTCACATAAGCTTTCCACTCTGTGGTGCAAAATCTGTGGGAAACGCACAAGTACCGGTAACGAAACGCCCGCTTGAACCATATTTTTGGCTAATTCATTTAAGCCAACTTTATGATCAGGATTTTGAGGATCGGGTGACACCGTCACTTCGCCATCTTCACGTATACCGTAAAAACCTTGGCTCCAGTGAGTCACGTTATAACCCGCGCGAGCATCTTCGATAGACCAATCAGACATAATTATTTTCCGTATTTGTATCAAAGTTAGCAGTACTTTTTATGAGACTGCTTGTTAAAATCCAGATAACGACCTAGCGCTATCTTTGGTATTCAGTTGCCATCTTTTGTATCTTTAACATGAGGTTAGCGTCTTTACCGGCACGTTGAACTCTCGATGTTATAAATGTTAAATAAAACTACGTTATGTAAGGTCAAACATCCCTATTAACATGCTCATGTTTTAATTAAAGGCATAACACATCTTAGTCTTACATTTGCATGGCTTGCAAACATTGTCGGCTAAACATAATCCAATTTATGTAACGAGTGTTTTACTGTTTAAATTAAAAATAAGATCACTTTATCAACGATAAACCTACTTGTAAAAATCGGCGCAATTAAAACCTGCAATGCAGTCTAATGCAAGTAAATTACCCATTAATTACCATAAAAGCCCTGATTTTCTGCCATCAAACCAGTTCAATTAAGCACTAAGCCAATAAATCAATTTCAACTCACGGTAATTGGCACAACCTAGCGTTGATTTACGTGTATAATTAACCGATTGAAACACCTTTTCATCTTTTATTAAGTAGAGTCATTCATGATACAAATCGGTAAACGTTATTCATTAGAAGTCGTAAAGCAAGTGAACTTTGGGGTTTACTTAAATGCTCAAGAGCTAGGACAGGTCTTGCTTCCTAATAAATTTGTCCCTGCCGGTTGTAATGTCGGTGATATGGTCGACGTATTTCTTTACCTAGACTCAGAAGATATTGTGATTGCCACCACCCAAAAAGCACTTGCCCAAGTAGGCGAATTTGCTTACTTAAAAGTAGTCGCTACAGGCCCTTACGGTGCATTTTTAGATTGGGGATTAGACAAAGATTTACTGCTACCTTTTGGTGAACAACACAAACCGGCAGAAGAAGGCCGTTCATATTTAGTGTATGTCCATGCCAATCATGCCGATGAGCGCATTATGGCGTCATCTAAAGTGGATAAGTTTGTCGACAAAACTGAAGCCCATTATAGCCCTGGTGAGCAAGTAAACTTAATTATCGGTGGCACCACCGATTTAGGCTACAAAGCCATTATTAACAATAAGCACTGGGGTGTTATCTACACCAATGAGGTTTTTCAAAAGCTTCGCTTCGGCCAAAAGTTAACCGGATTTATTAAAACCATGCGCAGTGACGGCAAAATTGATTTGGTTTTACAAAAAAGCGGTAAAGAAGATTTAGACAAAAACGCCCGTCTTATCATTAATAAACTGCGAAGCGCTGATGGATTTTTACCTTTGCATGATAAAACCGATGCAGACATCATTTACGACCAACTCGGTATGAGTAAGAAAGCCTTTAAAAAATCGATAGGCGGTTTATTTAAAGCAGGTGACATCAGCATTGACAGCGATGGTATTCGCTTAACCATGTAAATTAAGGTTATCGCAAATACATAATGAGTGGGTAGCGACTCACTCATTATGTCATTTCTTTCTAAGCCACAATAATACAAGTATTACAGCGATTTTTTATAAGGACAGTGTATGGAATTGACGTCATTAGAAGCCCGCGTTATCGGATGCTTACTTGAAAAAGAGCTCACCACCCCCGACCAATATCCTCTATCACTTAATTCATTAACCCTCGCCTGCAATCAAAAAAGTAGTCGCGAACCTGTAATGTCATTAAGTGAATCCGAAGTTCAAACCATTATTGATGACTTAACTAAAAAACGTTTGATCAGTGAGCAAACCGGGTTTGGCAGTCGCGTTGTCAAATACAAGCATCGTTTTTGTAATACCGAATTTAGTGAATTGCAACTCAGCAGCGCTGAAGTCGCACTTATATGTGTACTGCTTTTACGTGGCCCACAAACACCAGGCGAACTTAAAACTCGAACGCCGCGTTTACATGAATTTAGTGACGTGAGCCAAGTAGAGGCGACATTGCTGGGTTTGAGCCAACGAGATACACCACTTGTTGTGCAATTAGCTCGCGAGCCAAACAAGCGAGATTGCCGTTTTTTAGAGTGCTTTAGCGGCAACATTGATGAACACCAAATCAATAGCGGTGAGCATATACAAGTCTCAGCTCAAACACAGCACAGTTTGGCACAAGAAGCGCGCATCGCAGAATTAACAGAAAGAGTTGACGCACTAGAGCAAAAAATGGCTCGGCTTGAAACTTTACTCGACTAACTCGTTGAGCATGTGTGTAAACTCAAATATAAGGCCATCATTGGCATCATTACTGCCATACAATTAATGCGTGTCATCCAAGGATTATTTTTATGCAACACGTCTCAGTGCCCTCGGGGCTGTCTCATATTGGGTTATTGGCCAAATATGAACTTAGTAAACGCTTTACCAATAAAAGTGGCATGGTAGCCCTAATCGCTTTTATGCTTATTTGGGCGATTTTATTACTTTACCCTATCAAAAGTGCCTCTGAATTTATTATGGAGCCTAATTTCAGAAGCTTCACAGAAGCCCTATTTGGCCCCGGCAGTTTACAGCATTTATTTGAATGGCCTGTTGCTGAATTTGCCGTATTTTGGCTAGCAGCTTTATATTTATTTCCTCTGTTCAGCATTTTTATTGCCGCGGATCAATTCAGTTCAGACAAGCAGCGTGGCAGTTTACGTTTTTTAACCTTAAGAGTAAGCCGCAGCAGTCTTTTTTTGGGGCGTTTTGCGGGGCAAATGCTGATCCAATTGTCGTTAATTATACTCACTCTACTCGCAACCATTATCATGGTTGTCAGTCGTGATATGACGTTACTGGTTGCGGCGCTGAGCACCAGCTTATTGGTCATGGTTAATCTTTTTATCGTAGTATTACCCTATACAGCAGCCATGGCGCTATTGTCATTGCATGCTAACTCAGCAAGACAGGCGAGTATTTTTGCGATTATTCTTTGGGCATTAGTATCCATTGTTATCGGATTAATTAATTTCAAATTTCCGCAATTGAGTGGATTGAGTATCATTTTACCTGGTTCTCAAATTTCGAGCATGATAAATACCCAAGGCATTAGCTCGCTTGCCTACTCGCCAATTCCGTTATTGCAAACAGTTATTATTTTAGGACTGGGTAATTTATTAATGAAACGGAGTGCCCTATGAGCCTAATTCAATGCAATAACTTATCTAAACACTACCCCAATAAATTAGCGCTAGACAATGTTAACCTAAGCTTAAACGCTGGTGCACCAATTGCGTTAGTTGGCCCAAATGGTGCAGGTAAAACCACACTGTTTAGCTTACTGTGTGGTTATATTCAGCCCACTCAAGGCAGCGTGACGATCCTTGGTCATGCACCTGGTAGTAAGGCACTTCAAGGGGTGTTATCTGCCCTACCGCAAGATGCAGAACTTGACCCACATTTTAGTATTGCCTCGCAGCTACAATTTTTTGCAACACTGCAAGGCTTCAGTCAAGCCCAAGCCAAACAAGAAGTATCTCGAGTATTAAGTTTGGTCGATTTAGCACAGTCAGCACAAGCCAAACCCAAAAGCCTTAGCCATGGTATGAGCAAACGAGTCTCTATTGCGCAGTCGTTAATTGGCTCACCTAAAATTGTATTACTTGATGAGCCAACAGCAGGGCTCGATCCTGCCAATGCTAAAAAGATACGCCAAATCGTTAAAGATTTATCAAGTGAAACCACCTTTTTAATCAGCTCTCACAACTTAGATGAACTTGAAAAACTGTGCGATCAGGTGGTGTATCTTGAACAGGGTAAACTACAGCAATCGGTGTCGATTAAAGCCAGTCAGGCAACAGATTTTATTACATTAACGATGCAAACATGCGATATGGATAGCCTACATCAACAATTACTCGGATTAGCGCAGGTTATTGAAGTTAAACGCAGTGGTGATGAGCAGTATGTTATTGAGTATCAAAAACAAAGTAATTTTGAGCTAGAACAACAAATCCTAGGCTTGTTAGCAGAAAAGCAATGGCGATACAAAGCCATACTTAAAGGTCGAACACTAGAAGAAACCCTATTCTCATAAGCCATTGCAATATGTCAGTACAGGCCCGTTAACACGGGCCTTTTTATGGGCCTTTGTTTATAGCCTATGGGCTTTATTATGAGTCATATCAGCTTATTTAGCCTAAATTCAACTTCAGACTCAAGCTCTACCCAGCCGATTACGTGACGATGTTCTGCAATATATTGACTGACTGACAAACGAACCAACACTGGGCTTGATGTATAGGCTGAATTTAAAAGTGATGCACAGATTCGAGTATTCTCTATGTATTAAGGTGTTTGCGCTTTAAAACATGGCGATAAAGTCGTGCGCTAAAATAAAATACTTATACCAATTCCAGCAATTATCTGGTCATTCAGCGGGAATTCTGTACCTTCTAGGCAAGTAATAGGATTGTAGGCATAGTTACTCTCGGCAACTGCTCCTGCGTTGCTCTACCTCCTGCATCCATGCAGTCGTACGTCAAAATACTATTAAGCAGCATAGAAGGCACAGAAACCC
>NZ_BMII01000015.1 GCF_014641855.1 Shewanella inventionis
TTGTCTTGATACCTAGGTAAAACTGAGGGATCATCAAATTGATTATTATTCACTTCACTAGGCCTAATTGTTACTCATAACCGATTAGGGTTATTGAAGTATTTCAGCTAATTCAATGCTGCCGTCTCTAGTTGGCTTTTGGTGGTGGCTATCCAGCCACCCAATCCTGGATTGCCATAATAGTAAGTCTCTCCCGCCTTAGTGACGACTTCAAAATACTGAGGGCCATTCACTTGGCTGCCGCCTTTAGCCGTGATTTGCGAGAAATCATCGATCGCTTTTACATAGGTCGATTCTGGCGCACCATAAGTGATTAAAATTGGGATGCCGAATAAAATGCAGATTAGATAGATGAATTTTGCATGAGAAAATATAGGTCAAATGTAATCACTATTACGAACTTGAAATATCAGTTCTAACGAGGAATGGGGCATAAATGGGTTAAGCCCCTAACCCATTTGTGGACAAAAATGAGTTAGAGACTGAGGTCGGTTTTGTGCCATGAACGGACCTTGATGAATAGTATTGGATTATATTCCATTATCAAAGTGTCCTGTTTGATTACAGCAGATAATTACTGATATTAGAAATATAGGCGGACATCTCTAGATGTCACTATTATGCAAAAATGGATAGATAAATCACTTAACCATAAAATTCACGATACCAGTCAACAAAGTTATTAACGCCCTGTTCAACACTCATTTTAGGCTTATAGCCGGTAACATTAAATAAGTCATCAATATCTGCAAAGGTTTGGTAAACATCGCCCGCTTGCATCGGCATAAAATTTTTCTTGGCTTTAATTCCTAACGCGCTTTCAAGTGGCTGAACAAAATCGAGAAAATTAATTGGCTGACCATTGCCAATATTAAACACCTTATAGAGAGCAGAGCTTTCATCGGCACTGCCAGTTTCCACTGCCCACTGTGTATTGCGCTGTGGAATGATATTTTGAATGCGTAATATACCTTCAACAATATCGTCGATATAAGTAAAGTCTCGTCGCATATCACCGTTATTATAAACGTCGATACTCTCACCTTTGATAATCGCTCGGTAAATTTAAACAGCGCCATATCAGGTCGGCCCCATGGGCCGTAAACTGTAAAAAAGCGAAGACCTGTGGTGGGTAAGTCATATAAATGAGAATAGGTTTGCGACATCAACTCATTCGATTTTTTCGTGGCCGCATATAGCGATACAGGATGATCAACACTGCCACTGGTAGCAAAAG
The DNA here is from genome assembly GCF_014641855.1 of Shewanella inventionis. Lineage (GTDB taxonomy): Bacteria > Pseudomonadota > Gammaproteobacteria > Enterobacterales > Shewanellaceae > Shewanella > Shewanella inventionis. The sequence goes on from NZ_BMII01000015.1 coordinate 1,238, forward strand.
GTACTTTGTTGTTTAGTCCGTATACCGAGCTTGATGACGCATACACTAAATGCTCAACGTTATTATGACGGCAACCTTCAAGAATGGTTAAATGGCCAATTAAATTGGCATCTGCGTATGCTAACGGGTTATCAATGGAGTAGCGTACACCGGCTTGTGCTGCTAAGTGGATAACACGATTAAACTTTTCTTTCTTAAATAGCTCTGCAACGGCATGTCGATCAGCAATATCTAATTTTATAAAGCTAAACGCACCTGTTGCTTGATGCGCTTTGTTCAATGTTGCTAACCGCGCCTGCTTTAAATTGATGTCGTAATAATCGTTGATATTATCGATACCAATAACTTGGTGACCTTGCTCACACAATCGCTGTGCTACATGAAAACCAATAAAACCTGCTGCGCCAGTGACTAGATATTTCATAACCTAAAACCATTAAATAAAAATTCAGTGGCTAACAGCCAACATCAATCAGAGCCAAAAAGATCTCGCGTATAGACTTTTTGTTCTACATCAAGCAGCTCATCCGCCATACGGTTAGAAACAATAATATCTGATATGGCTTTGAACTTAGTTAAATCTGTCATCACTTTTGAATGGAAGAACTCACTTTCTGTGAATGAAGGCTCATAGATAACCACTTCAATGCCTTTTGCTTTTATGCGTTTCATAATGCCTTGAATGCTTGATGAGCGAAAATTACACGATCTCGACTTCATAATTAACCGATAAATCCCAACAACTTGTGGCTTCTTCTTTAAAATTGAATCAGCTATAAAGTCTTTTCGAGTTGTATTCGCATCAACAATCGCCCGAATCATATTATTAGGAACATCTTGATAATTGGCCAACAATTGTTTGGTATCTTTAGGTAAACAATAACCACCATAACCAAAAGAAGGGTTGTTATAATGCATACCAATACGCGGATCTAATCCCACGCCCTCAATAATTTGACGTGAGTTCAGTCCGTGACTTTCGGCATAGCTGTCTAATTCGTTAAAGTAGGCTACTCGCATAGCCAGATAGGTATTAGAGAATAGCTTAATTGCCTCTGCTTCCGTTGCATCAGTGTATAGGACATCTATGTTTTCTTTTTCAGCGCCTTGTACCAACAAATCCGCAAATTGCTGTGCTTTTTCACTGTGCTCACTGACAATAATGCGTGAAGGGTATAAGTTATCAAACAGTGCTTTGCCTTCTCTTAAAAATTCAGGCGAAAAGATAATATGCACATGACCGAATTTTTGTCTAATACCTGCGGTATACCCCACGGGTACGGTAGATTTGATGATAATCGTAGCATGAGGATTAATTTCAACGACTTTGGTAATACTATTCTCAACACTAGTGGTATCAAAATAGTTAGTTTTTGGATCGTAGTCAGTTGGGGTCGCGATAAGTACATAGACTGCACCAATTAACGCTTCTCGTTCATCGATAGTTGCTGATAAATCGAGGTCATCTTTAAATAAAAAAAGCTTCTATTTCTTTATCGACAAAGGGAGATTTACGACTATTAATTAAATCTACTTTCGCTGGAACGATATCGTAGATAACCACCTTATTATGCTGAGCAAGTAAAATGGTATTAGACAAACCAACAAAACCTGCTCCTACTACAGCTATTTTCATTAATACGCTTCTCTAGGAACACTAAAACGCTTAATAACTTTTGGCGCTTGGCAGTTTTCTGCCATTTGCTTAGCACTTAATAATAACCAGTGCTGCCTGTGAGCGTAGCCCATATCTTGCCCGTTAGACACATCGAAACACGTTAAGTTGGCATCATCTGGCACTAAAATAAATCGACCCGCCTTCTCGCCCATCCATAGCCATGCGTTACGCTCTTCTTCTTCATCCGTTGCTAGGTAACTAAAATGCGTTATTGGTAATTGTGAAAACAATAAAAATTGCTCTTTAAATTTCACTAACCCAAGTTCACCGCGCTCACCATGCTGACCTAAGGTGTTTTCCACTTCTTCAATAACATGTTTGGGTGTGCGCAGGGGCTCGGCTAGCCAATATCCTAAGGTACTCACTATTAACCAAGAAGCGACAATTACCATTCCTAAATTAAAAAAGGCGTTTTTCGACCGTAATCGCCATAAACTAACTAACCATATCGCTGCTAAAATAAACGCTAAACCTGCCGCCCACGGGATCATTTCAGGGTATGCGGTTAATGGTTTCACTAATTTTTTATGACCCGTTAATAAACCAATGCCAGCGACAACAAGCACAATAGCAATTAACCATAAAATGCTTTTGCTGATGCGGTTAAACCATAACGGTAGTTTAACTTCATGGTAAGCAATGGTGGTAAACAGCGACAACATCGGCAATGCAGGTAACACATAAACCCCGCGCTTGCCCGGACTAATACTGAAAAAACACACCACAAGCACAACCCAAGCAAACAATATCATCAATACTGGATCTGTTTTTAATTTGTGATAAACATGCTTTAGCGAGCTCAACAATAAAATTGGTAATGGAAACCACATCACGGGAATTACACTAACAATAAAATAATACCAAGGCTCAAGGTGATGCCAGGCATTGGCGTACCGTTCGCCCGTTTGCTTGAACAGAATATTGTTTTTGTACTGAATTAATTCAGGGGTCGCTTGCTCTGCCACCGTAATCATCATCGGTACAAACCAAGCCGCCAACACCAAGAAAAAGGGCACAAAACCTAACCAACAAGCGAAGGTGAGCCTGCCTTTAAAATAGTCTTTATTCGCCAAGCGATAAGCAATGATGGGAATAAACATGAGTACAGGTAAAAAACCTACCCCTTTAGTAATAATGCCGAGCGCCATAAATGCCCACGAAATAAAATACCAGCGCCAATTGGGCCCTAAAATGAAATGACGGATAAAGCCATAACAACCAATCGTTATCCAACACATCACCATCGCATCAATTTGGGCAGCTTTAGCTTGGATCAAAAATTGTGGTGTAATTAATAAAAGTAAAGCGGCATTGCGACCCACGCGAACACTATGGAGTTTTGCCCCAAGATCATACACCAAAAATAAAGTGATCAAGCCACAGATGGCGTTTGGCAGTAAAAATGCCAGTTTTAGGTTGCCAATAAGTGAATAAAAAAGAGCGATTGACCACATAAAAACTGGTGGTTTATCAGGATAAAATTCACCGCCACGCATTGGAAATAGCCAATTGCCAGTGGCAACCATTTCTCTGGCTACTTCAACAAATCGAGGTTCATCAGCAGGCCACGGTGAACGAATACCAATACCTAATAAAATAATAACAGCGGCAAAGGCCAGTAAGATTTTTAAGACGGCGTAATAATCATCTTGTTCGAAGGTTTTTATTATATTTTTCATAACCTAACTTCTTTATAGTTCTTGTACTTTACGACGAAATTGACTGCGATAAAGCAGTGAGCCAATTACCGATGAAACAATAAACAGCGCAATACTGATGAGTATTTTTTCGTGCTCTGATAAACCAATTCCAGCGCCAGCGTAGGCAAAAATTAAGGTTTGTGGAATGTAGCCAATAAAGCTACCAAGAAAAAACCCCTGAGCCGGTACTGTAGTTGCTCCAGCTGCGACATTAGTAAACAAGTTACTGCCGATAGGTAACAACCGAATCATCAATACCTTTAAGGTGGTATTGTCTTTAACCAAGCGTTCAAATTTCATTAAACTTTTATTAAATTTGCGTTGCAAGCTTGAGCGAAACAACCATTTGGCGGCGTAAAATGACAAAATACAACCGAGCTCTGTTGCTACTAACGCTAAAAGTGCCCCTTCAACAGCCCCAAAAGCAAAACCAAACGCAAACGCTAACAATTGGCGTGGCGCACCAAGAGCGGCATAGGCAGCCCCCATCGCCATCAATACAACAACGGCTTGTTTGCCTTGTTCTTTAACAAACTTAGCGACCCAGTTACTGTCAGCGATATGTTCAAAAAAACCTTGTTGAACTGCAAACGCTATCGCAATAAATAACGACAAACTAACAATAAATTTAGCGAGCCTGTTAATCGTCACTAGTGTTACTCGTTTGAATTTCATTAACCATTGGCACTTTGCCACGACGAATAAGCCACATCATGCCTAATACATCAACAATACCGACCCAAGCTCGATTCCAAGCCGTGTATTTTGATAGACCATGTTCACGATCGCGGTGGTTCACTTCTTGCACTTGCACTTCGCCTCCCATACGTTTGACCAAAGCAGGAATATAACGGTGCATATGGTTAAAGTGTGGTAGCCTTAGGTATGTGGCTGTGGGCACTACTTTCAAACCACAGCCGGTATCTGGCACACCATCATGTAAAATAGCATCGCGGAATTTATTAGCAAAACGCGACTGAAAACGTTTCCAAGGCGTGTCTTTTCGGTTTTTACGGTAGCCAATTACGCAAAAATTAGCGGCTTCTATTTGTTGAGCGCGCTCAACTAATTTAGGCAAATCAGCCGGATCGTTTTGTCCGTCGGCATCAAGGGTCGCCATCAAGGTGTATTTCGCCTGTAACACACCCGACACAATCGCTGTGCTTTGTCCGACACTGTAGGCATGTTTGATAGCTTTTACATCACAGCCTAATGTTCTTCCAGTTTCGAGGGCGGTTTCAAAGGTACTATCACTACAGCCATCATCGACAACGATAATCTCAAACGGGTATAAATCAGCAAGGCTGGTATGAATTTCTTCAATGAGATGGCCAATATTTTCGGCTTCGTCTTTGGCAGGAAGTACAACTGATAACATATATAAATCCCTGTTTTTTTAGTTATTAGCGATAATAAATATGCAAATTAATCACCGATAAGTCAAGCAATTAAAGAAACCTATTGGCTAAATAAAAAGTGTCTTAATAAAACATCAGGCAAACCTTAAGATTTACTTAAGAAAAACTGAAAAAATGATTTACAGCACTACACGCAATATTACTCTGAATATTAGGACTCTTTTCTCGGGTAGATTTCATCATACTTTAATGGCAACAAGTCCATTAGTTTTGTTGAGACATTTTTTTCAACTGTAAAATATTAGAATATCCACGTTCACCAGCATATGTTCAATGTCCGTAACTCGCTCTAAGCAGTCTTTAGAGCATTTACTTTTACTCACTTTGGGGCAGAAGCAATGCGCAAGTTTTGCAATTTACTCACTCGTTAATGGACAAATATAAGTTAGAACGAAGACTGTTTTGTATCAACAACTACCGTTGACAGTTTTAATTTTCTTAGACGATTAAAGATTTAAATCTAAACAACTAGTAATAGAAAATTTATGTTTGTTGTGTAAAAAAGCTGAGCATTACAATTTAATACCGACCAATTTAAAAATCAATTGCTAGTTCAATTGAACAATCTTTTCAATATGTAAGAATCCGATGAAACATCGCAAGAAAGAGTATTTCATGAAGCTTGAAAAACGACCTAGGTATTATCTCTAAAAAAATGCCGCTCACATTAAGTGAGCGGCATTAGTCTGGAGCTCTTCTTATTTGTAATCTGTGATTTAAATCATTACTAACGATTGAGTGCTTGCTGTGAAATCATTTCAGCGACACTTCCAACCTGTACAGACATACTTTCTTGACTTGGTGGGAAAGCTTTAAAGGTTTTCACAAATTCTGAAATTTGATTACCTGCGGGGCCTAAAATCCAACTACGGTTTTCTGCCCATTCATCATAACCCCGAGCATCAATAAAGCGTTCAAATGGATCCATTTTTAAGTTAATAATGTAAGGAGAAGTAAGTGCATTTTGCGTTGATCTAAACCAGTGGTTCTGCTCAGTGAAAATAAGCTTCCAATCACCATAACGCATGCCATGGAAAGTAGTTTCGGTGAAATAATAAAACTCTTTACGCTTTGTTTTACCGTTTTTTAGTAATATATCACTTTGATCAAAGCCATCTAAATGCACTTTATACCTTTGACCATTAATTTTGGTGCCTTTCAATAAATTAGCTTTGAGGTCTTTATCTCCCACCCATGACATAATTGTAGGCATCCAATCTTCCATTGTCATGAACTCACCAGTACTTACACCTTTAGGAATGTGACCAGGCCACTTTACGACTAATGGCACTCTGAAACCACCTTCCCAGCCACCAACGCCTTTTTCACCGTGGAATGGTTGGTTACCACCATCAGGCCAAGAGTTTGATGCTGCGCCATTATCAGTCGAAAACATCACTATCGTGTTGTCTGTGATTTTTAACTCATCAAGCAAGTTAAGCAATTCGCCCACATCATCATCCATTTCGGCCATACCATCAGCGTATAAGCCATAACCAGTCTTACCATCATAATCTTTATTTAAGTTAGTTTGATAGTGCATACGTATGGTGTTATGCCAAACAAAGAAAGGCTTATCTTGTTTTACAGCATCACGAATAAAACGTTTTGATTCTACAAGTACCTCTTGATCTAGGTTACGCTGACTTTCTTTACCAAACTGCCCTAAATCTTTAATTTCTTGCTTACCATTACCTAGTGCCTTAGAGTGGATCACACCACGCATTTTTAAGCCGAATTTTTCTTGTGTTTTAGCGTCTTGCGGATAATCTTGCTGCTCAACATATTCACCTGCGTTGAGGTGATACAGAATACCAAAGAACTCATCGAAACCATGATTAGTTGGTAAGTGTTCATCAAGATCACCTAAATGGTTTTTGCCGAACTGACCTGTTACATAACCTTTGGATTTAAGCATAGTTGCGAGTGTTGGATCTTTCTTCTGCAAGCCTTGCGGAGCACCTGGAAGACCTACCGTACTAAGTCCTGTACGTATCGGGTACTGACCTGTGATAAATGCTGCACGCCCTGCGGTACAAGAAGCTTGTGCGTAGTGATCCATAAATATCATGCCATCATTGGCGATGCTATCTATGTTAGGAGTACTTCCTCCCATCATACCGCGATGGTAGGCACTAATATTCCACATGCCAACATCATCACCCCATATAACAAGCACATTGGGTTTATCAGCAGCATAGCTGGGTAGATTAAAAAACAAGTATGGCCATACAGACCATAAAATACTTAAACATCACTTTCTCCTTGAAAAAACTGATTTTAATAACCAGTAATTTTTTATCCTCGCTTGCAGCAAACTCATACTGCTATTTTAAGTTGTTTCTACAAGTGACACGCTGTACATATTTAATACTAAACAAGTAGTGTTATATTTCAATGAAAAAAGGATTAAACTTGATTTATATACAAAAATCAGAGCATTTACGTTAGCTCATTTTGGGGCATAAATAATTATTTTGGTCTTTATCGCTCTGTCGATTCTAGATGAACCCAGTTGGTAAAATTAGCGTGTAGTTGCAATCCATATACCCAATCAATAAATTCACCAAGCGGTTGACCATCTAGACTAACATCAATGGTTTTGTTCCTGAAGGTCGTAGGTAGATCCTTGGGATTATTACCTATACTCCACACTTCGTTATGGCCAATAGCATTCCTTAGGTGTCTAGCAAACGGGTACCATTCTTGCTTTTTGAAGGAGTCGAGCTGTCCATTTGCTTGAGCATATTTTTTAGATGCCTCAAATGACTCAAGCAGCATCATCAAGAAGGTTTGCCTGACAAATGTTTTAGCAGAACCATCGGAAAGAGCCTCAGAGAACCCAACCGAATATTTAAGCCAAAACTCAGGACCCTTTTCATTTTCAGCTAACACATATATCTGATTACCTGCTAATTCAATCTTGTGCTGCGCAATTACTCCTGCAGTAGGCTCTTTAGTCGCTAGGCCATAAGCGCCGAGACTAAACCAAAATGTTTCTCTCAAATAATTGAGCTTTGCTAGACATTCGTTTTTTGATTTCATGTGTTCACCAATCTTGAGGAGGATATTACCGCAAGCTTCGATAGGATCTCAGTATGTAGTGGTCGCTGAATTTGATCACTTAGATAGAGGTGTAATCTGACTTTACTTCCATATTTTTGGAATTACTAAATGTATCTCAAATTATTCCTCTGTGCACTGAGTGATTAACCGAACGTAGCTCACAATGGGTCTATCATTAGATAAATGATGCAAGTCAGAAATTGTGGTTAACTCATAATGGGGCGTGCGACGTGAGGTCGTATGAAGCGCTGTTCACCGCTTTTGAGTGAACCATCTGTATCACCAGATGAACCTAGGGCTCTGAATAAAGTAGCGAGCCTAACAATGTAACGAAGATTGGTCATGGACTAATCGGGATCTCAATCGTGAGAGGACGATCCTCCTGATAACCACAAATCGGGTGAGTGCTAGGTAGTCAGTATGATGAACATACGTGAATCCGCGTAAGGTGCGTTATGTGATGAAACAGCGGAAGTGGTTAATACGCTGTAGCCAAAAGGCATGAGAGTTGGAAAGAGATTGCCCCATGCTCTTTCGTGATCAATACGCTCTCCGCACTATAGCGGGCATCTAACCTGACATTGCGCGACATACGGAACACGGTAAGCCTATATCGCTCCCTTTGGGAAAGCTGATTTGGCCGATAGTGATGTAGGTATAGGAGGTTGGAAAAAGCAAAGGCTGCATTGTAACGATGCAGATACAGACTTGTGTCTGGTCACGAAAGTGAGCCCACTTCCGACTGGTCTCCCGTTGCAAGATAATGTGAAGAACTTTATTCAAGGAGAAACGCAAATGATGATTTCAACAGAGATTAGTGCCTCTCCTGACAGCGAACAATGGCAGTCCATAGACTGGAAATCTGTTGAACCGCATGTATTAAAGCTTCAGATGCGTATTGCAAAGGCAACACGAGAAGGGAAACACGGTAAAGCGAAAGCGTTGCAGTGGATACTGACTCACTCGCGTTCAGCAAAACTTCTTGCTGTTAAGCGTGTATCACAAAATAAAGGCAGTAAAACGCCTGGAATAGACGGTGTTATCTGGAATACAGATACCCGCCGCATGAAAGCAGTAAATCAATTGAGCAGGAAGGCATATCAAGCCAAACCACTCAAGCGTATCTATATCCCCAAAAAGAATGGCAAACTCAGACCTCTTGGTATCCCATGCATGATAGACAGAGCACAACAAGCGCTCCACCTTCTTGCATTAGAGCCTATATCGGAGACGCTTGCCGACCCTAACAGCTATGGATTTAGACCAAATCGTAGCACTGCTGACGCAGTCGATCAGTGCTTCAAATGTTTGGCTCTAAAGAAATCAGCACAATGGGTTCTTGAGGGGGACATCAAATCCTGCTTCGACAAAATCGGGCATCAATGGCTAATTGATAACATCGCCATAGATAAACGAATGTTGGAACAATGGTTAAAGTCTGGTTTTATGGACAAAGGGCTGTTTTATCGTACTGATGAGGGCACGCCACAAGGAGGGGTTATATCCCCCACCTTGATGCTAATGACTCTTGCTGGACTTGAGCAGCGCATAAAGTCTACAGCACTCAAAAAGGGTGCCAGAGCCAACTTTATTGGATACGCCGACGATTTCGTCGTCACCTGCGCCTCAAAGGAAGTGCTCGAGAACGATATCAAACCGTTGATAGCTGATTTCTTAGCGGAAAGAGGCTTAACACTCTCCGAAGAGAAAACGCATATTACCCACATCAACAAGGGTTTTGACTTCTTAGGGTTCAATCATAGGAAGTACAAAGGAAAATTGCTCATCAAACCGAGCAAGTCCAATACCTTGTTGTTCTTGAGTAACCTGCGCGAACTCATCAAAAAGCACGCTACTATCCCTGTTAACGATCTTATCAAACTGATAAATCCAAAACTAAGGGGTTGGGCGAATTATTATCGTCATTGCGTTGCTAAACAAGTATTCGGGTATGTTGGGCACAAACTATTCTATTCGTTATGGCACTGGGCAGTAAGGCGTCACCCAACAAAGTCTAAGACTTGGGTAGCCCTTAAATACTTCATCAACCGAAAAGGCCAATGGCAATTTCACGGTTGGCAGAAGGTCAAGGATATGGATTGCCAATTCAATCTATTCCAAATAGCCAAAGTGCCTATTGAGAGGCATGTGAAAATTCGAAGTGCGGCTATACCATTCGATCCTCAATACCAAGAATACTTGGCTAGGAGAAAATCGAAAAGGCAAGCTCGTAACGCTTGGAATGAACCTGCTCTCACTGCTTTATAAGTTGCTGGGTATCAAACGATACCTTTGTGGAGGCTTGAGCCTAGTGCAGTGAAAGTTGCACGCTGGGTTCTTAGGAGGGCGGCACTTGGTAACAAGTGTCGTCTATCCGACACTTCTGAGTGAGGAAGGTACTAACGGTGAGGTTGCAGGATAACATTGAGGCACCTTTAGAATTGAAATAGCGATAGCTTCTACGTTAGGGCAATAACTCCCTAATGTCGCACTCCAAGACCTCTGCTAGCTGATAGGCCTTTTCAAGCGTGATGTTGACTTCACCACGCTCAATTCGTCCCGCATAGCTGCGATCTACCTCTGCTAATAGCGCCATTTTATCTTGTGAGATCCCAAGCGCCTTGCGCTTATCTCGTAATTTCGAGCCAAATTGGATAGCTAAGTCTTTCATTTTTCATCTCGTTAAAGATAAATACTATCCAAAGTTGCGGCTTATAAAGCCACGGACTATAATCCGCATTGTTAATATGAAGTTCTTCTAGCCCTGTGAGCTAGAGTTAAAATTCCTCTTGTGAGAAAGTAATGCCAAAACCATCCATCAAGATAAACGCTCAGCTAAATTCAATTCTCCAGGAAGAGAACTTTGACAACTTTAGTGTGACACAGCTACGTGACACATATTTAACAATGGCCTCAACAACCGAAGAACCGGTTGAAGCTCGCAAATATGTTTACAGACAAATCCATAGGTTGATTAATAAAGGCTTATTGCTGAAGAAAGGATCGAAGAACTCTAAAAGTATTGTGTACCGAAAGTCTGAACTGTTTTTCGAGGCCAAATTCATCGTGCAAAGGACAACAGCGCCCACGGTAAGCAAGGCAACATCAGCTCCTGTGATCACTAATGATGCTATTAAGCAACTTGAAGAACGTTTGAAAGAATCTGAAGTTGATTTACTCACTAGCATTGGTGAATCAGAAGAGTATATGCGGTTGTATCAATCTTTCCCCGAAATGAAGACACATCTCGAATCCCAGTACTTACAAGCCCGAGAAAAAAGCTCAAAACTACTTGGGAAAATCAAAGCAATTAAATCTGTGCTTTCTCATCAACAAAAGTAACCGACATGCAACTTAGAAAATGGCAATCAGAGTGCGTCAATCGTGCTCTGAAGCACTTTAATTCAAAACACAGGCATTTCCTTTGTTTAGCAACTCCTGGAGCCGGTAAGACGATTATGGCTTCAGAAGTTGCTGCTCAACTACTTGAAGAAGACTTAATCGACTTTGTGATTTGCTTTTCACCTTCGATAAATATATCTCAGGGGATCAAGTTTTCGTTTTCAAAACGATTGAACTGCCGTTTCGATGGCGTGATCGGTGCTATTGGTTGCTCTTATACTTATCAAAGTATGCTGTCATTCAACGAAGATTTTTGGCAGTTGCTAAAGCGAAATCGTGTACTCGTCGTTTTTGACGAGATCCACCATTGCGCAGGCAGTTCTCTAAAAGATGCAAATGCATGGGGAGAAGAAATCTTACTTAATATTCAAAACCAAGCAGAATACACCCTAGCTTTAACGGGCACGCCATGGCGCTCAGATAAGGCACCGATAGCTCTCTCTTACTACACAGATCCGAATAACCAAATTCAATGTGATTACGTATACGGTTTAAGGGAAGCGGTAACCGACGGAGTATGCAGAAATCCCAAGCTCGTCTTAATCGATAATGAAAAAATTTCGGTTATCAATGAAGATAATGAAACAAAGACGTTTAATTGCCTAGATGATCTATTCAAAGGTTCATCGATTTCTTACCAGTGCATCATCAAAAATGGTGTGGCGATTCGTCATGTATTGAAGCTTGCAACAAACAAGCTCAACGACATTAGGCTGCACAACCCTGACGCTGCAGGCCTTGTCGTTGCATCATCTGTAGAACATGCCACACATATTTTGAATATTCTTAGACAGGAATTAGCACAAACGGCTGAAATCGTTACCTACAAAGAACAACAACCCTCACTAAAAATCAACGAGTTTAGAAATAGCACAACAAACTGGATTGTTAGCGTTGGCATGATTAGCGAGGGAACAGACATCCCACGTCTGCAGGTATGTTGTCACCTAAGCAGAGTCAAAACTGAGCTCTATTTTAGGCAAGTTCTAGGTAGAGTATTACGCAAAAATAAAAGCAGAAACCAAGAAGCTTGGCTATACACCTTCGCGGCACCCAAACTTGTCGAGTTTGCAAACCGCATAGCTGAAGAGATACCTGACATTCCAGTGGTGTTTAGGCAGTCAATTGAAACTGAAGTCACACAAGGCGCTGATAAGACCCTTTCTTTGCGGTCGAAAGATATCCCACCAACGAACATGAGCGAACTCAAATTAGAGCGAGCCAGCTTCGATGAGCAAATGCCACATCAGGCAGAGTTGTTGTCGCTAGACCACTCTGGCCCTGCGACATCATTGTCATGTGAGCTTCTCGGTGGCTTCAGAGAAAAGGTTGTTTTAACCTTTAGCTCTCCGTTTTAAGCCGCCACAACAAAATATGGTGACACCACTTTTTAAAATTATTTTTGTAAAGTATTTATCAATGATAGACAGCTAAAAGCCCAGTCACAAAAAGACTTTTGCTATTTTTCAATACATTAAGGGACATTTCTGGATTACGAATTTGTGTAACATCGAAGACTTTGAATAACTTTTCTATTCCAGGGTTTGCTCAACTATAAATCAGAGCTAATTTCCCTAGAGGTGCACCATATCTAATGAAAAGGTTTCGAGGAAACTATAGCGATTCAATTCAAATTAGCAGGCACAACATCGGTAACAAAAGACCTATAAGAAGTTAATGAAGATCCACAGCTCTCTGTGTTTTTATCACAAATCAGATACTTAACAAACAACACTTGCCATTACAAAACAATAACTATGTTGTATTTGAATGAGTGATATTGAGAGGCTTACTTCCGGAAGATCCATTACAACCAATACATTTAAGTATTCAATTTTTCCCGTTTAAGCAAATTAGATAAATGACCATAATAAGTTTCTAAAGAAATAACTTTCGTAAGTAAATATTCAAAACCATTTAATAAGCTCAACTTATATTATTAGGTAAAATATAACTATGATATTTTATGCTTAGATATTAACTGCCTTAACTTGCTAATATTAGAATGACTGGATTGATGTTATTGCTTTTCTTGTATACTATGAAACCGTTTTGAATCTCCAACAACTTTATTACTTGCTTTGTACACTAATTATTCCTAATCCAATTTAAGGTTTGATGAAACCTCAAAAGGTAATTAAATAATAGCAAAGGAGATTTAATAATTTGACAAGATAAATGCAATAAATGACCACTTAGCAAAAGATGACTGTCATCTGGCATCAGGTATTTTGCTAAGCCTCGGATCAGTACCAGCACGATAACTAACGCAATTAACCCCAATTTAAACTGACTTAATCGCTCAAGCCATTTAAGCCACACAATCCCCGTTGCGCCATCTAAAAAGCGCTTAAACGGGATAGCCAGTAACATAAATATCAGCAGAAACTCGATAAACCATAAGTGATTGGTATCAAACGACAGCATGAGTTGACCGTATGCCGATAAAAACGAGTCATAATCTGCGATATTTTCGATATAATTTTGCGGCGGAACAATCAATATCATCCCCACCAATAATGGTATAAATAACCGATGACATTTACTTAGCATAAATGACTTTGCCGACGTTTTTTGCAGTAACAATAAACTACCAGCACCGGCAATAAAAAATAACGTTTGCAGCCTAAGTTGTTCAAAGTAAACCATAATATCGTCAAGCACTTTGCTAGACTCATTATTCATGACATGCCAACCATCACCATTAAATGGCATAAAAGCATGATGTAAAAAAACAGCAAATATTAATATAACCCGTAACCAATCAAGCTCAGAATAGCGTTTACGTTGGGGTAAAACCTCATTCATCATTAATGCCTTCCTCTGGCTTATTCGTGTAATTATTGCCGCGATAATATGCCGATAACCATCGGCAATAAGGCTATTTTAGGGCATGATTCACATACGGCAACAAACCCCGACTTTTATTAGGCCATACTTTTTGCAATGCTTGGTTGATTAGCGATGACTAGCGCCACAAATCCATCGACTGCTGCACTGTAATTAACGCGCTTAACATGTAACTGAGTGGGTATCGATTTATGTGCATCGTTGATTGGCAAAAAATGACAACCTTGACTGTATAATTTACTAATACAATACGGCGCAATGGCGACACCTAAGCCTGCTGCCACCTCGGTTAGTAAAGTTTGCATGTGCCGCGGCTGACTCACGATATTGGCTGAAAACCCGGCCTGCTTACACATCATTATCGTGTCATCGAATAACCCGACAGCTTCATCTCGATGAAATAATATCATTTTTTGTTGCTGCAGCTGACTCAATGAAATTTGAGAATATTGTGCTAAAGGGTGATGTGCTCCCACAACAGCAACAAGCTTGTCGATATAAATGTCTGTACTGATAAATTCATCTTGAATACCTGCAGGTAATGGCCGAGAAAACCCAACATCAATGCGATTTTGATTAAATGCTGCTATTTGTTCGCTGGCGGTCATCTCAAATAAACTCACATGCACATCCGGATATAACTGCGAATAACTTCGAATAAGATCCGCCATAAAACTTAAACAAGCTGAACTTAAATAAGCAATGTTTAACTCGCCCACCTGCCCTTGCTGCGCGCGCTTTACCTGGTCTTTGGCCTTATCAGCTAAGACAATGATCTGTTTGGCATCATGCAGTAATTGCTCACCAGCACTGGTAATTGCCACTTCGCGCGAGTTGCGAATAAACAGCGCAACCCCAAGCTCGTCTTCAAGCATGGCAATATGACGACTAATGGCAGGCTGTACCGTGTTGAGTTCGCGCGCCGCAGCAGAAAAACTCTGATGTGCAGCAACGCTTATAAAACTTTTCAATATTTTAATGTCCATAATCACCTCAAATGCAAATTTTGTATAGATTCCATAAAATAATAATATTTTTGTTATAGCTTGTTTGTGTTTATTCTACAACCAATAAGATTACAGGCTGTAAAACAGCGTAATACCAATAGGAAAAACACAATGCAAAGCTTACAACTGCAAACCGATGCGAAAATCGCAGAAGGAAGACAAAAAAATCCTGTGTTTATGCAAAAAGTTGACGAAATAATTGCTCAATAAAAATCGTTTCAACAAGGTAACGACGCGTTAAAACTTGGGCAAACTGCCCCACACTTTTCACTACCTAATGCAAATGGACAAGCAATTTCATTGGCTAATTTACTGCAAAAAGGCCCGGTGGTGGTGACATTTTACCGAGGCAGTTGGTGCCCATATTGCAATTTACAACTGCGTGCATTGCAAGCACGCTTAAGTGATATTAACGCACTCGATGCCCAACTTGTTGCTATTAGTCCACAAATTCCCGACGGCACAATGACCCAAGATGAAATCAGTAATATGGATTTTGAGGTATTGTCTGATCAAGATGCAAAAGTTGCGGCACTATTTGGTGTGGCGTGGCAAGTCCCAGCATTTTTAAGTGAGCATATGCGCGTGGATCGCAAGCTCGATTTAGACGCTATAAACAATGGTAACGGCACAATATTACCTATCCCTGCAACATTTGTGGTTGACCGTGCAGGCAAAGTTGTTTGGCGTTTTGTCGATGTTGATTACCGTACCCGTGCCGAACCTAACGACATTATCGACGCAATACGCACACAGGTTAAAATCTAAACATTCCATTTTAAAACATTAACTTAGACAAACAAAAGTTGATAATATTGCCTTATTGATTACCTTATGAGGTAATCAATATATTAATGACACCTCTTTCGCTAGAAATCCATCTACCCGCGTTATGTGAAATGATCTACCCAAAAAAATACAACATCTTGTTTTGTTGTCATTTCTTGTTCTAGCGCACAATTTTTAACCGCCCTTATGATATGTTTATACAAAAGGAGTTGACGATAATGGACGGTAAAATGAAGACCCTCACGCAAGAATACATCAAAACACTTTTACCGAATCGACCACAGGACAGCCATAAATTATCATTTGGCCATGTGCTTAATATTGCAGGATCACTTCACTATCGTGGCGCTGCGTATTTATCGAGTATTGCCGCAATGCGCGTTGGTGCGGGCTATGTTACTTTGGCCAGTAGCCCGGGGGTTTGCCAAAGTGTCAGTACATTAACACCCAATATTGTTATGCATCCTTTGTTAACTCGTCCAATTATCTATGCCGAGATAAACCCAAATGTTGAGGAGTCAGTCTCTATTGAACTGCAATCTATCGATACTGAATCAATTGACGAAAAAGCGCTATTGCAACTGGACGATAAATTAAAACAAGCCAATGTGATTAGTGTGGGTAGCGGTTTGAGCATTGCCCAAAGTAAAGATCAATTTACTGTAACAATGGCAACTGAAGATGTCATTGCTGAAGGCAATCATGGTTTTTTCTTTGGGTTACTCGCTAAGCTACACACCTGCCAACAAAGTGTGATATTTGATGCAGACGCGCTCAATTTTATCAGCCATTTACTGCATCACAGTAAAAATTCACATCAATCAATACCCAGTTTACCAATTAAAAGCATTATCACCCCACACCCTAAGGAACTCGCTCGCTTGCTCAATATTGATGTCAACGACATTCAAAACAACCGAGCCCATTATGCAAAAATTGCGGCAAAACAATTTGGCGCTACCGTGGTATTAAAAGGTAAAAATAGCATCATCACAGATGGTGAATACACATTGATTAATCCCACAGGTAATAGCGCCCTAGCCAAAGCTGGCAGTGGCGATGTATTGACAGGTATTATCAGTGGATTTTGTGCCCAGGGAGTAAGCCCGTTAAATGCAGCTTGTTTAGGTGTCTATTTACACGGTTTAACCGGTGATTTAGCAGCCAAAGAGTTAAGCGAATATTCAGTTCTCGCCAGTGATTTACTGGATTATATCCCTAAGGCCATTAAACAATTATTACGACAATGATAGTTCATTACTCAACCGCATCAGTATCACTCAAGCAGGCATAAACCATATCAATATTAAGTTGGTTTGCGTTTTTGCACCGAGGTGATGATACCAAGCCAAAAGGCACTTTCTAACAGGAGACCCATCGTAATAAATGCCACAGCGCCCAGCACACTCCCGATAAATAAACACACTAACGCCAAGCAAACCACGGCGGCTAATAACAGATATTTCATCGATTTAGTCATGTATTTCCCCATCGTGTATGAATGATATAGCATCTAACAATCAAGATATTACACTCTATACCTATAACAAAAAAGCCCATCATTTCTGATGAGCTTTTGCTTACACACTTTGACTAAAAATAATCAATTATGCAGACATTAATGTGTCTTTGGCTGCTAAAGATAAGGTTAGCCCTTTTGCATCAAAATGTAACACTTTGTCTGGCGAGGCATTAAGGTATACTTTATCACCATATTGAATATCACAATTACCATCTGCACGTACGGTTAATGTTTCACCATTATCAATATGAACGTGTAAAAACGTTTCTGAACCTAAATGTTCAATCACGCCAACGGTGCCATGCCACTTACCACTGTCTTTTGTAATCACAAGATGTTCAGGACGTACCCCAATAGTGACGGTGGGATCATTTTCAACAGGTTTCACGCTCATAAAATTCATTTTAGGTGAGCCAATAAACCCAGCAACAAACTGGTTAACCGGTTTATTATAAAGCTCTAAAGGCGTTCCAACTTGCTCAATAATCCCGGCATTAAATACCGCAATTCTATCTGCCATGGTCATCGCTTCAACTTGATCGTGAGTAACATAAACCATAGTGGTGGCTAAACTTTTATGCAGTTCAGAAATCTCTAAACGCATATTGACCCGTAAAGAGGCATCTAGATTTGATAACGGCTCGTCAAATAAAAATGCCGACGGTTGACGAACAATAGCTCGACCAATGGCAACGCGTTGACGCTGCCCGCCCGAAAGCTGGCCAGGCTTGCGATCAAGATAAGTATCTAAGTTTAATATTTTTGCCGCATTGGCAATTTTTTTATCGATTTCTTCAGGACTCAATTTGGCCTGTTTAAGTGGAAACGCAATATTATTACGTACTGTCATATGCGGATACAAAGCATAAGACTGAAACACCATTGCTAGACCACGTTTAGCCGGTGGCGTGTCGGTTGCGTCTTGACCATCAATTTCAATCGTGCCGCTTGTGGTGTCTTCTAACCCAGCAATCATGCGTAAAAGTGTCGATTTACCACAGCCAGAAGGTCCAACAAACACAATAAACTCACCATCTTTGATTTCAAGATCAATTGGTTTAATCACGTTTACTTTGCCAAAACTTTTTGTCACTTGCTTTAATGTAATGCTACCCATTTTCAAATTCTCCTATTTTACTGCGCCGAAACTCAGCCCACGCACTAATTGTTTTTGACTAAACCAACCAAGTATTAAAATTGGCACAATGGCCATTGCAGAGGCAGCAGATAACTTGGCATAAAATAACCCTTCAGGACTGGAATAACTGGCAATAAATGCCGTTAATGGTGCAGCATTCGCAGCGGTAAGAATGAGCGACCAAAAAGCCTCATTCCAAGCTAAAATGACATTCAGTAATAACGTAGATGCGATACCGGGTAACGCAATAGGCAATAACACGTGAAAGATTTCGTCAATAATATTGGCACCATCCATACGAGACGCTTCTAATATTTCATTGGGGATCTCTCTAAAATAGGTGTAAAGCATCCACACCATAATAGGCAGATTGATCAAGGTCATCACAATCACCAATCCAATTTTAGTGTCTAGCAAGTCAAAATCGCGAAACAACATATAAATCGGAATAAGCACCCCAACAGGCGGCAACATTTTGGTTGAAAGCATCCACATCAATAGGTTTTTAGTGCGTTTATTTTGCACAAATGCCATTGACCAAGCAGCTGGAATAGCGATCAGTAAACCCAATAAACTTGAGCCTAAAGAAATAATCACCGAGTTCCAAAAATGGTCAAAATATGGAGAACGTGCAAGCACATCTCGGTAGTTTTCTAATGTCCAATCAAACATAAATAAACTAGGACTGGCAGAAATTGCCTCGGCCTCAGTTTTAAAGCTGGTTAGCAGCGTCCATAAAATCGGAAAAAAGATTAAACCACTTATTCCCCAAGCTAAAATGGTATAAATGAACTTTGACTTATTGCTTTTATTTATCGCCATAATTTAGCCCTCCAAATTTTTACCGATTAAACGCATTAAGAATATCGAAACGATATTGGCAAGGATCACCGCAACAATACCGCCAGCAGAACCACCGCCCACATCAAACTGCAGTAACGACTGAGTGTAGATAAGGTAAGTAATGTTGGTCGACGCATAACCTGGCCCACCACTTGTGGTCACCAAAATTTCGGCAAAAATAGACAATAAAAAGATGGTTTCAATCAAAATCACCGCAGTAATAGCACGTGATAAATGCGGCAGTACTATGTATAAAAACTTGCTAATGGGCCCTGCGCCATCTAAATCTGCCGCCTCGAGTTGCTCACGGTCAAGCGACTGAATAGCGGTTAACAAGATTAATGCCGCAAAAGGCAGCCACTGCCAAGACACAATAATAATGATTGAAAACAATGGCATTTGAGCAAAGAAATCAATTGGGTTAACCCCAATCCATGTCGCAAAGTGAGCAAACAACCCATTAACTGGGTTCATTAACATGTTTTTCCATACTAATGCTGATACGGTTGGCATCACAAAAAAGGGCGCCAGCACCATAATGCGTACATAGTTTCGGCCCCAGATTGCTTGGTCTAATAATACAGCCAAGCCAATACCGCCGACCAAGGTAATAAACAGCACGCCAGTCACTAATAAAAGTGTATTAAAAAATGATTCAATAAACGCTGGATCAGTTAAAAAAAACTCGTAATTAACTAAACCAATAAACTCATCATTTCCGGGTGTTAAAAGATTGTAATCTAAAAAAGAAAAGTACAACGTCATGCATAACGGTACGATCATCCAAGCCAACAGTAATAACACTGAAGGGAATAACATCAACCGAGCAAGTGAGCGTGAATTTGTCGTAGCCATAACCTAGACCTTTTGATAAGCAACTTCTGCTTGAGCGACACAGTGAAAATCAGATTAAACACAATTACCTGCCAGATATAACCAACACAAGTAAAGAGCATTACAGATGATACAAAAGGCTAAACAGCGGTTTGGCCTATCATTTTCATTGTTAACTTAAGCGAAAGAAAATATTAAAACGGATAAGTGTCAGCCACTTATCCGTTATTAATAGATATTATTTTTTAGGGTAACGCGCTTTTTTCATTGCACGTTCAACTAAGCGTTGCGAACTGTCTAACGCTTGTTTTACGGTAAGTTGACCCGTTAATGCCGCCGAAAATTGTTGCCCTACAGCAGTACCAATTCCCTGAAACTCAGGAATGGCCACAAACTGGATACCTACATAAGGTACAGGCTTAACGGTTGGATTAATTGGATCCGCAGATTGAATAGACTCTAAAGTAATTTGCGCAAAAGGCGCCGCTTTTATGTACTCAGGATTGTTATACAAAGAAGCACGCGTCCCAGGTGGCACCTTTGCCCACCCTTTTTTCTCTGCCACTAACGCAGAATACTCTTTAGAGGTTGCCCAGCTAATAAACTTCATTGCAGCATCAGATTTAGTGCTGCTTTTCGGCACCGCTAAGGTCCAAGCCCATAGCCAATTACCACGCTTACCTAAGCCATTGTCTGGTGCTAATGCAAAACCCACTTTGTCGGCCACTTCTGAATCTTTAACGTTAGTCACAAATGCACCGGCAACCGTTGCATCAATCCAAATACCGCATTTACCGGTTTGAAATAGCGCAAGGTTTTCGTTAAATCCATTTGCAGATACGCCCGGTGGGCCAGACTCTTCAAGCAACTCAACATAATACTCTAAGGTGGCTTGCCATTCTTTACTGTCAAATTGTGGTTGCCAATTTTCATCAAACCAGCGCGCACCAAACGAGTTAGACATCGCCGTAATTAAGGCCACGTTTTCGCCCCAACCAGCTTTGCCACGCAAACAAATACCGTACACGCCAGCCTCTTTATCTGTCATGGCTTTGGCGGCCTGACGAATAAAATCCCAGCTTGGTTTTGTTGGCATTTCAAGACCTGCTTTTTGCATTAGGTCCTTGCGGTACATCACCATTGAGCTTTCACCATAAAATGGTGCAGCAAACAGCTTGTTATCGACGGTTAGCCCACTACGAATAGCAGGTAACAAATCATCCATATCATAATCTGCACCAAGTTTATCTAACTCAGTTAACCACCCCTGTTTGCCCCAAATTGGTACCTCGTAGGTGCCAATGGTCATCACATCATATTGGCCACCACGAGTTGCCACATCTGTTGTAACGCGTTGACGTAAAATGTTTTCTTCAAGTGTGACCCACTTGAGGGAAATGTCGGGATGTTTTGCTGTAAAGTCGCTGCTCAATTCTTGCATGGTGATCATGTCACCATTGTTGACGGTAGCGATTGTGATGGTTTCGGCTAATACAGACGTGCTAAATAATAATGCGCATCCAGCCACTGCTGATAATTTCATCGTCATAATAATTACCTGTATAATTTATTAAAAGTAAAGGCGCTAGCCGAACTTCACGACTAACGCATGCTTCAATAATTAGAAAAGATCGACCGCAACTTGCAGCGCACCATTGTTCAGTGCTGGGTTCCACATTGCGGTTGCCGATACAGGTAATGTTGCACCTAATACTGTTAGCTCTTTTGAGTAAGTAAAGCCAACGTTATTGATGTTTGCATTATCAGAGTAGAAATTTTGTTTTTGAACAGGAGAGAAAGCACCGCCAACAAAGGCTTTTACACTATCGCCATCAACGCCTTTCCAAACAGGTGCAGACACTTCGATATAATTAGTATAAGCACGTTCGTTTTTACCCGTGTCTTCATCTTCAAATTTATCGATACCTTGAACAATTACCGAATAATAAACCGAAATAGGCGTGCTACCTTCAAAGGTATAGCCAACACCAATGTCAGTAAAGTTACCGGTTTTAGACGGATCAGATGAATAATCAAATATATCAACTTCACCATCTGGGATTGAAGAATGGTTACCATGGTTAACCACTTCAACATAAAAATTATCTGTGAACTTATGTGACACATAATAAGTAAACTCTTTAAACTCACCGTTAAATGAGCCGCCTCCCCAAAGGCCAAAAGTGGTTTTCTTATCTTGCGTTTTATATTCAAGTGAAGCAGCAGTCATTACCCCATCAGTTACAATAAAACCATGCCATAAATGGTTAGTTTTAAGACCAAAACCTAAATCCCACTCCCCACCTTCTTGAGCTTGAGCTTGAACACCGATACAACCTGTTAACGCGATAGACGTTATTACTAAATTTTTTTTAATATTTTTAAACATAGTAAAACCTTTTTTATAAGTATTGTTATGTAATTACTTTAAGAGCGAAAAACGTTCTTAATATTGATGATTTATCAGTGCATAAAACCGAGAAAAATCCTCTTACCTCTCGATTTATTGCTCTAAAAAACATCACCAAAAAGTAACCTGTTGAGCTTTTGCACCCCAAAATAAGCATTTACTCAACTACTGAGCACATTCCCACCTAGAGTTTTTTTCGTCAATAACTTTAACGATAAAAAAACACAAAAAATTTAACACCTTAATTTAAACCCATAATTAACAATGGTTTACCTATTATTTATGTTGCATCTTTTTTAACATTCAAGATTGCAGCTTGGGAAAAATGCTAACAACGATGAGATTTCGAGTGAAACATTAGAGAGGAGCTAGCATTTTGTTTGCAAATTGCTCTTGATGCTTAGCTGTTAGATTGAATGATTTACCGCTGAGAAATGGCCCTATAGCGTTAGTGCCACAAATATGAAGAATAACTATTTTTTATATATTTTTTGTTTAGACACAAAGCATTCATTTTATGAGCGACTTTACTCTGTACCCACAAGTTATTTAATGACTAATAGTGCCAATTACTATTGGATTTTCATGCACACTGAATTAAATAGTCCACCATCAACATTGATTAATATTTATCTGATTAAACCAATTAAATTAGATTGATATCTACAGCTTTTCTCCACACTTACATCATATTTTCTGCACAATCCCTTTGTACACTTAACATAACTGTAATATTCGTTGAAATTTAAAGAGCAACACAAAAATTAAACGAATACTTGCCTGTTAATAACTCTGCCAGTTTCAGTGGCAAATATATGCCTATTTACTATCGCGATACCAACTTAAGTAAACACCATACTAATAATGATAAGTGGTTCAAATGAATATAATTAACCATAATATTGAACAATTGCTATCAAACTTTGACAGCCATAATTTAGACGACTTAACACATGCTAATTTACAAGACAGAGTGGACTCTAAGTTCATTTTACCTTTGGCATATTTACCTACATTACTGCAAGCCGCTCGTGAGCATTACAGTGTGTTAGAAATTAACGGTAAGCGTACGTCAAATTATTTTAATCAGTACTTTGACACCCCTGAAATGAGTTTTTATAAAGACCACCACAACGGCAAATTAAACCGCTTTAAAGTGCGTAAGCGCACTTATCTCGACACTCAGACACAATATTTAGAAGTTAAATTTAAAAATAACCACAAACGCACTATCAAAAGCCGTATTCGTTGCAATGATAATCTGCAGTCAGATGACAATAATCATTCGTTTATTCAACAGCATTTAGGTTATGACTTTGCTCAACTTTCAATTTCACAACAAGGTGGATACCAACGAATTGCACTTGCTAATGAAGCCATACCAGAGCGACTAACTATCGATTTTAACCTATGGTATCAATCATCAATGGGGCATGAACGCATCGATCTTAACGGCTTTTTCATTGTGGAATTAAAGCAGCTAAAACATTCAAAAAACTCGCCATTTTATCAGTTGATGCCACAGCACTATTTTGCACCAACAGCATTCAGTAAATACTGCATCGGTTGTGTTCTGCTTAACCAGCAAACGATTAAATACAACCGCTTTAAACCCACATTGATGAAACTTTCATCATTAACTCAATCCAACCAACATACTGCATTATGGAGTCACTAAAATGACCGAAATTACCCCACGTTTTATTGTGCTTTTTGCCGTCAATTTTATCTCGATTGTGATGCTGTGCTACGGTTGTTATTTCCGCAGTAATAAAAACGCCACTGTTGCGGGCTCATTTGTACTCTTTGGCATTGGGATCTTTTTAATTACCTATTTGCTCCATGGCGTTGATATGTCGATGGAGTTTGCTTTTGGGTTATTTGCCGTATTTGGCATGTTGCGGTATCGCACAGACACCATTTCAATCAAAGAAATGACGTATTTGTTCATGGTCACCGCTATAGCCCTGTTATGTGCTGTAAGTAAATTGCCTACGTTACAATTGTTTTTAATCAATGCTTTTTTATGTTTTGTTGCATTTTTAGTCGACACCCGCTTTTTTCAAGGACATCATAAAATTCAACGTATTGCATACGAACGCATTGAGAACATTAAACCTAAAAATAAAGCATTATTATTAGCTGATCTTCGTGAACGTACCGGCTTAGAAGTCACCAACGTAGAAATAGCACATATCGATTTTTTAAGAGACACTGCCGAACTTATCGTTTACTACATTCCCGATAGCCCAAAGCAAGACCTCGCAACGACTCATACAAATCCAGTGGAAGCAAAATCATGAAAAAGTTAAGCCTCTATGTTGCGCCAGCTTTATTAGTATTCGCTGCAAGTACAAATGCCACCGACTACCCTGATCTGAGTATTGGCGGTTATATTATGGTTGATCATGATCAATTTTCAGATCTGTATCTTGAAGATGAGGAAAACTCAAATGATGGAACCGACATTCGCCGTGCAAGATTAAGTGCCAAGGCTAAATTGAGTGATGATTGGCGTAGTAAATTTCAGGTAGATATTGCTGAAGGTGAGTTTGATATTAAAGATGCTTACATACAGTATAAAGGTATGGATTGGGCTAACATCACACTTGGCCAGCAAAAAGAACCGTTTGGGTTAGAAAAACTGACCAGCTCGAGCGACACCTTTATGATAGAACGCAGCATGGTCACAGAGGCACTAGCCCCTGGTCGCAGTATGGGCGTTAAGCTCGACGGTAATCCTGGCAACTTTACCTGGAATATCGGTTATTTTCAGGATGACAACTCACAAAACAGCCAGGGGGTAACAGGTAGGTTAACCTGGGCATTGATAGATCAAGATGACAACTTTATCCACCTTGGCTCAGCATTAAGTAAGCGAAAACGTAACGGTGATGAGTTTAGAATTAACGAAACCTTAGAGGTGTACTCTAGCGACTCGTTACTTGAAGGCACACGCTTAGATGCAGAAGATATGTCAATGGCGAGTATAGAGCTCATGTGGCAATACTTAGGCGTGGTGTCGATGGCAGAATGGATTGAAACAGATATCGACGATGCAACTCGTGGTGAGTACCACTATCAAGGTGGATATTACCAAATGAGTTACCCACTCTCTGGTAAAAATCGTCGATACAACGATGGAAAATTAGGCACCATTAAGGCCAAACACGACTGGGAACTCACATGGCGAGTGAGCCAATTTGAGTTAGAGCAGGAAGATCGCAAAGCCCAAACTTTTGCCGTTGGAATCAATTATCTTGTCAATAACGACCTGATATTTAAAGCCAACCTCATCCGTGCTAAACATCAAGAAGACGGTGAAACGTTTGGGTATGACAATGCGTTTTCGTTTAGAGCGCAATACAGTTTTTAGTCAAAAACGCCAATAAATGTATCCTTTCACTTACTAACCTAAGACACATCGATGATGATGTGTCTTAGGAGTTTACATCAAGCTATCAATTTAAGGCTTACTATTGAGCAAGGTTTCGAGACACTGCTCTTTAATGCCATAAAACGATTTAATACCTGCAATTTGCTCTAATATTGCACTGTTATCACGCGGTTGCTGACGTTTTTGCGCCAATATCATTTTATTTTTACTGGTGTGCTCCAGTGAAATAAACTCAAATACCTGGGTATCGTAACCATTTGCTTCTAGCAATAATGCACGTAGGCCATCGGTGACCATTTCGGCCTCTTGCCCCATATGAATACCATGTTGTAGTAAAGGCGCCAGCATGTCAGGGCTTTTCATTTGTGGTCTAATTTGCTTATGACAACATGGCGAACACATAATAATTTCGGCGCCAGTGCTAATTCCCATATGCAAAGCATAATCAGTCGCTATATCACACGCATGCAAGGCAATCATGATGTTAATGCCCTGGGCTTTAAAATGCTGCACATCGCCTTGCTCAAACTTAATCCCGGTTAACGCTAATTTTGATGCGGTTTGATTGCACAAATCAACCAATCCCTGACGTAGCTCAACCCCAGTAACCTGCGTGTTTACGCGTAGCTTATCAGTAAAATAATCATGCACGGCAAAAGTTAAATACGCCTTGCCCGAGCCAAAATCAGCAATATGCACTTCATTTTTTTCAGCTAAGCCAGTGTTGTCAATGGCACGAGATAGCACTTCAATAAACTTATTGATTTGCTTCCACTTTCGTGACATTGCCGGAATAATCTCGCCTTTTGCATCCGTAATACCGAGCTCGCGTAAGTAAGGACGATGTTGTTCAACAAAGCGCTTTTTGGCCCGATTGTGTGACATTGCACTGTCTTCGGTATTTTCCTTATTACTCGTTTTGGGCGCATTTTTATTGCGGTATTTATTAATTAATACTTTGCCCTTTTTACTGATACTCAACTGCACTTCCCAATCACTGCATATCAAATGTGCACTTTGAAAATCGGCGGTTAACCATTGTTGAAACAACGCACCAGTCTCAGTAATTTCAACATTTTTGGTAATATGATTTGTACGATATTCATATAAACAAGATGCAACAAGCTGGTTTTTAAGCTCGACACTGCGCACCGCAATACGATTAAGCTCTTTGTCATCGCCACGGTATTTAGAAAACACCAGGCGTTGTAATCTATTGTCGGTTAATGCGTTTACGCACTCTTGCACGAAGCTATTAAGTTCAGGGGAAGTAAGGTTTGACATTACAATCTCATATACAGTAAAAATGAAAGCCTTGTTGCGCAAATGATTAACCAGAATCACCTGCATCTGACGCTTGTGCCCTATTCTACACCATCTAGGCCACTGAGCTCTTATTTTGATGATATTGATTTTGAAGCTTTATGATCAAACTCATTGTGGTCCTCTGAGATAATTAAGGTATCACTTAAGGTTAGAGTGTGTTTATCTTTGCTGAATTTATTCAAGATAAATAAAATTAAGCGTGGTGAGTGAATTGCAGTTTAGTAATCGAGGAAAACCTATTGTAAAAAACGCTTAAAAGTTCTACAAACCCTAAGGCCCATGACAATCAGATTGTTTTTCACCCTTATATTGGAGTTGAGAGCTGCTTAGAACAGACCACCTCCCTTGCGCTGTTCTGCTGCAAAATAGTCAAGAACTCGATAAATCCCCATATTGCTTTGTTTACTCGTATAATATCGACATAGCTATAAACAAAGTTCAAGTTATCACATTAACAGGTCTACTCATGACAGCCGAAGTACTCGAAATTCAGAGCTTTATCGCTCAGTATGCTCCGTTTGATCAGCTTCCAGAACACGTCTTAATTGACGTTGCCAAAAGTGTCGAGATTTCTTACTACCGAACCGATAGTATGATTGTTAACTTTAATGACAGGATCACCGAACTTTATATGATCCGCAGTGGCGTTGTAGAGTTATATCGTCGTAAAGGTGAGCTCTATAATCGTCTTGATCAGGGGCAGTTATTTGGCCAAATGGGCTTATTGACCAACAATAAAGTGCGTTTTCCGGCCAAAGCAGTAAAAGATACCCTCGTATACTGTATACCTGAATCTGTGTTCAATGACTTATGCGAAAACTATGATGATTTTGCAGATTTTGTAGAGGCTGAGGATACCACTCGCTTAAAGCAAGCTGTAAAGGGTAAAACAGAAGATGCTAATGCCCTTACCACCTCTAAAGTAAAAACGTTAGTGACCAGAGAGCCTGTTATTCTACCTTGTAATAGCACCATACAAGCTGTTGCCCAGATAATGACTGAAGAAAATATTTCTGCGGTATTAATTAATGATCCAGATATTGAAGATCAACAAGACAGTAGTTTTGTGGGTATTATTACTGAACATGATCTCTGCGCTAAAGTGATTGCTGCTGGAGTGAATGTAGATAGTCCTATTTCACAAGTCATGTCGACCGAGTTAATTTCACTGGATCACAATGCATACATCTTTGAAGCTATGCTACTTATGCTTCGTAATAAAATTGATCATCTGCCTATTCTTAAAAATAAAATCCCCATAGGCCTAATTGAAGTAGCCGATATAATCCGTTACGAGTCGCAAAACAGTTTGTTATTTGTCAGTAGTATCTTTCAGCAAAAAAGCTGCGAAGATTTAGTGTTGTTATCTTCACAGTTAAAAAACTGTTTTGTGCGCATGGTTAATGAAGACGCCAACTCACATATGGTCGGGCGGGCAATGTCTGAAATCGGCCGTAACTTTAAGCAGCGTTTATTAGAACTTGCAGAAGAAAAATTCGGCCCACCACCAGTTCCTTATTGTTTTTTAGCGCTAGGCTCAATGGCTCGCGATGAGCAACTGATGGTAACCGATCAAGACAATGCGATTATTCTAGATAACAGCTATAACGCCGCAGTGCACGGTGAGTATTTTGCAAAGTTAGCAGACTTTGTATGTGATGGTTTAGCTGCTTGCGGTTACAGTTATTGCACTGGCGATATTATGGCCAGTAACCCAGAGTACCGTAAAACTCGCTCAGAATGGGAAGCCTGTTTTGGTGACTGGATAGAAAAACCCAACCCGCAAGCCTTATTAAACTGTTCTATCTTCTTCGATCTAACTGGGGTTTATGGTCGGGTTAAATGGGCTGAACAATTAAATGCATTTATCTTAAACAAAGCCAAGAAAAACAACCACTTTTTAGCTTGCATGGCACACAACGCCCTTAACCGGACACCGCCGCTAGGATTTTTTAAAGATTTTGTGATGGAAAAAGATGGTCGTCATAACAATTCCATCAATTTAAAACGTCGTGGCACTGCGCCATTAGCAGACTTAATCCGAGTACATGCTCTCGCCATTGGCTCACAATCGCAAAACTCATTTGAACGCTTAGAGGATATTATCGACGCTGGGATTCTTCCCACTTCAAAAGCGGAAGATTTACAACATGCGATGGAACTTATCTCTTTAGTACGCCTACGTCACCAATCATCCGATATTGAATCTGGGATTGAGCCTGATAATAATATTGAACCCGAAAATATGTCTGATTTTGAACGTCGTAATCTTAAAGATGCTTTTTTAGTGCTAAGCAATGCGCAGAACTTTTTGAAATATCGCTACAGTTCAAACAAACGTTAAAGGCCAACTTATGACACATTTCAGTAAATCAGAAATTTTAAACTGGCAAGCCTTTCTCGAATTAAAAATGCAAAAAAGTAAAGATCGGCGCTTGTTTGACTTTTACCATGCTGGAACCTATCACAATGAAACACCATTAAGTGATATTGATTTTGTTGCCCTAGACTTTGAAACCACCGGCTTAGACTCAGAGAAAAATAGCATCATTAGCATTGGTCTAGTGCCCTTTACGTTACAGCGTATTTTTTGCCGTAAAGCCAAAAAATGGTTTCTCAATCCACAAGATAAGCTCCAAGAAAACTCAATTATTATTCATGGCATCACTCACTCAGATCTACAAGATGCTCCAGATCTTTTATTGATTTTAGAACAGCTTTTAGACCAACTGGCAGGTAAAGTGGTGGTGGTACATTATCGACATATTGAGCGTGATTTTCTTAATCACACGTTACGCCTGTTAATCAATGAAGGCATTGTTTTTCCGGTAATCGATACCATGCAAATTGAAGCTAATTTGCATCGCGCCAAAACTCAGGGATTTTTTAATTTCTTTAAACGTAAGCGTCCGCATTCAATTCGGTTAGCAAATAGCCGTGAACGTTATAACTTACCCGCTTACGCGCCTCACGATGCATTAACCGATGCGATTGCCACGGCTGAATTACTGCAGGCACAAATTAAGTATCACTTTAGTCCAGACACTGCGATCAAAAACTTATGGGTGTAATACCGTTAACCTAAATCAACATGCATAAAAAAGCCGATGAATTTATCATCGGCTTTTGTTGTTACCCAAAAGCTAGTTTTGGTTATGCTTTTCGGTCCGCATGCCCATTATCAAACTCACGCACATCAACAATAAAATAATGGTGAACGGAAGGCCTGTCGAAATGGCACCCGCTTGTAATGCCTCAATCGCCTGAGTGCCACCAACCCACAATAAAACAGCAGCAATTGCACCTTCTATAACAGCCCAAAAGATACGCTGTGGGATCGGAGCATCAATTTTACCACCTGCTGTAATACTGTCGATAACGAGTGAGCCTGAATCTGAAGAGGTAATAAAGAATACCAATACCAATAACACAGCCAACATCGATAACAGATTACCTAATGGCAGCGAATCAAACATTTGGAACATAGCAAGCGGAACCTCAGTTAATCCCTTACTCCCTAATGTACCGATATTATTGATAATTTGGTCAATGGCAACGCCACCAAACACAGACATCCATAAAATAGTCACTACCGTTGGCACGATCAATACAGTGGCAAGGAACTCACGTACTGTACGGCCACGAGAAATTCGCGCAATAAACATGCCCACAAATGGTGACCAAGAGATCCACCAAGCCCAATAGAACACTGTCCAACCGTGCATCCAAGCTTCATCTTCTCGACCAATTGGGTTACTTAGCGGGATAATATTCTTAATATAACCCATTACCGTTGTAGGTATTGTCCCCATTGAAACAGCAAAAGACACAAGTGCAACAAAGATGAGCAAGGCAACAGCAAGTAACATATTAATGTTACTGATAACTTTAACCCCGCCTTCAAGGCCTCTGACAACAGAGATAACAGCTAACAGCGTCACAACAACAATAATAGTGACTTGTAAGGTTAAGCCTGCCTCAATGCCAAACACATGATGAAATCCTGATGCAGCTTGTTGAGCACCTAAGCCTAAAGACGTTGCAAGACCAAACAATGTGGCTAATACGGCGAAAATATCAATGATATGCCCAGGCCAGCCCCATGTACGATCACCCAAAATTGGATAAAAAGCCGAACGAATTGAAAGAGGTAAACCTTTGTTAAAAGCAAAGAAAGCCATAGACAAGGCAACCACACCATAAATTGACCAAGGGTGTAATCCCCAGTGGAACATGGTTGCACCAAGTGCTAGCTCTACCGCTTCAGGCGTATTTGCTGCCACATTCAACGGTGTTTCATACCAACCAGTGTAATAGGCTAACGGTTCAGCAACCCCCCAAAACATCAAACCAATTCCCATGCCCGCAGCAAATAGCATCGCAATCCAGGAAAGTCTTGAATAATCGGCTTTTGCACCCTCTCCGCCTAAGCGGATTTTACCGAAAGGAGAAACGATTAATACCAAGCAAAAAACCACAAAAATATTTGCCGACCACATAAAGAGGCTGTCAAATGTACCAATAATTTGCCATTTTAAACCGTCTAAAAATTCTTTTGATGTAGCCGGATCAATGATTAATATGGCAATTAAAAAAGCAAGAATTAAACCTGCGCTAATCCCAAAAACGGCGTTATGTATATCAAAACCCCATTTTTGGATGTTATCTTGCCCAACAGTATAATCGGTATTATCTATACTGTACTTGTCCTTATTCATCATCATAAAACCTTTGTTAGAGCGACCTGACACTTTAAAAGTGAGGGTCGATATAATTTGTGTAACGGATTTTAGCAAAAATAGATAATAATTTCAGGTTTATTTAAGATTCAAACTTATTTAGCTATATGATTTATTTAAATAATTAATCACAAGTCACTCAGCATGTTGATCTTTGTTGATTGAATTTTATATGAGTTAAAAAGGTGTAAATAGAGGCTATCGAATATTGCCAAGTTGTCATATGTCCTATTAAGACTGACTCCGACACTATATTGAAGAAGGAGCGTAATGCTCTACTGTAACGATACAGAGCATCTATGCTTTAAATCGACTTACTTGCTGCTTGAGCCTGTGCACTTCATTTTCCAGTGTGACGTATACAAAAAGAAGGGCTTACAAGAATGTACCTTGTAAGCCCCTTCATCGTAATTAAGCGGATTGATTACGGTTTAATTGCGGCTTTTTGACTTCAGTAAACATGCCAAGCACCAAGCTAACGCAAGCAAGCACTAATATAATGGCAAACGGAAGCGCAGCGATAATAGTAACCGACTGAAGCGCTTTAATGGAGTCAGTGCCACCAATCCACAACATCACCATCGCAATTAGCGCAGAGATAACCGCCCACACAATCTTTTGCTTCATCGGTAATTCTAACTTACCACCTGCGGTCATGCTATCGACCACGATAGAGCCTGAATCTAAGGTTGTCACAAAAAACACGATAATCAGTAATACCGCAATAATGGACAGGATATCCCCCATAGGATAAGCATCAAGCATGTAGAACAAACTCAATGAAACGTCTGTAATACCTTGCTCTACGCCTAGCTGGCCAACTTTATCAATGATTTGTTGAATCGCGATACCGCCAAAAAATGACATCCAAGCGGTGGTTACTAAAGTGGGTATAATCAACACACAAGCCAGAAACTCGCGTACAGTGCGGCCACGTGAAATTCGTGCCACAAACATACCAAAGAATGGCGCATACGCAATCCACCAAGCCCAGTAGAATACCGTCCAACCGTGTAGCCAACTGGTGTCTTCACGACCAGAATTTTGGCTCAATGGTATGATGTTTTTGACGTAACCGACAACGCCTGTGACCAATGAATCAAGCACAGTCGTGAAATTAAGAATGCTGATAAAACCAAGAAATATAAAGGCAATAACCATGTTGATGTTACTCAACAATTTAACCCCGCCATCCATGCCACGAACAACTGATAGAATAGCAAGCCCCATAATGACCAGAATAATCGTCAGCTGCAGAAAAATGCTATTCTCAAAACCAAACACGTGGCTTATTCCGCTGGCCGCTTGAGACCCACCTAAACCCAGAGACGTTGCAAGGCCGAACAAAATAACCAGTACGGCCATAATGTCGATCACATCACCGGTTTTGCCCCAAACTTTATCACCTAATATGGGATAGAAAACCGAACGCATTGAAAGTGGTAAGCCCTTGTTATAAACAAAGTATGCCAATGACAGCGCGGTCATACCGTAGATAGCCCAAGCATGAAACCCCCAGTGGAATACCGAAGCGCCAAGCGCTAATTCACGGCCTTCTGGTGTAAAAGGTGCCACGTCGAGCGGGGTGCCAAACCAATCAGTGTAAAACGCAGTTGGCTCTGCCACGCCCCAGAAGATAAGGCCAATACCCATACCTGCTGCAAATAGCATAGATACCCAGGATATTGTCGAGTAATCCGTTGTGGCGTTATCACCGCCCAAGCGAATTTTACCTAATGGAGAAAACGCAATCCCGATAGCACAAATGAGCATAATGTTAGCAGTCCACATGAACACGAAGTCAAAGTGAGATAACGCTGCGCCCTTCACTGC
The DNA here is from genome assembly GCF_014641855.1 of Shewanella inventionis. Classification (GTDB taxonomy): domain Bacteria; phylum Pseudomonadota; class Gammaproteobacteria; order Enterobacterales; family Shewanellaceae; genus Shewanella; species Shewanella inventionis. Next base: position 35,190 of record NZ_BMII01000015.1, read on the forward strand.
ATCGATAGCGGCTTTTGCATCTGCAGGGGGGAAAACCAGCAGAGCCACAATAAATAAGATAGATAAACCGACGGAAACGCTAAAAACTGTGTTGTGGACATCCATGCCCCACTTGAAAATATTGTCTTGACCAACCTGATAATCGGTTGATTCTATACTGTATTTTTTTGACTTGAATTTCATAATTAACAGGCTTCACTATTCGAATAAGGAATAAGAGAAACTAACTCCATTTTTGATTGGTGTTGATTAGATAGATAATAAAGTACAAGGGGTTTACACAGGGTGAGATCGCGAACGTTTTTCGAACAGAACCAGGTCATAAAATAAACTTCCGTAGTTCGATAAATCTTCATAATTAGGATAGTTTCTTGTTCTTCTGCTTGTAGGTTAAACATAGAGTTCAAAAAGTAAGCACTCATGCGGTTGCCCTGGGGGTTTACATGCCATCACATACATCAAAGAGGAAGTCCTTATCGCGTATCGATCACATATTTAAACAAGGAAAGCCCTTATCGCGTAAATATTTGGAAAAAAAGAAACGTGTAAAATATACGTTGTTGGGTGCTCTGATCATGTAAAGAGCTGACACATTGTCTGAGTAACAAAATGAAGCAACCTATATTTTGAACAACATTGCGGTTTTTGATAAACCTGTTGGACTATTTCCCATCGTGCTATTTAATTCATATGTCCAATCTGCAGCCCAATAGGATCACCAAAATAAGATATCACATCACTTTTAACCGCAACCACAGTGGTGTAGAGGCGAGCGCTATATTGTACTGTATCATAGAAACGGCCAAAGCGAATGGACTAATCCCGTTCGATTATATCAAACACTGCTTAAAACAATTATCCCATCTTGATTTTGACTTCAACAGTGTATGACTCTGGCTAGTTGAACTGGGCAAGGCGCAGTTTGCTGGACGCTTACATTATTTAAGCAAGTAACATTTAAACAAGTGACATTTAAGCAAGTGAGATTTAAGCAAGTGAGATTTAAGCAAGTGACATTTAAGCAAGTGACATTTAAGCAAAAACATAGCTCGATTTCATTACTTTACCGATAGCTCTGAACAATAAGTTTATCTGACTGATTTCAAAAGTTCTGGCGATACTGTTAGTGCTACACCTATTTTTGCGACTTAAACAATGTCGTACAGAATAATATCTTATTATTAATCAATTACAAGGATGATGAGAAATGAGTTAACACTTATTGACTAAATTGATTCACTTTATTTAGTAAGCGCATAAATTCCTGTTGCTCTTCATCTGACAACACCGCTAAAAAGCGCTCATTAACCCACTGCGCTTCATGGACTAAATCTTGTTCTAACGCTTTGCCGTTGTCAGTTAAAAAGATTTGAAAAGCACGACGATTGTCTGCCTCTTGATGACGGGTGATAAACCCCTGCACTTGAAGTGTGTCGAGCAGGCGTGTCATGGTGTAGTTTGCTACATCGCACCGTTTAGACAGCTCAGTTTGACTCAAGCCCTCTTCTTGCCATAAAGCAAATAGCACAGGCCAGAGTTTACTGTCCAACTCATAACGCTTTAAGCGTGTATCAAGTTCTTGCTGTAAAGCAATATTAAGATGGGAAATCAGGTAACTTAAACTTTCAAAACGTTTCAAATGATACCTCCTACATCGTCATTAGCATGTTGAGTTACTTTCGATAGCAATTCAACGAACGCGAACAAATTAAGATTACCATGTCTATACGTTAAGAGAAGCGCTTTAGCCTTAGTTTGAGTGAATATATCGATTAAAAAATGTTAACCATTTGTATTTAATATAGTAAAGAACATATTTTTCATTGTGTTACATAAAATATTTTTTAACTCACAGCGATATTTATAACAATAAAAAACAATGTTTTGACTAAAATCCACTGTCAATCTTGTCATTTATTTTACTCACAAGGCCAGGGTCTGTTGATCTTTCAAGATTGTTTTTGCAGCGAATTGTTGGTCTTTACTCACATATATAACTGCGCGGCAGAGACTTTGAGGTGTAGTTATTCTACATAAAAAGTCGATAACGCAGTAAAAATGGCCAACAAACGCTGCCTGAAAGGTTCGGCTAAAAACGTTTTACTCTTTGTTGAATGGATTTTGCTTAGATGACTAGGCATCAATCCATTCGTCTCGATTAAAACGTTTTTAACTCGAACAAAATTCAAACAGCAAAGTTCAACAGACCCTAATTAACGCCTATTGCAAGTTCATTCAACGCAGTTAACAGGACTAAGGACTGTTTGAAACGTGTTTGTTAGGCTCGTGCACAAAAACACTCTGTAATAAAACAAAGAGCTAACGAATAAACTGGTACACCTATGCTAATCAAAATCGATATAATCGTTAATATATCGGTAATAACAAGCTCGATTTAGTTTTCCAGTTAACCCCCTGATTAATGGAACATAAATACCATCATCAGTGACATGTATATCTTGCAATTTAACGGCGTTAACTTGTGTTGCAATACTGGTAGTAAAAAACAGTTCATCAGCTGACGTGGCAATTGATTGATAATCTACTAGCACGAGAGGATAGGATTCTACGGCCACCTTTACCTTTTCGACGGGTGTAATGAGGAAATATTCATTATCGATACAGTGCAAAATACTGCTAAATAACGCAGCAAACTTTGCTGGCAACGGGCTGTTAAGGTACAGCCAATCACCATTTTCTTTAATATGAAACAACACATCCTCACTGCATAACGCCACGCCATCTGGATGGGTAAATGAGTTTAGCGCTGTTGTTTCATCTGCCATGCGATCCGCCTTAATCTATTGTTAATCCATCAACTTAAGTAATGCTTCAATTGGGTGTTGAGGTTTAAAGCCTGCAAAACGTTTTACTTGGCTACGACAAGAATACCCCGATACCAGCACCTGGCTATGTTGTGCAATTTTTTCAATACTTGGTTGCCAAGACATTTCAAATAATTGTTCAGAACGTTCGAGATTATCCAGTTCATGGCCATAAGTCCCCGCCATGCCACAACAACCTAAACTAACGCTATTGAGTTTGGCCCCAAAGTGACTGAATATGGCTTTCCATTCGTTAGCGGTATTCGGTTTTGCGGTCGATTCCGTACAATGGCTAAACCAGGTAAATTGTGGTGTATCTTTGGCTAAAGGTTCAACCACTGCACGAGTTGCTATCACTGAGCTTAACCACTCATTAGCCAATTTGACTTCAAACGGGCCACGGCGTTGGCCTAGTGCTTCTTTATATTCATCGCGGTAACACAATACTAAGGCTGGATCGAGGCCAACCATTGGCATGCCTAGCGCATGAACACGGTTTAAAAAGTCTGCACTGTCTTGTGCAGTTTTAGCAAACTTGTCTAAAAAGCCTTTAATGTGTGTAGGTTTACCATTGGGTTTGAACGGCAATAACACCGGCTTTAAACCTAACTTTTCAATGAGCTGAATAAAACGATATACCAAGCCTGCATCATAAAAGCTATTAAATGGATCTTGTACTACCAATACATATTGGCTGCGTTCAGCCTCGGGAATTGCACACAAAGCATCAAGGTCATAGCCACGACTGGCGTGCCCATCTAAGCGTTGCTTTAATGTGGGAACTGACAATTTGGGTGCATCGACATAACCAATGGCTTTTTTAATCACCCACTGGCTAAGTGGGTTTTGCGATGCAAAATTAGTGACCTTTGGCATCGTCGCCATCAAGGGTAATGTGTCTTCAATACCCGCGACTAGGTAATCTTTTGCTGGGCGTAAATAACGTTTGTAATAAATATTGAAAAACTGCGCCCTAAATTTTGGCACGTCCACTTTAACAGGACATTGACCAGAACAAGCCTTACAAGCTAAACAGCCTTTTAGCGATTCCATCACCTCATGGGAGTAATCGTAATCACGCTGGTTGTTTAGGGTATTTTGGGTACGCTGCATCCAACCTAATGGTTTAGATTTGGCCAGTTGTTCTACATCAACACCTTCGGCCTCTAACAAACGTAACCATTCTCGCATTAATCCTGCACGGCCCTTTGGAGATTGTACTCTATCGCCTGTCGCTTTAAACGATGGACACATTGGAGAGTAACTGCTGTAGTTAAAGCACAAGCCGTTACCATTGCAATTCATCACATCTGGAAATGCATTACGCGTTTGCACTGGGATTTGTCTGTCGAAACTACCACGCTTAACACTGTCGACATTAAACATAAGTGGGCCAGATTGCGCTGGTGCAACTAGTTTTCCGGGGTTTAAACGATTATCAGGGTCAAACCAGCCTTTTATTTGCTCGAGCACAGCATAAAGTTCATCACCAAACACTGCTGGGCCATACTCACCGCGAACACCTTTACCGTGTTCGCCCCACATTAAGCCGCCATATTTAAGGGTTAACGCAGCCACTTGATCTGATATAACTTTAAGCAGTTTTTCGTCCGCTTGATCGCACATATCTAGTGCGGGTCGCACATGCAACACTCCAGCATCAACATGACCAAACATCCCATATTGTAAATTATGGCCATCTAATAATGCGCGAAATTCCATAATATAATCGGCTAAATTTTCTGGGGGCACGGCGGTATCTTCAGCAAATGCTAATGGCTTACGGTTGCCTTTTGTTGCTCCCAATAAACCCACAGCCTTTTTTCGCATGGCATAAATATTGTCGATATCATTTCTATCGGTAATAACTTGAAAACCAACTAATCCATATAGCTGTTGGTTGAGTTGTTCACTCAACATGGCATCTAACTGTGCAACCTTATGGTTCACTTCGTCATCGTCACCGGCAAACTCAACCATGTTGAGACCTTCTATGACTTTATTAGGCACCGCCTTAATTTGCTCTGCTACTGAATGCCAAATAATATCTTCACGAGCTAGGTTAAGTACTTTAGAGTCAACGGTTTCAACAACTGTCGCTTTAGCTTGTACTAACGACGGAGCATGGCGCAGTGCAGACTCAAATGAATCATATTTGATGTTAACCATTATCCGGGTTTTAGGTAACGGAGTTAGGTTTAGTTTAGTTTCAGTGATAACAGCAAGCGTGCCCTCTGAGCCCGCTAAAATACGTGATAGGTCAAATTGTGTTAACTCATCATTCCACACATGCTTTAAATCGTAACCGGTTAAAAAGCGATTAAGTTTTGGAAAACGATCAATAATGGCGTCGCGTTTTGCACGGCAGACATCTGCAATGTTAGTGGCAATAGTATTGGCTAATTGATTATCACCAAAGGGTTGCTGCTTAAGTAAATGGTGTTCTATTGGGGTTGTGCTCAATACACTTCCATCTATAAGTACACTTGTGATACCTAACACATGATCTGAAGTTTTGCCGTAAACCAATGAACCAGCACCAGAGGCATCGGTATTAACCATACCGCCTATAGTTGCTCGGTTAGACGTTGATAAGTCTGGACTAAAAAAGAATCCATGTGGACGCAAAGCATCGTTTAATGCATCTTTAACAACCCCAGCCTGTACCCTTGCCCAGCCTTCTTTTGCATTTATTTCAAGTACTTGGTTTAAATGGCGTGACACATCCAAAATCAACCCGTGCGTTAATGATTGGCCATTAGTACCCGTACCGCCACCACGAGCACTAAACGTGACTTGTTTATATTTTGGCTGTGCGGCTAGTGATAACACTAATTCAACATCTTGTTGATGTAGTGGGTATATCACCGCTTGGGGTAAAAATTGGTATACCGAATTATCGGTTGCCTGAATAAGCCTCGCACTGTAGCGCTTGTCTATTTCACCCTCAAACTCACTTTGTTCGAGCGTGTCAAGAAACTCAAGATAGATAGGTTCTAATGTTTGTTTATGTGATAGCAAAGGTAACATAGAGGGCTTTTTAATTGTTGGTATATTGAGTTCATTATAAACAAAAAAAAGCCGCTAAAAAGCGGCTTTTAAGACAACTTGATAAAATTGCAGGTTGAATTGCAATTTTGGTGTTATTTATCCATGAGCTTCGGCTAAATATAACCAAGTATCAATGACGGTATCAGGATTTAATGACACTGTGTCGATGCCTTGTTCAACTAACCATGCAGCAAAATCAGAATGATCTGATGGGCCTTGGCCACAAATACCTACATAAGCACCTTTGGCTTTTGCGGCTTTGATGGCCATAGATAATAATGCTTTAACAGCATCATTACGCTCATCAAACAAATGACTGATAATACCTGAGTCGCGGTCTAACCCTAATGTTAACTGAGTTAAATCGTTTGAACCGATAGAGAAACCATCGAAATGCTCAAGGAATTGGTCAGCTAATAAGGCGTTAGAAGGAAGCTCACACATCATGATGACACGTAAACCATCTTTTCCACGCTCTAAACCTTGCTCTTTGAGTAATTCAATTACTTGTGATGCTTCGCTTACTGTACGAACAAACGGGATCATCACTTCAACGTTAGTTAAGCCCATTTGGTTACGTACACGTTTAATCGCTTCACATTCAAGCGCAAAACAATCGCGGAATGACTCAGAAATATAACGGCTTGCACCACGGAAGCCCAACATTGGGTTTTCTTCTTCTGGTTCATAACGATCACCGCCGACTAAGTTAGCGTATTCGTTAGACTTAAAGTCTGACATACGTACAATCACTTTTTTCGGATAGAAAGCAGACGCAATCGTTGCAATGCCTTCCACTAGGCGAGCGATATAAAATTCAACGGGTGAGTCGTAACCAGCAATCATGTCATTGATTTCAGATTGTAGCTCAGCAGTTTGGTCGTTAAATTCAAGCAAGGCTTTAGGGTGAATACCAATCATGCGGTTAATGATGAACTCTAAACGAGCTAAGCCCACACCTTCGTTTGGCAAACGAGCAAAATCGAATGCACGATCTGGATTACCCACGTTCATCATGATTTTCATTGGTAATGACGGCAAAGTGTCTACACGATTGGTGATAACTTCAAACTTTTGCTCGCCTGAGTAAATCAAACCAGTATCACCTTCGGCACAAGATACAGTAACAATGTCGCCGCTCTTAATACGGTCGGTAACGTCACCACAGCCAACAACTGCTGGTACGCCTAATTCACGAGCGATAATTGCAGCATGACATGTACGACCACCACGGTTAGTAACAATCGCACTTGCGCGCTTCATGATGGGTTCCCAATCTGGGTCTGTCATGTCTGTCACTAACACATCGCCAGGCTGAATTTGGTCCATGTCTTCAATAGACGCTAGCACCTTGGCCACACCTGTGCCGATTTTATGACCAATGGCACGACCTTCACATATTACATCGCCTTTGGTTTTTAAGTGGTAGCGTTCAATTAATTGTACATCTTCACGGCTACGAACGGTTTCTGGACGAGCTTGAACGATATACAACTTACCGTCGTTACCGTCTTTTGCCCATTCGATATCCATTGGACGACCATAATGTTGCTCAATGATCATGGCTTGCTTAGCAAGCTCCATCACTTCGGCATCATTAATAGAGAATACACGGCGTTGCTCTGCGGCCACGTCTTCAATTTTAACCTGCTTACCATGAGAAGCGTCATCAGAATAAACCATCTGAATCAACTTACTACCAATGTTACGGCGCACAACGGCATCGTGACCTTGAGATAAAATTGGTTTGTGCACGTAGAATTCGTCAGGGTTAACCGCACCTTGTACAACCATTTCACCTAAACCAAAAGATGAAGTGATAAACACAACGTCGTTATTGCCTGACTCAGTGTCCATTGTAAACATCACACCAGAAGCCGCTTTGTCTGAACGCACCATACGTTGTACGCCAGCAGATAAAGCAACACCTTGATGTTCATAACCTTGATGAACACGATAAGAAATTGCACGATCGTTAAAGAGCGACGCGTATACATGCTTAATCGCTAGCATGACAGCATCAAACCCTTTTACGTTTAAAAATGTTTCTTGTTGGCCTGCAAATGATGCATCTGGCATGTCTTCAGCCGTTGCTGATGAACGCACCGCAAATGACGCATCTTGCGTTTCACTTGATAATTGCTCATATGCTTCACGAATAGCATTTTCAAGTGCTGGCTGGAATGGGGTTTCAATCACCCATTGCCTGATCTGTGCACCTACTTTTGCCAGTTCATTGACATCATCCACATTCAATGTAGCCAGAATGTCAAAAATCTTCTGGTTTACTCCACTTTGTTCAAGGAACTCATTGAACGCATGAGAAGTCGTAGCAAAACCGCCAGGAACTTGAACCCCTGCATTAGCCAGATTGCTGATCATCTCACCAAGGGATGCGTTTTTTCCGCCAACCTTGTTTACATCACCCATGCCTAATTCTTGATACCAGAGTACGTATTGCTGCACAGTTTTATCTCCGCAAGTTTTTATTTCAGTGGCCACTTCACACGAGGGCAATAGCATCTTACACTCCCATACAACACGCGTAAATCTATAATTTTATTTGTAATTTTATTACTACAAGAGGTCAGAATGGCGCCAAAAGTATTTTATATTTCAGATGGGACCGCGATCACAGCAGAGGTTTTTGGACATGCGGTTCTTTCACAGTTTCCTATTGAATTTGAAGCACTTACAATTCCCTTCGTTGAAACGGTCCAACGAGCACAAAAAGTTAAACAACAAATAAATGATTGTTTTATTACAACAGGCGAAAGACCACTTGTATTCCATTCGATCATTAATCCTGAAATTCGTAATGTGATTTTTTCGAGCGAATGTGTCGATTACGACTTTTTGAATACCTTTGTTGCGCCACTCGAACAACACTTAGGGGTACAAGCCAAGCCCATTTTGCATCGTACTCATGGTAAAGGTAATCATGGCTATGAGACCCGAATTGATGCCATAAACTATGCAATGGAAAATGACGATGGCCAAACCATGAAACACATGGATAAAGCCGACATTATTTTATTAGGTGTATCTCGTTGTGGTAAAACGCCATCGAGTTTATACCTGTCCATGCAATTTGGTATAAAAGCTGCGAACTACCCGTTTACTGAAGATGACATGGATAATCTTAAGTTACCTGAGTCGCTTAAACGCAATAAATCAAAGTTATTCGGCCTAACTATTGACCCTCAACGACTGCATGAAATTAGACAAAGTCGCATGGAAAACAGCCGTTATTCATCATTAAGACAATGCCGCCTTGAAGTTAAAGAAGTTGAAATGATGTACAAAAGAGAACGTATCCCTTTTGTGAACACCACGAATCACTCTGTAGAAGAAATAGCCACAAAAATACTCGACATCACAGGCCTTGAACGCCATATGTTCTGATAAATAAACAATCGATTTAGGTTGCAAATAGCCGATAAAACCATCAGGTGGCGACATTGACTAGGGTCAATTCGCCTTTCACGTTTAACGCAATCGCTTTTTTAGTCCAGACAATCCTAGGCTAAGCCTCGCATCTTTAAGTTCTTTGGGTATATAATCCCGAGCATTATGATGCTGATGCATCTCACGATTTTTCGGTAATGTGCATGACTATTAAAACAGATGAACTAAGAACAACCCTGCTAAGCAAAGTGATTTCTCCGGCTCAGTTGGCGTCAGAATACCCTTTAACTCAAGATGCAGCAGATTATTTAGTGGCTCAGCGCCGCGAAGTAGAAGCCATTATTGCCGGTGAAGATCAACGCTTGTTAGTGATTATCGGGCCTTGTTCAATACATGACACCAAGGCGGCTTTAGAGTACGCTCAAAAATTAGCCACACTGCATCACGAGCTCAAAGACGACTTATGTATTTTAATGCGAGTATATTTTGAAAAGCCACGCACGATTGTAGGTTGGAAAGGCCTTATTTCAGACCCAGATTTAGATGGCAGTTTTAGCCCTAATAAAGGTTTGCGTATGGCACGGCAGCTGCTGCAACAAATTACTGAGCTTAAATTGCCTATCGCTACTGAATTTTTAGACATGGTCAATGGTCAATATATTGCAGATCTTATAACCTGGGGTGCTATTGGCGCACGCACCACTGAAAGCCAAATTCACCGTGAAATGGCCTCTGCACTATCTTGCCCTGTTGGGTTTAAAAATGGTACCGACGGTAATATCAATATTGCTGTTGATGCCGTTCGTGCAGCACAAGTGCCACACATTTTCTACTCGCCAGATAAAGATGGCGCAATGGCTGTTTACCGTACTCACGGCAATCCATTTGGCCACATTATTTTACGGGGTGGTAAAACACCTAATTATTCTGCTAAAGACATTGAAACCGCTCGAGCACAGCTAGAACAAGTTGGTGTAACTCAACGCATGGTGGTTGATTTTAGCCATGGTAACAGCGAAAAACAGCATAAAAACCAGCTAAACGTTGCTCAGAGTATTATGGAACAAATGCGCGCAGGCAGTACTGCAATTGCTGGGATTATGGCAGAAAGCTTTATGATTGAGGGCAATCAAAAGGTGGTTAAAGACCAACCTCTTGTGTATGGTCAAAGTATTACCGATGCCTGCCTACATTGGGCAGATTCTGAAAAGCTATTACGTGAATTAGCCCAAGCCTCTCGTGACCGTATAAACTTACTTGCTAAGTAACCTAACTCTGGATAATAAATGCATTTCAAACAGTTCTTTGCACCGATAACGTTGTTAAATTCACTTGCAATAGACTCGCTATTGACGCGTAAATTTGCCTAGTTATCAGCGCAAATTTCAAGTTTGAATGCATCGTATGGAGTTATTGTTAGAATCGATGTTATTTATTCATCTCTTAACCAGAGTTGAGGTTAAGTAATTTACACGCCAAATAATGTACGTGCCACACATCAAGTGCCAGTCAAAATAGACTGGCATTTTTTATTCATAAATACAAACACAGCACCAATATAGACACAAATCATCACACACTGTTAGCTGTCTTTAAGGCAGATTCATAACTTGCAGAATGGTGTGATAAAGAGGCTTGAGATAATTCGGCAAAGCGATGCTCAATGGAGATAAAACTGTCTACTAATGCCGGATCAAAATGAGTAGAACGACCAGCCAAAATAATGTCTTTTGCCTCTTGATGAGTAAAAGGACGTTTATAGCAACGGGGGGATGTTAATGCATCATAAACATCAACTAACGCCACTATTCTTGCCGATAAAGGGATCGCCTCACCTTTAATGCCTTTTGGATAACCACTGCCATCCCATTTTTCATGGTGTCCTCCCGCAATATCTCGTCCCATTAACAAAAACTGACATTGAGGAGCATACTTTAGCAAACTGTCTATGACCTTTGCGCCCATTTGTGGGTGAGCTTTTATGTGTTCAAACTCTGCAGGCGTTAACTTACCGGGCTTAAGCAAAATATGATCAGCAACCCCTACCTTACCAATATCATGTAAAATTGAAGACAAGCTTATTTCTTTAATAAAAGCTTCTGTGAGCTCCTCTGGAACCTGTTCATCTTCTAATCTTTGCTTAGCTAACATTTTCGCGTATTGCTGCATTCTAATAAGATGCGCCCCCGTATCATTGTCGCGATATTCTGCTAACTTTGCCAAACCAATCACTGTGGCTTGTCTAGATGCTAAAGTAGATTGTAATGAATGGGTTAATTTACCCAATAGGTAAGAAATTGACTGAGTAACAATGGCACAGGTGACTAAAAAGTTAATCACTACAACATACCAAATCAAGGTTGAAAAGTGCTCCATTACAGGCCAATGTAACCATTGATAGTGAAAAGCCACACCCGTTATGATTAATAAAACAGCGTTGATAAGTTGCGCAGCAATAGCAGCTTTTGAACCCAGTAACACACTGGTTAATGGGGGAAACGTAAATAACCAAAAAAATCCAGCACCAGAAGGACCAAGAACAATTAAAAAACCTGCCCCAATAAAAAATGCCAAACCGCAACCACACATATAACGGGTTTTATCAGTTATAGAAGAATAAAACACCACAAATATCATTAGGCCATATGCAATGGTATCAAATATAGCCATGTACCAGATGCCTTGCTCAATACACAAGTAAACACTCGTAATATAGACAGGAACACATATGATCACGAGAGTGGTAAATAAGCGCATAAAAATAGTATGGCGCCATAACGGCAAGGCATCATCTGGCTCTATTTGAATAATTTGTGCGGTTAAAGATTCAGACATAACCCATCCTTAGTTTGTGTGCACCCACCATCGTGCTTGCATTAATAGATGCGGTTCGCATGAGCATCAACTTAAAGCAAGTATTGCTGGATAATGGCAAACTAGCAAAAAATTGATCACGATTAATAACCCATGAATAACCTTTAACTCATGTAACTCAAATGATGTAAAATTGCATATAAACTTTACAATTATGGCAAAGTGAATCTTTTGCCTTTTTTGCTAATCCGCTATTGATAAACAATACATCGTTAAAGGAGTAAGGCATGACGCTTAGCATTCGATACTGTTTTTTGTTTTTAGTAACATTTTTTAGTCATTACACTATGGCACAAACCATTGAACCAGTAGAAAAAGATGGCATCATTGCAGCCCAATCCAAAGTGTTTTATTTAGTGAGACACGCTGAAAAACTAGAGGGAAACGACCCTAGCCTGTCGGCCCAAGGTAAACTACGTGCCATTCGTTTAGCGAGCGTATTATCAAGTACACCATTGGCCAAAGTGTATACCACTGACTACAAGCGAACCCGCGAAACTGCACTTGCGGTTGCAAAAGACCAACAACTAGCACCCCATTTGTACGACCCATCTGATCTTAACTCTACCGCAGAAATATTACGTAAACAGCAAGGGCATATTTTGGTGATCGGCCACAGCAATACAACCACAGCGCTTGCAGAACAACTGGGCGCAGAAAAACAACCCGCTATAAATGATGCAACTGAATTTGACAGGCTTTATATCATCACGCTTGATGCCAATAATCACCAAGTATCTACCGTATTGTTACGATATTAACCGCCCTATTTGCTGTTGTTATTAAGTCAAAATCGATGTCTAACATATTAGCGGTTTCACTCTGTGCACAAATGAATTGAGCACCAAGTGCGTGTTTATCTTAGTTGATAAATATATTCAAAGGTAAAATAACGATCTAGATAAAAAACCGATAACGCTTTAATAATGGCCAACAAAAATAATGGCCAACAAACGCTGCAAAAAACAGGAAAAATCATCAGACTCTTGTACATACTTACTGCTTTGTTCAACGAGTATGCTCTAAACCGCTAGGCGCTAATTCATTCGCCGTGCTTAATCCGTTATATTTTCAAACAACATCAGTATTAAAAAACAAACACAGCTTAGATTAGCTCAATATCGACAACTGAAATGGTATAAAAAATGACTCTAATAAAATGTGAACACTATGACTACATAGAAATCATGTGCTTACAGCAGTACCAAGTGAAGATAAGCTTACGTTCAGGTGTTGAGCTTGTGGGGCGCTTTAGCCAAACCATTATCGTTCACCAGGGTGAAACAAAACATGAAGCAATTAGCGGCGTAACACAACAGCAGCAACCAATAACCATTTTGTTAACTGACATTAAGCATATTGATGTACTCAATGAACATGCCATATTCAAACATTTGCAACTCGATTAAATTAAACAGCAATACCAATCAGGATAAATAATACTGGGTAATATTCGACATATCTTAAGCTCATACAGTACAATGCGCGCCGCTTTTCCTGTCTATTAGTTAATTTAGGTCCTTGTATGTCGCTTGCTCAAAATCCAAATCAAACAGAAACCCATTTCCCTGACGATATCGCGGCGAGGATCATTCAATCTGAAGCGCGGGTGATCAAAGCTATTTTTCCCTCTAACACCAACCATCACAATACTTTATTTGGTGGGGATGCATTAGCATGGATGGATGAAACCGCCTTTATCGCAGCCACGCGTTTTTGTCGAAAATCGTTAGTGACAGTGAGTTCAGACCGTATCGACTTTAAAAAAGCAATACCTGCTGGCAGCCTTGCTGAACTCATTGCCAAAGTCATTCATGTGGGTAATACCTCAGTAAAAGTCGAGGTTAATATCTATGTTGAAGACATGTACAAAGATCATCGAGAGCATGCCATTCGTGGTGTGTTTACCTTTGTTGCCGTTGATGAAAACAGACAACCCACACAAGTGTGGCCTCACGCTTAAGCACAATGTAACAAATGCGGTCATTTGGCTGCATTTGTTACCCAGAAGCCATCTTGCGCCATAGACTAAAGTCTATAATTGAATGGTTATTCGCAAAAAACCCTCTTTTTATGTCACAAAGCAATAGAACACTCGATTACTTTTCTGTTACATTGAGTTAATCTTCACGTGCAACATAGAATAAAAAAAGCCATGAAGCTCGAAAATTTAAATATCATAATTGCTGATGACCATCCGCTATTTCGTAATGCCTTACGCCAAGCATTAAGCAGCGCATTTAATCATACACAATGGCTCGAAGCAGACAGTGCAGAAGCACTGGAATCTGTACTTGAAAACAGCGAATGCCAATTTGATTTAATTTTGCTTGATCTACAAATGCCTGGCTCACATGGTTATTCAACCTTGATCCACCTTCGTACACACTACCCGGATATTCCAGTGGTGGTGATTTCAGCACACGAGGATATCAATACCATAAGCCGCGCTGTACATTATGGCAGCAGCGGTTTTATCCCAAAATCAGCGTCAATGGAGTCATTGACCGAGGCGTTAACGGCGGTGTTATATGGCGATATTTGGTTGCCTGCCGACACAGAATTAGTGCCAGTGTCTGATGATCCAACAGACCAAATGGCCAGCCGCTTATCCGATTTAACCCCACAACAATATCGTGTATTACAAATGTTTGCAGAAGGGCTACTTAATAAGCAAATTGCGTATGATTTTGGTGTGTCAGAAGCCACCATTAAAGCCCATGCGACTGCAATATTTAGAAAGCTTGGCGTGCGCAATCGCACTCAAGCAGTCATTGCATTACAGCAACTTGAAATGGAAAAAGTTGATCTTTCGTAATGCCGCACATAATACCACTAGCACAGTTGCCATTTTCTCAGGCATGTGAAAATAACAAGTCAGTTATAGTAGATAATTTATTTCACTGGTTTGCTAATTCGTCACATGTTTTAGAGATTGGCAGCGGCACTGGACAACACTGTACCTACTTCGCCAAACACCTTAGCCATCTTCATTGGCAACCCAGTGATCAAGCAAGTTACATACCTACATTACATGCAAGAATAGCTCATTTTCCTTTAGCCAATTTAGCCCCTCCCATAGAGCAGGATGTAAGTACTTGTTGGCCGCAATTACCCACAACGTTAGATGCAATCTTTACTGCCAACACACTGCACATCATGAGCAAAGAAAATGTGGTGGCATTGTTTTCAGGCTGTGCTAAGCATTTAGCAAGTAAAGGATGCTTGGTCATTTATGGTCCTTTCAATTACTCTGGCAATTATACAAGCGACAGTAATAGACAGTTTGATGTTTGGCTTAAGCAACAAAACCCCGTTAGTGGGATCCGAGATATTGAATGGATTACGTCATTAGCTCATCAACAAAGCTTTGAGCTTAAAGAGGACATAGCCATGCCAGCCAATAACCGAATGTTACTTTTTACATTAGTATAATCCCAACAATCACTTGCCCATTATCACTTGTTTGAAAATAAGGTAAGCTACAAGCTTAATTCATTTCGCGATTTTGATTAATACAAGGACACTTACTATGGGTTCTGTTACCACCCAAAAACACCCTAATGGTCTTGAGTATGTAAGTATTGAAACAAAGCTCTGCCAGGCGCGGATTTTCATGCAAGGCGCCCAAATAGATCAATTTATACCGTCTGGTAAGCCTCCCTTACTGTGGGTATCCTCTGCCGATGACTATCAGCCTGGTAATGGTATTCGTGGTGGGGTACCAATATGTTGGCCATGGTTTGGAACGCATGAAAATCCTCAGTATCCACAACATGGTTTTGCGCGTAATAAAATTTGGTCTCTTGAATCAGTTGATATAAAAGATCAAGTAGTCGATTTGGTATTTAGCCTGCCGCAAAGTGAATACGAACAACAATATTGGCCACATAACACCCAAGTCAAAGTTCTGTTCACTTTAGGTGAAACTCTTACTGTTAGTATTGTTAATACTAACAAGGATAATCACCCAGTGAGCTTAACCCAAGCTTTACACAGTTACTTTCCTATTGGCGATATTCACAAGCTCAGTGCAAGCGGCTTTAATGGCTCACAATATATTGAATTTGGCGAAGGCCCTTTTCAGCAAACCGCCGATGCTGTTGAGTTCACTAAAGAAACCGATCGGGTATACACTCACTTAGCGCCTCAGCAAACACTACACACACCACATGGCTCGATTGTGGTTAGTCGTGAAAATAGCCATTCGGCTGTATTGTGGAACCCATGGATAGCAAAATCAGCCAGATTGTCTCGTTTTAATAACGATGATTATCTCACCATGGTGTGCTTAGAAGCCGCTAATGTGCTTGAAGATAAGGTCGTTTTAGCACCGGGTGAAAGCCACAGGCTAACGACTCGTATAGGCTGGTTAACAGCATAAAACTAAATAGCTAAATAGCAAAAAGGCAGCCTAAGCTGCCTTTTTAATTATGGTATTAGCCACATAACATAAAGCATAATGGTTGGTCATTCGCATGACTCAACATTAAATGCTCTATTAGTTAGCGGTAACGGTACAACCTAATGTGCTATCAGAGTTTTGATATTCAATATCACCCATTGGTGCGTAATCAGCTGCAGCAATAGTGCCTTTGTCTTTGAAGAAAGTGTATAACACTTCAGCATCAACATAACCTGTTTGAATTGGATCCAATACTGGGTAACCGTCGCCACCTGCAGCGTTAAAGCTTGGAACCGTAAAGCTGTAAGACTCAGTTGGACTATAATCTTTACCGTTAATTTCGCTGATAGCGACTGTTTTAGCTGCACAATCAACGATCATTTTAACACCGGTAATTTGTGCGTATGCACCTGCACCGCGTTGGAATGAAGCAACAGTACCTAAGTAATCAGTGATTTCAGCACCAGTCATCGACATTAACGTAACGGTATTACCAAATGGTTGAACCGTTAGCACGTCACGGTAAGTAATGTTACCCGCTTCAATTGAAGCACGCACACCACCTGAGTTCATCACACCAATATCAGCACCAACTTTAGTGCGCTGAGCTTCAGCAATTAAGCGACCTAAGTTAGTTTGCATGTTACGAACGTTAGCGCGAACACCGTCAAGCAATGCGTCAGTGGTTGCAATAACTTCATCTAACTGGCCTTGGCCACGTTCTTGGTAATAAGCTAATAATTCTTCAAGTTCTGCATCAGGCGTAATTTCATCAGCAACAAAGACTTCAGTTTCATTGCCATCGGCATCAGTTACTGTTGTTTTTAAATTAACAGGCAGTAACTTATAGCTTGCAAGGTGAAGTTCACCGTTAAAATATTCAAAGTCAGCACGACCTACATACTTACCCCACTCATGAGCTTGCATGATGTAAGTGCCGTTTTGCATATCAGGAGTACAGTCATCGCCTGGTTCAAAGTCAGCATAATTATTTGTATCGGGTTCCATACAAACTGGATTTTGTGAGTGACCGCCAATGATAGCGCTTAAATCACCAGCCGTTAGTGTGCGTGCTAAAGTTACATCACCAGGCGCGTTACTGCCATTTTGCGCATCAGCGTAATGCCCCATATGAGTGGTTGCAAAAATTAAGTCCGCTGCATTAGCTTCTTTAATTTCCGCGATAACTTTTGCAGCTTCAGTTGCTGGATCTGTGAAGGTCAATTCCGAGATATATTCTGGATTACCAATTTTTGCCGTGTCTTCTGTGGTTAAACCAATCACAGCAACACGAAGACCATTAATATCAAATACTTTATATGCATCAAAATAGCGTGTTCCGTCAGCTTTGTAGATGTTGGCTGCAAGCATTGGGAAGTTAGCAATAGAACGCTGTGAATCTAAAACGGCAAGTGGGTTGTCAAACTCATGGTTACCAACAGCCATGGCATCATAAGCAATCTCGTTCATACCAATAAAATCTGGTAATGCATCTTGTAAGTCAGATTCAGGCACACCAGTATTAATATCACCACCAGATAATACTAATGTTTCACCGCCATTAGAGCTGACTTCTGCACGAATTTGGTCAATCAGCGCTTTACGAGCTGCCATACCATATTCACCATCGCTGTTATGCCAAAAACGGCCGTGGTTATCATTGGTGTGTAGTACGGTGAACTTTTTACATGCATCACCTGCTTCAGCACAGGTTGCAGCTACTGGTGTTTCTACTTCTTTTTTGTCATCGTCACTGTTACAACCAGCCAATGCTGCTAGTACAGCTGTTGCCACTAATCCTTTAATTAACATGTTTGTCATGATTTACCCCGAGTTATTATTTATTTTTTAAATCTGTGAAAATCCAATTCACAGGCAGAATGATAACAAAGATTGACGGTTTTTGATTTCATTTTTATGACAAAATGTGATTTTTAATACACTAATAACAATAACTTAAACAGATAACAATCCACTCAGGCAAACAATTGAGTTGTTAAATGACATGTTAAAAACAAGTAAAAAAAATGGCTCTACAGATAGACTGCTAAGCCACTTAAATTACTTACTTTTTTTTATGATCAAGCACAAGCCAATTATCCCAAATAGAGAACAGTGGCGTTAAACTTTTATTTCAACACATGCAGTATCCATTGACCTATATCAGCAAGTTGATTAGGCATCACACTGTGAGCCATCGGATAACTTTTCCACGTTGTTTGATAATGAGCAGAAGTCAGCGCATCAAAGGCCATTTTTCCGGCAAATAAAGGCACCACATCGTCTTGCTCACCATGATGTTGCAAAATAGGGGTTGTCTGGTTTTCATTTGCGAGTTGCTCTGGTAAATGTTCACCACCGGGTAAATAACAAGACAATGCCATAATACCCGCCAGTTTCTGAGTAAAACGCAAACCTGTGAACAAACTCATAACACCTCCCTGACTAAAACCAGCGAGAACGATTTTATCTGCCTTTATACCTTGATCAATTTGCGCTTGAATCAACTCTTTCACAGCTTGCTCAGATTCCATCACACCTTGTAAGTCAGCTCTGTCATGTAAATCCATGCTTTTAATGTCGTACCAAGAGCGCATCACATAACCCCCATTAATGGTCACGGCTTGTTCTGGCGCATGCGGGAAAATAAAACGAATTGCGTGATCGCTTGGCAAGCCCAGTAACGGAACCACAGGAGCAAAACCAGCGCCTGAATCACCTAAACCATGTAGCCAAATCACACAGGCTGTAGCAGGCTTTTGAGGTTCTATGACAATTTTATCTAAAGACGACATAAGCATTCCTTTTTATATCAATTACTTGTTAAATATAAAGCACGTACATTTCACCATTGTGGTTATTTTGAGTAAAGTAAGCGTTACTGTGCTTGTATACCGGTACAGTTGAGCACCTGCTCTAGTTGTGTGGCGTTATCAAGCTTAATACTCCAGCGAACTGTTCCGCCGTCTGCGGCGATAACCAAGCCTTGATGAAAACAGCTAATGTCATCGACTGAAGCAGTTAATACGATTTGACTGGCATGAAAACGACACTGAATTTCAGTTTCGGTGACAATCAGTTTACCGATAGACAAGTCGATAACCATCGATTTTCCTTTATATGTATTTATATACCACAAATAAAAATCCCAAGTTATTCACTTGGGATTTCAAGGTAAACAGTATTTTTACTTAGTGATGGTGTCCACCAGCGCCATGGGCATGGCCATGGGCGATTTCTTCATCAGACGCTTCACGAGCAGCAACAATTTCGATATCAAAAGTTAATTCACGGCCAGCTAAAGGATGATTCACATCCACAGTTGCCATAAACTTACCCACTTTTAATATAGTGACTTGACGTTGTCCCTGCTCAGTTTGAACAACTGCTGCCATACCTGGTTTCCACACTTTAGCACCCACTAAATGTTTTACCGATACGCGTTGCTCAGCACCTTCTTGACGCTCACCATAGGTGTCTGCTGCAGGTGGCGTAACCGTGAACTTATCGCCCACTGATTTACCATTAATCGCATCTTCAATGCCTGGCATCATGTTGTCATGGCCGTGCAAATATGCAATGGGATCGCGACCTTCATTAGACTCGATCACTTCGCCTTTTTCGTCACGCAGTGTGTAATTAAACTGCACAACCATATCATCTTTAATGCTCATTGTTATCCCTTAATCTAAATTTTGCCGAAGCTTAACAAATGACTGCCAATGCATCCACAAAAATAGTGTTGCTCGCCAAAAAAGGCTTATTACAGTTGGATCCCCAACGCTTTAAAGGTATCTACATCAGGAAAACCGTCGGCAATTAACCCCTGTGTTTTCTGATAGCCTTGCAAGCCAAGTGCTGAGTTACGGCCAAAAATACCATCAGGCTTACCGACATCAAAACCTAAATCATTAAGCTTTTGCTGCAATTGTTTTACCATTTCGCGGCTTAATCTAGGCTGTTTTGGCACAGCACGGCTCAGCTGGGCGCCGCCTTTAATTCTGTCAGCCAAATGCCCTACTGAAATGGCATAAAACTCTGATCGGTTCCAGCGCATAATCACATTAAAGTTATCGTAGCCTAAAAATGCAGGCCCCGTATGCCCTGCGGGTAAATACAAAGCCGCTTGCATTTCTGGTGTGGCAATGGGTTGACCATTAGTTTGCTTAATGTTTAAGGCATGCCACTTCGATAACGGTAAAACAGACTGACTGCCCAAATACTCAAAGCTGTAATCTTGCGGGAGCAGCACTTCACGTCCCCAGCGTTGATCGGCTTTCCAACCTAAATGCTGTAAAAAGTTTGCCGCAGATGTCAATGCATCAGCTTCGCTATTCCATAAATCTGCAACACCATCGCCATCGCCATCAACGGCATATTTACGATAGTTTGTTGGCATAAATTGAGTATGCCCCATGGCGCCAGCCCACGAACCCACCATTTTATTATCAGCAAATTGATATTGCTGTTTTAACTTAAGAGCTTGAATTAATTCGCCAGTGAAGTAATCACTGCGTCGAGGATCACAGGCCAAAGTGGCTAATGAATCCAGTACAGGCATACTGCCTTTATAACTGCCGTAATTCGTTTCTAAGCCCCAAAAAGCCACGATATATTGCCCAGGCACGCCGTACTCTGTTGTTAAATTAGCCAATAACTTATGATGTTTGGCCAACATTTTTTTGCCTTGGTCAACTCGCCACGTTGTGACTCGCTTGTCAAAGTAATCGCCAAAAGTGGTCGTAAATTCAGGTTGCTGATTATCAAGTTCAATCACTCGCGGAACAAACTTTAAATTAGCAACAGTGGTGTTGATTATCTCCTGTGATATACCAGCAAGCTTTGCTTTTTGCTGAAGATTAACAACACAGCTTGCAAAATCTGCAACGACAGGCTCAGGCACAACATTGACAACAGGCTCTGGAGAAGCAGATACCGCACAAGCACTCAACAAGGTGCTTGAAACACACATTGCTGCAATAAACACCGAAAAACGACTTTGAAGGACCATGTAAACACTTACTTTTCACAATTAAATAATGAATATCGTGACGCATCCCCATTCAGGACACAAGAGTTGTTAGCATTAAACCCTGTTTATTTATCAGAAATTGTGTTTTTGTATTTTAATTGGTACAAAGTTTCAACATAAACATAATTGTCATTAATTAAGCCTTTTCCTTATTTTTTGAGTACGTATAATGATGTTAATTCTCACTCATTGAAGCGACATATCATGACCGAACAAACTCCTGCACTAATCGCCTTTATCGAAAACGTAAAACAACACCAAGTCTTATGGGGCTTACAAGATGAAACGGGTGAAGGTTGGGTTGTATGTGACTCATCTGAATTTGAAGACACCGATGTCATGCCATTATGGTCAAGTGAAGCAGCAGCAAATAGTCATTGCACTGAAGAGTGGGCTGATTACAAAGCAGTTACGATTACTTTAACTGAGTTTTTAGAGTACTGGGTTGGCGATTTAAATGATGACGGCGTACTGGTTGGCATCGATTGGGAAGCCGAGCAAGAATGCGAAGAGCTAGATCCTATCATATTAGCAAAAGAACTCGTTGACTTCGAAAAAGAATAAATCTTTATCGACTTTTTATCCATTAAGCTGCTCTTTTGAGTGGCTTTTTTATTAAATGGCCTTTTTATGCCTCCATTAATTGATATTCCATTTGATCAACGTCATACGTGCTGGTTTTGCGCTGAGCCTAGCAATCAATTATTTGAATATTACAGAATGACACATACGCCTCACCCGTCATTGACTGTACCTGCATGCAAAGAATGCCTGGGGCTTGCAAAAAAAAATCCCCTAACCTCAATTTGGGATTGCCGCGATGCGGTAAAAGATCAATTAATGCATATCTATCAAAAAGATTTAGCCATCGGCATTAATTGGACTGAACAGGAACTGGAAGAATCTGAATTTGAATGCAAAATTTTTGGTGGCTTTAAAAAAAGTGCCTGGATGATGTATCAAATAGCCCAAGGACGCATTAACGCTAAAGGATGGCCACTTAGTCTAGATGGAATATTGCTAGACGCAGAAAGCGGTCATTATCAGGCAGGGTTTGAATTTGATGACGTCAGGTTTACTTCTTTGCCTAAAGCAATAGAACACTACAGCCATACCTTGTCTTTAGACCCGCACTTTTTACAACAACTAGTGACGTTACTAGGCAAGGCTAAATTTGGCCACGCCATTAAAATTGCCAGACTGAATATTGGCATAACCCGTGAACACCAACGAAAAATTATCGATGAATTAATTGAAGACGCAGATCAATAACAAGTCACTTTGATAGCTACCACAGGTTGATTAGTGATTGAAACGCGATGACTCTACAGATATCTCACTGGTATTTTATGGTGCCAGAAGGCTGCGTAAACGCTCTTGAACAACACCCACCAGCAAGTCAGGTTGAAACTTAGAAATAAATTCGTTACAGCCCACCTTTTCAACCATGGCCTTATTAAAACTGCCACTTAATGACGTATTTAAGGTGATAAATAACCCAGACATGCGCGTGTCGGCGCGTACTTCAGCGGTCAGTTTATAACCGTCCATCTCTGGCATTTCTGCATCGGTAATCATCATTAACAGCTCATCGGCCACTTGTTTGCCATCACCAGCCCAAGATTGCAGCAACCTCAGCGCTTGTAATCCGTCTGAAGCTTCGATGATCTCAATGCCTAAAGGTGTTAATGTGTCGCGAACTTGTTTGCGAGCAGTTGAAGAATCATCAACGATTAATACTTTACGACCAGGCATACTCGGTACAAGGCTCTCGTCGAGCACCCCGTCTGACAAGCTCACATCATAATCAATAATTTCTGCCAATACCTTTTCCACATCAATAATAGACACCAACCGCGTTATCCCCTCTTGCTCCACTTTGGTGATTGCGGTTAAGTAATTATGTGCCCCTGAGGTTTTCGGCGGTGGCATAATATCACTCCAGGTCATATTGATAATATGTTCAACTTTACCGACTAAAAAGGCCTGCACGCTTCGATTGTACTCAGTAATAATTAAATTACTGTCGTCAGTAATCGGCAATTTCGAAAAACCAATTGCTTCACGTAAGTTGATAACAGGAATGGATGTACCACGGATATTAGCCACACCGTAAATATTAGGGTTACTACCGGGCAACATATTGATTGCAGGTAATTTAACCACTTCTTTTACTTTAAACACGTTGATCGCGAATAATTGTGTTGAACTAATGCGAAATAACAACAGCTCTAAACGGTTTTGACCGACTAATTGGGTACGTTGGTCTACCGTATCTAGCACTTTATTCATGAAACAAACCACCTAAACTTAACAATAACAATCGGCTTTATTATACTAAAAATTGGCCTATAAAAGGACTTTGTAAGCATGACACAACCGACAAAATAAGATTAAACCGGCCAATTCAAGATCAAACCAACCCGTTGCGTCGTATAGTTGACATTAAATACTGTTGTTGTAGAAACGGAGTTAACCATGAAAACGTCATTACGCCATCTCATCACCTTACCATTTCTTGGCATTTGCGCGCTTGGGCTATCAGCCTGCACCGTCATTGATGAACCTGTTGATGTCGTTAAACCGTTTCAACTAAACCAGTACCTTGGTACCTGGTATGAAGTTGCCCGGCTGGATCATTCATTTGAACGTGGAATGACCAATGTGACCGCGCAATACAGCATTGACGGTGACAAAGTGGTGGTGATTAATAAAGGATTTAAACAAGACGAGCAGCAATGGGATTCAGCAGAAGGCAAAGCGTACTTTATTGACGGTGATGACAAAGGTTTACTCAAGGTGTCTTTCTTTGGGCCATTTTACGGCGCTTATCAAATCCACGACGTAGTGCAAAATGAACAAGGCTTATATACAGACTCATTAGTGATTGGACCTAATAACAAGTACGCATGGATTTTATCTCGAACACCTAACATAAATCCAACCATAAAACAGCGCTTCATTGGTAAACTTAATGCCCTGTCAATCAGTGAAGATCAGCTCATATGGGTTAATCAAGGTGATCGATAATTACACTAAACACGTACATTAACCCAGATACATTGTTTTATTTTACCCAGAGGCTGTAATGATAATCCCCATTTTTCCTTTACCCATTTGCTTACTCCCACAAGGGTATACGCAACTGCGCATTTTTGAACCAAGATACAAAAGATTAGTGTCTGAATCACTCAAAAGTGGCCAAGGATTTGGACTTTGCATGCTGTCTGATGACAAAAAAACCATTATGCCAATTGGCACTTTGACACACATCATTGATTTTGAAACGCTTGAGGATGGTCTATTAGGGATCTGTGTTCAAGGTAAACAAACATTCAAAATTAACAACATAACAGTAGAAGATGACGGGCTTAAGAGAGCAGACGTCACACTCATCGACGGCTGGCCAAGTAATATTATTGATGAAAACAGTGCTCAACCACACATACGATCACAAGCGCGGGATAAGGATCAATTTCTCAGTAATACGTTAAAACAATTATTACAGCAATACCCACAACATTTAGCCCACTACAGTGAAAGCGACTTCAATGATATCGCCTGGGTTTGTCAACGTTGGTTAGAGATAATCCCTTTAAGTGCCAGCCAAAAATATCAGTGCATTAATAACCATGATCATCTTTTAGCAAAATCATTTTTGCTCGACATCATAAAATAATTCCGGCTTTCCTGATCCACTTATCGCTCACCAGCGTATTACTCAATAACGTGATGTCAAACGATCTTCCAAGGTTGTTTTATAGGCAGCATAAACGGCATAAATACTATGCTTCATCGTGATTTACTGGATATGAGTGAAAAAATGGAAAATATTCAATCACAAAGTAGTCAAACTCGTTATGATAAAGGAAATCTTTCACTAAGATCTTCTAATCAACGAAGTGGTGCTATGAATTCAGACGAACCTAATCCGCTCACAGATGAGCTTGCGCAGTTGATGATGCTCGTTGCTAACAACCGATGTAAAACATCATTTGCAAAATTGTTTTCGCATTTTGCTCCAAAAATCAATTCTTTTGGGGTTCAGCGATTAAGTCAACAAGGCCTGGCAATGGATTTGGTGCAAGAAACCATGTCACGAGTGTGGACCAAAGCACATCTATACAATGCTGACAAAGCGGCTGTGAGTACATGGGTGTTCACCATCATGCGCAACCAGTGTTTTGACATGCTGCGTAAAGTGCAACACAACCGTGAAGATGCATTTGGCGACGACATTTGGCCACTATTTGAGTCTGATGACGCTGAAAATAATGACGACGATTTTTTACTGTCGGCCAGTTTACTGCAACATGTCGAAGAACTGCCGCCATTGCAACGTCAAGTTGTGCAAGGTATTTACATGCAAGAACTCACACAACAAGAACTCGCAGACAAACTCAATATCCCAATAGGAACCGTTAAGTCACGGCTCAGACTAGGTCTAGAAAAATTAAAAAGCTTTATGGAGAAACATTATGATTAATTACCACCCAGATCAGCATTTGCTGTCTCTCCATGCAAAAGGCGAATTGCCTCTGTCTATGTCTATCGCCATCTCAGCCCATGCCGAGTTTTGTGCACACTGTCAGCAGCAATTAGATCAGATGACACTTGCACTTTCTGAGCAGCAGTTTGAGCAAAATCAAACCATTCAACCAGCCTCTATTGAGCAACATGGGCAACTTGATGATCTACTGAATCAGTTTTTAAATAATACTCTCGATTCATTAGACACCGAAGTAAAAACGAAACCACAATCCTCCTTGGTCGCAGACAATAGCGTCACCATTAAGGGGCAACAATACATGTTACCTCGTGTTTTTAAACAGCAGATTACAAGTGGATGGCAAGGTATTGGTAAGGTGAGTAGGTTACGACTAGACACTGGCGAGCCACAAGCTCGAGCAAGCTTATTACACATTGCAGCCAATGGTGAAATACCAGACCATACTCACAAAGGTTCAGAGTTAACCCTATTATTAGCAGGTGAATTTAGTGATTGCTACAACACTTACAAACCTGGCGACTTTATGCTGCTAGACCAAAACCACGAGCATTCACCTAAAACAACCGAAGGCTGTTTGTGTTACACCATCGTTGATGCTCCGTTATATTTCACAAAAGGGATAAGCAAGTTACTTAATCCAATTGGTGACTTATTGTATTAACGCAAGTGATGTAACCTTTAATCGCGATACGTGTCTTTATCAGCTACAGCGTATCGCGATTAAAAACATCTACTTATCACGTGTTTTATTACGGCTGTAGTTTTTATCGATTAAAATACGTACAAATTGCATGTTATTTGTCTTTTTTTAGAAAAACGTTGTTGCTATAAATGAAAAGTGAGTATAGAATCTACACAGATTTAAAAATCTTGTTAATTTTGGTTACCTACCTGTAAGTCTGCTCAACTTCCTTCGTAAACCCAAGACAAGCTTCTGTACATACTCATGACATAGCACCAATGTTTGTAAAATTTAAAAACAAACTGTATTGGTCATGCTTTTGTCACATGATTATGTTCAACTTACTGAGTTAAGTGAAACGTTATTCTAGTTGTAAGTTAACCCAGATCATTGATTGTGATCACAAGTTAACCTGACTTTAATCAACTATTTATATCACAACACTTGATTAGTGAGTTCAGAATAGGTTAAGTTAAATCTCGACAAGTTAATCTTTCGCACCACTAAAAAATGCCAAGGATATTTTATTGAACAATTTTCTCACCCAAGGGTGAATAGCAAAAATAAGGAGTGTGGCATATGTCATACAACATTAATGGACATGAAATTTCAGTTAGCTTTCCAGTTAATTCAATTTCATCAAACAAAAATTCAATTGCTTTTACTGACAGCCTAGGTAAAAACAAAAAAACCTTTTCAAAGCGTACTGAAGCACTAAACTTCATGAAATGGTTAATTACTGCAAATAAGTAATACTCCTAACGCCTAGCGTTAATCATTTGCTCTGTTATTTAATAAACTCATTTCTCGGTATTCTCCTCTCACTTACCGATGTTTATTAAAACAGAGCAAAATGAACCTCCTCCTGTTACACCTCACTCACTCTAACGTTAACTTTTATTTAGTTGTTAACTGTCTGTCGTTTTCTGATTTATTCAGAATAGCCAAATTTACGCTGATACCTAGGTAACATGCTTTGATTACCTAAAACCCCACCCTGATGTACATACACGATGTCGCCGGCCCACTGCGAATGTTGCTGTAAATAATGTTTTAACACTAAAAAACCAACCGGATCGTACAACAACTCAAATTCAATTCCAGATTGACACACCGTTTGCCACATTTCATAACAACGCTGAGTTAATTTGCCAAAATGGTATTTGTGTCCGTCATTCACTATGGTTGGAAAATACTCTTGAGCAACTAATTGAGAAAATTGTTGGCGTAAATAATCATCCCCGCCAACTGTACTGCAAGTTAATACCTCGATATTAATATTGTTGTTTGTCTGTTGTTGTAGCAACTGCTTATTTAAATACGCTGCCGTTGTACCTGTGCCTGAAGGTAAAAATACTTTTAATGCTTTGGTATTACGTAATCTTGCCCAATCAATAATCTCTGTTGCTAATATGGCAACACCCGTTTCAGCATACTCGCAACGTCCTCCCTCAGGGATGTGTAACAATGAATTTTTGTTATTGTAGTCAGATGCAACAATACATTGTACGACGTCATCTAAATGCATCTGCTGATATTTATCCGCTAACTTAAGTTGGCCAACTTCAATAATATTAGCGCCATTGGCAATAGCTGCTGCATAATTTCCATTAGGGTGCTGGAGAATAAAATCGCTGATATGACTGACATAGTAATCAAATTGCCAACCCTGTTGTTTAGCCAGCACTGACATCGAATATAACGAATTTGCTTGGGCAGAACCCGAACCGACAAGTTGGGTAATATGCGCATAATCTTGCGATAAAAAATGATAAAACTTACGCGCTTTATTACCGCTAAAGTCAGGGTGTAATAAGTCATCTCGTTTGACAAAGATAGGTCTTTGTTCAAATAGCATTGGCTGTACAGGGCTTATAGCAAACATTGGCGCTCTCTAAATACTTGATATGAGTATTTTAACTAATAAATGATAAAACTCACCGATTGATTTAACGATTTCACTAACGTGCGTTATTCCCTCCTTATTAAAATAACAGTAAAACATTTATAATCAATAAGTTAAAACTTTGGCATAAATATCGCTTAGTTAAACTTAAGTCAGTTCAGTACCCGTTTTGAATTTTTAGATTTCAATAAGGAAAAACAATGTCACTTTTACGTTTACTGTTTAATATTGTTTGGTTTGTTTTGGGCGGTTTTGTGATGGGCTTAGCCTGGTGGCTTGCCGGACTCTTATGCTTTATCAGTATTGTCGGTATTCCATTTGGTCGTGCGTGTTTTGTGATTGGTGAAATGGCGTTTTGGCCATTTGGACAAGAAAGCGTTAACCGCAAGCATTTAACCGGCCATGAAGATCTTGGCACCGGTAGCTTTGGCTTAATTGGTAACGTTATTTGGTTTTTATTCTTTGGTATTTGGTTGGCGATTGGTCATTTAGCCCATGCCCTGGCCTGTTTTATCACTATCATTGGTATCCCGTTTGCAATACAACACATTAAGTTAGCGCTATTAAGCTTAACGCCAATTGGTCAAACTATCGTTACCAAGCCCGTATAAACAACCTCTTAGTGAAAGCCGATTACATCTCGTAGTCGGCTTTTTAGTGTGCGGATGATAATATGCCAAAAAATGAATATAAAAGAGTAAAGTATGAAATATTGGTTAATGAAGTCCGAACCCGATGACATCAGTATTGATGATTTACGTGATAGCCCAAATCATACAATGGCTTGGCAAGGTATTCGAAATTACCAAGCAAGGAACTTTATCCGCGATGACATCACACATGGCGATCAAGTGTTGTTTTACCATTCTAGTTGCAAAGTACCAGGGGTTGTCGGTATTGCCACAGTTGTTAGCCAGCCTACACTTGATGAAAGTGCTTTTGATCCACAATCTCGCTACTTTGACCCTAAGTCAGAGCCAGACAAACCGCGGTGGTGGCAAGTGGATATTCAATTTACTGCAAAACTGAATCAGATAGTCAGTTTACAACAACTCAAAAGTGACCCGGCTTTACAAGACATGGTATTAGTGACCAAAGGTGCACGGTTAAGCGTTCAACCTGTCAGCGCTGATGAATTTGCTCATATTGTTATGCTAGGGCAATGATTTAAGTATAAAAAAAGGGTGACTGAATTTAGCCCCCCTTTTAATTGAGCAGAAAAAAGAAACGTTAATTAATCATTCGCCCAATGCCACCTAACACAGAACCTTCACCTTGATCTTTACCACCACTTGACGGTGCATGGGCAATAATACGATCAGCCATGCGAGAAAACGGTAAACTTTGCAGCCACACAGTGCCGTGACCTTGTAACGTTGCAAGAAATAACCCCTCACCGCCAAACACCATCGATTTTAATGAGCCTGCACGCTGAATATCATAATCAATGCCTGGGGTAAAACCCACTAAACAACCGGTATCAACACGTAAAGTTTCACCGCGTAATTCTTTTTTAATCAAGGTGCCACCAGCATGCACAAACGCCATGCCATCGCCTTTAAGGCTCTGTAAAATAAAGCCTTCACCACCAAAGAACCCCACACCAAGGCGTTTATTAAACTTCATCGACACTTGGGTACCCATTGCCGCGGCTAAAAAACTGTCTTTTTGGCAAATTAGTTCGCCATTATGCTTGGCAAGATCGATAGCTAAGACAGTGCCTGGAAATGGGGCTGAAAAAGCCACTTTACGTTTACGACCGCCCTCGTTGGTAAAGTGAGTCATAAAAATCCCCTCACCTGTAATGGCTCGCTTTCCTGCACCCAACAATTTACCAAAAAAGCCTGACTCTGGTTCTGAGCCATCACCCATTTTGGCTTCAAATGAAATATCTTCTTCAAGGTATGTCATGGCCCCAGCTTCGGCGACCACTGCCTCATGCGGGTCTAGTTCAATTTCAACTAATTGCATACTTGAACCGATAATTTCGTAATCAACTTCGTGACATTTTCTGGTCATTTTTTGCTCCTTAAAAATGAGTGTGGCAGATTCAGCGTTAGCACAGATGCTATTATTGCTTTAGGTTAACAAGATGTTACTTTTATTCCTATGGAAACTTTATGACAGAATATGTCAAAGAGGATTACATGCACCTAACTAACCTAATCCTGCACCACTTAATCCTGTTTGTTGCTGTTGAAATAAGGCAAATTCTTGCAAAATAAGTTCAGTAAATAATTGCCCAGCTCGGCCTAAAGGACGCTCTGAGGTTGACACTAATTGCGGGGTAAAGCTAAAACGGTTGCCGCCCACAAAATCAATTGCCGTTAACTCACCATTGGCTAACTCTTCTGTGATTAAAAAATCCGGCATCCATCCAAAGCCCAGGCCTTTTAATAATGCATTTTTTTTCATAATAAAGCCTGACAGATAAAACACTTTATCACCGCCAAATTGCATTTCATCACGCGCACGTTTACCCGGCGATGAGTCTTCAATGGTGAGCTCTACATGCTGTTGCAGCTCAGGCAGGCTTATGTCTCGCCTTTGGCTTAATGGATGCAATCTTGCCGCAACCAGCACACTGGTAATGGTGGGTAAGGGTTTAGGATGATACGACGGCCCAGTACGATAATCTTTAACCAACATCAAATCTGCTTGTTCTCGCTCAAACCTATGTTGCACACCACCTAAAAACTCCATATTTAATTGAATTTTGGTGGGGATATTGTGCTCTGACATCAGCTTTAATGCGCTCATAATGGGCTCCATCGGCAATGCCCCGTCAATGATTAATTCAAGCTTAGGCTCCCAGCCCTGACTATAACGACTTGCAAGATGCTCAATATTGGCTAAATGTTGAAGCAGTCGCTGACCCTCTGCCAAAATGACTTTACCCTCTGGCGTTAACTCTGCTCGGTAGTGATCTCGATTAAATAATGTCACCCCTAAATGTTGTTCTAGCTTCTTAATTTGGTAGCTCACCGCTGATTGCGCTTTATGTAAACGCTCGGATGCCTTAGCAAAACTCCCTTCTTCAACAAGAACTTGCAAAACATTAAACGCATCGATATCAATCCGCATACCCACTCCCGTGTCTTGTTATCAATACACCTATGTAAAGCCAGCAAGACAATCTAAAAATTTGATTGAGTTAAGCTTTTTATTATTCTTTTTTTTGTTGATCTTTACCACTAAATTGTTAATAAGATCACATATTGGTTTGCCCAGTGCGATTAGGCCATAACAATAATTAACACTCAGCCGCATCACATGCAGTCGATTTGCCAGAGGACAATCAAATGCCATTCTATGTTAAACAAGGTCAAGTGCCGCCAAAACGTCACATCGCTTTCGAAAAAGAAAATGGTGAACTTTACCGTGAAGAGTTGTTCTCCACTCACGGGTTTTCAAATATTTATTCCAATAAATATCATCACAATATGCCAACCAAAGCGATTGATGTTAAACCCTATGCGTTAAGTCACGGCGAGCAATGGCAAGACTCATTAATTCAAAACTACAAACTTGACTCACGCCAGGCCGATTGCCAAGGCAATTTTTTCAGCGCGCGTAATAAAATCTTTTTTAATAACGATGTCGCTATGTATACCGCTAAGGTCACTGAGCCAACGAATGAGTTTTATCGCAACGCATATGCAGATGAGGTGGTCTTTATCCATGAGGGCGAAGGTCAGTTATTAAGTGAATATGGCGTGATTAATACCAAGAAATGGGATTATTTGGTCATTCCACGCGGTACCACTTACCAATTAACCTTTAACGATTATCAAAACGTGCGCTTGTTTGTCATTGAGTCATCGTCAATGGTTGAAGTGCCAAAACACTTTAGAAATGAATATGGCCAAATGCTCGAATCCGCTCCTTATTGTGAACGCGATATTCGCACACCAACGTTAACCGATGCTGTGGTTGAAAAAGGCGAGTTTGCTTTGGTGTGTAAATTTGGCGAGCGATACCAACAAATGCTATTGCAGTGGCATCCTTTTGACCTCGTGGGTTGGGACGGCTGTGTGTACCCATGGGCATTTAATATTACAGAATATGCCCCTAAAGTGGGCCAGATCCACTTGCCGCCATCTGAGCATCTTGTGTTTAGTGCTCACAACTTTGTGGTTTGCAATTTTGTACCACGCCCTTACGACTTTCACCCTAAGTCTATCCCTGCACCTTATTACCACAACAATATCGACAGCGACGAAGTGCTTTACTACGTCGACGGTGACTTTATGAGCCGCACCGGTATTGAAGCCGGTTACATGACGCTGCATCAAAAAGGGGTGCCTCACGGCCCACAACCTGGGCGCACAGAAGCATCCATTGGCAAAACAGAAACCTACGAATACGCAGTGATGGTCGATACATTCGCCCCACTCAATTTAACCACCCATGTTAAACGTTGCATGAGTGCTGACTACAACCGTTCTTGGTTAGAAAACTAAGATGTAATTTAACTAACCCAAGTCACCCAAGAGTGATGGCGTGTTGACAGAAAAATAAAGGAAAACAAAATGGCTAGCGAACTTAATCCACTGGGGCTTTTAGGTATCGAATTTACTGAATTTGCCAGCCCGGATACTCAATTTATGCACCAAGTCTTTATTGATTTTGGTTTTTCGATGTTAAAAAAAGCCAAAAACAACGACATCGTCTACTACAAACAAAACGACATTAACTTTTTACTCAATAAAGGCCGTAGTGGTTTTTCGGCTGAGTTTGCTAAATCACACGGTCCAGCAATTTGCTCTATGGGCTGGCGTGTTGAAGATGCTGACTTTGCCTTCAGCGAGGCTGTTAATCGTGGTGCAAAACCGGCAGATGACGCCAATAAAGACATGCCTTATCCTGCCATTTACGGTATTGGCGACAGCTTAATTTACTTTATTGATACCTTTGGTGAGCAAAACAACATTTATCAAAGCGATTTTGTCGATTTAGACCAACCAATTGTCACGCCAGAAAAAGGCTTTATGGAAGTCGACCACTTAACCAATAACGTCTACAAAGGCACCATGGAAAAATGGGCAAACTTTTATAAAGATATCTTTGGCTTTACCGAAGTGCGTTATTTTGACATTAGCGGCGCACAAACGGCATTAGTCTCTTATGCCTTACGTTCACCCGATGGCAGTTTCTGTATCCCCATCAACGAGGGTAAAGGCAATAATAACAACCAAATCGATGAATACTTAGGTGAATATAACGGCCCAGGTGTACAGCATTTAGCCTTTAGAAGCCGCGATATTGTGGCGTCTTTAGATGCAATGGAAGGCACATCAATCCAAACATTGGATATTATTCCGGAATATTACGACACCATTTTTGATAAATTACCGCAGGTCACTGAAGACCGTGAACGTATTAAGCATCATCAAATCTTAGTTGATGGTGATGACGAGGGTTATTTACTGCAAATTTTCACTAAAAACTTATTTGGCCCTATTTTTATTGAAATCATTCAACGTAAAAATAACTTAGGCTTTGGTGAAGGTAATTTTAAAGCGTTATTTGAATCTATTGAACGCGACCAAATCAAACGCGGTGTGTTATAACCAATAGGTATAATTTGATACATAAAAACCAGCAAATTGCTGGTTTTTATCATTTTAGGCCATTACACTTGGCCACATTCTGTTATTGATAATTGACGCCAATGCCTGATTACGCCGTACTTGCCGTGTTTATTCCGACCTTCTTTTTTGTCTCCATCACCCCTGGTATGTGCATGACCTTAGCCATGACACTGGGCATGAGTGTTGGCGTACGTAAAACCTTATGGATGATGCTAGGCGAGCTGGTCGGAGTGGCATTAGTGGCCATTGCAGCCGTACTGGGCGTAGCCAGCATTATGCTTAATTACCCACAGGTATTTGATTTACTCAAATGGGTGGGTGGCGGATATTTAATCTATATCGGCATTAATATGTGGCGCGCCAAAGGTAAAATGGCGGTTATCGACAGTGCACAAGTGAACACCCGCAGAACAAGCTTAATTAGCCAGGGGTTTATTACTGCCATTGCCAATCCCAAAGGATGGGCATTTATGATTTCGTTACTGCCTCCGTTTATCAATGTCGACAGTCCAGTTGGTCCACAACTTGGAGTGTTGCTGGGTATTATTATGATAACCGAAAGTGTGTCGATGTTAGCGTATGCTAGCGGCGGAAAAAGCTTACGTTTGTTTTTAAGCCGCGGCGATAATATCCGCTGGATGAACCGCATCGCCGGCAGCTTAATGATGCTCGTAGGAGTCTGGCTCGCGCTGGATTAGCCCCTTTAAAAAACGAGATTAATTACTGGTTTTATAAGGTAATTGTTGCGTCATCTGCTCCATGTACAATTTAATGTGTGCTTGCTCTTGCTCACAAAAATGAGCAATGGCATCACTAAATGCTGGGTGTTCAATCACATGGCTTGAATACGTCTGTACCGGATAAAAACCTCTTGCCACTTTATGCTCACCTTGCGCGCCAGCATCAAACACATTTAGCTGATTAGCAATTGCATATTCGATACCTTGATAATAACAAGCTTCAAAATGCAAACCGTCGTAATCGCTCAATGCTCCCCAGTAACGACCATACAAATGGGTGTTTGAAACAAAATAAAGCGCTGATGCCACCAATTCATCTTGTGCATTGTGTATCATTAATAATCTGATTGACTCTCCCATTGTTTGGGCAATTAACCTGAAAAATTCCGCAGATAAATACCCTTGATGGCCAGAACGCTTAAGATAAGTGCGTTGATAACAGCGAACAAAACCTTGCCATTGCTCATCGGTAGCATTATCGCCATTTATAAAGGTAAAACGCAGTTGCGCCTTGTGTATTTGTGCCCGCTCTTTGCTGATATTTTTACGCTTTCTAGAACTCATGCTGCTTAAAAAATCATTAAAGTCCACATAGTCATTATTACGCCAATGAAACTGGCAACCATGACGCTCAATAATGCCGGTATTTGCCCACAAGGTATGTTCTGCTTTATGGCTAAATAAACCATGCCACGAAGACCATTGCCGCTCGCTTAATTGATGCTTTATGACTGTGATGACTTCTGAAATGACGTGCTGCTTGTCGATGTCGCTTAACGTAGGCAAAAAACCAATACGGGCACCCGTTGTTGGCGTAAAGGGAATACTGCTCACCAGTTTAGGATAATAGTCTAATTGATTACGCTCATAGGCTTCAGCCCACGCCCAATCAAACACGTATTCGCCCCAGGAATGAGTTTTAATATACAACGGCATTAACGCTACAATCGTATCACCTTGAGTGACCACAAGATGATGCGGTTGCCAGCCGGTGTTATGGCTTACACATTGGCTTAATTCTAAAGCGGATAAATATTCATGACGGGTAAAGGGATTCAAATGGCCAAAATATGTATTCCAGTCAGATATTTTTATGTCACTAATAGTATTAACAAATTTGAATTGATACACTAACGTTTTACTTTGTTCCACCGAATCCTACCTGTTTATGCTAAATCGTTCTCGTTAAAATCTCGTACCATTTGTCACTATCATGTGGCATGTTCTACAACATAATCAAATCAATACCAAGGAATGATCGTGAGCCGACTCCCTAAACTGAAACCTCTTTTACTTAGCACTGCATTGTCAGTTGTATTCTGCTACCCGGCATTAAGCACTGGTGTATACGCCAATGATATCTCTATTTTCAGCGAAATGGCGACAGCTCAACCCATTTATGCCAAACATGGCATGGTCTCAAGCCAAGAAGCTATCGCCAGCCAAATTGGTGTTGATATTTTAAAGCAAGGCGGTAACGCTGTTGATGCTGCGGTTGCGGTAGGTTATGCACTTGCTGTAACACTGCCTCGTGCGGGTAACATCGGTGGTGGCGGTTTTATGTTAGTGCACTTAGCCGAACAAAATAAAACCATCGCGATAGATTACCGTGAAACAGCACCAAGCAAAGCGCATAAAGATATCTTTTTAGACGAACAAGGCAATGCTGTCGACAAACTTAGTCGTGAGCATGGTTTGGCCGTTGGCGTGCCTGGTACCGTTTTAGGGTTTGAACTAGCACTTGAAAAATACGGCACAATGGACTTAAAACAAGTCATTGCCCCAGCAATTAAATTAGCTAAAGAAGGCATTCTTGTTACCTCTGATTTATCAAACTCACTGAGTGGACTCAAATCACGTATTGCCCAATGGCCAAGCTCTGCAAAAATATTTTATCGTCCTGATGGAAGTGATTTTCAAGTAAATGATCTCCTTAAACAACCTGAGCTGGCACATTCTCTGTCACTCATTGCCGACAAGGGCAGTAAAGGTTTTTATTATGGTGAAACCGCTGAAAAAATTGTTGCTGCAGTAAAAGACGCTGGCGGCGTAATGAGTTTACAAGATTTAGCTAATTATAAAGTGGTTGAACGTGAACCGGTTCGCGGCCAGTATCGCGGGTACGAAATCGTCTCAATGCCACCTCCATCATCGGGCGGAATTCACATTATTGAGATGCTAAATGTGCTCGAAAAATTCCCAATTGATCAATTAGGTCACAATACCGCCAATACACTGCACCTAATGGCAGAAACAATGAAGTATGCCTACGCAGATCGCAGTGAATTTTTAGGCGACCCTGATTTTGTTAAGGTGCCCGTTAAACAACTCATTAGCCGTGACTATGCAACCAGTATTGCAAATAAAATCGCCATTAATAAAACAACCCCTAGCAGCGAAATTAAGCCAGGTAAACTTGCAGGATATGAAAGCGATCAAACAACACATTACTCAGTTATAGACCAATGGGGTAATGCGGTTGCTAACACTTATACGCTTAACTTTAGCTATGGCTCAGGCCTAGTTGCTGAAGGAACGGGAATTTTATTAAATAATGAAATGGATGATTTTTCAGTAAAACCTGGCACACCAAATGGCTATGGCTTAATTGGTGGTGACGCCAATGCTGTTCAGGGCAATAAGCGACCTCTGAGCTCCATGAGCCCAACCATTGTAATGAAAGACGGAAAACCGTTTATCGTGACAGGTAGCCCTGGTGGTTCACGTATTATCAACATCACCTTACAGATCATCATGAATGTGATAGATCATAAATTGAATATCGCTGAAGCCACCGCTGCTGCGCGAATCCATCATCAATGGCAACCAGATTTTATTTGGGCAGAGCATACGTTAAACCGCGATACCATTTCACTGCTAGAAGCAAAAGGCCACCAAGTTAAGACTCAGGAGTCTATTGGCAGTACGCAATCAATCATGGTGACTGAACAAGGTATTTTTGGGGCATCAGATCCACGCCGTGCAGGCTCAGCGGCCATCGGTCATTAATCCTGTTCGATATTGTTAGCTAGTTCACTTCTATGGCGACTTTACAATTAGCAAAGTCGCCATTATTAAGATTGAAATATTATAATTGAACGAGTGATATTTTTCTGATGCAAATTTATTTTTCTTGATTTTTATTGACTCGCCAAATACCAATTAAACAACCATAAAAAAAATGTAAACAGCCCTTTCGCATACAACCTCATTAAATTGAATACATTCATAGCATTAGAAAAATCTAATGTCTTATTCAAGCTATCCTCATTTAAATTTAAACAACCGGCAATTGCATTGTTGTAATAACTGATCATACTTATATAAAGATGTTCTAAATGTAAGTTTTTATTAGTGATTACATCATTTTTTTAAATGATATTATCATTGTGTTCTCAACTTGATATGAAAAGGTACTATGCAACTAACTAACTTAAAAATCAGGCATAGAATTGCTCTGCTTACCTTTGTTGCGATCGTCTCGTTTGTGATTTCATTAATCATCAACAACCAAACCGGTGAAGACAACGCGCAACGCTTAAATGGACTTCAAAACCAACTCTATCCTGCGCTTAATTTAGCGACAGTCAATCAAGGCTTACTATTGCAACTGGATCAAACGATACAGTCGGCGATTACCACTGGTGAAGAAGATAGCCTAGATGTTGCTGCTAATATGGTGAGCCAGATTATCGATAATTTGACTGAGCTAGCAGTACTTCTGCCCTCAGAGACGAGCCATGTTCAACAGCAAAAAAAAGAAATCACCCTTTACCATGAAAACGCCAGAAATTTAGCCGCTGAATTTATTAAAGACGATGTTGATTTTACTAAAATTCAAACACAAGCAGCTGCAAATGCTGAGCGTTATCAGCAATTGGTTAAACAGTTTGCCAATAAAAAACAAGAATACTCAAAGCAATTTCAAGACCAAATCCAAACCACGATAGCCAGCACAGCGCAAGCTGAAAACAGTGTGCTAATTGTTGGGTTAGTCGCTACCGCAGTCATGATTATAGTGGGCTTGTTAGTTAACAGGTCAATTATCAGCACAATTGATAACGTCACCCAATCTTTACGAAACATTTCCGAAGGTGAAGGCGACTTACGCTCACGTATTCAATACAAAGGTAAAGATGAAATAGCAGAATTAGTGCATTGGTTTAATCAGTTCATCACTAAACTGCAATCGTCTATTGCTGATACAAAACACACGACAGACCACTTAAACCAAGTCGCAACCAGTTTATTAAATGGTAGCCAACAAAGTGAATTGAACGTAGAGCAGCAAAATGCAGCGATTGAGCAGATATCTCATGCAATGAAAGAAATG
Organism: Shewanella inventionis; assembly: GCF_014641855.1. Lineage (GTDB taxonomy): Bacteria > Pseudomonadota > Gammaproteobacteria > Enterobacterales > Shewanellaceae > Shewanella > Shewanella inventionis. Next base: position 74,550 of record NZ_BMII01000015.1, read on the forward strand.
TTTGTGAGCGTTACCCACATTGCAGAATACGCCTCAAGCGCAGCTTTAGAGGCTGAAAATGCCAACACCGAAGCTAAAAAAGGGTTTGTGATTGTTAACGATGCCGTTAACACCATCAAAACATTAGCAGAAGAAGTGCAAACCACTGCCGTTGTTGTTAATCAATTAGACGCCTTTACTCATAAAGTTAATGGCATCCTTGACACCATCCGCAGTATTGCTGAACAAACCAATCTGTTGGCTTTAAATGCTGCCATTGAGGCCGCAAGAGCCGGTGAACATGGCCGAGGATTTGCGGTAGTAGCGGATGAAGTCAGGACACTTGCTTCACGCACACAAACATCAACACAAGAAATCCAAATCGTACTTAAAGAGCTAACAACAACCTCAAAACAAGCAGTTGATGCAATGCAGCGTGGAATAGAAACAGCAGATAAAGGTGTTCAATCTACCGCTACAGCGGGAGATGCATTAACCAGTATTACCAATAAAGTCAGCGCAATATCTGAGGTCAATGATCAAATTGCTGCTGCAACAGAGGAGCAACACAATACATCTGTATTAATCCAACAATATGTTGCCGAAATGGAAAATGGCGCGCAAAAAGTCAGGGCGACAACAGCGGATATGGGCGGCATAAGCGTTGATATCCAAAATATCAGTGAAAAACTGCAATCGATTACAAATCAATTTAAGGTTTGAGTTAATTGCATTAACCATATTCACTATAAAAATTAGCCCATTGGGCGAATGATGAGTCACTACCAGGAGTCATAACATGACATTTAAGCTAAAAGCACTGTCAGTCGCAATGTCGATTGCCATGATATCAAGTACTTCACAGGCTGATGAAGCTGCTGATGCCAAAATTGCCAAATTAGAGCAACAAGTGCAAGCATTGCAATCTCAGCAAAATGCCAGTCTTGCCGATAAAGTCCAGTTTAATGGCTTTATTAGCGGCGCTTATATCAGCTCTGATAATGATGCAGGCTATAACAATGCCGACACTAGCGCCAATTTTAGTGAAGATAGCAAATTAGGTTTCCAAGGCACGTTCAATATTACAGACCGGACTCAGGCTGTATTACAGCTAATGATGCGCGGAGAGTACGACTGGGAAGTAGAAGCAGAATGGGCCTATTTGGCTCACCGTTTCGACAACGGTATTAGAGTTCGTGGTGGTAAACTGCGGGTGCCATTATTTATGTATTCTGACTATTTAGACGTTGGATATGCTCAACCGTTTTCACGTCCACCTCAAGAAGTGTATGGCACAATCCCCTTTTCTTCTTACACTGGTGCAGGGGTGTCATATGATGTTGATTACGATGACTCAACTCTTACCGTCCAAGCTTTTGGTGGCGAGTCTGACGTTAAAAACTCAGCTGTAAAACTCAGTAATTTAATGGGGGCTAACGTCAGCTGGACAGACGAAATTTGGACCCTGCGCGCTGTTTATGCTCAAGCACAATTAGATGGCCCTGTAGTCAACGAAGTTGATGTTGAATTAGCCAGCAACGTTAACACCACCGCAAAATATACTGTACTTGATATCGACGATGAAAAAGGATCTTTTGTCGGTGTTGGTGCAAGTTATGATAACGGTGAAATCATTGCGATTACTGAATGGACTCGCTCTGAGATAAATGAAGCCTACCCTGATACCGACTCAGGTTATTTAACCTTAGGCTACCGCATTAAAGCGTTTACGCCTTATGTCACAGTCGCCTACATGGAAACGAAAGATAATGACGAACGTTTGCCATTATCGCAAGCAGCGGCGATTCAAATGATTGCGTTTAATGCTGAACGCATGGCTTATAGCCTTGGTTTACGCTGGGACGCAATTGATAACCTAGCGGTTAAATTTGACATAACCTATGCAGACGAATTTGGCGATACCTCAGGCGGATTAACCAGTAACAGTCTTGATACTACAACAGGTAAATTCACTTATGATGACACCCTGATCTACACCGTTAAATTTGACGCAGTATTCTAAGGAGTGTCGAAATGAGAACGTTACTAAGTGTATTAGCTCTAAGCATTTCAACGATTATTTCAGCACAGGCCGCTGTGGTCGTTATTGGTAATCCTGCTGCTGGAGATTTATCTGCCAGTGATGCAAAAAAAGCTTTTTTAGGTAAAGGTGATTCTTCTGTTGTGGTATATGAGCTTGAAGAAGGCAATGCAACTCGCAGTGAATTCCACCAAGCTGTAACGGGTAAATCAGATGCGCAGTTAAAGGCCTTCTGGTCAAAGCAGGTATTTACCGGTAAAGGTAATCCACCGGCTACAGTACCCAATGCTGCGGCAATGAAATCAGCTGTTGCCAGTAGTCCCAATGCTATCGGCTATATAGACGAAGCAGATGTAGATGCCACTGTAAAAGTGATCCTTAAGCCATAAAATAATTTGGCGTAATGCACATTTGTGTAAAAAATAATTAAACCGAGTAACCGTAATGTTACTCGGTTTTTTATTTACAACAATGTAAGCGTTTACATTTCTATATAACAACAATCTAAAAAACAATATTATCTGTAGCACTCAAAACATATCAGAATAAATACGCCAATTTTATGATTAAAAATGCTATCTCTATGATTTTTATTTGTGTTTTTTATTCATCATTAATGATGAATAAAAAACATATCATTAAAACCATTTCATAATTTAATCACTCGTTTTAACAAACCAATTAAAAAAACACTTACACAAATGATTAATAAATAAGCAAGCCCACTGATTAATCCATTTAATTTAGCGTTTCATCACAATTTATTCATTTATTATGCTTATAATCACGACCGTGTTTTCATTTTATTATCAAAATAGGTAAACAATGTTAACGCTACGTAAGGGCAAATAACAATAAATATGCCCTGGGGTCAATTAAATAGAGAGACACATATGTTAAACAAAAAAATATTAGCCGTTGTTATCGCCGGTGCAATGGGGCTTGGCGGCTGTAACTCAAATAATGACAGTAAAAACACAGAGATTGCAGACATTTCACTGCGCGTGATGGAAACCACTGATCTTCATACAAACATGATGGATTATAATTATTATTCTGGTAAAGAAGATAAAACCATCGGTCTTGTGCGCACAGCTAGCTTAATTAATGCTGCACGTGCTGAAGTCACAAACTCAGTATTAGTCGATAATGGCGATTTATTGCAAGGCAGCCCTATGGGCGATTATGTTGCAAATAAATTCAAAACCGACAGTAATATGCTTACCGATACTCACCCTGTTTATAAAGCGATGAATACGCTTGACTATGAAGTAGGCAATATCGGTAATCACGAATTTAACTATGGATTAGATTTTTTAGAACAGTCATTAGATGGCGCAAACTTCCCTTATATTAATGCTAACGTTATTTGTGCAGACAAAAACGGCTGTTGGGATGATGTTTTATTTAATGAAAACATGTTCACTCCCTATATCATCAAAGAAAAAGTCGTTACTGACCTTGATGGTAACGAGCACACAATAAAAATTGGGTATATCGGATTTGTTCCACCGCAGATTTTACAATGGGACAAAGCAAATTTAGACGGAAAAGTTGAAGTATTAGGCATTGTTCAGGCCGCAAATAAATTTGTGCCTCAAATGAAAGCTGAAGGCGCTGATATTATTTTAGCCATACCGCATTCTGGTATTGGCTCGAGTGAAAATCCTGGCGATCCTTGGGCAGAAAACGCAACTTACGCATTAACCAATGTTGACGGTATTGATGCTATTTTCTTTGGTCATAGCCACTCTGTGTTCCCATCAGCAACGTACAGTGATCTTCCAAACACTGATGTAGAAAAAGGTATATTAAACGGTATACCAGCCGTGATGCCAGGTCGCTGGGGAGATAACCTAGGCGTTGTCGATTTAGTACTACGTCAAGTGGAAGGAAAATGGACTGTGATCCATGAAGAATCTACCGCTAAAGCTCGCCCTATTTACGACAATGCCAATAAAGTAGAGTTAGTCACAGGTGAAGCCAGTCTAAGAGATGCGATTGAAGTTGAGCACAATGGTACCATTGATTATGTTAGCCAACCTATCGGTGTTGCCGCTGCTGACATGTATAGCTTTTTAACCCTGGTTCAAGATGATCCTACGGTTCAAATTGTCTCAAATGCTCAAATCGCCCGTGTAAAGGCCTTAATCACCGATGATTTAAAAGACTTACCTATTTTGTCTGCCTCTGCGCCGTTTAAAGCAGGTGGACGCTATGCAGAAGGTGATGCCAGCCAATATGTACAAGTGCCTGCGGGCAACTTATCGTACAAAAACGCAGCTGATCTCTATCTTTACCCAAATACCATGGTTGCAGTCAAAGCGACCGGTGCAGAGCTAAAAGATTGGCTAGAATGTTCGGCCAACCAGTTCAACCAAATTGACCCAACAATCAGCACACCACAAAACTTGATTAACCGTGCTGGTCACCCAACCTATAACTTTGATGTTATCGATGGCTTAACGTATAAAATTGACGTGACGCAACCAAGCAAATTTGACCGTAGTTGTGTTGTAGTTAATGCCGATGCTAATCGAATTGTGGACTTAGCTTACACAGCACCTGATGGTACTGTGATTACAGGTGACGAATTAGCCGCGATGTCATTCATAGTTGCATCTAATAACTACCGCGCGTTTGGTGGATCATTTGCTGGCACTGGTTCTGATCATGTTGTGCTTGAACTACCAGATACCAACCGTGATGCGCTATCTGCTTATATTACAGAGCAATCACAACCTAATGCTGCGGGCGAATATGAAGCAATGGTTGATCCATCTGCTGATTATAACTGGGACTTTAAAACTATCGACAATGCTACCGTTGCATTAGACATTCGTTTTGAAACACAGGACAGTGAACTTGCTGATAAATTTGTTGCAGAAAATCAACAACGTAAAATGGTGAAGTTACCAACAACTGACGATGTTGTTGCTGGCTTTGCGATTTACAGTATTGATCTAACAACACCTCTTACCGCTCAATAAATCTAAAGCAAATACAAAAAAGGCGCTAACCGCGCCTTTTTTATCACCTAATCTATGTCAAATAAGTGTCCCATTTTTTGAATATGCGCTAACGGAACACGATGACGATTACGCTCTGCACACAATAGCTGATGTTCAGCATCTTTGGGCTGACCAATCAACACCACTCTTACTTGATAACCTAATGCCCTCGCTGCGGCTTCATACGCCATAAACTCCCATGTAGCCACATTGGTATTATCACAAATAACCACAGGCTCACCGTGCGACATAGCATTAATAAATGCCGTTAGATTTGCTTGATGAAATTGTGCCAAATGTTTGGGATTAAAATGGTACTCACCATTGTCCATAAAATAATCATCTGTAGAAAAATAGCCATATTGTCGAATATGCAATGATTGCTCAATTCCTAGAGAATTAATGTATTGTTCAACCCAATATGATTTTCCGCTACCTGGTAAGCCACGCATGATAATTGCTACTTTTGACAAATCCGCAGTTGGTATTTTATTGCTCTGCTGAGTCACTACCTATCACCTTCCCTGCTAATATTTGCTCAACTAACCTTGGCATAATCTCACCTGCTTTGCCGGTAAAATGATATTGAAACTGGCTATGCCTGTCTGCCGCCAATAAGTTAACTTCAACCGTTTGTGCGCCGTGATGATTTGCTGAATCGACAAAACCTGCAGCAGGATACACCGTACCCGATGTGCCAATAGCGATAAATAAATCACATCTGTCTAACGCATCATGAATTCTGTCCATACCAAAAGGCATTTCACCAAACCATACAATATGTGGGCGTAATCGCCTTGCAGGAATACAGCAGGTACAACAGTTATCGACACCAAATGGCTCACGTAATATAAACGTTTGTAAGGATTGCGGACAACGGCCCTTAGCAAGCTCACCGTGCATATGCAAAAGACGACGTGAACCCGCTCGCTCATGTAAATCATCCACATTTTGGGTGATAACTAAAAGCTCACCGTCAAACTCAGCTTCAAGTTTAGCCAAGGCTTCATGGGCGGCATTAGGGGCGACATCACCACCACGTAATTGCTGCCAACGTGTATTGTAAAAACGCTCAACTAACTCAATATCACGAGCATACCCCTCAGGAGTAGCCACATCTTCTATATGGTGCTCCTCCCACAAACCATGTTGATCTCGAAACGTTTTAATCCCTGACTCAGCTGAAATCCCCGCGCCGGTCAGTACCACAATATGCCGGTACATGTTACGTCCTTTATTGTTGTTATATTTTATATAATTGCATGATTTAACATTAACACTTTCTGGATAGATATCAGTCAAATCTACAACAAATTAGCACATTTTTTAACTGTAAATCTTATAGTCTCATCATAACCTTACCCATAGTAAGTGCAATAATCCCTTAGTAGAAGTAAGTTTACTGTTGTTATTTAACCAATATCGCACAAATTGCATCAACTTGAGTCGGTGTTTTACTAAATATTCTCCATATTAGTTGATAAAGCGCGTTAAGAGGTTTATGTTTGCAACATCAAGACATATAATGATTATATTATCCACCGATGAACCGATGGGTTCTGCAATCAAGAGATTAGCAATGACAGATGGAAATCAAGCGCTAAAAAAAGCCGGATTAAAAATAACCCTGCCGCGAGTTAAAATCCTAGAACTGATGCAAGACCCTGAAAATCAGCACATCAGCGCCGAAGACTTGTATAAAAAACTTCTCGAAGTCGGCGAAGAAATTGGTTTAGCAACGGTATATCGCGTACTCAACCAATTTGACGATGCAGGGATCCTTAATCGTCATCATTTTGAAAGTGGCAAAGCCGTATTTGAAATGTCAACGCAACACCACCATGACCATCTGGTGTGCTTAACCTGTGATAAAGTGATTGAGTTTTCTGACGAAGTAATTGAACGTCGCCAGGACGAAATCGCCATGCGCCACAATATCAAATTAACTCATCACAGTTTGTATCTTTATGGTCACTGCACCAACGACACTTGCGATCACGCCGACGAATAGTCAGTATGTAAAAAACCAGCTGTTTAGCTGGTTTTTTATTGCCTATCATTCCTGTTTATCCCTAAATCAACCAGGTTAGCCATAAGCTATAGCTCAATACTGATAACAAGGTTGATAACACTACTGTACTGCCTAACGTTGATTGATATTGTTTAATCTCAGTCGCAATCAAATAGGCATTAACACCTAAGGGTGAAGCACTTAGTAAGACCAGCATGACGGTATTTTGTAAAGTAAAGCCAAATACCTTATCCGCCATCAGGTAAACCAAAGCCGGTAATATTAAAATTTTCAGCATGCTCGCAACCAAAGCAAAGCGCCAGTTTTCGCCAATTCGATAAAAACTCAGATTTGCACCTAACACAAATAAAGCACAAGCAAGAGCAGGCGTAGCTAATAATGACAGTCCATCATTAAGTTGTTGGCCTAAATTGATATTCAAACCGTTAGCTATAATCCCAAGAGTAATACTTAACACCACAGGATTTAGCACCATGGAGCGGGCAAAGTTGCGCCAAGAAAAGCCATGCTGCTGAGCGCGTGAAGCCAATAAGAATGTTAACGCAAACAAGACAGCACTGTGGAAAGTAATGATCATGAATATCGAACCAATCATTGCTTTGCCCAGTGCAGCAGAAATCACCGGTAACCCAACAATAACAGTGTTTGAATAACTACAACCTAATCCAAAAACAGCACTAGCATCGCTGGTTCTGTGTGTGTTTGCGCCAAAATGTCGATTAATCTGATAGCCGATAACAAACACCAATATCACTGGAATATAAAATGCTAATAACAAATACGGGTCAATACTTTGAGCAAAAGGTGCCGCCAACATATTAATAAATAAAAACGCAGGAATACTGACATAAAAGGTAAATTTACTCAGGCCTGCAATGTGATCTTTATTAAAAAAGCCAGCACGAGTCAGTCCATAGCCAAGAGTAACTATAAACATAATCGGAAAAATAATATTCGCAATGGCCATCTATAAAACCTATATAAAAGGTAATAAAAAAGGCGCCTAAGCGCCTTTTTCCAACTGGGTAATGAATTACCAGCCAGTTTTAGTGCGTAATGCTTTACCAATGTCAGCTAAAGAGCGAACAGTAGTTACACCAGCAGCTTCAAGCGCAGCAAATTTATCAGCAGCAGTACCTTTACCGCCAGCGATAATTGCGCCAGCATGGCCCATACGCTTACCTTCTGGTGCAGTCACACCAGCAATGTAAGATACAACAGGCTTAGTTACATGTGCTTTAATATATTCAGCAGCTTCTTCTTCAGCGTTACCACCGATTTCACCGATCATAACAATCGCTTCAGTTTGTGGATCGTTTTGGAACATTTCCAATACGTCGATGAAGTTAGTACCAGGAATTGGGTCGCCACCAATACCAACACAAGTAGATTGGCCGAAACCTTCGTCAGTTGTTTGCTTAACCGCTTCGTACGTTAAAGTACCAGAGCGTGAAACAATACCCACTTTACCTGGCTTGTGAATGTGACCAGGCATAATACCAATCTTACATTCACCAGGAGTGATAACACCTGGGCAGTTAGGACCGATCATGCGAGTGCCAGTTTCTTCTAGCTTCACTTTCACTTGTAGCATATCAAGTGTAGGGATACCTTCAGTGATACAAACGATTAGCTCAAGGCCAGCATCGATTGCTTCAAGGATTGCATCTTTACAAAATGGTGCTGGTACATAGATAACAGTTGCAGTTGCGCCTGTTGCCGCTACCGCATCTTTAACAGTGTTGAACACTGGAAGACCTAGGTGAGTTTGACCACCTTTTCCTGGAGAAACACCACCAACCATTTGCGTGCCATAAGCAATCGCCTGCTCAGAGTGGAAAGTACCCTGACCACCAGTGAAACCTTGACAGATTACCTTGGTATCTTTGTTAATTAAAACAGACATTATTTGCCCTCCGCAGCTTTAACAACTTGCTCAGCCGCGTCAGTTAGACTTGTTGCCGCGATGATATCAAGACCAGACTTAGCCAATACTTCACGACCTAATTCGGCGTTAGTACCTTCAAGACGAACAACCACTGGCACTTTAACGCCCACTTCTTTCACTGCACCGATAATACCTTCAGCGATCATATCGCAACGAACGATACCGCCGAAGATGTTAACCAATACGGCTTTAACATTGCTGTCAGAAAGAATGATCTTAAATGCTTCAGCAACACGTTCTTTTGTTGCTCCGCCGCCAACGTCGAGGAAGTTAGCTGGCTTGCCGCCGTGTAGATTTACGATATCCATTGTGCCCATTGCTAGGCCAGCACCGTTAACCATACAACCTACGTTGCCATCTAATGCTACATAGTTTAATTCAAACTTAGCAGCGTGCGCTTCACGAGCGTCATCTTGAGATGGATCGTGCATTGCTTTGATTTTTGGTTGACGGAATAATGCGTTGCCATCGATACCGATTTTGCCATCTAAACAGTGAAGGTTACCTTCAGTGGTGATAACAAGTGGGTTGATTTCTAATAACGCAAAATCATGGTCGTTAAACATGTTAGCTAGACCCATAAAGATCTTAGTGAACTGCTTCATTTGAGTTGGGTTTAAACCTAACTTGAAGCCAAGATCACGTGCTTGGTATGCTTGAGGACCTGTTAATGGGTCGATAATAGCAGTGTGAATAAGTTCAGGAGACTCTTCTGCTACTTTTTCAATTTCAACGCCACCTTCAGTTGACGCCATAAACACTACACGACGAGTGCTACGGTCAACTACTGCACCTAGGTACAGTTCGTTAGCGATGTCAGTACAGCTTTCAACTAGGATTTTAGCAACTGGCTGACCTTTAGCGTCAGTCTGATATGTTACTAAGTTTTTACCTAACCAGTTTTCAGCGAATGCTCTGATTTCGTCTTTGTTGCCAGTCACTTTAACGCCACCAGCTTTACCACGGCCGCCAGCGTGTACTTGACACTTAACAACCCACATATTTCCGCCAATGTGGCCAGCTGCTTCAACTGCTTCTTGAGCAGTATCACATGCAAAACCTTCAGAGACTGGTAAACCATATTCGGCAAATAAAGATTTTGCCTGATACTCATGCAAATTCATGATGATCTATCCATATACTTCTAATCAAATCCAACTGGCTCGTTGTGAGCCAGCGACGAGGGTTTATCTACTGACTTATAGATCAAGTAGTAGACGTGTTGGATCTTCTAAGAAGTCTTTAATAGCGACTAAGAAGCCAACTGACTCACGGCCATCAACAATACGATGGTCATAAGAGAGTGCTAGGTACATCATAGGCAGGATTTCAACCTGGCCATTAACTGCCATTGGGCGATCTTTAATGGCATGCATGCCTAAGATTGCGCTTTGTGGCAGGTTTAAAATAGGGGTAGACATAAGTGAGCCAAACACACCACCGTTAGTCACAGTGAAGTTACCGCCAGTCATGTCAGCAACAGATAATTTACCGTCACGGCCTTTAATAGCAAGATCACGAACCGCTTTTTCAATTTCAGCTAGGTTCATGGTATCTGTATCACGTAGTACTGGTGTTACCAGGCCACGAGGAGTTGATACTGCGATGCTGATATCGAAATAGTTGTGATAAACAATATCATCACCATCGATTGACGCGTTAACTTCAGGGAAACGTTTAAGTGCTTCTGTAACCGCTTTGATATAGAAAGACATAAAACCTAAACGAATACCGTGGCGTTTTTCAAACACATCTTGGTATTGCTTACGAATATCCATGATTGGCTTCATGTTAACTTCGTTAAACGTCGTTAACATGGCTGTCGAGTTTTTAGCTTCTAACAGACGTGTTGCAATGGTTTTACGTAAACGAGTCATAGGGACACGTTTTTCGCTACGGCCTTCAAGAGGTGCAACGGGTGCAGCTGCTGGGGCAGATTTTGCAGGAGCAGACTTAACGAATGCTTCAACGTCTTCTTTAGTAATGCGTCCACCAACACCAGTGCCTTTAATTTTGGCAGCATCAAGGTTGTGTTCGGCAATCAAACGACGAACAGATGGGCTTAATGCATCGTTAGACTCATCACTTGCCGCTTCTGTAGTTGCAGATGCTGCTGGAGCTTGCGCTTCAGCTTTAGTCACTTCTTGACCAGATACAACACCAGCAACAAACTTAGCAATTACTTGCTCACCTAAAACTGTGTCGCCTTCTTGGAACAACAATTCAGAAATAGAACCGTCTTCTGGTGCAACCACTTCTAACACGACTTTATCAGTCTCGATATCAACTAAATTTTGATCGCGAGTGACCGCTTCACCAGGTTTAACATGCCAAGTAGCAATCGTTGCATCAGCAACAGATTCTGGTAATACGGGTACCTTAATTTCGATACTCATTGAAAGCTTCCCTTATATATATTATCTATTACGACAGTTTTAATGCGCTATTCACTAATGATTCTTGCTGGTGTACATGTAATGCTGGATAACCACATGCTGGCGCAGCTGACGCTTCACGACCGGCATACGTTAATTGCGCACCTGCTGGAATGTTAGCCCAGAAATGATGCTGACTACAGTACCATGCACCCTGGTTTTGTGGTTCTTCCTGACACCATACAAAGTCTTTAACATGTTGATATGCTTCTAGTGCTGCACGCATTTCCACATCAGGGAACGGGTACAACTGTTCAACACGTATAATGGCGATGTTTTCGATGTTTTCTTTACGGCGTTTTTCGAGCAGTTCAAAGTAAACTTTACCGCTACAAAATACTACGCGATCGACTTTACTGGCATCTAATGTATCGATTTCACCAATAATGTTTTGGAACGTCCCTTCAGCCAGCTCTTCCAAACTTGACACTGCAAGAGGATGACGTAGCAAAGATTTAGGTGACATTACCACTAATGGACGACGCATAGGGCGAACCACTTGACGGCGTAACATGTGGTAAACCTGTGCAGGTGTTGAAGGTACACACACTTGCATATTATGGTTAGCACAAAGTTGCAAGAAACGCTCTAAACGTGCACTAGAATGTTCAGGGCCTTGGCCTTCATAACCATGAGGAAGCAGCATTGTTAGACCACATAAACGGCCCCATTTTTGCTCACCTGATGACAAGAACTGATCGATAACCACTTGAGCACAGTTAACAAAGTCGCCAAACTGAGCTTCCCAAATAGTCAATCCACCAGGCTCTGCAGTTGCGTAGCCATATTCAAATGCAAGTACTGATGCTTCAGACAACACAGAATCGGTAATGTTAATTGGCGCTTGATCTTCGGCCACATTACGAAGTGGTAAATATGTTGTGCCATCTTTTTGATTATGCAAAACAGCATGGCGATGGAAGAAAGTACCACGACCAGAGTCTTGACCTGTTATACGCACACGCTTTTTATCTTCAAGGATAGAAGCATAAGCTAAGGTTTCTGCAAAACCCCAATCTAATAATTTTTCGCCTTTCGCCATTGCTACGCGGTCGCTATATATTTTAGCAACACGTGACTGTAAAGCATGGTTTTGAGGAATATCGACTAATTTATTAGCTAGATTCTGTAAGCGTTCCATCGGAATTTCGCTGACGTAATCTTCATCCCATTCGCGATTTAAATAAGGTGTCCAGTCAACCGTGTGTAGCGTCATTGGGCGCCATTCTTTTACCACACAATCACCGGCATCTAGTGCGTCACGGTAATGGTTAATTAAGCCTGTTACTTCTTCCTCATCTATACTTTTCTCAGCAATCAGCTTGTCAGCATAAATTTTACGAGGAGTTTGATGCTTTTTGATTTTTGCGTACATTAACGGCTGAGTGGCACTAGGCTCATCGGCTTCGTTATGGCCATGACGACGGTAACACACTAAATCAATAACAACATCACGTTTAAATTCATTACGATAATCGACAGCAAGCTGAGAAATAAACGCTACCGCTTCTGGGTCATCTGAATTAACGTGGAAAATAGGCGCCTGCACCATTTTGGCGATGTCAGTACAGTATTCTGTAGAACGCACATCAGCATGGTTAGACGTAGTAAAGCCCACTTGGTTGTTCACTACGATACGAATACTTCCGCCCACAGTAAAACCACGTGTTTGAGACATGTTAAACGTCTCTTGTACAATGCCCTGCCCCGTAATGGCCGAATCACCGTGAATGGTAATTGGCATCACTTGTAAGCCATCTTTACAACCACGACGGTCTTGACGAGCGCGAACAGAACCAATAACCACTGGGTTAACGATCTCTAGGTGAGATGGGTTAAAGGCTAATGCTAAATGAACATTGCCGCCTGGGGTTTCAAAATCAGATGAAAAACCTTGATGGTATTTCACATCACCAGAACCATGAGTATCAGCATGCTTACCAGCAAATTCGTCAAACAATTCAGCAGGACGTTTACCTAAAATATTGACCAACAGGTTTAATCGACCGCGGTGAGCCATACCCACGACAATTTCTTTGGTTCCGGCTTCGCCTGCACGGTAAATAATTTCACGCATCATAGGTACTAACGCATCGCCACCTTCTAGCGAGAAACGTTTAGCCCCAGGGAACTTAGCACCAAGGTATTTTTCCATACCTTCAGCAGCGTTCAACCCTTCAAGAATACGTTTTTTAACCGCGTTATCGTATTTTGCTTTACCCAGTGTTGGCTCAAGACGTTGTTGGATCCAACGTTTTTCGTCAGTGTCGGTAATGTGCATATACTCAGCGCCAATCGAACCACAATAGGTGGTTTTCAACGCGTGAATTATATCTGCAAGCTTCATGGTTTCGCCGCCTAAAGCAAACGAACCAGTATTAAACTCGCGCTGCATGTCTTCAGCCGTTAAGCCGTGGTAAGCAGGGTCTAATTCTTGAACAGCCTCACGCTTCCATAATCCTAAAGGATCAAGATTTGCATTTTGGTGACCACGGAAACGGTGAGCGTTAATAAGTTGCAAGACTTTAACTTGTTTTGCGTCTAGCTCGGGGTCGCTTACGCGCGCTGCGCCTTTTGAACGACTTTCAAGGGCTAAACTACGAAAATAGTCACGAACTTTAGAGTGGGCGGTTTCGGGCACATCTACTGAGGCACCGTTCACTGGCGGGAGATTATCAAAAACAAGCTGCCAATCAGCAGTTACCGATTGCGGATCTTCTTGATAGGCTTCATACATCTCTTCTACGTAGGTCGAGTTAGCACCACTTAAATGTGATGAATCGAGCCAGGCTTTCATGATGCCTTGGTGCATTGTTATTCCTTTCAAACTTGATACACGTGCTAGCCATAAACATAACAGTGAATAAGCAGGGTTATTCACACGTATTCTGAAATTATCTTAACAAGATTATTGCAGAAGGTCTTTCTTAAACACACAAAAGAGCCATCCCCAATATGAAGATGACTCTTACAAGAGCTAATAATAAATATTATGTTGCTCTACTTCGTGCATTAAACAGCTCGCTTAAGCAACATTGACTTAATATGGCCAATCGCTTTTGTTGGGTTTAATCCTTTTGGACAAACGTCAACACAGTTCATGATACCGTGGCAACGGAACACACTGTAAGCATCGTCTAACTCAGACAAACGCTCTTCAGTGGCCGTGTCACGACTATCAATCAAGAAGCGATAAGCATGTAATAAGCCGCTTGGCCCGATAAATTTATCCGGGTTCCACCAGAAAGATGGACACGCAGTTGAACAGCAGGCACACATGATACATTCATATAAACCATCTAAATGAGCACGCTCTTCAGGTGATTGTAAATGTTCACGAGCTGGCGCCTTTTCATCATTAATTAGATAAGGCTTAATTTTTTCGTATTGCTTGTAGAATTGCGTTAAGTCTACAACCAAATCACGAACTACCGGCATGCCTGGTAAAGGACGGATTTCAATTTTCTTCCCTTTAAAGGTCGATAATGGCGTGATACACGCAAGTCCGTTTTTACCATTCATGTTTAAACCGTCAGAACCACAAACACCTTCACGGCATGAGCGACGAAACGCAAGCGTTGAGTCTTGTTCTTTCAGTTTGATTAATGCATCTAACACCATCATATCAGAGCCGTCTGGCACTTCTAGGGTGTAATCCTTCATGTAAGGCTTAGTATCTACATCAGGATTATAACGATACACTGCAAATGTTAATTTCATCTTTGCAACTCCTGCCTTAGTAGGTACGTTTCTTAGGTGGGAAGGCTTCACGTAATTTAGGTGCCATGTTGACATCACGCTTGCTCATTGCTCTAGTGACAGGGTCAAATAAGCTATGGCATAACCAGTTATCATCATCACGCTCTAAATAATCTTCACGAGAATGCGCGCCGCGGCTTTCAGTACGGAAGTTAGCTGCATAGGCAGTCGCTAGCGCTGTAGCCATTAAGTTGTCTAACTCTAAGCATTCAATACGTTGAGTATTAAACTCTTTTGAGTTATCGCTTAACTTAGCATTTTCAAGACGCTTTTGAATTGCTTGAAGCTGTTCTAAACCTTCAGCCATGGCTTCACCACTGCGGAAAACAGAGAAATTTAATTGCATACACAATTGAAGATCTTTACGGATAACCGCTGGATCTTCACCGTCTTTGTTGCTTTCCCAACGGTTAAGACGGGCAAGTGATGCATTAATTTCTACGTCTGTCGCTGCTTTTGGATCAGGTGTTGCATCTAATGCTTTACCTAAATGCTGACCTGCTGCACGACCAAATACCACTAAATCGAGAAGTGAGTTACCGCCTAAACGGTTAGCACCATGTACTGATACACAGGCAATCTCACCTACTGCAAACAAGCCAAGTACATCTTGTTCTGTGCCGTCATCATTCTTACGAATAACCTGTCCGCTAACTTTAGTCGGTAAACCACCCATCATATAATGACAAGTTGGTAATACAGGGATCGGGCCATCAGCCGGATCGATATGCGCAAATGTACGCGATAGTTCACAAACGCCTGGTAAACGAGCTTCTAGAGTTTCTTTACCTAGGTGATCCAGTTTAAGCAAGCAGTGTGGGCCTAAAGGACCATCTAAACCACGACCTTC
The DNA here is from genome assembly GCF_014641855.1 of Shewanella inventionis. GTDB lineage: Bacteria > Pseudomonadota > Gammaproteobacteria > Enterobacterales > Shewanellaceae > Shewanella > Shewanella inventionis. The sequence goes on from NZ_BMII01000015.1 coordinate 90,605, forward strand.
ACGGATTTCTGTCATCATTGAACGCGCAACTACGTCACGTGACGCCAAGTCTTTTGCGTTTGGCGCATAACGTTCCATGAAACGTTCGCCATCTTTGTTTAACAGATATCCACCTTCACCACGGCAACCTTCAGTAACCAACACACCTGCGCCAGCAATACCCGTTGGGTGGAACTGCCACATTTCCATGTCTTGTAACTGAACACCAGCGCGAGCAGCCATACCAACACCATCGCCAGTGTTAATATGGGCGTTAGTGGTTGACGCGTAAATACGCCCTGCACCACCCGTCGCTAAAATGGTTGCTTTAGCTTTAAAGTAAACAATTTCGCCAGTTTCGATTTCAATCGCGGTACAACCCACAACAACGCCATCTTCGTTTTTAACGAGATCTAATGCATACCATTCAGAAAATACATCTGTTTTATGCTTAACGTTTTGTTGATATAGACAATGCAGTAACGCGTGACCTGTACGGTCAGCCGCTGCGGCAGTACGTGCTGCTTGCTCGCCACCAAAGTTACGAGATTGACCACCGAAAGGACGTTGATAAATAGTACCGTTATCGAAACGAGAAAATGGTAAGCCCATTTGTTCAAGTTCGATAATGGCTTCTGGGCCGGTTTGGCACATAAATTCAATGGCTTCTTGGTCACCGATAAAATCAGAACCTTTAACCGTATCGTACATGTGCTGTTCCCAATGGTCTTCGTGCGCATTACCTAATGCTACGGTGATACCACCTTGAGCAGACACGGTATGTGAACGAGTTGGAAACACTTTTGATAAAAGCGCACAGCTTTTACCTTCTTTAGAAATCTGTAATGCTGCACGCATACCAGCGCCACCAGCGCCGATTACGATAGCATCAAATTCGCGTACTGGAATACTCACTTAAACACCCCACACTATTACAATGCCTGACGCTAAATAACTAAACGCGACAACAACAAAGGTAAACTGTAATACACCACGTAACGCAGTGTGTTTGACATAGTCAGTCAACACTTGCCATACACCAATCCATGCATGGATAAGTAAAGCAATCAGCGTTATTAGGGTAAACACTTTCATTGGAAGCGAGCTGAATAAGCCACTCCAAATCTCGAAGGTTAACGGGGCACTACACGCGATAAAGCCTACTAAAAAGATAGTATAACAAGCGAGAATCACTGCGCTTGCGCGTAATAAAATATAGTCATGAACACCACTGCGTCCAAAACTTGCTGCGTTTGTTACCATACCCAAATCCCCGCTATGATTGATAAGACCGCTGCTAATGCAAACGTAGCCTTAGCTGATGCGACACCCGACGTTAACTCTTCCCAACGGCCGGTATCCATAATTAAATGACGAATGCCACCTAATAAGTGATAACCCAACGCGGTTAGAATTCCCCAGAGGATGAACTTCATCACGAAACTATCAAACAAGGATTGTACGCTAGCGAAACCGTCTGCTGATGTTAAAGTTGAATTTAACAACCAAAGAAGGATACCAATAGCAAATAGCATGATGACACCGGAAATACGGTGTAGGATTGACGCGATCGCTGTTGCAGGAAAGCGAATCGTTTGCAGGTCTAGATGGACAGGTCTTTGCTTTTTCACGTTCTGCTCACTCAGCTCCATTGAGCATTATTTTTGTTATGTGTCTATTCTTTGCTTAATGGACAATGTCGACATTCGGCACAACACTATTAAACAAAAAACAGACTACTCTCAAACATCTAGTCAGTTGAGAAATCACTATTTAGTTCGTAAATTCATCATTTCTAAACTGTGACGTTGGTCTCCCTTAGGGACGCAGGCAAGTATACTCGCGGGAATTGTCAAATACAAACCTCACATTATGCAAAATAAGTTTTTTTAGTAATTTTTTATTCTAATGCAAGCACAGTGCGGTTTTCAGTGGACATATACCATGGTCTAACAAATTTAAACGCTTATTTAAATTGATCTGAGATCCACATTCGCTGTACAGTAATGTCCGCTTAACATGCCGCACTCATAGATAAGAATGACGTAAGGAGAACGGGGTATGGCTGATAATATAGCCAAATTAGAGTTACCAGGAAACGATTCAATCGACCTGCCTATTAAAAAAGGTACTGAAGGTTTTGATGTTATTGACATCAGTACACTTGGGAAAAAAGGGTATTTCACCTTTGATCCAGGTTTTTTAGCGACTGCATCTTGTGAGTCAGCAATTACCTATATCGACGGTGATAAAGGTATTTTGTTACATCGTGGATACCCAATTGAACAGCTAGCCACTGAATCAACTTATTTAGATTTATGCTACTTGCTCCTTTACGGTGATTTGCCATCGAAAGCTGAATATGAACAATTTGTTGCCACGGTGAAAGAACACACTATGGTTCACGAGCAAATTGCCTTCTTCTTCAGAGGCTTCCGTCGTGATGCACACCCAATGGCAATGCTTTGTGGTGTGACCGGTGCACTTTCTGCTTTCTATCAAGACTCTCTTGATGTGAACAATCCAAAGCATCGCGAAATTGCAGCTTACCGCCTAGTGTCGAAAATGCCGACCATCGCAGCGATGTGCTACAAATATTCAATGGGTCAACCTTTTGTTTACCCACGCAACGATTTAAGTTATGCGGGTAACTTCCTGTCGATGATGTTTGCGACGCCTTGTGAACCATACAAAGTTAATCCAGTGGTTGAACAAGCCATGGAACGTATTTTTGTATTACACGCAGATCACGAGCAAAATGCATCAACATCTACAGTTCGTTTAGCTGGCTCTTCAGGTGCTAATCCATTTGCATGTATCGCAGCAGGTATTGCTTCGTTATGGGGACCTGCTCATGGCGGTGCTAACGAAGCGTGTCTGCAGATGCTAGAAGAAATCGGCAGCGTTGATCGCATTCCTGAGTTCATCGAGAAAGCGAAAGACAAAAATGATCCATTCCGCCTAATGGGCTTTGGTCACCGTGTTTATAAAAACTTCGACCCTCGCGCTAAAGTCATGCGTGAAACCTGTCATGAAGTCCTTAAAGAACTGAAAGTGGTTGATCCATTATTAGATGTAGCAATGGAACTTGAGCGTATTGCACTTGAAGATGAGTACTTCATCTCTAAGAAGCTATACCCTAACGTTGACTTCTACTCTGGTATCATCATGAAAGCCATTGGTATCCCTACCAGCATGTTTACAGTGCTATTTGCATTGTCACGTACTGTTGGTTGGATTTCTCACTGGAAAGAAATGTTAGATCAACCAGGCCATAAAATCAGCCGTCCTCGTCAGTTATACACTGGTGAGTCTTCGCGTGATTTTGTGAGCGTTGATAAGCGTTAATCTCCTGATTAACCAAACTAAAAAAGCGCCGAAAGGCGCTTTTTTGTTGTGTAAAATTAACTGGTGTTTACAATGCAGCAGAGGAAAAATGCTTGCTAGCACTTAGCACTCAACACCAAGCGCTTAACGTAATGACCGCTAAATCGAATGCATAACATGGCTAATAGCAGCAAGCTAAAGTACAGATCAACAGAACCACCACTGTAATTGCTGCTGTGCTCAACCTTCGCAATCTTCTCTTCTTTCACCCTCACTTTAAATCGAGCAAGTTCATCATCGAGATTTTTGCTCATATCACTGACAGCAATATTGAACCCCTCCATCGATTTTTCAGTCATGGTTTCATCAATACCAATAGCTGTGGTGCGTTTTTCGAGTTTGCTGATCCCTGGTGCCCTAAATAGCATTTTACGACTTTTAATATCAAATACTGCGGTATCAACAAACGTTTGAATGGTATTTTCGTTACCCGGTATCACATACATACCCACAATGGTCCAATACAAGAGTGCCGCGTTATTTTCAACCGATTGTGTAACCTGATCGTACGACACTAACGCGATAATATCGATATCATATAAACGCCCTACTTGTTCAAGTGTTGTGAACCCCTCGCCACCCGCTAAATATGAGCTAGGAATAACCTCAATATGATCAATATAGTCATATTTAACAAATGCGCTTTTAACCTTATCAAGTAACTCATATTGATCTTTATTATGGATACCATCATGTTGCCATCCAGACGAAGGCACAAATGCAATACCCACTTTAACAGGCAAAGTCAGCACAGGGATTTCTTCACTGTGTATTGCTCGCTGCTCTTTTTTAGGATACAAAAAGTCTGTCAAACTACTTGATACTGACTGCTTACCTGTTTGCTGACTCACTAACATACTGCAAGAAGACAATAACAATGCCGCTGTTACTGTGCACAACCATATTGCTGCTCTCATTAATATTCCCTTTTATTAAGATCAATTGTTATCCACATCAAACACCCGTCTACCAATTCAACGATTAAATGATCACGAATCACACCAAATTGTAATTATTCTCACTAATTTAACATTGTCAATTTCGCCAACACAGTAAGTCATACCACATAACTCTTTGTAATTTAATACTTATAAATTTTGGCACACTTAGTGCTACACCCAGTTAATTAACATTAGTTACAAATGATAACGTGACGTTTACCAATAAAGGCATAACATATTTTTAAACCGTCATTAACTAAAAAATATAACACTGGCAGGTATCCAATGGATAGGTTTAACAGCATGAAAAAACTCATCATCCCCTTCGTTTGTATCACGGCACTCAGCGCATGTGGCGGCGAAGAAGAAAAGAGTAAACAGGAAGAAAAGTTTGCTATACCCGTTGAAACAACAGTCGTTCAAACCGGCAATGTATCCTCATTTTACAGTACCACTGCAACACTTGAAGCCCCCGAAGAATCACACGTGATGAGCCGTATCTCAGGCATTGTAGAAGTCATTAATGTAGAAGAAGGCGACAGAGTGACTAAAGGACAAGTACTGGCGGTAATTGATGCTAAGCGCCAACGATATGACTTTAATCGCTCAGAAGCTGAAGTACAAATCATTGAGCAAGAACTCAATCGTTTAAATAAAATGAGTAATAAAGAGTTTATTAGCCAAGATGCATTAGCAAAACTTGAATTCAACCTTCAAGCCGCTAAAGCGCAACGCGACTTAGCGCAATTACAAGTCAAAGAAAGTCAGATCACCTCACCTATTGACGGTGTAATCGCAGCGCGCCATATCAAAGTGGGTAATATGGCTAAAGAATTTCAAGAACTCTTTTATGTGGTTAATCAAGATCAGCTCCACGGTATTTTACATTTGCCAGAACAAGAACTGACCAGCTTACGCATTGGTCAACATGCCAGTATTTCTCAACAACATCCAACAGCAAACAACACGATAATCGATGCCACGGTTTTGCGGATTAGCCCGATTGTCGATCCGCAAAGTGGCACATTTAAAGTAACCTTAGCGGTACCCAATCAAAATGCAGCCTTAAAAGCGGGTATGTTTACCCGCGTAGAATTGAAATATGACACCCATCAAAATGTGTTAACCGTGCCCTATAATGCACTGATAAACCAAGATAATACTCAAGCATTATATGTTATCAAAGACACAACAGCCGAGCGACGTGAAGTTAGCTTAGGCTACCGTGAAAACAATACCGTTGAAATTTTGTCTGGCGTTAGTGCTGGCGAGCAAATTGTTATTCGTGGCCAACAAAACCTTAAAGATCAGTCTTTGGTTGAGATAATTACACCACTTAACTTTGCTGCAATTAGATAACGGAGCAAGAACATGTCGATGATAAATACTTCAGTGAACCGTCCGGTCACTGTGTGGATGTTCATGCTTGCAGTAATGCTTTTTGGAATGGTGGGCTTTTCACGCCTAGCTGTAAAATTATTACCCGACTTAAGCTACCCTAGCGTGACCATTCGTACCGCATACGATGGCGCAGCACCGGTTGAAATTGAACAGCTTGTGTCTAAACCCATAGAAGAAGCCGTTGGCGTCGTCAAAGGCTTACGTAAAATCAGCTCGATTTCACGATCAGGTATGTCTGATGTAGTGCTTGAGTTTGAATGGGGCACAAACATGGACATGGCAAGCCTAGAAGTGCGCGAAAAAATCGACACCATTGAGCTGCCCTTAGACATTAATAAACCCCTGTTATTGCGCTTTAACCCTAATTTAGATCCTATTATGCGCTTAGCGTTTTCTGTCCCTAATGCCGACGCAGAACAATTAAAACAAATGCGTACCTTTGCTGATGAAGAACTTAAACGTCGTCTTGAAGCATTATCTGGTGTTGCGGCAGTGCGATTATCAGGAGGGCTAGAACAAGAAGTCCACATTGAGCTCAATCAGCAAAAACTCAGTCAATTAAATCTTAATGCCGACCAAATAAAACGTCGCATAAATGAAGAAAATATCAATTTATCTGCGGGTAAAGTGATTCAAGGCGACAAAGAATATTTAGTTAGAACCTTAAATCAATTCAACTCACTGGACGAGCTTGGCCAAGTCATCGTTTATCGTCACGGACAAACTCTCGTAAGGCTAGCTGACATTGCAACCATATCAGATGCTTACAAAGAGCGCAGTGACATTACGCGTATCGGTGAAATGGAGTCGATTGAACTTGCCATTTATAAAGAAGGTGATGCCAATACCGTTGCCGTGGCTAAAAAGTTACTCGCAGAACTGGCTAACATTAATCAGGCCGGCAATGAACATCAATTAAAAGTAATTTACGATCAATCTGAATTTATTGAGAGTGCCGTTAATGAAGTCACCTCTGCCGCCTTGTTTGGTAGCTTATTGGCAATGATGGTGATTTACCTCTTTTTACGCGACATTATCGCCACCCTCATTATTTCAATCTCCATTCCATTCTCAGTTATTGCAACCTTTAATATGATGTATTTTGCTGATATTAGTTTAAACATCATGTCACTGGGCGGCATTGCACTGGCCATCGGCTTGTTAGTTGATAATGCCATTGTGGTTTTAGAGAACATAGACCGTTACAAAGCACAAGGAATGAGCAAAATTGAGGCCGCAGTTACAGGCTGTAAAGAGGTATCAGGCGCCATTTTTGCCTCAACGTTAACCACATTAGCCGTGTTTTTACCGTTAGTGTTTGTTGATGGAATAGCTGGTGCACTGTTTGCCGACCAAGCGTTAACCGTCACCTTTGCTCTACTTGCCTCACTGTTTGTTGCTTTAACCGCCATCCCCATGTTGGCATCACGCAATGGGTTTACTAGCTTGCCTCAGCCACTTACAGCTAATGTTGTAACAAAACCAACCAGCCTAAAAGGCAAAACAGGTTACTACGCCCTGGCGATAGTACAATTTCCATTTAAGTTACTGTTTAGCTATATCCCAGCAGGCCTACTCACCGCAGTTATCGTTATCAGCAGATGTGTCAGTAGCGTAATGGGATTAATATTAAGGCCAATTTGTGCAGGTTTTAATGCAGTTTATCGCATAGTTGAGTCATTTTATTACCGCATTTTACGTCATGCGCTGCGCCATCAAGTGTTCACTGTGGTTGTCGCGTTGATAATGACATTGGCTGCTAGCAGTTTATTGCCTAGGCTTGGTATGGAGCTCATTCCCCCCATGAATCAGGGTGAGTTTTATGTAGAAATACTATTACCACCAGGTACCGAAGTTAGCGAGACAGACGCTGTTCTTCAACAGCTCGCATTATCAATTAACGATCGCGACGATGTAAAACACGCATACAGCCAGGCTGGTAGCGGCGGCTTAATGACATCAGACACAGCAAGAGGTGGCGAAAACTGGGGGCGATTACAAGTGGTATTGGCTGATCACTTAGCCTTTGATGCCGTTAGCCAGGTGCTTCGTAAAACAGCCCGTAGCATTCCAGCGCTTGAAGCACAAATAGAGCATCCTGAATTATTTAGTTTTAAAACGCCGATAGAAATTGAGCTCTCAGGTTATGACTTAACGTTACTTAAACTAAGTGCTGATCAACTGGTTAAAGCATTGGCAGCAAATGACCGCTTTAGCGATATCAATACTTCACTGCGCGATGGTCAACCCGAAATCAGTATTCATTTTGATCATGAGCGTTTAGCCGCTCTTGGCATGGATGCACCAACGGTTGCAAATCGTATCGCTCAACGTGTTGGCGGTACCGTTGCAAGTCAGTTCACGGTGCGAGACCGTAAAGTCGATATTTTAGTACGAAGTGAACTCGCTGAGCGGGATCAAATTAGTGACATAGAGTCCTTGATTATTAATCCTGACAGCAGCCAACCTATCCCCCTTAATGCCATTGCAAAAGTAAATTTACAAATCGGGCCTTCAGCCATTAACCGAATTAGCCAACAACGCGTGGCGATTGTGTCATCTAATTTAGCTTATGGCGATATTGCTGAGGCAGTACTTGAGGCCAATAACATCCTCGCTAAACAGCAACTACCTGGCTCAATTCAAGCTCGTTTTGGCGGTCAAAATGAAGAAATGGAACACTCTTTTGATTCATTAAAAATCGCTTTAGTGCTGGCTATCTTTTTAGTTTACTTGGTGATGGCCAGTCAGTTTGAATCCTTATTACATCCGCTGTTAATACTCATAGCAGTACCCATGGCGGTTGCAGGTAGTATTGTTGGTTTATTTATCACTGGCACTCACTTAAGTGTGGTGGTGTTTATTGGACTTATCATGCTCGCCGGTATTGTTGTCAACAATGCCATTGTATTAGTTGATCGCATCAATCAACTTCGCCGTGAAGGCGTAGATAAATTGACAGCCATTAATGATGCAGCCCAATCTCGCTTACGCCCCATTTTGATGACAACCTTAACAACAACATTGGGGTTATTACCCATGGCGATTGGCATGGGTGATGGCAGTGAAGTGCGCGCGCCGATGGCTATCACCGTTATTTTCGGCTTAAGTATTTCAACCATGTTAACTCTTGTTGTGATCCCTGCGCTTTACGCATTATTTGACCGTAAACAATACAATGCGCCAGTTGAGTTCGACAATATGGAGTCAACAATATGAATATCACCCAACTGGCAATAAAACGCCCAGTCACCACGAGCATGTTTTTTATCGCCATTTTGTTATTTGGTATGGCGGCAAGCCGAATGTTGCCACTAGAGATGTTTCCGGGCATTGATATTCCACAAATCGTTGTCAATGTGCCTTATAAAGGCTCAAGCCCTGCAGAGGTCGAACGCGATATTACCAAAGTTCTTGAGGAGTCATTGGCCACAATGAGCGGCATAGAAGAAGTACGCTCAGACTCAACCCAAGACGGCGCCTTTATACAACTGAATATGAAATGGGGTGAAGATGTCGCAACCAAAAGCCTAGAAGCCCGTGAAAAAATAGATTCTGTAAGGCATATGCTGCCTAAAGATGTTGAGCGAGTGTTTATTCAACAGTTTTCTACTGCTGATATGCCGGTGCTAACCATTCGTATATCGAGCGAGAGAGAGCTGTCTAACGCATTTGATTTACTTGATAAACAGCTACGTAAACCGCTTGAACGGGTCGATGGTGTATCTAAAGTTACCCTCTATGGCGTTGAACAAAAACAAATTGAAATACGGCTAAATGCCGATAAATTAGCCGCGTCAGGTATAAACAGCCAGGCACTTCGTAGTCGGTTGTTAGCTGAAAATTTTGTCATCAGTGCGGGCACCATTCGCACAAATGCCCAAGTTTACCAAGTAACCCCAAAAGGAGAATTTACCAGTCTCGACGACATAAACACCTTAGTGATAGTTCCTGGTATTCATTTGCAAGACATCGCAACGGTCAGTTATGCGTTACCTGAAAAAATAGAAGGCAGACATTTAGATCAAAAATACGCAGTCGGTATTGATGTGTTTAAAGAGTCTGGCGCCAACCTAGTTGAAGTCTCAGACCGAGTGCTTAACGTTATCGAGCTCGTTAAACAAGATCAGCAATTTCAAGGGATAAAGTTATTTATTATGGAGGACCAAGCCTTTGGCGTTAAATCCTCACTAAAAGATCTCTTATTGTCTGGGTTAATCGGCGCATTGTTATCGTTTGGGGTTTTGTTTCTGTTTTTACGAAACCTAAAAATGACTTTAGTCGTGGTGTCGTCTGTGCCCATTTCGCTGTGTATGACCTTTGCAGGCATGTACATATTAGGCTATAGCCTCAATATTTTATCTATGATGGGGCTACTACTGGCTGTTGGAATGCTAATTGATAATGCCGTAGTAGTCACTGAAAGCGTATTGCAAGAAAAACAAGCGGCCAATATTGACGACACCTGCCAAATAAAGGCAAATCAACAAGCCGTGTTAAGCGGTGTTGAAAAAGTGTCTTTAGCGGTATTGGCTGGAACACTAACAACGGCCATTGTGTTTTTACCTAATATATTTGGGGTAAAAGTGCAGCTCACTATCTTTTTAGAGCATGTTGCTGTGGCTATTTGTATTTCGTTAGCGGCCTCTTTATTAGTTGCCAAAACACTTATTCCACTCATGCTTAATCATTTTCATTTTGAGGTTGAACCAGCCAATCACAACACCCGTCTTGGGCTATTTTATCAACGTAGCTTAACCTGGGTATTAACCCGTCCTAAACGTTCGGGTGTAATCGCGATCGCCTTATTAGTGTCTACAGCGTTACCATTGAGTTTAGTTAAACAAGATCAAGGTGACGGCGAAGGTAACGATAGGCTCTACATTAATTATCAACTTGAAGGCCGCCATAATTTAGCCGTAACTGAAGCCATGATTAACAGCATGGAAGACTATTTATACGCTAATAAAGACACGTTTTACATTGATGCTGTTTACAGTTATTACGCGCCACACGATGCACAATCAACCATTCTATTAAAAAAAGATATTCCTATCGAAATGAGTGAGTTGAAAAAAATGATCCGTGAAGGATTTCCTAAGTTTTCAATTGCCACACCACAATTTGGCTGGGGTAATGAAAGCAGTGGAATACGAGTCACACTCACTGGGCGCTCAACCACTGAGCTTATTCGGATCAGTGAGCAAGTGGTTCCACTACTGAACAACATTAAAGGCCTAGTTGATGTACGCTCTGAGGTTAACGGCGCACAGCAAGAAGTCATCATAGTGATAGACCGAGAAATAGCTGCACGTTTAGATCTTACCCTAAATGATATTGCCACCAACATTGCCATCGCACTTCGCGGGTCACCATTGCGCTCATTTAGACATGATCCCAGCGGTGAACTGCGCATTGAATTAGCCTATGACAAGCACTGGCAACAGTCACTGGAAAAACTCAAACAGCTGCCGATTATTCGTCAAGGTGACAGAGTGTTTACTCTCGACAGTTTAGCCCAGGTCTCTGTGGTGCCTCGTTTTGACACAATAAGACATTTTAATCGCCAGACAGCGCTATCGATTGGCGCTAATTTAGACGACTTTACCACCGAAGAAGCACAAGAAAAAATTACCCAGGTAATGGACTCTGTGAATTTCCCTTACGGTTACGGCTATTCGCTTCGTGGCGGTTTTGAACGTCAAGATGAAGACCAATCAATAATGGCAGTGAATATGATTTTAGCCATCGCAATGATTTACATCGTCATGGCTGCGTTATTTGAATCACTACTTCTGCCCACAGCAATCATTACATCAATAATGTTTTCAATCACTGGAGTATTTTGGGCGTTGTGGCTGACTGGCACCCCAATGTCGGTGATGGCGATGATTGGCATCTTGATTTTAATGGGCATAGTGGTGAATAACGGCATTGTTTTGGTTGATCAAATAAACCAAATGACACCGGAATTAGACAAACTAAGCGACACGATTATTAGTGTGTGTATCACTCGCTTGCGCCCCGTATTGATGACGGTTGCAACCACGGTGTTGGGCTTAGTGCCATTGGCGATGGGAGACACTCAAATTGGTGGAGGTGGTCCACCATACTCCCCAATGGCAATCGCTATTATTGGCGGGTTGACCTTTTCAACGGTAACCAGCTTGTATTTAGTGCCTTTATGTTACCAAGCATTATATTTAATCCGTCATCGTGCGGCTATTCGATTAGGATTAGCCAACAATTTTGCCCAAAAACTGTTACCTTGGACCTAACAATGAAAATAACAACAAGTTTGCAACCTAAAAGTGATCATACAAACCTAAATATCAGTATTAACAGGTAGTGTATCGCAGATATTACTGCGCAAATAAAGGGACACACATGAAACAGAGATTTTACACTCCATTGATTGGGTTAAGCATATTGGCTCTGAGTAGCAATCTTATGGCAGATAACAGCATGAGCGATGTTAACATCACCTCAAAAAAGCTTGCTGACAATACTTACATGTTTATGGGCGCAGGCGGCAATATTGGTGTATCGGCAGGCAGTGATGGCATATTAATTATTGATGACCAATTTGCGCCACTGGCTGATAAAATTTTAGCTGCGTTAAACGATATACAAGCTGGCACCCCGAAATACATCGTTAATACCCATTATCATGGTGATCACACTGGCGGTAATGCGCATTTTGGCGCCACTGGCACCATTTTAGCTCATCACAATGTATTAAAACGCTTAAAAGAAGACACCAAAACCCCAAAATCTGCCTTACCGGTTATCACCTATGCAGAACACATCTCTATTCATTTTAATCACGACACACTTGAAGTTGTACACCTTGGCCCTGGGCATACCGATGGCGACAGTGTGGTAATATGGAAAAAAGCCAATATTGTTCATATGGGAGATTTGTATTTTAAAGACCGATTTCCATACATAGATCTCAATGGCGGTGGTTCAGTAATGGGGTATCGCGATAATGTCAGTGCGATTTTAGATAAACTAGACAACAAGACCAAAGTTATTCCTGGCCATGGCGAGCTTGCCACTCGTAACGAGTTATTAAAATTTAAACATATGCTCGATGACAGCATTAATTGGATGCGAGGCGAAATCGAAAAAGGGAATGACCTTGCAGCAATCAAGCAAATGGGCGTGCCCAAAGAATATAAAGACTGGGAATGGAACTTTATCTCTGCTGATAAATGGATAGAAACGCTTTATCAAGACTTAAGCACAAAAACGTAAAACAAAAAATAGCTTGCTCATCAGCAAGCTTTTTTATTTAAGCTAGGCATTACACAAAAGCGCATTAAAAACCAATTAAGTACCTTAACTCTTAGCGATATCGTTATAGGCCATAGCGACGCCACCTGCTATGTGAAAACAGCTAGCATACAAAACGCGGCAATCGCCCTACTGACTCTATATCGCAGACATAAAAAAACGCCTCAAAGGACGTTTTTAAATAAAGCAATTCTCAGTATTATTCAGCAACCCAAGGTGTTGCACGATTTTCTAGCAATACCGGAATACCTTCTGTAATTGGGTAGGCTAATTTATCAAATTTACAAATTAGTTGTTGTTGCGCTTTGTCATATTCCAGCTTACCTTTACACACAGGGCAAGCTACAATTTCGAGTAATTTTTTATCAAATGCCATAAGACAGTCCTTTTTTAGTTTGAGCCACTTGTTGTAATCGGCTCAACAATGCTTGATCAAATTCTGGGGTAAGCTTCGCATTAACCGGTAAATACCACCAGTGACTTTGAGCGAAATCGCGACATTTAACCGCATCTTTTTCTGTCATCACTAATGGGTGTACCTTAGACAAACTATTGAGTTCTGACGCTGAAAAAGCTTGGTGGTCTGTAAATTCAACAGTATTAGCTAATTGATAGCCTAATTGAGAAAGAGTATTAAAAAAACGTTGTGGATTACCGATAGCCGCCATCGCAACTATGGGATTATCTATGTTAAACATCTCGCTTAATGGATTATTTAGATTCACTAAAAGAGCAGGTATTAAGCTCATTAAAATTTCATTTGGGTAGGCTGGGCCGCCATTATTTATCACAAAATCGACACTGTCTAAACGCCAAAGCCCTTCACGTAATGGCCCTGCTGGAAGCAAGCACTGATTACCGTATCGGCGCTGCCCATCGAGCAATGCGATTTCAATATCTCGTGCTAATGCATAATGCTGTAGGCCATCATCACTAATAATCACATCAACATTAGATTGCGCCAATAACATGTTTGCAGCGTCGACTCGCCTTGGTCCAACAACCATAGGGACCTGCGTTCTCGCCATAATCATTGCCGGTTCATCACCTACATCACAGGCTTTAGCCCCAGAGCTAACCAAAACACAGCCCTTGATATCAACACCATAGCCTCGGCTGATCACGCCAGGGTTATAGCCTTGACGGCGTAAAAGCTCAATTAAATAAATCACTGTAGGCGTTTTACCACTGCCACCAGCGGTTATATTACCTACAACAATCACGGGTACGGGTAATACTTCAGCAGATTGAATACCAAGACGAAACAAGGTCCGCCTAAACATAGAAATCCCACTAAATAACCAAGAAAAAGGCAATAAAAGCCATTTAGCCCAATGGTTTTTATACCAAATTCGATGGATAAGTTGCTGCATCACCCTGACCTTACTGGCTAAACTGCATCTTATACAAATTGGCGTAAATGCCTTTTTGCTCAATCAAGTCACTGTGATTACCGCGCTCAACAATTTGACCTTGGTCAATAACCAAAATTTCATCAGCGCTTTCAATGGTTGATAAACGGTGAGCAATAACAATCGAGGTACGGTTGTGACGTAAATTATCTAAGCCTTTTTGAATGGCTTTTTCAGACTCAGTATCTAATGCTGAGGTTGCCTCATCTAAAATAAGTACTGGCGCATCTCGCAGCATGGCTCTGGCAATGGCAATCCGCTGACGCTGACCACCAGACAATAACACTCCGTTTTCACCGACTTGTGTTTCTAATCCTTCGGGCAAAGTGTTAATAAACTCCATGGCATAGGCAAGTTCGGCGGCTTTCACAATTTGCTCGCGAGTGACTTCACCAGGATAAGCATAAGCAATGTTGTTAGCGATGGTGTCATTAAATAAGGTCACTTGTTGCGATACGAGCGCAACTTGATTACGTAATGATTTTAACTGGTAGTCGTAAATACTGGTGTCATCGAGGGTGATATCACCGTGACTTAAGCCACCATAAAAGCGAGTAATAAGGCTCGCAATTGTTGACTTACCCGAACCAGAACGGCCAACTAACGCAACCGTTTTACCAGGCTGAACTTCAAAGTTAATCCCATTTAATGCAAGTTTATCTTGTTCTGGGTAGGCAAACGTCACGTTATCAAAACGTAATTTCCCTTGAACACGATCAACTGAAAAAGCACCATTATCCGGTTCTGGCGCGGTATCTAACAATTCAAAAACAGTAGTACAGGCTGCAATACCACGCTGAAACTCAGCGTTTACTCGAGTTAAGTTTTTAATCGGTTGCAAGGTGGCAAGCATCGCCCCCAAAATGGCGGCAAAAGTCCCTGCTGTTAAATCAGTTTTCATGCTGTCCCAGGTGGCAGCATACAATACAAATGCCAACGCAAACGAACCAATCACCATGATTAATGGTTGGCTAACCGACTGAGCGACAGCTAATTTCATGTTTTGATATCGGTTACGATCATTGACTTTAAAAAAGCGATCAACTTCGGTTTTTTGGCCTCCAAATACCAACACATTTTTATGGCCTTTAATCATTTGCTCAGTGGTTGCTGTCACGCCGCCCATTGCAGCCTGGATCTGCTTAGACACCTTACGAAAACGGCGGGAAACCACACTGATCACGACACCAATAATTGGCCCAATCACTAAAATGCACAGCGACAGTTTCCATGAGTAATAAAACATAATGGCTAACATGCCTACCGCAGTCATACTATCGCGAACGATTGAAATCAGCGCACTGCCCGACGCACGTGCAATTTGTTCTGTGTCAAACGTTACCCGTGAAATCAAATTACCGCTGTTTTCTCTATCGATATAACTCACAGGTAATCGTAAATAATGTTCAAACACTTGCTGGCGCATAACCATAATCAGCTGCGCACTAATATAAGACACACAATAAGTCGACACAAAGTTAGCAAATCCACGCAAGGTAAACATTAATACAACCACTATCGGCGCCATGAACATAATGTCATTGTCTGCATTAAATCCACCATGAGTGGGCACATCTACCCCAGATACAACCGCTGGCGTCTGACTAAAACCTTCATCAATAAACGGTTTTATAAACGCAATAAACGCGGCATCTACGGCACCATAAGTCAGTAACGCAAGTACAGCCATAACAAACATGGTTTTCATCGGGGCAACATAGGTCATAAGACGTTTAAAAACGACCCACATTTCATTTTTTTCATTCGAAGTTGATGCTGACATTGAATCCAATACTTAACTAGCAAACATAAGCCGTATTCTACTCTGCTTTAGTTGTCTCACCAAATTTAAACAATTGATTGTACCAAAATGGCGCCAAATCTTGTCTGTAAGTGGCTATTTTGTAGCCTCTTTCTGTAAATGTAAGACTTATTTGCCCTACATAGCCCGTTTGCAACGTTAGTACATTGCGCTGATGATAACGGGCCATTACATCCGCTTTAGGAAAACCATATTGATTTGCAAACCCTGCATTCACAATGGCCAAACTCGGGTTAACCGCCTCAATAAATGCCTCTGTTGAAGAGGTTCGACTCCCATGGTGTGGCACCAGCAATATATCCGCAGTAATATTGTTGTCAGATTGCAGTAGAGATAGCTCACGTGGCGCTTCAATATCGCCGGTTAATAACACCCGAGTGAGTCCGTCTGTGACGCTCATAACACATGAGTTATTATTATCATTTGCCTTGATCAAAGGGTTAGCCATCAATTGAATGTCAACATTTAACCAGCGCATATTACCACTGCAGGGCTGCAACATGGCATTTTGAGAATGGGGTGTATCACTAAAATCAGCAATTAACTGACTAGATTTAAATGCCTGTAATAGCACAGATAAGCCACCCACATGGTCGTTATCATCATGACTTACCACAATATAATCTATTTGAGAAATCCCTCTTGCTGTTAAAAATGGCACAATGGCCCTCTTAGCATAACTAAATTCACCATATGCAGCACCCGTGTCATAAATAAAACCATGCCGTCCTTGCTGCATAACAATTGCTGTTCCTTGAGCAACATCTAACACATGCATTTGCCACAATCCTGCATACTCTTGATTTAACAAGCCACGTTGCTGCCACGCTGCAATAGCTTGAAAACCAACAGGTAAACATAAAATCATTAAGCAAAAACGAATAATCCGTTTATCTACAACACTGTGTAATCGTAAATGTATGGCTAATATGGCTATCAGCATAAACAACAGTGCTGCCAACGCCTGCTCAGATATAGGCAACAAGGCCCAAGGCAGGTGATCACTTAAGTGCAATAGCTTATCAAAAGGGATGAGGCTGAAATTAGCCAAGGTAAATAGCGTTGCGCCAACCGATGTAACTACATGCAGATCCGTGCCTAAAAAAGCGAACACTGTAAAACAAAGCAGCCACAAACAAAAACACAGCATAGTTAAAGGGATGGCGACAAGGCTAAACCAGGGCACAAACAATAAGTTCAGCCAAATACTGTGTGGTGTCACCATGCCAAATAACACCGCTTGCAAGCCACCTAAACCAATCGCCAAACGCCATTGAATTGACCACAAAATTTTAATGCCTTGCCACAAAGCCAAACGCATAGCACGCCCTGTTGTCATACATTTTTGCCAAACACCATTTGTAGAATGTGCAGCTAATGGAGTTGCTGGTTTATTCGATATTGGCTGCGGCGTTACAGCAAGGAGAATGATTGCCAAGGCAAGAAAAGACAACCACAGACCTGCACCTAACGTGGCGACAGGGTCAATCAATAACACAAAAAATAACGCATAGAGTAACCTATCCCAACTATGACTAAATTGTTTAACCAGGCTAAAAATAACCAGCAATAACATCATCAACAACGCCCGTTGCGTCGCAATGGCAAAACCCGACAAATAGCCATAACCTAGAGTGATAAGCGCAGCGACGAGCATAATAACCTGCACTCTCAACCGGTGTTGCTTTGGTGCAAGCGCACGGGTGCCTAACATTAACAAACCATAAAAAAGGCCAAACACCACCGACAAATGCAAACCTGAAATCGCCACAAGATGACCTGAGCCTGTTTGACGTAGTTGCTGCCATCGCGCGTCATCGAGTGCGCTTTTATCGCCAAATATTAACGCCTGTAAAATGTCACCATGAGATAAGCGTTGCAAAATCGGTAACGTCACCTCCATTATTTTTTGTCTTATTGAAGTCCCTTCATTCAGTATTTCAGCCCGTTTAACTCGACCTTTAGCAATAATATGCTGACTAATATAGTGCTTTTGTTGATTAAATCCGCCTTGATTTTGAATGCTGCTAATGCCTTTCATCCGTGCAGTAAATTGCCAAATTTGCCCTGGTTCAATTTTCGCTGGCTTTTGCCAAGTTAATCGGTAATATCGCTGCACGTTGGCTAACGCAGCGGCTTCAAAAAAAGTTCGATTTTGTGTTTGTGGTATAACCCTCACATCAAAACTTATCCAGTCGCTGTTTTGGCTCACAAGTGCTACTATCTGCGCCGTGAATTGAATTTGTTGTGGCTTTTCAGCATTTTGGTGCAAAAATAAACATTGAACAAACGCACTTAGCCACACAATAGCCAACAGGCAACCCGCTATAAACGGGCCTTTTTTAAGACACAACAACGCCAAAAAACATAAAATAGGCAGATACCCAATAGGAACAAGCGATGGCCATAACATCGCTGACAGTGAGCAGGCACAAAAGCCATAGATAAATTGATTCATAGTGAATGAGTTAAGACATTAATTAACAAATATGCCAAAAAAAATAATCAAAAAGTTTATGCCCAAGCCAGAAATACTCCGTGAACATAAATACTTACGGATATTTGGTACCTTATTACACAAACCAAATTTATGGGCACTTAACCGAAAATCGGCTCCCGGTGCATTCGCAGTTGGCTTATTTGTGGCATTTATCCCAATCCCATTTCAAATGGTTGTGGCAGCAGGGTTTGCTATTTTATTTAATGTTAATATTCCTGTGGCAGTTGCGCTGGTTTGGATAACAAACCCGTTTACCATGCCCATTATCTTTTACGGCGCCTATTTAATTGGTGCAAAAATTCTTGGACAAAAGCCACAAGCATTTCAATTTGAAGCAACTTGGGCATGGATTGAAGCCTCACTGTCAACAATTGGCCCACCATTTCTTGTTGGTAGTTTAGTGCTTAGCATCGTGTCGGCATTAATAGGCTATTTAGTGATCAAAAGTATGTGGCGCTATTCGATTTTGTTTAAATGGCAAAAACGTAAAGGCGAATAATTCTCGCAGCGTGTTGAAAAAGCAACAAAAAGGCCACTCTCTGTGGCCTTTTTGTTGTCAGTACATCGTTAGTCATTTTGTTGATTTAAATTTTGCGCCATATGTTTTGCTAACCGGGTAAAGTCTGCAATATCTTGCTCTGTTAATCCGCTTTTCATGATTTCATTAACGCGCTGCTCTGCAACGCTTAATTGCTTAACCACATCAATCCCCTCTGAGCTAATACCCAAGTAATAACTGCGTTTATCTGTTGGATTGTCGAGTTTAGTTACATACCCAAGGCCAATGAGTTCTTTAATCAATCTTGCTAACTGTGCCTTATCTATTAAGGTTTTTTGCACAATATCATTTGCGGTAACGTGATTATTGTTAAATGAAATCATTTTAAGAACCCGCATATGCAACGGCGTTAGCTGCAAATCATTACTGTCAATGGCCTGGCGTAATGAACGCTTTATACTGTGTAATAAATTAAACAGCGGCTCTTTTATATTTTCTGACACAAAACTTCCTTAGTGCAATCTCAGCGAGCAAAAACAGCTGAACACACAATATAGTTGACTTAATCAACAAACTCAAATATAGTAGATATTATCATCTAAATTACTTCTTCATGCAACTTCAATATAGGCAATCTTTATGCATTCCCTTAAAACAAATAAACCGTCCGTAAGAGTGACTCACATTAGTGATATTATTGATATCAGCCCATATTTACGTCGTGTTGTATTAGGTGGTGAGCAATTGGTTGACTTCCCCGACAATCAACAAGGTGCTTATGTCAAAGTGTTAATCCCTAATGCTGGCGACATTGAACTTAATACTCAAATAAGTGGCCCTAATGCCGCGATTAAACGTTCATATACCATTAGAGATTTTGACGCAGAGCAAGGCCTACTGAGTCTTGATTTTGTAATAAACAAACATCGCGGCCCTGCCACTGATTGGGTTAGCAGCGCACAAATTGGTGACATGGTTGCCATTGCCGGGCCAGGACCTTTAAAAATGACTCAGTTTGATGCTAGCCACTATGTATTACTTGGTGACTCAACGTCAATCAATGCTGTTAATGCAGTAATTGATCGCATACCAGCAACTGCAAGTGGCAATGTGATCATGATAATTCACAGTGAGCATGAAAAAGCCCTTCTCACAATACCTGCTCACCTTAACGTTGATTGGCTAATATTAACCCCTTCAATCACTGAGACACAGCAAGATCAATGGTTACAAGAAAAGGTTAGCCAACTAGACAATATTTCCTCAGACACGCAGGTATTTATCGGCTTAGAAGCCTCACAAGTTCGCTTGATTAAACAGCATTTTCTCGACCAGCGTCAATTGCCTCTACGGGCAATCAGTGCAACAGGATATTGGAAACGGGGAACAGACGCCGACACTTTTGGCCAGCAAAAAAAGCTTGAACCGTTATAATCGTTGGCTGATGTTCAGATAAAGCGTTCGATAACTCCAAACGAATAAATGCAGAGCAAGTAAGAGTGTAAAACTGATTGCAAAAAACAACAGTGCAATTGAATTAACCGTTTTAGGCTGGTCGGCAAACCCAAACCACCAAATTGGCCATGTTAGTAAACTCAGTACAGTTAACTGCACCATACAGCGTTTACAACGGCCAATTTTTTGCCTAAAAACCGACTCATTACATTGCTCACATGCCATAGCCTATTTGCATTCCTTATCGGCCCGCTAACGCCGTAGCTGGGGCAATTTTAGTCGCTTTCCACGCGGGATAAATCGTGGCGAGTAAGCTCATCACTAATCCCATGATCAGCACCACTATCACATCTTGGCTATGTAATTCAGAGGGTAAAAAGTCAATAAAATAAATATCAGACGCCAACAACTGAAAACCAAAAAGTTGCTCAATCCCCTTAGCAATAGCACTGAGGTTATAAGCCAAAACAACCCCCAACACACCGCCAATAGTGCACCCCATGATCCCGTTTAATGCCCCTTGTAAAATAAAAATGGTCATTACAGCAGCACGGCCTAATCCCATGGTCATCAAAATGGCGATTTCTGACGCTTTATCACGTACCGCCATCACTAATGTGGACACAATATTAAAGCAAGCAACGCCGATCACCAGCGCTAATACCAGGTACATCACCAACCGCACTAACTGAATGTCTTGATATACATGCCCTTGCGAGCGAGTCCAATCATTAATGTACAAATATTGCTCTTGAGCAAACCCTAAATCACGCACTACGGCCGCGGCATTTAGCACATCGGCGACTTCGATACGCACGCCACTGACACCTGTGCCCAAGCCTAAAATATCAGCTAGGTATTCAATAGGAACATAAGCCTGTGTTGACTCAATTTCGCCACCAACATCATAAACACCAGACACCACAAAACGATGACTTTTAGCCGACGTCAGTTGACTGTTATTGGCATCAGGTGTGTACATGGCTAGCGTATCGCCCACTTTAAGCTCAAGCTTATTCAACAAGCTTCGCCCTAATACCACATTGTTTTGTTTGCCTTGCAAAGACTGCCAGGCCTTTGCAGGCATATACTGTTGAATGCTCGACACATCAGCTTCGTAATTAATATCAATCCCGCTCACCACTATGCCCTGAAAACCGCCTGGTTTTTGCACCAAGCCCTGCAAACGAATAAAAGGAGCGACACCAGTAATTTGTGGCAAATTTTGCGCACTATTAGCAATAACATGCCAATCTGCAATAGGCTCATTCACGCCCACCAGCTCACCATGAGAGGCGACACCCAACAAACGCTGCTGCAACTCCCTTTCAAAGCCATTCATGGTCGACAACAATACAATCAATACACTGACACCCAAGGCAATACCTGCAGTAGATGCAAATGAAATAAACCCAATAAAACTGTTTGACTGCTTAGCTCTAAAAAATCGCCAGCCTATTGTTAACGGCAACCACTTACTCATTGATTTGTCCTGTGGCCTGTTTAACCGTTTGTAACAAACCATCTTTCATGGTCAATTGACGATCCATTTTTGCGGCTAAACTGTGGTCATGGGTTACCACAACAAATGCCGTGTCGAACTGATGTGCCAGTTCGCGGATCATCGCATAAACATTAGCAGCGCTGCTGGCATCTAAGTTCCCCGTTGGCTCGTCGGCAAGCACCAATTTAGGCTTATTGATTAAGGCTCTTGCTATCGCCACACGTTGACGCTCACCGCCAGACAATTGAGCAGGAATATGATTAACTCGGTGCCCTAACCCTACGCGTTCAAGTAGCTTATGTGCATCGGCTAAAGTTTGCTTTTTATCTTTGCCTTGAATAAATGCCGGCATGGCGACATTTTCTAGCGCGGTAAATTCTGGCAATAAATGATGGAATTGATAAATAAACCCTAAATCTTGATTGCGCACCTGGGCCTGGCGAGCGGCAGAGAGTTGATACAAATCCTCACCATCAAGTAACACAGTGCCAGAACTGGGTGTATCTAAGGTGCCCATAATGTGTAGTAAGGTACTTTTACCTGAGCCAGAACTTCCCACAATGGCTAATTGCTCACCTTTATAAACCGTAATATCAACACCAGACAACACTTGTGTGGTCACTTCACCGTCATGATATTGTTTACTGACATGATTAACTTGTAATAACGGGGTTTGTGTTTGACTCATCATTCGTATCTCAAAGCAGTAGCGGGTTGAACCCTAGCAGCAGAAAGCGCAGGGTAAAGAGTGGCAAGTAAGGTAATTAATAACGAGCCAACAATAATTACACTCAATTGGGTCATAGATAAGGCAACAGGCAAGGATTGCCCTGCGCCTAAAATAGAAATACCCAGCCCAGACAATATCGTGTTTAAATTAAGGGTTAGCCCAATACCCACAATGGTTCCTAATATTAATCCTAGTAACGCATTTAGCAGCCCTTGCACAATAAAAATGGTCATAACCGACGACGTCGACACACCTTGGGTTTTTAATACTGCGACATCGGTGGTTTTATCAATTACCATCATCACTAAGGCTGAAACCATGTTAAAAGCGGCGACAGCCACAATTAAGCTCAGCATTAAAGACATCATGTTTTTTTCCATGTTCACGGCAGAAAACAAATGACCATAGTCTTGACGCCAATCACTGGTTTTAATCTCAACGCCTTGTTGAGCAAAATAGGCCACCATCAATGGCGCAATCTGTGGCGCCGTAAAAGGATCGTTCAAATACACTCTTAGTTCATCGATGCTTTGGCTGTTTTTACGCATCAGTTTTCGGGCATCTTGGTAATGGACATACGCCACACTCGCATCAACCTGTGAACCCATTTCAAACACACCTGCAACGGTAAATTTACGCTGACTAGGCACAGGTCCCATAGGGGAATACACAACCCCGTCACCACTGAGTAAACGTATTCTATCACCGGTGTTCACATCAAGTTTACGCGCCAGTTCACTCCCAAGCACAATAAAATAGTCACCTGCAGTTAACTGCTCAAACGCATTAGAGTATGTATGAGAGGCAATACTTGATAGCGCCTGCTCAAGCTCAGGGTAAACCCCATAGACTTGTACCGCACTGATATTTTTACTTGACTGGATCATCGCCTGTGTCGTGGTACTTGGCACCACACCACGAACATTTTGCTTTAAGTGACCATCGGCCAATACCCGTTCGCTAAGTGATTGCCAATCATTAAAACCAGTCTCGTTAATTAATGTAAGCTGAGGCACAGCACCTAAAATGCGGTTTTTTAATTGGCCTTCTAAGCCATTCATCACCGAGCTCACCACAATTAATGCTGCAACGCCTAAAAAAATACCTGAAACCGCAAAAAAGGTAATAAAAGACGCAAAAGCATTAGCCTTTCGAGCACGCCAGTAACGATAACCGATAAAAAACGAAAATCCGAAATTCATAAAAAAATACTAATCCTATGCGCTAATCACAGCGTATTAGTCTGACAAACAAGCAAATTGTGGGCATGAAACCAACAAGCCTATGCGTATGACTTGCTAAATCATTAAGTTGGGCACGATAATAGGGTTATTAGAGTGATAAATAAAGAGGCAAACCTTGATACCTGACAGCAATTCTTATTTTAGTGTGCCTCATAGCTTTAATGCTTACTTATCATTATGGGATGCAAGTAAAGGTTTGCCGAGCGAAGATGAGCTCAAAGACATGCAATCTGTTGGCTTAAAATTGTTAACTGAGGTCAAAAGTCTCGAAGCCAGCTGCTTACTGCAATTACGTAATTTAGATAATGACGCCAAAGCGGTAGTTGATTTTTTAAAACTGCAATCACGCAAAGTCGACTTAGTACTACAACATGTACTCGAAAAAGAAGTACAAGAAGGCAAACACGTTAAAGGCAACCAATTTGGTGGCAGTGGTATCAACATCACCAGCTCATTTGAACTCACCCCAGGGCAATACTACAAAACCCATATTTATTTGCACGCAGAAGTCGTCGCCTTATTATGCATTTGCCAAGTCATGCAGTGCCATCAAATTCCCCAGGATGATGACAGTGCGCCACAGTGGCAATGTGAACTTGAATTTAGCCAAATTCTTGAAGACGATATCGAACAGCTCGTCAAAGCCAGCTTAGCCGTACAACAAAAAATGCTTAAAAAGCGTAAACAACATATTGATAAGCAACGACGTTAACCTCATGCGTTTCAATACAAATTGACTGCAAACGGAACTGAAAAAGATTTTAATGAAACAATATAGTGTACTCACGCCGCCGAGTGTAAAAAAAGGCCAACAAATGCAAACTTTGGCAACATTAGGTGGGGTTTCTCAAGCCATCACCTTAGCCAAATTAATTCAACAACATTCGGGCACCAGCATCATAGTCACCCATGACACGCCGAGTGCCCTGTCACTGGAAGTCGAATTAAGCTATTTGTTGCAAAACAGCAATATTAATGTGTGCTTGTTTCCAGACAGAGAAACCTTACCTTACGACAACTTTTCACCGCATCAAGACTTAATATCACAACGTTTAGAAACCTTAGCCAACATTGGCCAAAGCCAGCATAATGTGGTGATTGTGCCGGTAAACACCCTAATGGTTCGCCTGCCGCCCAAATCGTTTATGACCGCCAATGTGATGGTACTCAATAAAGGCGACACCTACAGCTTACAACAAGCGCGGCAACACCTAACCGACACAGGCTATCATCTCGTTGAACAAGTATACGAACACGGCGAGTTTGCTATTCGCGGTTCTATCATCGACATTTTTCCCACAGGTTCACGCCAACCGCTGCGCATTGAACTATTTGATGATGAAGTCGAATCAATCCGTTTTTTTGATGTAGACACTCAACGTTCAGGCATGGCACGCGACGCCATTCGCATGCTACCCGCAAAAGAATTTCCAACAGACAGCAATGCCATCGAAGGCTTTAGACAACGCTATCGCCGCCGTTTTGAGGTTATTTCTAAAGAAGCTGAATCCGTTTATCAATTAGTGAGCCGTAATTTAATGCCCGCAGGTATTGAAAATTACTTACCTTTGTTTTTTGATGACACGGCAACCTTATTTGACTATTTGCCACAAAACAGCCAACTCATCACACTCGGTGATATCGAAAAAGCCAGTCAACAGCATTTACATGAAGTTAGCGTACGCTATGAAGATCGACGCATCGACCCACTCAGGCCACTCTTAACGCCCAAAGAGCTTTACCTGCTGCAAGATGAATTATTTGCCGCATTTAAACCCTTAACTCGTACGCAAATTATTCAGCAGCCTCATACAAATGACACAGATAACGCAGGGCAGCCATTAGCCGCTATCGATTTGCCAGCACATGCTCTGGTCGCCAATGTTGAAAAACTGCCAGACATCAATGCCAATCACAAACTCAAACAGCCATTGCATGCATTACAAGAATACAGTGCAGGCCATGCACAGTTACTGTTCAGTGCCGAGTCAGAAGGTCGTCGCGAAGCATTGCTTGAGCTGTTTGCCAAAATTGGCATTAAGCCTAAACTGTTTGCTCATTTAAATGAGTACCTTGACGCCAAAGACAGCATAGGCTTAATCGTTTCGCCGCTGAGTCGTGGGTGCGTGTTAACGGATGTTCCCAAAGGGCCTGTCAGTGTTATTTGCGAAACCGAGTTGTTCGGCCAACGGATCTCACAACAACGCCGACGCGAAAAGCAAAAACAAGTCAGCTCGGATGTATTAGTTAAAAACTTAGCTGAACTCAAAGTTGGCCAGCCCATAGTGCATTTAGAGCATGGCGTTGCCTTGTATCAAGGTTTAGAAACCCTTGATACAGGTGGACTGGTTGCCGAATACTTAAAACTTGAATATTCAGGCGGCGATAAACTCTATGTCCCCGTGTCGTCACTACACCTAATCAGCCGTTTTAACGCCAGTGGCGAAGGTGAAGCTCACCTCAATAAATTAGGCAACGAAACCTGGGCCAAAGCCAAGAAAAAAGCCATCGAGCGTATTCGCGATGTCGCAGCAGAATTACTGGATGTATATGCAAGGCGTCAGGCTCGCCCCGGTGAAGCAATGACAATCGATGAGCAAGAGTACGCCCAGTTTAGTCAAGGTTTCCCATTTGAAGAAACCGTCGACCAAGAATCGGCTATTCACGCAGTATTAGCAGACTTACAAGCGCCACTGGCCATGGACCGCCTAGTGTGTGGTGATGTGGGTTTTGGTAAAACAGAAGTTGCCATGCGCGCCGCTTTTGTCGCCGTAAATGCCGGCAAACAAGTGGTAGTGCTAGTGCCAACCACCCTACTTGCCCAACAACATTTTGAAAACTTTAAAGACCGTTTTGCCGACTGGCCAATCGTCGTCGACGTCATGTCGCGCTTTAGAACAACTAAAGAGCAAAACAGTATTGTTGAGCAATTATCAGCAGGTAAAGTCGACATCTTAATCGGCACCCATAAATTGTTGTCAGCCGAGGCAAACTTTGACAACCTAGGCTTACTGATTATCGACGAAGAGCACCGCTTTGGTGTACGTCAAAAAGAGAAAATTAAAGCATTACGGGCTAACGTAGACATTTTAACGCTAACCGCCACGCCTATTCCGCGAACCCTAAACATGGCCATGTCGGGCATGCGCGATTTATCGATTATCGCTACACCACCCGCTAAACGCTTAGCCGTAAAAACCTTTGTTCGCGAATACGACCAAGCTACGGTTCGTGAGGCCATACTGCGTGAAATTCTGCGTGGTGGTCAGGTGTATTACTTACACAACAATGTCGACACTATCGAAAAAACAGCACAAAACATTCGTGATTTACTCCCTGAAGCCCGTGTCGTCACCGCTCACGGACAAATGCGCGAGCGCGATCTCGAAAAAGTCATGTCAGACTTTTACCACCAGCGCTTCAATGTATTGGTGTGTACCACCATCATAGAAACCGGCATTGACGTACCAAGCGCCAACACCATTATTATCGATCGTGCAGACATGTTTGGTTTAGCCCAGCTACACCAATTACGTGGCCGTGTTGGGCGTTCACACCACCAGGCCTATGCCTACATGATGACTCCGCACCCTAAACGCATGACAACAGACGCCCGTAAACGCCTAGAAGCCATCGACGCATTAGAAGATCTTGGCGCCGGCTTTATGCTTGCCACCCAAGATTTAGAAATTCGCGGCGCAGGCGAATTACTCGGTGATGAGCAAAGCGGCCACATTTCAAAAATTGGTTTTAGCTTATACATGGAAATGCTCGAATCTGCGGTAAAAGCCTTAAAAGAAGGCAAAGAGCCGTCGCTCGCCTACATGATGAGTGCCAAAGCAGAAATTGACTTACGCATTCCAGCTCTACTGCCAGAAGACTATGTCAGTGATGTGAATATGCGTTTATCACTTTATAAGCGCATAGCCAACTGCGAAAACGATAACATGCTCGACGAGCTCAAGGTTGAATTTATCGACCGCTTTGGCATGTTACCTGACCCAACCCGCAATTTAATGGCTATTACCTTGTTTAAACATCAGGCAACCGCACTAGGTATCACTAAAATTGAAATGCATGCCAAAGGTGGCAGTGTCGAATTTGGCCAAGAAAACTGCGTCGATCCTATGTTTATTATTGGTTTGTTGCAAAACCAACCACAAATCTATCGAATGGACGGGCCAAATAAGTTAAAGTTCAACATTCCTGCTGAAACAAGCAAAGAACGACTTGAATTAGTCAACACCTTGCTTGAACAGTTCGCTAAACATCAAACTGGAGACAAATAGTGCTTCGTAAAATTGCGATATCTATCGCCGCTATCACAGCGCTATCCCACAGCATTTCAGCCCATGGTGAATCATGGTTTGAAGTGGAAGTATTTATATTTGAACGCCAAACCGCCTCGGTTGAAAAATGGCTAGACGCTTCGCCGCCAAAATTGGCCAACAACACAGTCGACATTATTACCCCTGTGATCAGCACCGACATTACAGGTGTTGCTGTTGGGCTTAATGGTTGCTCGTCTACCGATTGGGCCAGCGACACCACTCAGTGTAACGACCCTAAAGTCAGCAACAACATGGCAACGCACCCAAGTGAAGTGCCTCTGCATGTAGGTGCAGCTAACCCACAATCAGCCTATCTTGGTCAAGGTCCGGTTTTGCTTGCACAAAGTCAAAGCCAATTTAAAGATATCATTCGCACTTTAAGCCGTGAGCCCTATGTTAAAGGCCTGGTCCATTTAACCTGGCAGCAAAATATGCAATCACGTCGTGCGGCCAAACCAGTACGCATTTTTGGCGGTAAAGATTTTTCAAATACCTTTAATTACCATGGTTTAGGCGTTAAAAAGCAAGCCGAAACGAATACCATGCCAACGGGTGATTATAGCTCGTTAGGTGGGTTATATGATGCCCCTAAAATCAATCCTGTATGGGAGCTTGATGGGTCAATCAATATCTACTTAAGCCATTACTTGTATGTTGAAAATAATTTGGCTTTGCGTAAACCCACCCAAAAAATGATTGAGACAGCGCCAGCAGCCTTTAATGAATACTCAGCGCTGGAAATTGAAGGCACAAAACAATTAGCCCCTTATCTGCAAAGTATTCCATTAATTCAAAATCGTCGCGTACGCAGTGGCGAATTGCATTATTTTGATCACCCGCAAATGGGGATTGTGATGCAAATTCGTAAAATGGCACAACCCACTAGCGTTAAACCCATTGATTTAACGGGTCATGAACCTCAAAATCAGCCTCAACCATACGCAGGTTAATGCACTGTAAATACAAAAAACCGGATGCCATCATCCGGTTTTTTTGTTTACATCACCTAAGCTCGGGATTGGCGTTGATTTATGCAATTTAAAATTGACACCTTACCTTTCACCACTTTCAAGCTTGTCATTTATTAGCAGGCTAAAGAGCTGTTTGAAAGGCGTTTATTATCTAGAGCAGAGGTTAACTAACTGCTGAGCGGCGAGAATTCGCTCCTGCTGTGCTAAGGCACGGCGCACCTGCTCAGGCTTACCTTTAAGTGCTAATGCCGTATGTAATGGCTCATCAGCTGGCCAAACAAAATCAGTCAATAACGTGCTTACCCCTACCGGATCATTACACACTAAAATCATGTCACACCCGGCATCAAGTGCCGCTTTGGCCCGACCAAGATAATCACCAGCAAAACTTGCGCCTTTCATGCCTAAATCGTCAGAAAAAATAACCCCATTAAATGCTAACTGGTTACGCAATACCGTTTGCAGCCAATACGGTGAAAAACCAGCAGGGTTAGGATCAATAGCAGAATAAACCACATGAGCAGGCATCACACCTTGCAATTGATGTTGAGCAATTAATTGCTTAAAAGGCAGCATATCAAAGGCCTCTACCACTTCTTTTGGCCGAGGATCCACAGGCATCGCAATGTGTGAGTCGGCAGCAACACTACCATGACCAGGAAAGTGCTTACCCACAGCAGCCATACCTGCGTCATTCATCCCAACAATAAACTGTTCAGCTAATGCACTGACAACCTCAGGCTCAGGGCTAAAACTGCGAGTGCCAATCACTTCACTTATGCCATTTACGTCTAAAACAGGTGCAAAACTTAAATCAATGTCGCAAGCCAAAAGCTCTATTGCCATTAAAAAGCCACACTCTTTCGCCCATTGTTTTGCTAATGTTAAATCCATGTTTGCCGCAGGTAAAATATCGCCCATGGCCGGAATGGCACTAAAGCCATCACGAAACCGCTGCACTCGACCACCTTCGTGGTCAACGGCAACTAATAATTCAGGCCGAATGCTGCGGATCTGCTTAACCAATTCAATTAACTGACTTTTATTTTCAAAATTGCGACTAAATAAAATAATACCACCCACTTTAGGGTGGCGTAGTTGCTCAGCTTCTAGCTGAGATACTGTTAATCCGGCTAAATCCATCATTAAATAGCTCAAACTGTTCCCCTAATACACTTTGTTGCCCATAAAAACTTTTAAATATTGAGCAAGATAAGACAAGCTAATGTGAAAATTATGCATAAAAAAATCTAATGAACTATGCTGCATCAAACTGTGGGATACTCTGCCAACAATAGAGATAAACGGCCAAGATCATACAGGACGATTATACTCACTAATAACGAAAACAATAAACGACTCAGCAAGGGTTACACAAAATGATTAGCGTATTTGACATGTTCAAAATTGGTATTGGTCCTTCAAGCTCACACACAGTGGGCCCAATGAAGGCCGGCAAAATTTTTATTCAACATGTTGCAGACAATAATTTATTGGATAAAACCGATGAATTACAAGCCGAATTATTTGGATCTTTAGGCCAAACAGGCAAAGGCCACGGCACAGGTAAAGCCGTTATTTTGGGGTTAATGGGTGAAGATCCTGAAACTGTCGACACCGACAGTATTGATGAGATTTTAGACACTGTTTCTAAAACCCAACAATTAACCCTAGCAGACGGGCGTTTAGTCAAATTTACCCGTGAAGAAGGCATTACTTATCACCGCCGTAAAACCTTGCCTGCACATGCAAACGCCATGACACTGTACGCCTTATCTAATGGCGAATGCATTTATCAGCGCACCTATTATTCAGTAGGTGGTGGTTTTATTTTAGATGAAGACGAAATCACCCAACGTAATGCTTCACCCGCAACCCCAATAGAGCAAGCGCCCTATGATTTCAACAGCGCATCACAATTACTACAATTGTGCTGCGATAACGGCTTAAGCATTTCATCGTTGATGATGTCAAATGAACTCAGTATTGCCAGTGAAGATGAAATCAAACAAGGTTTATGGAAAATTTGGCAAACCATGAAAAACTGCGTTGAACGGGGTTATCAAAAAGAAGGCATTTTACCTGGTGGGTTAAAATTACGTCGTCGAGCCCCTGCACTTTATCGTCGCTTAAAAGCCGAAGGACGTAATAACACTGATCCATTAACCGCAATGGATTGGGTCGATTTATTTGCATTATCGGTTAACGAGCAAAATGCCGCTGGCGATCGAGTTGTTACCGCACCAACAAACGGCGCAGCGGGCATTATTCCTGCGGTATTGTGCTATTACGATATGTTTGTCCAAGAAGTCGATATTGATGTTTGTAGCCGTTATCTGCTTACCGCAGCTGCTATTGGTATTTTATATAAGAAAAATGCCTCTATTTCTGGCGCCGAAGTCGGTTGTCAGGGCGAAGTTGGTGTTGCATGCTCAATGGCAGCAGGTGCCTTAACTGAAATTATGGGCGGCACGGTTGAGCACGTTGAAAACGCTGCAGAAATTGGAATGGAGCATAATCTGGGGTTAACCTGCGATCCTGTTGGCGGCCTTGTACAAGTTCCTTGCATTGAACGCAATGCAATGGGCGCGGTAAAAGCCATTAATGCCTCACGCATGGCACTGCGCGGCGACGGTAACCACAAAGTGTCGTTAGACAAAGTCATCAAAACCATGATGGACACAGGCAAAGACATGCGCAGCAAGTACAAGGAAACCGCCAAAGGTGGTTTGGCCGTTAATATCGTTGAATGTTAATACCAAGTCATCGATATTAATCCAATAAAAAATGCCTGTTAGTGATAACAGGCATTTTTGTTTTAGGTATGCAAATTAATCCGTTTTAAATTGAGCAATTTGTCCCCGTAATTGCTGTGACAATCCATCAACTTGTATGCTGGCACTGTAAGATTGCTGCGCGTTCGATGCCGTTAATCCAGCTTCGTCACTGATATTGACAATATTACGATTAATCTCATCGGTCACAGCGGTTTGTTCTTCTGCAGCGGTTGCAATTTGAGTTGCCATATTCGATATTGTGGCAACCGATTGAGTGATTTTACTGAGCGCCTCACCCGCTTGTGCAGCTTGTTCTGTGCTTTTAAATGCTTGCTGGCGACTTGCGTCCATAACCGTCACAGCATCTTTAACACCATTTTGTAATTGGCCAATCATTTGTTGAATTTGATTAGTCGAATCTTGAGTACGCTTGGATAACGTTCGAACCTCATCCGCCACAACCGCAAAGCCGCGACCATGTTCACCCGCGCGGGCAGCTTCTATTGCTGCGTTTAGAGCTAATAAATTTGTTTGGTCAGAAATACTGCGGATTACCTCTAATATACTGCCAATATTATCGGTATCTTTTTCAAGCTGATGCAATGCCGTTGCAGCGTGCTCAACACCATTGGCTAACTCCTCAATTGAGGTAATGGTAAGCTGGACCACTTTATCGCCCTGCACCGCTTGAGTATCTGAGTCTTTAGCCGCTTGCGCTGCTAATTCAGCATTGTTAGCCACTTCAATCACTGTGGCTTGCATTTGATTCATTGCTGTAGCCACTTGTTCTGTTTCACTTTGTAGACGCTGCATTCCGCCTAAGGTTTCATTGCTTGACGAGGTTAATTGCACACTCGCAGCGCCTAATTGCTGGCTGTTATCATTAAAATCAATAATTAACTCGCGTATTTGGCGTACAAACAAGTTAAAGCTACGCGCGACTTTAGCAATTTCAGTATTACCAAAATCATCAAGTTTGACCGTTAAATCTTTCGCACCCGAGGCGATATTACGCATCGAATCATCTAATATTCTCAATGGATTAACAATCTTGCGGTAGAGCATCAATAAAATAATGGTCAGAAACACACCTAGGCCGATATTTCCCCACAATTGTACGCTCGCGGCAGATTCTGTTGCTAACAAGGTCTCTTCAACTGCGGCATCAAACTTGCCATCAATTTCAGCTGCCAGTAAATCTAAATCATCAGCAAGGTTAGATGACACTTCATCAAAACCACCCGCACCTTTCATAAGGTGATTACCGGCCTCAGTACCTTGAGTCAAATAAGCATCAGCCATGTTAACGCCAGAGGCATGCAAATCATTTACTTTGCGTTTAATCTCTTGCGCTCTTTGACCGACATCTGGCGCAACAGCAATCAATAAATCAAGGTTTTCTAGCGCACTATTTAGGCTGTCTAATGCTTCAGCTTTGGCTTCGTCGCTTTTGGTAGCGCCAACATCGGTTAAAAACTGTTGAATTTGCACTACAAAATAACGCGTGTCTTTAAGTGCGAAAATAGCATTAACCTGTGCTTCTTCGTTCTTTACGCCTTCATAAATATGGGATTGTTGAATATTACTGACCGAAATCAAAATCACTAAAGCCAATAAGGACAGAGTAATTGTAATTTGGAGCATTTTTTTTATCGATAAATCAAACATCGTTGAGGCACCATTATAAGTAAGATTCTTTTTATAGAATAACGCTCGGTATCTTGACTGTCATTGAGCACGATCCATTTATATGCGCTATATCTTATTTGCAAAAATAATGAATCGAAAAAGACAGTCAAAAATCCTTAAAACTTATAATCCCTCACAAATTTATAACATCATCATACTTTAGCCTGATCAACATATAAATGGGATTTGAGTAATTTGTGTTATTTTAGATTGAAATACTCTTTGAATTTTTCGTGAATACGATTAAGGAGGCTAACTCTGATGAAATATTATATACAATATCGATGGTACATTACTGCACGACAACAAGTTGTTTTGAGGTAGTTATAAATTTATTCACCGCATCTTAGAGCAAGGTAATCTGCCAGGGCGACCACATGAGTGATTAAATTTCAAGCAAACTGGTAAATCCTGCCCTTAACACTTTTTCTAAATACTCAGGTTTCATCCATGCTCGTTTTTGTTTCATCGGGATACTTCCCTTAGATGATTCTGAGCGGAGCATATTTAACGATAGTTTGCGTAATAATGACCAATTCTCTGCTGCATGATTTTGATAAATCTGGCAATGGTCTTCACCCATTGAAGCATCCAAAACCCAGT
>NZ_BMII01000016.1:0-75671 GCF_014641855.1 Shewanella inventionis
TTTCTGTGCCTTCTATGCTGCTTAATAGTATTTTGACGTAGAGCAACTATGCCTACAATCCTATTACTTGCCTAGAAGGCACAGAATTCCCGCTGAATGACCAGATAATTAGTGGAATTGGTATTACTCTTGCTTACAACCAAAATGAGGCATATCTCATTCACTTCTATTTAACATTATCTGCATTTTAATTAATTTTAATCATTTACTTAAATAAGCCTTGATCTCTGATGTGAGCGCAGGCATAGTTGCTTAAAAGGTGTAATGGTGTAGCGTTACAAAAATACATCAATAACAAAATAACAGTTTACGTGTGGTCTAGGCCAGCAGTCATAAGAGAGTAATGAGTATGCAACAAGATACGATTAACAATGTGCACATTAGTTCAGAACAAGTATTAGTAACGCCAGCAGAATTAAAGCAAGAATTACCCTTATCGAGTCATGCTTATCAGTATATTCTCAATGCGCGTAAACAAGTGGCAGATATTGTTCATAAACGTGATAACCGAGTGTTAGTCGTTACCGGTCCGTGCTCTATTCATGACATTGATGCCGCGAAAGAATATGCATTAAAGCTAAAAAAACTTCATGATGAACTCAGTGATGATTTCTATATTTTAATGCGTGTTTATTTTGAAAAGCCACGCACAACAGTTGGCTGGAAAGGCTTGATTAATGACCCAGATATGGACGAGTCATTTGATGTTGAAAAGGGTTTAAGGATGGCGCGCGAGCTGATGATTTGGTTAGCTGAACTTGAGCTTCCAATTGCTACAGAAGCATTAGATCCTATTAGCCCGCAGTATCTTTCAGAGCTCGTGACCTGGTCTGCTATCGGCGCGCGTACAACTGAGTCGCAAACCCACCGTGAAATGGCCTCAGGTTTATCGATGCCTGTAGGTTTTAAAAATGGCACGGATGGTAAATTAGATGTAGCAATTAATGCATTAAAGTCAGCTGCGAGCAGCCATCGTTTTATGGGAATAAACCAAGAAGGCCAAGTGTCATTATTGCAAACTGCAGGTAATCCAGATGGTCATATTATTTTACGTGGTGGCTCTGTACCCAATTATGACGCAGCTAGCGTGGCAGAATGTGAAGCACAAATTCACAAGGCCAAACTTAATGCTCGTTTAGTCGTTGATTGCAGTCACGGTAATTCCTCTAAAGACCATTTACGTCAAAAAAATGTTTGTGAAGATGTATTTAACCAAATTGAAGCAGGCAATAAATCGATCATTGGTGTTATGCTTGAGAGCAATATCAATGAAGGCAATCAAAGTTCAGATAAGCCATTATCAGAGCTTAAATACGGTGTTTCTGTAACCGATGCCTGTATTGATTGGGAAACAACTGAAACGATTTTACGACAAGGCGCTAACCAGTTGTCTGCAGTTTTACCGACGCGATTCGATATGCTACAGGTCGCCAATGGTTAATGGATAAGAATATGAACGAAAAGACTACTGCTGATCTTGAGAATTTACGTGATCTAATAGACGGTGTAGATCAGCAATTGTTACATTTACTTCGAAAACGTTTAGATTTAGTGGCTCAAGTTGGAGCCGTTAAGCACTCAGCTGGTGTGCCAATTTATGCTCCACAACGTGAAGCATCTATGCTAGCTAAGCGTCGCGCCGAAGCTGAAAACATGAATGTTTCGCCGCAATTAATTGAAGATATTTTGCGTCGATTAATGCGTGAATCGTATCTTAATGAAAAGGATGTCGGCTTTAAGCAAATTAAGCAAGATTTAGGGCATGTTGTGATTGTGGGCGGTGAAGGCAAGTTAGGACAACTTTTTAGCCAGATGCTGAAGTTATCTGGCTATAAGGTTAAAAGCCTGGACAAAAATGATTGGCAACATGCTGATGCAATTTTTGATGGTGCTGGCCTAGTCATTGTTACTGTACCGATTAATGTCACCTGTGAAGTTATCCGCGAAAAGTTAACCCATTTGCCTGAACAGTGTATTTTAGCGGATTTAACCTCCATAAAAGAGAAACCACTGGCTGCCATGCTTGACGCTCATAAAGGGCCGGTAGTGGGGTTACACCCAATGTTTGGCCCAGATGTAGGCAGCCTAGCTAAACAAGTTGTGGTGGTGTGCCATGGGCGTCAATCAGATGCCTATCAATGGCTATTACAGCAAATTGAAATCTGGGGGGCGCGTATTGTTGAAGCACAAGCCGAACGTCATGATAATGCAATGCAACTTGTTCAAGCAATGCGCCATTTTTCGACATTTGTTTATGGTTTAAACCTCTGTAAAGAGGAAGCCGATATTGATAATTTGTTGCAGTTTAGTTCTCCTATTTATCGCTTAGAGCTTGCTATGGTTGGCCGACTATTTGCTCAAGATCCTGAACTTTATGCCGATATTATTTTTGCCCAAGAAGGTAGTTTGCACGCAATTAGTGATTATTTAGATAACTATCGTGATGCGCTTGCCATGCTAAAGTCGGGTAACAGACAAGAGTTTGTAGAGCAATTTCAACGTGTTGCAAAATGGTTTGGCGATTTCGCACCGCAGTTTCAACATGAAAGCCGTGCCATGTTACAGTCTGTTAATGATATGAAAGCAGGTTAATGATTTTTAATCGTTCAAATTATTGCTAAACCGTGACACAAGGCTTATGTTTAGCTAATAAGATATACTGAACTTGTTGGTTTATTTATTTTAGCTTGCATCAAAAATTTGCCTTTGGAGGAGAACCATGTCGATGACGCCATCGAATATGTTGCCTATACAACAGGTT
Source organism: Shewanella inventionis (assembly GCF_014641855.1). GTDB lineage: Bacteria > Pseudomonadota > Gammaproteobacteria > Enterobacterales > Shewanellaceae > Shewanella > Shewanella inventionis. The sequence goes on from NZ_BMII01000016.1 coordinate 2,762, forward strand.
GAAGATAATTCCCTTGGGCATTTTCTTTACGGCTTAATGAGTGCTTTCCCATTATTTTTTGTGCCTGTTTTATTGAGCCTATGGGTTAATTTAATTCAAAAAAATGTTAATCCAGACTCAGTGCTAGCCAGCCATTTACGTTGGCAACGTATAAGTATAATTGGTTTATGCCCATTTTTTATTGCGGGTTATTGGACCAGCCCATTGTGGTTAAGCGTACCTATGTATTTGCTTGGCGTTAGCTGGTTTAGTTACCGAATATTTAAAGGCTGGATAAGCCTTAATGATGGAATAGCTGTTTAAATTTTTTAATCCCCAAATAAAAAAGCCGAAAGTCATTTCGGCTTTTTTTATGGCGTTTTACTTTATGTTCAAGTGGGTTAAGTACTCAGATTATGATACAAGGCATGAATAATGTCTGCTTGAGAACTCTCATCATGATGCAGTAGCACAATACCATCAGCTTTGAGTTGTTTAATGGCATTGGCATGATTAGGTAATAATGCTTCGTTGATACAAAAACTGGTATTCACAATCACGGGCAAATGACTGCGCGATTTCACTTCAACAATACCCGCTAGGTCCAGGTTGAGCTGTTCAGGATGAGTGAAACTTCTAACCCCCGACTCGCACAATCCAAGTTGTTGATTGCCGTGGCTAAGAACCGTATCAGCGGCGCTTAACCAATCATCAATACTCGCCATTGTATTTCGCTCTAATATTACCGGCAAATTCACCGAACCAATTAACGCTAGCATGTCCGGATTATACATTTGTTTACCCGCCAGTATTAACATGTCAGCTAATGGACTCGCTAAAACGAACTCTTGCTCTTGCTCAATTTGCATTACGCAAAGAAGACCGGCTTGTTCAATGACTTGAACGTGTTGCTTTAGCTGTTGCTCATTTAATTGATTTTTTAAGTCATTAAGCAGTATTGCTTGAAAACCCGATTCTTTAATCAGTTTTGCCTGGGTTGCCAGTACGGTATTGTCTATTGGTAAATTAATTTGTTGCAGTGCACTAAATTGACCAGCACCTAGTTGAAAATGCTGACAAATTAACTGTGTATCCTGGGCTTTATAAGCTCTAGCATGTTTTGCTTGATTGTTAGGTTGAGTTTTTACGGGCTCTTGTTTAGAACTGTCTGGCTCTATCAGCAATTGTGCTTGAGATAATTGAGTGGGTTTAACCGTTTCACAAGGGTAACATCCTAACACCTTAATAAAGCGTGTTAATCGCTCAAGCTCTTTAATTGCCTGCTGTACTTCGCGAGTAGCTAAGTTGCCATCAATGTCCAAATAAAACATCTCTTCCCATGGAGTACCTGGAATAGGGCGAGATTCCAGTTTGCTCATGTTTAAGTTATGTGCCTTTAATACCAATAGCGCTTCAACGAGCGCACCTGGCTTTTGACCTGTTGCCATAATCAATGTAGTTTTTGCCGGCAGCTGCGATGGAACAGCAGATGCTTTTCTGGCAACCACGATAAAACGGCTTTGATTTATTTTTTGATTAGCCAATCCTTTTTCTAACGCTACTAATTGATAAAGTGCTCCACCTTCAGCACTACCAATGGCGGCCACAGTGTTATTATCAGCTTCAATTACTTTTGTCATCGCTTCTGCACTACTGGAGCAATACTCAAGTTTAATATGAGGGTACTGACTTAAATAACGACTACATTGGCTAATAGGCTGCGGATGAGCGTAAATGGTTTTGATATCACTTATCTTGCTATCAGGTTTTGTCAGTAAACAGTGGCCAACTTCGATGGTGGTTTCACCCACAATGGATAATGTGGTGTGTTGAAGTACGTCATACACTTCATTGATTGAACCTGACGAGGTATTTTCTATGGGTAAAAAACCGTAATCAGCATGGCCTGATTCTACTGCGTTGACGATGTCATCAAAACTTTGGCAACCAAAGTCAATCATGTCTACTTGACGGCGTGAACAATAGCGAGTGGCTGCTAAATAGGAGTAAGAACCTCGCGCGCCTAAATAGGCAACGGTATATTGTTGTTTTTGAGTATCAGGATTAGCCCGGCCATGCAGGTAGGTTTGTTGAAATAAAACTGAATCTTCAATGATATTTTGATATAGAGACAGAACAAAGTGTGCGTCAAGCCCTTGCTCCCGCCCCTGCTGCACTAAGCGTTCTAGGAGTTCTTTTTCTCTTTGGGTGTCTCGTATTGGTCTGACATCGATTTCTTTACTGCGCGCCACATTTAAGCTCAATTGACGACGTTTAGACAGCAACTCTAATAACGATTTATCTAAGGCTGTTATTTGTTCACGAGTTTGACTTAACTCTGGTGGTTTTTGCATATTAACCTCAATGTGACGCAACAGACTGATGTAGGTTGGATACAACAGTATTTATAATACAAAAAAGCCTCCCAATTGGGAGGCTTTGGAATTTTCATTTTCGTTTTTACACAGAAAATCCGCCTCCATGGGTGGGCTGAGTAAAAAAGAAAATAAAAAGGCTGAATATTTTTGTGTTCATGGATTAAAACTAAAGCTACTGGGTTAACCTGTCAATGTAATTTTACTCAACAAGGATGAATTGCTGACAAAATAAAGCGCACCCGAAGGTGCGCTGGTTAATAGTAAATAACATCAAGCTGCGTTTTCCTCCTTATAGACATACTCAAACTCGTCATCTGTGTCATTGGGTAATGACACATGTCGTTGAGCATGGGGTTTGTGAGTCAGGCGGTTTAGCTGTTTTTCCAGCTTTTGTCCCATTGCAGTAATCGCTGCGTATAGGTTTTCACTTTTCGCCTGGGCAAATAAATCTCCACTAGGTAATCCAACCGAAGCCTCAATTTTAAACAGTTGCTTTTCTTGTGTGATAATAACGTGCGGATTAATTAATTGAATATCGTGTCGAGATAGTTTTTCTAATCTTCCTTCAATGCGTTCGCGGATAAGGGCAGTGACTTCAAGTTGTTTGCTAGTGATTTTCAGCATATTTAGAACCTTCTTGTTGTTTGCTTGACTTCAGGTTACCAAGGTTGAACATAAAAATCGTGATCTAAATCACATTTTTGCCTGTGTTTATTTTTGACTGCTGCATATTTGATCTCTTAGGCATTTTTAACTAAAAAATGGCAAAATGTGCTTGTATTACGCAGCAGAACAGCTCATATTTGAATGAATAAGTTGATACTCTATTAACTTTTTTGTGTATTTATTGCACTATTTACAACGTCGGGTAAGCTACTAAAATCTGCATTGTTACTGCGTTTGTTTTACTCCTCTTGTTACTCCACTCTTATAAAACATAGTTAGCTTATAAAACAGAGTTAGCTTATAAAACAGAGTTAGCTGTTCGTTTATCCACCATTGTGTGAGCACGATAAATCAGCGCTTGACACTGCCTGAGTCTTTTTTCCTAAAGCAGCAAAATCTGACACAGATTTGGATTATAATCTCCGTAAGCAAATGGTTATAGGCAGTTATCAATGAGTATAGAACAGCAAAAAATAAAGGTGTGGGATTTTCCAATTCGATTATTCCATTGGTCTATGGTTGGCTTACTGGCTGGCTTGTGGTGGACCGCCGAAATTGGTGAAATGCAATGGCATCAAGTATTGGCCTATGTGTTAATGACGCTGATTTTATTTAGGCTGGTTTGGGGATTTATAGGCAGTGAAACGGCTAAGTTTAGCCATTTTTTTGTTGGGCCTAAAAAAGTCATTCAATATGCACTGACCAAGCCTAAACCCCGTTCTTTAGGGCATAACCCTTTGGGTGCCTATATGGTATTTGCCTTACTTGGATTGATAATGTTGCAATTAACAACGGGCTTATTTGCCACAGATGAGATTTTTACAGAAGGCCCGTTAATTCATCTAGTGTCTTCTGATACTGCCAATTGGCTAACTTGGTTGCATAAAACAAATTTTAATGTGATTTTAGGTTTAGTTGTATTGCACGTGGCTGCTGTGATTGTGCACGTGGTTAAAGGCGAAAATCTAGTTAAGGCGATGTTTAGTGGTTATAAATATGTGAGTGGTCAAGTAACTGCGCCTGCATTACGCTCACCTTGGTTAGCATTGGTGATAGTGGCGTTGTTGTTTGCTGGTATTTGGTTGCTACTGTTAGGGCCTGTGGTGAGCTTTTTGTAGATCAGCATTTTTGCGATGATAAAAATAAAGCCCATAACGGGCTTTATTTTTTAGATTGTTCTAGTACTTATTAATCTTTTTTGTAAACGTCATGACAACCTTTACAGCTTTTACCCGTGTTAGCAAAAGCTTGTTTGATTTGGTTTTGGTCACTTGATTTAGCGGCAACGGCCAATGCTGCAGCGTTATCTTTAAATGCTGTCATTTTGCTATCGAAGTCTGCTTTGTCTTGCCAAATTTTAGCTAACGCTTCAGTGTCACCTGTATCGGTTCCATCAATAAAGCCTTCATGAGGGAGCTTAGAAAGTGCTGCTACATTGTCTGCACGAGCACTAAATACACCTGCGTCAAATGGCTTTTTGCCTTTGAGCATGGCGCCCATATCACCAAAGTTGTATGCAATTAGGCTAAACGCAGATTGACGATATTCAATGGCATCAGTCGGCTTTTCAAAGTTGTTAGCGATTGCAGCAGGGATGATTATTGCAGTTGCTACAATGGCAAGTAATGTCTTTTTCATCATATTCCTTCTCATCTTTCTAGTAATAGTAAGGGTTCCATAAGCACTTGGTTTCGTCTGATCTACATATCGTTATTAGTATAAATGTGCAATCAGTCACGGTTTATTCTACACAATTTTTATATCTAGATGCGATAAGTTTTCTTACTACTTATCAACGGAGTACTTTTGCAAAGTACTGAGAATAATTGATACACTTGTACTGTTTCGGCATTACTACAAAGAGAAAAAATTATGCGTGCCAACTGGAATTTAGTTGTAGATAAAATATTGACCCATACAAACGAAGAAGACTTGTCAGTGTTATTTCAATTATTATTAACAGAAGAAGAGCGCAGTGCGGTGTCAGGGCGATTACAGGTATTTCAAACATTGTTAGCAGGTGAAATGAGCCAGCGACAAATTGCATCAGAACATCAAGTGAGTATCGCAACCATTACTCGATGTTCAAACTATTTAAAAAATATGTCTGCAAGCCAACGAGCTAAGGTCAGAAAGTTAATTCTTGACTAGAGCCTGTTGGCTTAATTGTTATGCTCGTTTATTGCCGTATCCCTTTAGGGTATTTATGGTGTCGGTAGCTTGACCGTCGCATAAACAAGTAAGCGCCATAGGTGGCTAAACACAAAGCAAATAGCGTGCTCGAATCTTTGGGGTAAAAACGATAAAGACTGAGCGCCGAAAATACATAGATAAAAGGCATTAAACCGTACAAGGTCTCAGGTAATGCTCCTGCTTTACGTTTGCGCTTGGGATCCGTGCGACGATTTTTAGAGCGTAAGTTATAGATGTGAGCACCGTATAAATACACCACTATTGAAGCCGCAAGGGCGTAACTTGGTTCTAGCAAAAATATGCTAGCTGTGCCAACAATCATGTAGCTGTATGGCAATAGTTCGTATATTGGTTTGATTAACATAAGCACTCCGTCGCTATGTATTAATTTTTATATGAGTAGGCAATTAGTAAAGGATCATCATGGTTTTGTTGTCCATTTCCACCATGGGGATAAGTCTAACTAATTGTTGTTTTCTGATTAAAGTATAACGTAAATAGAAAGGCACTGCCTAGAACTTAGACAATGCCTTGTTGTTTTTTCAATCTTTCTGATGACGCAGAGTGAGTTTTACTCAGCGTTATTAGTGACAGCCACAGCCACCATTACCATCACACCCTGGTTTTTCTGAGCCACACGAACCGTGTTCATGGTCATGATCGTGTCCGTGACTCCCACAACCACCTTGCGCATGAATATGGCCATGTGCAAGCTCTTCTGCACTCGCTTCACGTACAGCAATCACTTCAACGCTAAAGTTTAATGACTGGCCAGCTAGAGGATGATTACCATCAACTACAATGACGTCATCTTTTACTTCAGTAACCTGAACAGGGCGTTGACCTAATTCTGTTTCGGCAATAAAACGCATGCCAGGAATAATATCTTCGATGTCACCAAAAGCACTGATAGGGACTTCTTGCTTTAGGCCAGGGTGGTACTCACCATAACCTTGAGCTGCGGGGATATTGGCTTCTACTTTTTCGCCAGCGGATTTGCCTTCTAAGACTGATTCGAGACCAGGGATTAAGTTTTCTGTCCCATGTAAGTAAACCATTGGTTCACCTTCAAAAGAACTTTCGATCAATTCACCTTGCTCATCAGATAAGCGGTAATGAATCGTGACCGCTGCATGTTTTGTAATTTTCATATCGCCTCCAATTCGTGATTTGCGCATCATACCGTATTTTACGAGTCGCCTGCGACGATAAACATCAGTTTTTGCTTATTCAATCACAGCTTTTTTTATTTTGTAGCCAGTTAAATGTCAAAATTGAGGTTATGTTGAAAATAAATCACTTTATGCGGCACATTGTCACTATGCTGTTTCAGTTTGTGTTTATCTCGCGTTCCTCTTTGTGATAATTGTTAGATACGTATTTTTGAATATTTTAAAAAATCATTATAAACAGATGTTTAAATTTTATAGCGCCGTGTTAAGTGTGATTTTTAGCCGATTTAGGGAGAAAAAAACTGACCGAATGTCGTTATTGCTAAACTGTGAAGTTTGAAAATAATATAAATCAACTTATTTTTAAAAATAACTAACAAATAAACTGTAAGCAGGGGTTGACAAGTCTAGGTAAAAAAAGCAATTCTGTTACCCAATGTGTATCAGCTGATTTAGCGGCAACTCTGTATTTGCCGCTAAAATAAAAATGAGATTGTTAATGTTGACCATCATGCTCGTTGTAATTACTACCATTACAACCACCACTATCACCATAGTGGGGGCGGGCTGATTACACCCTAAAAGATTTGTACAACAAGCCCGCTTCCCACAATAGAAGCGGGCTTTTTTGTTTTTAATTCAATAATATTAAATTATGGTCACCATGCTTTGGTGGCAGGGAGAAGTAAATGAAAGTAATGAAATTTGGCGGAACTTCGCTGGCAAATTGGTCTCGTTTTTCAATGGCAGCAGATATTATTGCAGACTCTTCAGTTACAGAATCTGTTGCTACGGTACTTTCTGCCCCTGCTACAGTGACTAACGCATTGCTTGAAATGGTCGATTTGGCCGTTAGCCAACAAGATTATCAAGCTGTTTTAGACCACATCAACCAAGTATTTAGCAGTTTGTTTACCGAAGCATCTGTTTCACTTCTTAATGCGCAACAATTTGAACAATTATCAGCAAAACTTGCGGCGCAAATGTTGGTTTGGCAAGACAAACTCCATGGTATTAAGTTGCTTGGTGAATGTCCTGACAGCGTACGAGCGCAAATTGTGGTGACGGGTGAGCGCTTATCCGCAGCATTAATGGAACAGGTTATGCTGGCTAAAGGGCTGTCGTCTTCACAATTAGACCCCGTTGCTATGTTTTTAGGTCAAGGCCAACCATTAGAGTCTGTGGTTGATATCAGCGTGAGTAAACCTCGATTTGCAAACCTGCCTTTAGATAAATATCGTGTTTGGGTGATGCCTGGTTTTACCGCTGCCGATGCCCACGGAAATGTGGTGACGTTAGGGCGTAATGGTTCTGATTATTCAGCAGCTGTATTAGCAGCATGTTTAGATGCATCAAGCTGTGAGATTTGGACAGACGTAGACGGCGTGTACAACACTGATCCTCGTGTTGTAGCGGATGCTAAACTTTTGTCGCAATTAAGTTATCAGGAGGCGATGGAGCTGTCTTATTTCGGTGCAAAGGTATTGCATCCTAAAACAATTGCGCCTATTGCTCAGTATCACATTCCTTGCTACATCAAAAATAGCTTCAATCCTTCGGCTCCCGGTACTTTAGTGTCCAATGAGGCAGATAAAACAGGGTTGCAAGTTAAGGCGATTTCTAATTTAGATAACCAAACCATGTTTAACGTTTCAGGTCCAGGAATGAAAGGCATGGTGGGGATGGCAAGTCGTACTTTAGCGGCCATTTCTCGCAGTGGTATTTCTGTGTCGCTTATTACACAGAGCTCATCTGAGTATAGCATCAGTTTTTGTGTGGCGACTCATGAGGCAAACAAAGCCAAATCTGCGTTAGAACAAGAGTTTGAGCTTGAAATAAAAAATGAGTTGTTAGAGCCAATTGAGCAGCGTCAAGACCTGTCGATAGTGTCATTGATTGGCGATGGAATGAAAACCCACAAAGGCGTAGCCGCTAAGTTTTTTAGTGCATTAGCTAAAGCGAGTGTGAACATTGTTGCTATTGCTCAAGGATCATCAGAACGCTCGATTTCAACCGTTATTCAGCAAAAAAAGACAAAGCACGCTATAGGTGCCTGTCATCAAGCCTTTTTTGATGTGCAGCAATATGTTGATGTCTTTTTAGTGGGCAGCGGCAATGTAGGGGCTGGATTGTTGGATCAAATTAAGCAACAAACAGCCATGTTAAAAGAACAACATATCAGTATTCGCGTATGTGGTATCGCCAATTCTCGCCAAATGCTGCTCAATAGCCAGGGGATAGATCTTAATGAATGGCAATCATTATTAGCAGAAAAGGGCCAAGATTACGATTTAACTAAGTTACTCGAATGGGGTCAAGAACAGCAATTGTTAAACCCAGTTCTCGTTGATTGTACCTCTAGCGAACTGGTTTCTGATTGTTATATTGAAGTCATGAATGCAGGCTTCCATGTGGTGACTCCTAATAAAAAGTCGAACACTCGTGATTATGCTTATTATCAAGCACTACGCCAAACGGCATTGGCCCAGCGTCGACAGTTTTTATATGAAACCACTGTCGGGGCAGGTTTGCCTGTTATTGATAACTTGAAAAAACTGCTTTATGCCGGCGATAAGTTGCACAAGTTTAACGGCATTCTTTCTGGTTCGTTGTCGTATATTTTTGGCATGTTAGATGAGGGCATGAGTTTGTCTCAAGCAACTGCTATTGCGCGCGAAAAGTGCTTTACAGAGCCAGATCCTCGTGATGATTTAAGCGGTATGGATGTTGCCCGTAAAGTACTTATTCTTGCTCGTGAAGTAGGGTTGCCGCTTGAGCTCTCAGATATTAATGTTGAGTCAGTTCTGCCTGCATCATTTGATGATTCAGGTGATGTTGAGCAGTTTATGGCTAACCTAGCATCTCTTGATGTGGCGATTTCAGAAAGAGTCGCCGCGGCTAAAGCCCAAGGTAAAGTGCTACGTTATGTTGGCCAAATCGATGAGGGGCAATGCCATGTAAGAATCGTTGAGGTTGATGCCACAAATCCATTATACAGCGTTAAAGGTGGTGAGAATGCGCTTGCGTTTTACAGCCGTTATTATCAACCTATTCCTTTTGTGCTTAGAGGTTATGGTGCCGGTACTGATGTTACCGCAGCAGGTGCTTTTGCTGACGTGTTAAGAACCCTAAACTGGACTCGTGAGGTTGGGCTATGAATCAAGCGGTAAAGGTAAGCCAAGAGATGCTTACTGTGTATGCGCCAGCGTCAATGGGCAATGTAGGTGTAGGTTTTGATTTACTGGGCGCAGCGCTAGCGCCCATCGATGGCTCATTACTTGGCGATAGAGTGATGATCAGTGCGGCTAGCAGTGGGGTTCATTTTAGCCAAGTAGGCCAGTGGGCTCATAAATTACCCGCTGAAGGTAAAGACAATATTGTTTACCAATGTGCTGAATTTTTTTTACAGAAGCTGGAACGCCAAGATGGCGTTAAGATTAGTTTAGAAAAAAATCTTCCGGTTGGGAGTGGTTTAGGATCGAGTGCGAGCTCGGTCGTTGCTGCGCTTTATGCGTTAAATGAGCATTTTGGTAAACCGTTTGATGAGCAAGCTTTGCTAGGGCTAATGGGTGAGTTTGAAGGTAAGATTTCAGGCAGTGTGCATTATGACAATGTTGCGCCATGTTATTTAGGTGGCATGCAATTAATGCTTAATGCAAGCAATAAAGCTTGTGCCGCTATTCCCAGTTTTGATAACTGGTACTGGGTAGTAGCCTATCCTGGTATTTCATTGTCTACGGCAAAAATGCGTGAATTACTGCCAGCACAATATGACAAATCAGTCGCCATTGATTTTGGTCGTTACTTAAGTGCTTTTGTTCATGCCAGTTACCAACAAGATGCCCCATTGGCCATTGAGATGCTTAAAGATGTATTAGCTGAGCCATATCGTGCCGCAGCGATCCCAGGTTATACCGATGCACGAGCTGCATTAGCTGAGCTGGGTATGTTAACCACGGGGATTTCAGGCAGCGGCCCGACATTATTTAGTGTTACCGATGATCTCGCCACCGCAGAAAAAGCAAAAGCCTGGTTGATTGAGCATTATATTTCTGAATCTGGTGGGTTTGCACATGTGTGTAAACTTGATGAGTTAGGCACTCGCTGCGTTTAACTCGACATTATTTATTTTTTGAATTTAAAAAAGGCAGTCGTAATGGAATTATACAATTTAAAACATCCATCACAGGTAGTTAATTTCAGTCAAGCGGTACAGCTGGGATTAGGCAAAGACAGAGGGTTGTTTTTTCCAAAATCGATCCCTGTGTTAACTGATATTGATGCATTGTTGGCATTACCTTTTGCTGAGCGAAGCAAAAAGGTTTTAGGGGCTTGGTTGGCCGATGAGCTTGGTCAAGATAGTGTTGATAAGCTTGTTGATAATGCTTTTACCTTTGATGTGCCTCTAGTCAACGTTGATGAAAAGCGCGCTTGTTTAGAGTTGTTTCACGGGCCTACATTAGCCTTTAAAGACTTTGGCGCCCGCTTTATGGCTCAGTGCGTTAACTTACTTGCAGGTGATAAAAAGCTGACTATTTTAACTGCAACCTCAGGCGATACGGGGGCTGCGGTAGCTGATGCATTTTATGGCTTAGATAAAGTGAATGTGATGGTGCTGTATCCCAAGGGGAAAATCAGCGAGCTACAAGAAAAGATGTTTACTACGTTAGGTAAAAATATCCATACCGTCGCTGTGACTTCAGATTTTGATGCTTGTCAGCACCTTGTTAAGCAAGCATTTGACGACAGTGATGTGCGTGATGGTTTAGCATTAAACTCTGCTAACTCAATTAATATCAGCCGATTGTTAGCCCAAATTTGTTATTACTTTGAGGCAGTTGCTCAGTCGAAAAAAGCGGGTAATGATGACATTGTTGTTTCAGTGCCAAGCGGTAACTTTGGTAATTTAACCGCGGGATTGTTTGCAAAAGCAATGGGTTTACCTATTAAACGTTTTATTGCTGCAACTAATAGCAATGATACTGTACCGCGTTATTTGCACGATGGCGCTTGGCAGCCACATAAAACAGTGGCGACTATGTCTAATGCAATGGATGTTTCTGAGCCAAGTAACTGGCCAAGAGTTGAAGCCATTTGTGAGCAAATGGGCTGGCCTTTATCGTTAGTGACAGGCGTTGCTTTGTCCGAATCAGAAACGGCTTTGGCATTAGCCGAGCTTTATCAATTGGGCTATCAGTCTGAGCCACATGCTGCTATTGCGGCTCAAGCATTAACGTTGGGGTTAACAGGGAGTGAAAGAGGGATTTTCCTTGGCACCGCTCACCCTGCTAAATTTAAAGATGTGGTCGATCAACAATTATCGACGGATTTGCCTTTACCTCCTGAATTAGCCGCAGTTGCACAAAAGCCCATATTATCTGCAGAATTAGACGCCGATTTTGAGCAGCTAAAAGCTCATATGTTTTCTGTATTAAAGTAACGTCTTGGTTTTGCTCTAACACCTAACACGCAACAGGGTTGTGGTTAGGTGTTTTTTTATATTCCAATATTATGATCTTGGTCATACCTCATTTTGCATATCATGGTGTAGATTAGAAAAAGCACCAATATTGGCTATTATTTATACATGGCTGTTACGAAATGACGGGAGAAGGTTATGTTGCAACGTTTAATGCGCGATCATAAGCATATTGCCATTTTGTTGAATATACTTTCCAATAAATTGGCTCGATTAGCTGAGGGGCATGGGGTTAACTTTAATCTTGTCAGGGATATTGTTGAGTATATGCAAGGTTATGCCGAGCATAGCCATCACCCATTGGAAGATATTATTTACGATTACTATAGTAATAAGGCCGGTTTGGCAAACTGTGGCCAGTTATATAACGAACATCATAAGTTAGCAGAAGCGTCAGGCTCATTGATTTATAGTCTAAATATGATTTTATCTGATGTGGTTATTTCTCGTGAGAAATTAATCAAAGATCTAGGAGATTATATACAATTACAGCAATTACATATGGAGTACGAAGAAAGAGAGGTATTTCCGCTTTTTGTCAGCACGTTAAATGAGAATGATTGGGATAGGGTATCGGTTCTTTGTCAACAACGTCTTGTGGATGACCCTTTATTTAATGACAATGATAAATCCATGTTTGAAGAGTTACGTGCTTACATAGAGAAAGCTGAAAACCCAATCTAGCGTCTTGTTGAATCATGCCTAACAAAAAGAGCGCTAAATGCGCTCTTTTTAGTGATGTTAGCGACAATCAAAGATTGTGCGTTGGGGTCATTAGAGTACTAATGTACTAACATCGAAATCGAATGAATCATCGATATCTTGCAATTCCTTGAGTAAACGTTGTTTATCTTTAATGGCTTCAATTTCACGCCATTTACGTTTCTTTGACGAGCTTTTTGAGCGGCTTGGTCTTTCAACAACTTCGTCTAGCGCACCACCATAGTCTAATCGATCCATGGTAACCTCCCTTGTTATTATGATGTCTCTCAATGAATAAGTATCATATTTCAACTATAGGGTGCAACACTTGTGTTGCATTTTAGTTACTAAAAAATCACAGTTTAGTGAATTTGCTAGAAAACAATAATGCCGTTCAAACAAGTTGAACGGCATTATTAATTAACCACGCTTTATCGGTTCACACTAGTGGGCTTTTATAATTTACCTTGACGATATAGGTTGATTAAAGCATTACTTGAACTGTCTAGTTCTGTTGCATCTTGGTCTGCACCAATGCGCTCTAGTACATCATTGCCTAACTGCTTACCAAGCTCGACACCCCATTGATCAAATGAGTTAATTTGCCATATTGCACCTTGCACAAATGTGCGGTGTTCATATAGCGCAATTAATGCGCCTAAGGTGGTTGGGGTTAGTTTATCCATTAATAAGGTATTGCTTGGTTTGTTACCCGACATCACCTTATGTTTGGCAATAAGTGCTTTTTGCTGCTCATCAAGTTTACTGTTACTGAGCTCTGCTAATGCTTCTTCAAACGTACGACCTTGCATCAATGCTTGAGTTTGTCCAAAGCAGTTTGATGCTAGCTGATCATGATGTTCACCCAAAGGATTATGACTTTGTAGTGGCATGATAAAGTCAGCAGGAATTAACGCAGTACCTTGATGCAGTAATTGGTGATAAGCGTGTTGGCCATTTGTGCCTTCGCCTCCCCAAATTACCGGGCCAGTACTGTAATCTACATCAGTGCCATTAAGGGTGACTGACTTGCCGTTACTTTCCATATCAAGCTGTTGGAAGTATGCAGGTAAGCCACGTAAATAATGATCGTAGGTCAAAATTACATGAGACTGTGCACCATGGAAATTACCATATAACACAGACAGCATAGCCATAATCACCGGCATATTTTGCGCTAAAGGGGCTGACACAAAATGCTCATCCATTTGGTGAGCACCATCAAGTAAGGCTTTAAAGTTATCCATCCCAACTAATAGCGCAATAGGTAAACCAATTGCTGACCACAAAGAATAGCGTCCACCAACCCAGTCCCACATTGGGAAAATGTTGTTGGCATCCATTCCAAATTCAGTTGCTTTAGTGACATTGGATGTTACGGCGACAAAATGCTTTGCAATATCTTGCTGTGTCGCGCCTTGGGCTAAGAACCAGTCTTTAGCACTTAACGTATTTGTGAGCGTCTCTTGAGTGCCAAATGACTTTGATGACATGACAAATAAAGTTGTCTCAGCATTAAGGCCTTTAAGCTTTTCACAAATCGATGTTGCATCAACGTTGGCGACAAAGTGGCAATTAAGCCCTGCATGCCAATAAGGTCTTAACGCTTGAGAGACAATCTTAGGCCCAAGAAATGAGCCGCCAATACCAATACTGACTACATCTGTAATGGCTTTACCTGTGTAGCCTTTCCATTGTCCTGATTGAACTGACTCAACAAATTCGGCCATTTTGGCTAGGGTTTGTTGTACTTCTGGTACGATATTAGCGCCTTCAGCGATAATCACTTGATCGGCTTTGCTTCTAAGGGCGGTATGCAATACAGAGCGCTGTTCTGTATTGTTTATCACATCACCTTTGAACATGGCGCTAATTTTTTCACTTAAATTGGCTTCATTCGCCAGTGAGAAGAGCAGTTCAAGTGTGTCACTGTTGATGCGGTTTTTAGAATAATCTAAAAACAGCCCACAAGCCTTAACACTCATTTGTTCAAAACGTTGTGGGTTTTGATCAAACAGTGTGCGCATATGAGGTATTTGACTTGTGTGAGCTTGCAGTGCTTTCCACGTAGCGCTTTGAGTGAGTGTAGTCACGAGTAAAGCCTCCTACTGTTTAGCTTAATTTGCTTTTTAGCATAACTTCAAGTTTGCCCTGATCGATGGCAAAGTTACGAATACCTTCTGCTAACTTGTCAACAGCCATTGGGTCTTCATTAAAGTCCCAACGGAATTGCTCTTCAGTCAATGCCGCAGGTGCCTGAACAGTTGATGTAGCAGCAACTAGCTTGCGGCTAATTGTGACATCGCTGTTCGCGAGTTCCTCAAGTAATGCAGGGCCAATAGTTAGGCGATCACAGCCAGCTAATTCGATTATCTCACCGATGTTTCTGAAGCTTGCACCCATCACAACAGTGCTATAGCCGTGTTGCTTGTAGTAGTTGTAAATTTCAGTTACTGAAACCACACCAGGGTCAGTTTCTGCGGTGTAATCTTGACCTGTGTCTTTTTTATACCAATCTAAAATACGGCCTACAAAAGGCGAGATAAGGTATACGCCAGCTTCAGCACAAGCTCTAGCTTGAGCAAAACTAAACAGTAAGGTTAAGTTGCAGTTGATACCTTGCTGTTCTAATTCTTTGGCTGCGCAAATGCCTTCCCAGGTGGAAGCTAATTTAATTAAGATACGAGATTTGTCGATACCTGCTGCTTGATAAAGCTTAATCAGTTTATGTGCTTTATCAATTGAGCGTTGTTTATCAAACGATAGACGAGCATCAACTTCTGTAGAGATACGGCCTGGCACTAATTTTAAAATTTCAACACCGATGTTCACAGCCAATTTATCGCCTGCATCTTCGATTTGTTGTTCAATATTGTTGCTTTGTGTTTTTGCCCATGCAATTGCATCATCAATAAGCGGCGCATATTCTGGAATTTGAGATGCTTTTAAGATTAATGATGGGTTGGTGGTCGCATCTTCAGGCTGATAACGCTTAATTGCCTCTATATCGCCAGTGTCAGCAACGATGGTAGTGAATGATTTGAGTTGCGCGAGTGTGTTGGCCATGAAAATTTCCTCTCGATAAGCAATAAATATAGAACTATATCGTTATTAGAAGCGATTTTGCGGATTATTCCAACTTAAATTGTAAAAAAATTACGAAATAATCCATTATTTACGCCCTGTTTAGGTGGATATTGTTGCTAAATAGACAGAATTGGTTAACCAAGTTGAAAGGTGCTTGCCACTCTATCACTGCAACGTCAGTACTAATCACTGTTGTACTAAGTTTAGGTTGTTCTGAAAACAAAAAAGCCGCTGCAAGCAGCGACTTTTAAAGTGTAGCGTATTATTGTGACAATTAACGCATTACTGGACGTTTTTCAGTACCAGTAACAATTGCTTCGATACGACGGTTAACACGGTTAGCTTCAGCTGAGTTGCCTTGCATAACAGGTTTAGTCACGCCATAACCAATTGAGCTAATACGTGTAGTTTTGATACCGTATTTGTTATTCAATGCATTTGCAACTGCAACTGCACGACGCTCAGAAAGCTTCATGTTGTATTCTGCTTTACCTACATTAGACGCGTGGCCTTCAATAGATACAGTGTGTTGTGGGTACTTAGTTAAGTGGTCTGCTAGTTTTTCTAAATCAGCAAATGAACCCGCGCGGATTTCAGCTGAATCGTTAGCAAATAAAATGCCACCTAAATCATACTTGGTTGTTACGTTTTCATAAACAGTACAACCAGTCGCATCAACTTTGTGTGTCATTGGAGTATCTGGACACTTATCGATGTTATTTGTTACGCCATCTTTGTCATCATCGCCAGCTGCAACAACAACTGGTGCAACAACTGGAGCTGCAGCAACTGGAGCGGCAGCAGCAGTACCGAAGCGATAGCTTAATGCTAATCCCCAGTAGTTGCTTTCCATTTTTAAGTTATTTAATACATCGGCGTCCATGTTTTCATAACGACGGTATTTTGCTTGAAGCTTAAGATTGTCAGTAAAGTTATAACCAACACCGGCACCAAGGAATAGAGCTACACCTGAGTCACTTAGGTTAACGCCGTTAAATTTTTGGTCGTTTTCTAGTAGGTAGCTGTAGGTACCAACTTCAGAAGAAAGACTCCATTTGTCAGCTAAAGGGTAAAAACCGACAACACCAACGCTAACACCTGAAGCGGCAACGTCATATTTGCGGTTATCATTACCAGTCCAATCAGCGTTACCTAAATCGCGGTAACCTAATTCAATACCGATATATTCGTTAAATAAGTAACCACCAAACACATCCCAAGCATATGGGTCATCGTCACCACATGTTAATGCGTTATCGCAGTTCTGTTCATAATCATTAATACCTAAACCACCACCAACATACCAAGGCGACAAGCCTTCTGCTGCAGACGCTGCGAAAGGTAACATTGAGGTGAGTAATACTACTTTTAATGTGTTCTTCATCATAATTTTTAGTCCATTGTTATTTTACTCCACCATATATGCATGTAACGGAGTTGTTAGGGTCATGCATTACTGACACTTAGCGTGGTGATTCTTTGTGTTTTAGTCAGCGGCGCAATTATGGGCTGTAATTAGATGTTTTTCCATAGTAAAAAGGATTAATTTTTTGTAATGGTCAATTATAAGACACCGTTATTTATTTGACTCTCAATTAAAAAGGTGTGTAAAAACAGATGTTAAGGCTTATTGTTTTGTCTTGAGGAGGATTTTAAATGAGTGTTAAATATCGTCTTTATTTTTAATGAGTTAATCAAATACGCCTGAGCTTATTGAATTTTGGGCATAGTTAAAACAGAAATACGCCTTAACGGCGTATTTCTGAGAGCTATTGTCACTTAAATTAGCGTGTCCATACCCAGTTTTCTATTTCTTCAGGATCCACACCGTTAGCTTTGATGTAGTTCTTGTGGTCGACCAAGCGCTGAAGCATGTCTGTTGTAATGGCCACATGTTGTGTTTCATCAATTACACCTTGTTGGAACAACTTATAAGCCATATCGATAACTAAGTGGTATCGAGAAGTACCGTTACGCACGCCCATGTCGAATGGTGTGGTTGTTGAACCTTCTTCCTCATAACCTTTGATACGGAAGCGACGGTTGCCTTTATAGTCAAACACTAATTTTTTGATGGTGTTTGGATAACCGTGATAGTTAAAGACAACCCCTTTATCTGCGGTGAATACTTCATCCATCATCCAAGGCTTGCTTTGGAATTTAAGGCTACCCAAACCGCTACTGTGTAATTCAGATACGCTGACAAAGCGAATGCGAACTCTTGGTAAGATTTCACGAATTAATACCAGTGATGCCATACATTCTTGAGTGGCGTAATCACCACAACCTGCAAGTACCACATCTGGGTTTTCATCAGAGGCGAAATCCCACACCATCACGCCATCTTTAGCCTGTTTACGCGCTTCTTCTAGTGATAACCATTGTGGTAGCGATTTTTTACCCGCAACAATAATGTTTAACTTGTCTCTGTCTGCATAAGCGCGCTCGGTATAAACCAAGGTGCTGTTAGCATCTGCTGGTAAATAAGCAGAGATAATGTCTGGGTGTTTTTCAAGCATCGCGCCAAGGAACGATGGATTCTGGTGAGAATAACCGTTGTGATCTTGACGCTCTAGAAGCGATGAAAGTACTACGTTACATGCAGGAATTGGCTTACGGAAATGTATGCCTTGGCTTGCATGCACATATTTACAGTATTGGTCAGCCATTGAAGATACAACTTGTGAGAATGCTTCATAAGTTGGGAACATGCCGTGACGACCTGTTACTGTATAACCATGCAGCATACCGAAAAGCAAGTTTTCTGATAGCAGCTCGATAACACGACCATCGCGAGACATGTCTTCATCCCAGCTTTCAATTGGCCACTGCCAAGCGCGATCTGTCTCTTCAAATACAGCTTGAAGCTGGTTTGAATAAGTTTCATCTGGGCTGAAGATGCGTAAGTTACGTTGATCTCGATTCAGTTTGAATGCATCGCGCATCCACTGACCCATTTTAAGCATAGAGTAACCACGTTGACCTCGAGGCGTCTCTGCGCCATAGCTGAGCTTGGTTAAATCTGGGTTTGCTAATGCACGTACCACTTCACCACCGTAGCTTAAACGTTGACGTCCACAACAAAGCTCTTTTGGTGGCATTAACGACATAATGTCTTTATCAAAAACTAGCTCACCTGTTTCAGTTGTTTGTACTAGTTCGTCAAATTTATAGCTGGCTAACCAAGCGTCAAGTGCTGCAAGGTGGCCTTTGTCTGTAGCGCAATTATTGACAATAACTTGGTGAGATTCGCAGTTTCCCTCTAATTTTTTACCATTATATTCAGTGGTACCTGTCCAACCTTTTGCTGTGCGCATTAAAATAACTGGCCAACGTGGTTTAACCACATCCTCACCAGAACGAGCTCGACGCTGAATGTCATTTATCATCTCATATGATAAGTCCATTGCTACTGTCATTTGTTCAAAAATGTCAGTATCTAGTTGGTCATCAACAATAATCGGATGGTAACCAAGGCCACGGAATTCTAAATCTAATTCCTCATGGCTCATACGGCCCATACGTGTTGGGCCTGAAATCTTATAGCCATTAATATGAACGATGGGTAATACAGCACCGTTATTAGCTGGAGATACCAAGCGGTTAGCATACCAAGATGCAGCTAAAGGGCCGGTTTCAGCTTCGCCATCACCGATTAAGCAGGCGGCAATTAGATTAGGATTGTCGAGTACAGAGCCCCATGCTACAGAAAGTGAATAGCCTAATTCGCCACCTTCTAGAATTTGGCCTGGCGCTTCAGGGTTTGCATGTGATGGGTAGCCGTATGCGGCTGAGAATTTTTTACAGATATCTTCAATACCCGTTTCGGTATAAGGGATCGTTTCAGGGTAGAAATGGCTTAATGAACCTTCAACAAATAAGTTAGCTTGTACCGCAGGGAAACCATGACCAGGACCAACAAGGTAAATGAATTCACGCTTATGTTTTACAATCAAACGGTTTACATTGGCGTAAACAAAGTTGATCCCCGGACAAGTACCCCAGTGACCTAATAAACGTGGTTTGATATCTGTGTGCTGTAAAGGACGTTTGAATAGCACATTTTGCTTTAGATAAATTTGTGAAGTCGCAAGGAAGTTGGTTGCTCTTACATATTTTTTTAGCGCGATGATTTCATTTGAGTTAGTCATAGTGACCTCGGTTAAAAGTGAAAATATTAAATTAACTTTCTTTGAGAACACTGTATTCGTAATTTAGTTACAATAATGTGGCCTTTATCTAACTTTTAGCGATTGTTTGTATGTCTGAATCTCACTTTTCGTCAATTGCAGCTTAATTGCTTGAAATTTAATAACGATTATCCAGCGGTTTATGAATAGAGCATTCACGTTGGAAGTGATAAAGTGTGATGGAGGTCACTTGTGGTTTTTGTTTTATTTTTGTTGCATTGCAGTGCTATTTACTTAAATCAAGTATCCGGTAAGTAACAAGCTCTTAGCATTATAAAGCCGAAACAAACAATACCTATTAATCTACAAGTTTTAGCTTTTATAATGTTAGCTTCACTTTGATGATTTAGTGGTCTGCATTAGTGCATAACAGTTTGCACAGTGACGTGCTCTGACTGTTTTGTGATGATTTACATCGGGGTTACACCTGAAACAAAAAAAATAACCTTATAACGGGAAGAAAAAACAATATGGCGATGTTAGAAACGATTGTTAATTTCATGAACAGTTTGCTTTGGGGTAAATTGTTAGTGTATGGCTTGGTTGGTGCTGGGTTATATTTTACCGTCCGTCTGGGCTTTATACAGATAACTCACTTTGTTCATGGTATTAAAGTGTTGGCTATCAGTCGTCGTCCTGGTAAGCACGGGTTGTCGTCATTCCAGGTCTTTTGTACCAGTATGGCAGCAAGAGTCGGTGCTGGTAATATGGCTGGTGTGGCTGTTGCAATTGGTACCGCAGGCCCAGGCGCCGTTTTCTGGATGTGGGCTATTGCTGTATTAGGTATGGCTACAGCGATGATAGAGTCGACTCTGGCGCAAGTTTATAAAGTTAAGGATGGTGATGGGCAATATCGCGGCGGTCCTGCTTATTATATGGAAAAAGGCTTAGGCCAGCGTTGGATGGGTGTGCTGTTTTCATTCTTTTTAATCTTAGCGTTTGGTTTAGTCTTTAATGCCGTCCAAGCTAATACCATTACTGGTGCGATGACCCAAGTATTTGGTTTTGAACCAATCTATGTTGGTATCGGTATTGTTATTTGTAGTGCATTTGTGATTGTGGGTGGATTAAAGAAAGTGGCAAAAGCCTCAGAGTTAATCGTACCTATTATGGCAATAGCCTATATTGCAATTTCATTTGTTGTGGTTGCAATGAATATTGAGAAGTTACCTGATGTATTTATGCTAGTGATCAATAGTGCATTTGGATGGCAAGAAGTCGCCGCTGGTGGTATTGCCTATAGTGTTGCTCAAGCTATGCAGGCCGGTATTGCCCGTGGTTTATTTTCAAACGAAGCCGGTATGGGGAGTGCTGCTAATGTAGCAGCAAGTGCTTCACCTAATCCTAACCATCCAGCCTCACAAGGTTTTGTGCAAATGATGGGGGTGTTTGTGGACACTATTGTGATTTGTACAGCTACCGCCGCGATTATTTTGCTCTCAGGTGATGCTGCAGAAGGCTCCGATGGTATTGCAAAAACAATTAGTGCATTAACAAGTCATGTTGGTGATTGGGGTGGTGCTTTCATTGCTTTTGCTATTTTGCTTTTCTGTTTTACGTCAATTATTGCTAACTATTCATATGCAGAAACTAATGTGATGTTTTTATCTGGTAACAGCAAAAAAGCGCTACCACTGTTTCGTTTAGTTGTTTTGGCTATGGTGATGTTTGGCTCGCTGGCTAAAATCAGTTTAGTGTGGGATCTTGCAGATGTATCAATGGGATTGATGGCGATTGTTAACTTGGTCGCGTTAGTCTTGTTGTCTGGTCTAGCGGTAAGAGTAATCAATGATTATCGTGAGCAGATTGATGCAGGGATCGATCCTAAGTTTGATACCAGTAAATTTCCTGAGCTTGAAGATCAGCTAGAAGAAAAAATTTGGCCAAACTCTACCGAACCTGCCAAAAAATAATATTTGTAGGTTAAGGTAATCGAAAAAACCATGTCATTGCGGCATGGTTTTTTTATGTCAGTCCAGTATCATAACGCTATGATTTTATTTGGAGCGAACATATGCTGGTTTTGATTTCACCTGCAAAAACATTGGATTTTGAAAATCCTCCAATCACGAATGATTTTACTCAAGCGCCATTATTAGCACAAAGCCAAGACTTGATAGACGTTTGCCGTGAACTCACTCCAATGGACATCGCCAGCTTAATGAAGGTGAGTGATAACATTGCCGGATTAAATGCTGCACGTTTTTCACAATGGCAGCCGCCTTTTACATTAGATAATGCAAAACAAGCAATTTTTGCTTTTAGAGGCGATGTGTATACCGGTTTTGATGCTGATAACTTATCGGGTGAGCAAATTAAGGCAAGCCAAAAGCACCTGCGGATTTTGTCTGGTTTGTATGGCTTACTTAAGCCGCTTGATTTAATTCAACCATACCGTTTAGAAATGGGCACCAAACTCGCTAATCCTAAAGGCAGTAACCTGTATGCATTTTGGGGCGACAGCATTACCGAGGAAGTGAATAAGGCAGTAAAAGAGCAGGGCGATGATATTATTGTTAACTTAGCATCGAACGAATATTTTAAGTCGGTCAAGGTCAAGCAACTTGCAGGAACGCTTATTACGCCAGTGTTTAAAGACTGTAAAAATGGTCAATTTAAAGTGATTAGCTTTTATGCCAAAAAAGCGCGCGGTCTGATGGCGCGTTATATTGTAGACAATCAGCCTAAGAGTATCGAACAACTAACCCAGTTTGATCTCGAAGGCTATTATTACAGCCCAGAGCAATCAACTCCGTCAGCACCTGTTTTTTTACGTGCAGAACAAGGCTGATAGTTAAATGAACAGACAAAAAAGCCCCTAGATTATTTCACTAGGGGCTTTTTTGATGAGTTCAGCAAGTCGTTTCGGTATTATTTCTGAGGATCTTTGGGTTTTATTGGTCTTAAATCGATTTCAGACTGCGCCATCATATACGCAAATTGAGCATAAGCGGCTGCACTTTGAGCGAGCTTTTTAGGGGCAATTTTATCTAAGGTATCATTGGGTGTGTGGTGATAATCAAAATAGTCAGTACCATCTTGATGCAATGACGCTACAGGCACTCCTAAGCCTGGCATGATTGATACATCAGGACCGCCAGAGGCTTCATTGTTGCCAAGTTCTACGCCAAATAATGTCATGGCTGAATGCTCTTGCTTAACCTGTTCAAAAGTCTCTGGATTGACATTAAAATCAATTTTATACACAGGCCCAGCACCAAAATCAGACTCAGCTGCAATATAGTGCTTATCTAATTCATCTGCATGTTGTTCTGCATACGCTTTCGCGCCAACAATACCGACTTCTTCTGCAGCAAATAATACCACTCTAATTGTACGGGCTGGTTTTTGAGGTAAGTCTAAAATCAATTTAGCTGCGGTTGTCACTATGGCGACACCTGCGCCATCGTCAATGGCTCCAGTGCCTTCATCCCAGGAGTCTAAATGCGCACCAATTAATACAATCTCATCTGGTTTACTGCTCCCTGTTACTTCAGCAATCACATTATATGACGTTGCAATCCCCTGGTTTTCTGAAGTCATATTTAATGACAGCACAATATTAGGATCACGTTTTAACATGGCATTAATTAAGTCTGCATCTGGGTTAGACATTGCTGCAGCAGGAATTTTAGGGATCCCTTCTTCGTAACGCATCATTCCTGTGTGTGCCATACGATCATGGTCGGTGCCAATTGAGCGGATTACAATAGCTACGGCGCCTTTTTCTGCCGCTGCAATTGCACCTCGAGAGCGGCCTCCAACGCTTTCGCCGTAACCCTTACCAGAAATATGGCGCTCGGTCTTATGGTCTATAAACACGATCTTTCCTTCAATACGCCCAGGGGAGGCGGCCTGAAGTTCTTCTAAGCTTTCAAATCTAACGATAGGAGCTTGTATACCGTTTAGCGGAGTACCAATGCTGCCTCCCAGAGCCGTTATCACCAAGGGTTGCTCATAAGGTGAAACAATACTGGCATGTGCAGTTCCACGAGACCATGCAGGCACTTGCACAGACTCTTTATAGACTTTATCAAATCCCATCAACCACAGTTTTTCCATTGCCCAATCGACTGCAACAATGTCTTTATCGGTTCCGGCTAATCGAGGACCGACTTCAACGGTAAGCGATTCAACAATGTCGTAGCTTAATCGTGATGATAATGCTTGCTTAGCAAGTTGTTGACTGATTTGCGCATCATCAGAATCATTAATTATTAATTTAGGTGTGGTTGTTTTGATTGGTGATACGGTTTGGCAACCAATTAGCGCAACAAAAATAGCGCCAACCAGGCTGGCTTTTTGAAAGTGTTTCATGAGTTTCCTTCGAATATTTTAGCTAAGTCTCATTTTTTACAACAATCTACCAAAAAGTGTGCTTTATGTCCCGACTCTATTTGTAAGGGAACGCTATATTAGTGCGGGGTTAGATTAGGAGAACATACTCGTGATGAATATTGAAAAAATGCAGCAGCAAGCAGATCATGCAGTAGTGTTGCTAAAAGCATTAGCAAATGAACGTAGATTGTTTATTTTGTGCCATCTTCTTAATGAAGGTGAAATGTGTGTCGGAGAAATGAATAAAAAGTTGGGATTGAGCCAGTCGGCGTTGTCTCAGCATTTAGCATGGCTTCGAAAAGATAATTTAGTGTGCACCAGAAAAGAAGCGCAGACTGTTTTTTATTCATTAAAGAGTGATGAGGTAAAAGAGCTGATCCAAGTGCTAAATAATATGTATTGCCATTAATTAATACCGCCTCACGAACGTCTTAATGAAAGCTCATTAAGACGTTTTTATTTACCTTCACACCACATATTACTCAATGGGGTTCACAGACATAACATAGTGGCCTGCCATTGTGCTTGACCTGTGCTAATACCTACCAGCACAAGAGTGTGATCATTTTTACTGGTTAATATCGCTCAGAAATGTTGAAGGTAGAGCAACTAGGTCGCTGCTATTTCTGCCGTATTCTATACGGCTATTCTTACGCAATCTTTGATCACTTATTTATCCTGATTTGTATAACACACTGGAATTAGTTGTACTGGGGGGAGTGAACGGTTTGGCAAATGAAAGCAAAAATGAAACGCAGAAAAATCGTTTGGTAATGTTACTTTTTAACGTTTACCAGCAACAGTCCCTAAAGTGCAGATATAAAAAAACCGGCCTAAGCCGGTTTTTTAAATCTTAAATCACAAGAATTAAGCAACTAGTGCTTTGATTCTTGCGTTTAAGCGTGCCTTTTGACGAGCAGCTTTATTCTTGTGAATAAGGCCTTTAGTCGCCATACGGTCAACAATTGGTTGTGCAGTAGCGAATGCTTCTGTAGCCGCTTTATGGTCACCGCTTTTGATAGCAGCGATAACTTTTTTAACGTATGTACGTAACATTGAGCGACGGCTAGCGTTATGCTGACGACGCTTTTCAGACTGAAGCGCGCGCTTCTTTGCAGACTTGCTATTAGCCAAGGTGCAACTCCTAAAAACTGGATTTGATACTTTTAAAGGCCGAGGAATATGCCTGCTTTTTGTCGTCTTGTCAACGTCTACGATTGAATATTCATCATAAAGATAAATTAATCCAACCTAGCATGCCTATCTTCAACCCAACTCGTGTAATATGTGGCGCAATTCTACCAGCTCTTGGGTCTGTGTGACAGAGCTAGAACCGAATATTTGTATAATTCCCATTAATTTTATTTGAAGTGACCGTGTGTCTGGGGGCTGTTTGAGCAAAAAATTATTTAAATCAGGTCTTATAGTTAGTGTTATGACGCTGATTTCGCGAGTATTAGGTTTAGTTCGCGATGTGGTAATTGCCAATTTAATGGGGGCTGGCAGTAGCGCCGATGTATTTTTCTTTGCTAATAAAATTCCAAACTTTTTAAGGCGACTCTTTGCAGAAGGAGCTTTTGCTCAAGCTTTTGTGCCTGTGTTAACCGAGTATCAAGAAAAACAAACGCCTGAAGAAACCCGTGAGTTAATTGGTAAGGTTGCTGGTACATTGGGCGTGCTTGTATCAGTTGTCACTTTGTTTGGTGTTATTTGTTCGCCAGTATTAGCAGCATTATTTGGTGGTGGCTGGTTTTTAGATTGGCTTAATGATGGCCCCAATGCAGAGAAGTTTGAGTTAGCATCATTAATGCTAAAAATAACGTTTCCTTATCTTTGGTTTATCACGTTTACGGCACTTGCTGGCTCTATTTTAAATACACGAGGACGCTTTGCTGTGTCGGCCTTTACACCTGTATTTTTAAATGTCGCCATTATTGCCGTTGCTATGTGGTACGCCCACACCCTCGAGAACCCTGAAATTGGTTTAGCATGGGGTGTCTTTGCTGGTGGCTTAATTCAGTTTTTGTTCCAAATTCCATTTTTACTTCGCGAAAAAGCGTTAGTTAAACCTTCGTGGGGGTGGACTCACCCTGGCGTTGTAAAAATTAGAACCTTGATGATCCCGGCATTATTTGGTGTATCAGTTTCACAAATCAATTTACTGTTTGATACCTTTATCGCCAGCTTTTTAATGACAGGCTCAATAAGCTGGTTGTACTACGCAGACAGATTACTCGAGTTTCCATTAGGGCTATTTGGTATTGCTATTGCAACTGTCATTCTCCCAGCGTTATCTAAAAAACACGTCAATGCCGAAGGTAGCGGATTTAGCCTGACAATGGATTGGGGGGTGAAAGCTATTTTATTACTTGGCGCCCCTGCAATGTTGGGGTTAATTATTTTAGCCAAACCTATGTTAATGGTGTTGTTTATGCGCGGCGCATTTACTATTAATGACGTTGAAATGGCCTCTTACAGTTTAGTCGCTTATGGCTGCGGCCTATTAAGTTTTATGATGATTAAAGTGTTGGCGCCTGGGTATTATTCACGTCAAGATACTAAGACACCAGTAAAATTTGGCATCATTGCCATGGTGAGTAATATGGTGTTTAACCTTATTTTAGCCATTCCATTTGGTTATGTCGGTCTAGCAATGGCAACCTCTATGTCAGCTTTATTAAATGCTGTTTTGCTTTATCGCGGCTTACATCTTGCTGGTGTGTATAGAGTGTCTCGTCAAACACTTATTTTTTCAGGTAAAGTCATAATTGCCACTGCCCTTATGGCTTTTGCAATCATATACGTTATGCCACAAATAAGCGTGTGGTTGGAGTGGCCTACGTTACAACGTATGGTGATGTTAATAGAGCTTATTATCGGTGGTGCCCTTGTTTATTTAGCCAGTTTATTGCTACTTGGCGTTCGTCCATGGAAGATTAAACGTCAGGCATAGTTAGCATAAATTACTCGCTTGGGTAATTTAAAAATCCAACAAGGGATTAAGTAAGCAAACTTCCGTAATAAACTGAGGTTGAAACTCGCATCTGACATTGATTTGGGTATATAATCTGCCGATTTATAATTGGCAGTAATTGGGCGCAATGGAATTAATCCGCGGTATACACAATATTTTACCTTCTCATCATGGTTGCGTATTAACCATTGGGAATTTTGACGGTGTCCATCGTGGTCATGCGCAGGTGATAAGCAATTTAGTCAATAAAGCGCATCACTTTCAACTACCTGCAACTTTAATGACATTTGAGCCTCAGCCCCAAGAACGCTTTAGGGGGGCAGATGCGCCAGCCCGTTTAAGCTTGTTACGCGACAAGATTAGATTACTCGATGAACTTAACGTCGACAGATTGCTGTGTATCAATTTTACTGTCGCCTTTGCAAACCAACCCGCTGAAGTCTTTATTGAAGATTTATTGGTTAAAAAACTAGGGATTAAGTACCTGGTTGTGGGAGATGATTTTTGCTTTGGTAAGGGGCGAACGGGTAATTTTAGTATGCTAGTTGAGGCGGGTAAAAAGTTTGGCTTTACCGTCGTGAGTACTCAAAGTTTTATGGTGGGGTCGTTAAGGGTTAGCTCTACTGCTGTTCGAGAGCAACTTGCACTTGGGCACTTAGAGCAAGCAAGACGTTTGCTTGGGCATCCTTTTATACTCAGTGGTCGTGTTGCTCATGGGCAAAAAATTGGCCGCACGATTGGATTTCCTACAGCTAATATTGCTTTGAAGCGAAATGTGGTTCCAGTACGCGGTGTGTTTGCTGTACGTGTATATTGGGATGACAGTGATATATATGAAGGTGTTGCCAATGTGGGTTTTAGGCCCACAGTTGATGGGCAAACTTGCAGATTAGAAGTTCACTTGTTTGATTTTTCCGGTGACTTATACGGTAAGCGAGTGGAAGTAGAATTAGTAGCAAAAATCCGTGATGAACAACCTTTTGAATCATTGGACGCGCTAAAAAAACAAATTTTAAATGATGCAAATGAAGCACGCGCTTTGTTTAGCAACGATGCTAGCTGAAAAGAATCAGCTTTAATAACGGTATGGGATCAATGAGCGACTATAAATTTACTTTGAATTTGCCGGAAACTGAGTTTCCGATGCGCGGTAATTTGGCAAATCGCGAGCCAGAAATGTTAAACCGTTGGACGGAAGACGGGCTGTATCAGCAGATCCGCGACAGCCGTACAGGTCGTAAACCTTTCATCTTGCATGACGGCCCTCCATACGCCAATGGCAGCATTCATATTGGTCACTCTGTAAATAAAATTCTTAAAGACATTATTATTAAGTCTAAAACCATGTCTGGTTTTGACGCTCCATATATTCCAGGTTGGGATTGCCATGGTCTACCGATAGAATTAAAAGTAGAGCAAAAAGTCGGTAAGCCTGGTATCAAGATTTCTGCGGCGGAATTTCGTGAAGAATGCCGTAAATATGCTGCAACTCAGGTTGAAGGTCAACGTGACGACTTTATCCGTTTAGGCGTGCTCGGCGATTGGCAAAATCCGTATTTAACCATGGATTTTTCAACTGAAGCCAATATCGTTCGTTCATTGGCAAAAGTGATTGACAGCGGCCATTTGCATAAAGGCGTTAAGCCTGTGCACTGGTGTACCGATTGCGGTTCTGCATTAGCAGAAGCAGAAGTTGAGTACGAAGATAAAACCTCACCTGCAATCGATGTGGCCTTTGTTGCTGTAGACAGCGCAGCCGTGGCGGCTAAATTTGGTGTTGCAAATTATGCTAACTCAGTTTCAATGGCAATTTGGACTACAACGCCGTGGACATTGCCAGCTAACCGCGCATTATCTTTAAGCCCTGATTTAGATTACAGCTTAGTCGAATTTACAAAAGACGGCGAAACCAAAACCATCATCCTCGCCCAAGTTTTAGTTGAGTCTTGTCTTGATCGTTATGGTGCTCAGTCACACACTATTTTAGGTGAAGTAAAAGGTGCTGAGCTTGAATTAATGCGCTTTAATCATCCATTTTACGCATTCGATGTCCCTGCTATTTTAGGCGACCACGTCACCACCGATGCTGGTACTGGTATTGTGCATACCGCTCCTGGGCATGGTCAAGACGACTTTGTGGTTGGCCAAAAATATGGCCTAGAAGTGGCAAACCCTGTTGGCGATAATGGCGTTTACAAGCCAGATACTGAATTTTTTGCAGGTCAGCATGTATTTAAAGCCAATGCTAGTGTGGTTGAATTACTTGAAGAAAAGGGTGCGTTACTGCTTCATGTACCTTATCGCCATAGCTATCCGCATTGTTGGCGCCATAAAACACCGATCATTTTCCGTGCAACGCCACAATGGTTTATCTCTATGGATAACCATGGTTTACGTTCGCAAGCATTACAAGAAATTGAACAAACGCAATGGATCCCTGATTGGGGTCAAAGCCGTATTGAAAAAATGGTAGAAAACCGCCCAGACTGGTGTATTTCACGTCAGCGCACATGGGGTGTTCCCATTACTTTGTTTGTACATCGCGAAACAGAAGAGTTACACCCAGACAGCGTGTCATTAATGGAGCGAGTCGCACATCGTATTGAACAGCAAGGTATTCAAGCTTGGTGGGATCTTGATGCAAGCGAATTACTTGGTGATGAAGCTGAACAATATCGTAAAGTCACAGACACATTAGACGTATGGTATGACTCTGGTTCAACCTTCTCATCTGTGGTTGCTGCGCGCCCTGAATTTCAAGGGCATGGCGTTGATTTATACCTAGAAGGTAGCGATCAGCACCGTGGTTGGTTTATGTCGTCGCTGATGATTTCAACCGCGATGAACGGTAAAGCACCCTACAAACAAGTGCTAACTCATGGTTTTACCGTTGATGGTAAAGGCCGCAAGATGTCAAAGTCTGTAGGTAACGTGATTGCGCCACTACAGGTCACCAACAAGCTAGGTGCTGACATTTTACGTTTATGGGTTGCTGCAACTGATTACAGCGGAGAAATGACTGTATCTGACGAGATTTTAAACCGCAGTGCAGATGCATACCGCCGTATTCGTAATACCGCGCGTTTCTTGTTAGCAAACCTAAGTGGTTTTAATCCAGAAACTGACATGATTGCGTCTGAAGACATGGTTGCACTTGACCGTTGGGTTGTGCGCCGTGCAGCAGCTTTGCAAAAAGAAATCATCGAAGCATACGATCAATATAATTTCCACCAGGTGACTCAAAAGCTGATGCAGTTCTGTTCAGTTGAGTTAGG
Source organism: Shewanella inventionis (assembly GCF_014641855.1). GTDB lineage: Bacteria > Pseudomonadota > Gammaproteobacteria > Enterobacterales > Shewanellaceae > Shewanella > Shewanella inventionis. The sequence goes on from NZ_BMII01000016.1 coordinate 33,195, forward strand.
CAGTTTTTATCTTGATATTATTAAAGATCGCCAATACACAGCTAAACAAGAAGGGCATGCCCGTCGCAGTTGTCAGTCTGCATTATTCCATATTGCAGAGGCCATGGTACGTTGGATGACGCCTATTTTAAGTTTCACTGCTGACGAAGTATGGCAATTACTGCCAGGCAAGCGTGAAAAGTATGTGTTTACCCAGGAGTGGTACCAAGGTTTAGAAGCTGTCACATTAGACAGTGATTTAAGCGATGACTACTGGGCTAAATTGTTAGATGTTCGTAACGAAGTGAACAAAGTACTTGAACAAGCACGCCGTGATAAGCGTATTGGTGGTTCATTAGAGGCTGAAGTGACCTTATTTGCAGATGCTGATTTAGCGGCGCAATTGGCTAAAGTCGGTGATGAATTGCGTTTTGTGTTACTGACCTCAAAAGCCGCTGTTGCAGACATGTCGCAAGCAGGTAACGATGCCATCGATACCGAATTAAGTTCGCTTAAATTAGTCGTTAATAAAAGCGAAGCTGAAAAGTGCGAGCGCTGTTGGCACTACCGTGAAGAAGTTGGCACCATCGAGGCTCACCCAACATTATGTCAACGTTGTGTGACTAATATTGAAGGTGAAGGCGAGCAACGCGAATTCGCTTAAGGGAATAATAATGAGTTCTGTGCCATTAACGTGGAAAGACAGTGGCTTGCGTTGGTATTGGGTGGCTGCATTGGTGTTTTTAGCCGATCAGCTATCTAAGCAATGGGTCTTGGCTAATTTTGAACTGTACGAGTCGGTAAAACTACTGCCATTTTTCAATTTCACTTATGTGAGAAATTATGGCGCAGCATTTAGTTTTTTAAGTGATGCCGGTGGTTGGCAGCGTTGGTTGTTTACCATTGTTGCTATTGGGTTTAGTACCTTATTGACCATTTGGTTGCGTAAACAATCGCACACCATGTGGCGCAGTAATTTGGCTTTTACTCTCGTCATAGGTGGGGCGTTAGGTAACTTAGTTGATCGCTTAATGCACGGTTTTGTTGTGGATTTTATCGATTTTTACTGGAATACCAGCCATTACCCAGCGTTTAATATCGCAGATGCTGGCATCTTTGTTGGTGCCATATTGATTATTTGGGAATCGTTCAAACCTGATGTTAAAGCATCAGAGGAGCAATCAAGCCGTGACTGATTTATCTAAACAAGATAACCATGCATTATTGTGCCACATGAATATCGTGCTTGAAGACGGCTCAACAGCTGATAGCACTAAAGCATCAGGAAAACCTGCAAGGCTGAATATTGGTGACAATAGCCTTAGCCCTGCATTTGAGGCCCAACTTAAAGGGCTAAAAGCAGGAGATAAACACAAGTTTACTCTAGCGCCACAAGATGCTTTTGGTGAGTCGAATCCTGACGCAATCCATTATATGGACCGCAGCCGTTTTCCTGCAGACATGAAACTGGAAGCCGGTGTCATTGTCAGTTTTGCAGGTCCTGGTGGCAGTGAAATACCTGGTATTGTGCGTGATACAGCTGGGGATTCAATTACTGTAGATTTAAACCATCCACTTGCAGGGCATACCGTTACGTTTGAACTTGATGTCGTCAGTGTTATTACCGAATAAAGGCAAAACATGTTGAAAGTAGATCCTACATCGCCAGAGTTAAGCATTTTACTCGCTAATCCTCGTGGTTTTTGTGCAGGGGTAGATCGTGCCATTAGCATTGTGGAGCGAGCCTTAGAGTTATTTGAACCGCCTATCTATGTGCGTCATGAAGTGGTGCATAATCGTTATGTGGTTGAAAACCTAAAGCAGCGTGGCGCTATTTTTGTTGATGAACTCGAGCAAGTACCAAATAACAGCATCGTTATATTTAGTGCTCATGGTGTATCGCAAGCCGTTAGGAAAGAAGCGAAAACCCGTGGGTTAAAAGTATTTGACGCAACTTGTCCGTTGGTGACTAAAGTGCATCTACAAGTGACTCGTGCGAGTCGTAAAGGCATAGAATGCATTCTAATTGGGCATCAAGGTCACCCAGAAGTTGAAGGTACGATGGGCCAGTACGACAACCCTAAAGGCGGGGTTTATCTGATTGAGTCACCAGAAGATGTAAATAATCTACAGGTGAGCAACCCTGATAACTTATGCTTTGTTACTCAAACAACGCTTTCTGTTGATGACACATTAGATATCATTGCTGCTCTACAAAAACGTTTCCCATCCATCGAAGGGCCACGTAAAGATGATATTTGCTATGCAACGCAAAATCGTCAAGATGCAGTAAGAAGTTTGTCAGCAGAAGTCGACTTGCTTATCGTTGTGGGGTCAAAAAATAGCTCTAATTCTAATCGACTACGTGAGTTAGCTGAAAAAACAGGTACCCAATCTTATCTAGTTGATACCGCTGCAGATGTTGAAGCTGCCTGGTTTAGTCATGTTAAAAAGGTTGCTGTCACTGCTGGGGCTTCGGCACCAGAGGTTTTGGTACAACAGGTTGTTAACGCCATCGCTACATTAGCCCCGAGTGTTATCACTGAGGTAGAAGGCAGAAAAGAAGACACGGTTTTTGCGGTCCCTGCTGAATTACGCTAATAAATTCAATTGACTACAAATATAAACCCGCAACTTAAATTAGGTTGCGGGTTTTTTGTACTTGTGCGTTAAACCGAGTATAATACTGAATAAATGTTAACTTTATAAATCAATGTAAATATATATTCATGCTACTTACTGATTACATTTAACTCAGCTATGATTATAAATTGGTTAATGTAATTATCAGTAGATTAGGTTTAAGGCAAACCAAAGTTTTTATTGCCTTTTCATGGAGGTTTGGCTCTGATGTCATCAAAAAGGAATGGATTTTCCTTAATCGAAGTAATGGTTTCACTAGTTATTCTGGTGATAGGCCTTATTGGCATTTTTAATCTGCATCTCGTTGCCAAAAAAGGCAGTTTTGAGTCTTTTCAACAAACCCAAGCCTCGTATTATGCTAATGATATTATCAATCGCATGCGTATTAATAGTAGTGAACTTGCAAATTACGCAGGCACTTACTCAGGCACTTCAATCACATCTGCTAAAGCCTGCGATGTAGCCGTTGGTGTGAATGCCGTTTGCACTAATACCGAAACAAGAACTTGGGATTTATATCAGTGGGAACGCGCATTTGCTGGTGAAAATGAAAAATCATCAGATAATAATAATGTTGGTGGGCTCGATTCTGCTACGGCGTGTATTAGTGTAACTGGCACGGATGTCACTGTTGTGATGACATGGAAAGGTGTACGTGCAACCTCAGATGGCACCGAAGGTCAGTCAACCTTTATAAAAGGCTGTGGTAGCAGCAGCGATAAACGACGCGCGTTAGCAGTTAATACGGCGATTATAAGATGATGAAAGCAATAAAAAAACAACAGGGTATGTCACTTGTTGAATTAATGGTTGCAATGCTGATCAGTTTGTTTTTAACAGCTGGTCTTTTTACCATGTTCAGTATGTCATCGAGTAACGTCACCACAACAAGTCAGTTTAATCAATTGCAAGAAAACGGCCGTATTGCGTTGGCTATTATGGAGCGAGACTTAAGCCAATTAGGTTTTATGGGGGATATTACTGGTACTGATTTTATTATAGGTACTAATACCACTATGTCATCTACAGCGGTGACGGCAGATTGTGTGGGTGCAGGGTTAAACAATGCCAGCTTTCCTAATGCCCAACCAGCTCATTTTCGTCGACTTTGGGGCTACGAGCAAGGTGTCAGCGCTGACTCATTGGCTTGTGTTTCACCTAATAGTGGTACTGATGTTATCCAAATAAAACGTTTGATTGGTCCACCAGCCACAGCTCCGTTGACATCTTCACGTTACTACGCTTCAACTACGTCTAATGAAATTATCTTTTTTGATGGTAGCGCAACTCCGCCTACTCTTCTAAACAGTCGTGTGTGGGAGTTTCAGCATCATGTTTATTTTATTCGCGATGACGGCTCAACTCCTGTGCTGAGAAGGCGCACCCTATCAATCAATAATGGCATGAATAACGAAGAGCAACTCGTAGAAGGCATAGAAAATATGCGTATTATGTACGGCTTCGATAATGATGGTGACGGTACTGCGGACAGCTATATGCCAGCGCAAAATGTCACCACATTGATGTGGGATAATGAGCTGTTTCAACGATTAGTTGCGCTTAGAGTGTTTTTGTTAGTTCGTGCAAGTGAAGAAGACAATAGTTATAAAAATGATAATAAGTACTCGTTGGGTGATAAAACGATAGGGCCGCTTAATGACAAATATCGTCGCAAGGTTGTGTCTAGTACTATTATTTTAGAAAACCCCATTTTAATTAATCTTTAGTTTTATGAGTACACCATAATGCTGGTGTATTGCTTGGTTTACTTTTAGAAGGTGTTAACAATGATTACATCGCAAAAAAAGCAACAAGGTATCGTGTTGTTTTTTTCATTGATAGTGCTCGTGCTGATGACCATTATCGGTGTTGCATTGGCTGTTAATTCTACTCAGTCATTACGTATGGCTGGTGCGGGTTCTGAGCGAATTGAAGCAATGGCATCAGCAAAAGGCGCGCAAGATAAAGTCATTTCAGCTAATGCTGGTAGCACAATGGCAACAATGACGGTAGAAACTACCTCTTTAGATGGTGCTTTAGGTGTTTCTAATACTATAACGCCTATGAATGCTGGTGATGTCAGTTGTCAGCGAAGTGCTACAGCGAGTTCAGGAAATTTAATCAGTTGTCGTAGAGTGGAAGTTTCGAGTGCCGCGACATTCGGCCGCAGCGATATGGGGTTAGTAACCGTTGTTGCTGGTATTGAACAAGAAGTGTTAACAGGGAGTTAGTCATGTTTTTAAAACAATTATTATCTACATTGCTATTTGCAATTTTGGCTTACTCGTCCATCAGCTTGGCCGATGATACCGAATTGTATGTACTTGAATCCACCGCTCGTACGGGGTCTAAACCACAAGTGCTCATTATTTTTGATACGTCTGGTAGTATGAGTTCTACTTTTAAAACAGACGAGCCTTATGAACGAGGCAATGAAAACACTTCAAAGGGTACCTTAAAGGGTGACACTAAGTTGTATTTTACTCGCAGTAGTTCAAATATTCCTGAAGTGAGCAGTAGTCAGTTTTTCTTGCACAGTGTAAACGGCTGTGATGTGGGTGAAAAATACCTTGAAGATTACGGTATGTTCACCGGTTATATTCGTGAGCACAAGTATGTAGGTGAAAATGGTGTTTGGTCTGAATTACCACTGACAGACGGTAGTTCAATCAAACAAGTTGATTGTTACGAAGATATTGCCGAGCGAAACTATTATAATAATGGCACTAATTTTTGGGGGTTTCCTGTTGATGGCCTAGGTAGCAGTGCAGATCCTATCCGTTATGTGGCCGCTAATAACTCATCATCCACAGCCGAAATTGATGCAGCAATTGAAAAAGCTAAGTTAACAAATTTTGGTATCGGGCAACCCATTACACTTTATACAGAAAAATATGTGAGCTGGTATCACAGCACTAAAAGCCAAAAAAATTATTCAAGATTATCTGTTGCTCAACGTGTAATTGAAGACACCATTGTTACCACTCCTGGTGTTGATTTTGGCCTGTCTGTGTTTAACACAAACTCAGGCAGCTCAAACAGTGGTGGGCGAATCGTGTATGGTATAACCACTAATAATGAAGCCAATAAATCTAACTTGCTATCTACAATTGGTTCATTTAATGCCGATGGATGGACTCCTTTGTGTGAAAATCTTTATGAAGCCTATCTTTATTTTTCTGGTCAAGGGGTTCGTTATGGTGATGATGAGCCAACTAGAACTCCTTACAGGGATACAAGCGTAGAAGTCAGTAGTGTATACAAATCGCCTTTTGTTGGTAAGCAGTGCCAAGACAAGGCCTATGTCATTTATATCACTGATGGATTACCCACAAACGACAATAATGCTAATAATGAGATAAAAAATCTTCCAGGTATTACAAGTGCATATTCAGGTAACTATTTACCGGCGCTTGCTGGTTGGTTAAATAACAACGATGTTAATACTAGCCTTGATGGCACTCAGACTGTATCGACTTACACTATCGGTTTTGGTTCTGATGCCGCGTCAGTTGCCGGTATTTTGAAAGAAACTGCTTCACGTGGTGGTGGAGCGACATACACTGCATCTGACGCTCAAAAATTACAGGAAGCATTGCAGTCAATTTTCTCAAATATTTTAGAAACTAACTCTAGTTTTACCTCTCCTTCTATTGCTAGTAATAACTTTGACAGAACCCAAACTTTAGATTCTGTTTATTATGCGATGTTTTTACCTAATGAAGGCCCTCGTTGGGTCGGTAACTTGAAAAAGTTCAAAGTGACTGGTTCAGGGGACATTGTCGATAAAAATGGTAATGATGCCATTGGCGATGATGGTAATTTAGCCTCGTCGGCTTGTTCTTATTGGACTGATGATTCAGTCTGTAGCGCAACGAGTGGTGGGGGTGATGGTAATAACGTTCAAATTGGAGGTGCATTAACTAAGTTGCAATCGACTTCTAGTAGAACCTTATATGGTAATTTTGGTACAGGCGGTGCACTTAAAGCATTTAACAAGTCAAATGCTGCGACTAGTTTAGGGAGTGAAGCTGCGTTAGCGACGTTTATGGGCGTTGATAAAACAGAGCTAACTAAATTATTTGATTGGACGATTGGTATCGATGTCGATGATGAAGATGACGACGGCTCAACAACCGATAAGCGTGCCGATATTATGGGCGATCCATTGCATTCTAAACCATTAGCTATTAACTATGGTACTGAGGGGTCTCCAGATGTTCGCATTTTGCTTGGCACTAACGCTGGTTTTCTACACATGTTTAAAGATAGCGGTGCTAATGTAGAAGAGTCGTGGGCATTTATGCCGCAAGAGTTATTGCCTAACCTTCGTGAATTAAGGGCAAACGTGCCAACAGGGGTTCATTCTGTTTATGGTATGGATAGCCCGCCAGTGGCATATGTAAAAAGAAATGCTTCAGGTACTATTGATAAGGCTTGGTTATTTGTTGGTATGCGTCGTGGTGGTAAGTCGTACTACGCACTCGACATTACTAATCCTGATTCACCACAGTTTAAATGGAAAGTAGACCCTAGCTCCACAGGCATGAGTGACATGGGCCAATCATGGTCTGAACCTGTAGTTACCTTGATCCCTGGCGTTCCAGCCGGTAATACATCAGCAGATAGTGCATCTCCTGTGGTGATTATTGGTGGTGGCTATAATCCTTCAACAAAAGATGGATCAGGGGTCGGTACCGATGACACAACTGGTCGCAGTGTTTACATCTTAAATGCTGATACAGGAGCGCTTGTTTATCGATTTGGCACAGGTGCTAGTGGTACGCAATTACCTGGCATTGTTGACAGTATCCCCAATAGCGTTGCTATATTAGACAGTAATAATGACAACTTAACCGACAGATTGTATGCAACTGATACTGGCGCTAATATTTGGCGTATGGATTTACCCAGTGCATCTCCTACTAGTTCAACTAGCCCGTGGACAGCATTTAAATTTGCAAGTTTAGGTGGTTCAACACAAGCAACAGATAGACGCTTTTTTGCCGAAGCCGCAGTGGCCCAAACAGTGTTTACAAATATATCTCAAGTGACAGTGACAGATGCATCAAAAAATACGACAACAAGTTTGACCTATCAAAACATCCCTTACGATGCTGTGACTGTCGGGACAGGTCATCGACCACATCCATTAGATACAACTCGTTCAGATATGTTCTTTATGTTGCAAGATCGAAATGTTGTTACCAAATCATTTACTGGTGCGACAGGTAAAGAAATACCAGCCGCACTTGAATTAACTGATTTGTATGATGTCACTTCAGTCGCGCCAACAACAGAAGCACAGAATATTGCATTTGGCAGTAAGCGTGGGTGGTATTATAGCTTTGCATCTAAAGGCGAAAAAAGCTTATCTGCTTCTACAATCATTCAAGGAAAGGTGTACTTTACCTCTTATGTTCCAGGGGACAATACCTCTGCAAACCAATGTTTAGCGGTTGGTCAAGGCCGGTTATACGGTTTTGATTTGCACAAGGGCACTCGTACCTATACTCAAGAATATTTAGAGATGGGTGCCAGGGTTCCAGACACTCCACAGTTAGTCATACCGCCAAATGGTACATCAGAAAGTTATATGTACTTAATTGGTATTGGCTCCGCGGGCGATGACATGGAAAAAGTAGACGATGATGAAAGTGATGGCTGTGCCGCTGGTGATGATAAATGTATCGGTGGTGGTTTAGGCGTAAATAAAATTTATTATCATATAGATGAATAGCAATGAGCAAAAAATAATGATTACCAATGCAAGAGGATTTACTTTAATTGAAGTCATGATTACCGTTGTAATTGTGGGGATTTTGGCTTCAATCGCTTATCCAAGTTATACCCAGTTTGTTGCCAAAGGGGCAAGAGGTGATGGATTGGCTGGTGTAATGCACGTGGCTAATTTGCAAGAGCAGTATTATCTTGATCACCGTGCATTTACTAACGATATGACTAAAATCGGCTTGTCAGCAGATCCTTGGATTGTAGAAAATACCTACTATAAAGTGGACACCACATTAAGCGGGGATGATTATACTGTCACTGCAACAGCTGTTGGGGTTCAGGCTACTCGAGATACGGCTTGTGCTACAATATCGCTAACTTCAACAGGTACCAAGTCCCCTACGGAGTGTTGGAAATGAACATGATTAAACCGATTGTTACAGTGTTAACCTTGTTATTATCAATGAATGTAATAGCGGATGAAACAACGACATTAACACCTTATAAGTGTCATATAGAGACTCCTAATGGCTCAAATATTGCGTTGTTTACGTGGGATGCAGCACAGGTTGTGCAAGAGCAAAGCGCGTTACTTGCCGATTATGTGCCTACCATTACTAATGAACGATTGATAGTGAAAAGAGTCATTGAGTGCATTACCGAAGATAAAGTATTTAAAGATGTCTTAGTCAGAGAACAGGATGCTCAGCGTACACATTAATTATTGATTCAAGTTTAAAATGAAAAAGGCTTACATTTGTAAGCCTTTTTACTAACTGCAAGTCACTGTTGTAGTAACTTTAGACATTCTACCTGATGAATTAATGCTGACGGCCTCAGAAGAGCTGCTGTCAGCAGCACCAGGGCAGTATCTGAAAGTGCCACTTAGCCCATTAGTCGCCATGCCATCTGGGTTAAAACTATATCGAGATAAGTCAGATTTAATAATGTCGTTACTGTGAAATGCATCAACTTTACGTAATACAGTATCAGTAATACCGTTAGTAGTATCTATTGCACCAATAGTCCCGTTATCAATAAATACGCTAAAACCTTGTGTCCAGTCAGTACCACAGGATGTCGATGTCATGGGGCAAACAGATACTCTACTGCCATAACTAACAGCTTGGCTTCTAGCAAACACGAGTGAAGATTCAATAGTGCTAATTGCGCTTCTTGCTCTTATTCCTTCATAGAGAGAATTCAATGAAGGCACTGCAACAGTAATAAGAATTGCGGCTATAACAACCGTAACCATCACCTCGACTAAGGTAAAACCTGGCTGTAAATTTTTCATGTGTGTATCCTCAGCTATATAAGAAGAGTATAACTAAGCACAGCGTGAATTACAGCGTTTAATTGGTTATTTATTGTCTTGAGGTTCGGTCATTTCACAATATCTATCTCACTATTTACTAAGTTAATTTGACTTACATATGATGTTCTTCTTTTTCGACATTCTTGCTCGGCCAGCTTGATTGACAATCACAGCTTTTGAGTATTCGCTATCAACCGTCCCAGGGCAATACGTTAGTGTGCCATTAGTGCCAGATGCTAATCCATCAGGTTGAAAGCGAACAGCTGCGCGGTTATAGCTAACATAATCATTTTCATTAAATGCAGATGTTTGCTGTAGTATTTGATCATTAGCATCTAATTGATTCTTTTTGCCTTGATCAATAAATACGCTTAAACCAATACTCCAATCAGCAGAACATTTGTTATCAACAATAGGGCATACCGTCACCCTTGTTCCATAAGTAATGGCCATATTACGACCAAATTGAATTGTTTGTTGTATTACTTTAATACTGCTTTGCGCTCTAATCTGTTCATTAACGGCACTAAAAGAGGGGATAGCAATGAGTGAGAGCAACATAATTAGCAAACTTGTTACAATGACTTCAATAAGGCTAAAGCCCTTAGTGAGATAAATAGCGGTCATGTTAGTTCATCCTTAATCTAGTGGAGCATCCAGCCATGAGCTCAATAGTATAGAAAATGACCAATGTGTTTGCTGTGAAATATCTTTTTCTAAATACGCAAAATAGCAGCGACAATTTGCTGTAGATTCAAGTAAGATATTTGCAATAAATTTGGTTACCATAAACGTCAACTACGACAAACGCTTAACCAAGAATTAGCCGATGACAGGAGTATGTAATGAAAAAAGTCGAAGCCATTATTAAACCATTTAAACTTGATGATGTGCGTGAGTCACTCGCTGAGATTGGCATTACGGGTATGACAGTGTCAGAAGTAAAAGGGTTTGGACGCCAAAAAGGCCATACTGAGCTTTATCGCGGTGCAGAATACATGGTTGATTTTTTACCTAAGGTTAAAATTGAGCTCGTGATCCAAGATGAGCTACTAGAGAGAGCCATCGATGTGATTGTTGATACCGCCAGAACAGGTAAAATTGGTGATGGTAAAATTTTCGTGACTGATGTCGAGCGCGTTATTCGTATCCGTACCGGTGAAGAAAACGAAGAAGCAGTATAAGGCCCATTAGGGCCTTTTTAATGTCAGTTGATTTTGTTAGTCGTATTGTTTTATAGGGTTTCAGAGGTAAATTATGCAACAAAGAATTGTTATCGTGGGTGGCGGGGCTGCTGGTTTAGCTTTAGCCTCAAAATTGGGGCGTAAATTCGGTAACAATCCTTTAGTCGATATCAGCTTGATTGATAAGAACACCGTTCATATTTGGAAGCCCAAATTACATGAAGTTGCTGTGGGAGTTATAGATCAATCAATTGAAGGGGTGCAATACCGAGATCATGGCTTAAAAAATGGCTATCGCTATGTTCGAGGTGAAATTGCGCAGTGTGATCCTCAAACTAAGTCTATTCAGCTCGCTCCTGTCAGTAACGATGAAGGAGAGGAGATCATTGCTGCACGTCATATTGAATATGACACCCTGGTATTAGCTTTAGGCGGGGTTTCAAACAGCTTTAATACACCCGGTGCCGAAAAGCACTGTATATTTCTAGACAGTCTCGATAGTGCAAATTTATTTCACCACAAATTGATGGATGCCTTATTACAACTCAATGAAACCCAGGATCAACTAGGCATTGGTATTGTAGGCGCAGGGGCTACAGGTGTTGAATTAGCGGCTGAACTACATCATGTGATTGAATCTGTTAAAGAGTACGGTTATCAAAATATCAGTAAAGATCATCTAGACATTAATCTTATTGAAGCCTCAAATAAAATTTTACCGCAGCTGCCTGAACAAGTCAGCGCTAGAGCACAAACCGTTTTATCAAAACTCGGAGTAAAATTACATTTAGGTGTGCAGGTAAAAGAAGTCACCAAAGAAGGATTTGTAACGGCTACAGGTGATGTGATAAAAGCCAATATTAAGGTGTGGGCAGCAGGTGTAAAAGGCCCAAAAGTGTTTGAAAATTTCACTCAACTGCCTGTGACTCCTCGTAATCAAATCGATGTTGATGAGTGTATGAGAGTTAAAGGCATCGCTGATATATATGCTTTAGGTGATTGCGCACAGCTTATATTACCGTCAGGAAAGCCTGTGCCTCCCCGTGCTCAAGCTGCAGCGCAAATGGCAGATCGACTTTATGCTAATTTATGTTTAAAAATGAAATCACAGCCCGAAAAGCCCTTTGAGTACAAAGATTATGGTTCGCTGGTTTCATTAAGCCGTTTTTCAGCGGTAGGTAATTTAATGGGCAATTTACGCTCTGGTGATTTTTTCGTTGAGGGCCATGTCGCACGATTAATGTATATCTCATTATACCAACGTCATTTAGCCAGTTTGTATGGTTGGTTTTCGGCATCTGTGTATCGTGTTGCTCAAAAACTACTGCGCTGGCAACGCCCCAAGCTTAAATTACATTAAGCTCTTTTTGACCGAACAAGGGCTTTTTACTGTTAGAGCCCTTTTTGTTGCACAATAAAGCAGCTTTTAATGTGAATAAGCACAATTTAATCTAAATGTACTTGAATTTAAGATTGATATTGGTAGTTTCTGTTATTAACGAGTTGTTAACTCTCGTATCGTAATTACGCTATACGTACATCAAACAAGATAATCTGTGCCTCAGGGAGCCAAGATGCAAAACCAAATTACACTATTAGAACAAACAAAACACGGTGATTTAAAGCTTATCCCAAGTGACTATTCACACGTAGCAGAGCAACATATCGTGCCTGTAACGCTTCATGAAGTGAGTAGAGCTGCAACAGAATACCCAATCGTATTTGTTAAAAATAGTGATACTAATGAGTTTCAGTCAGTTGCAATGCTAGGCTTAAAGCCTGGGCAAAATTTAAGTGTAAAAGACGGAAAATGGCATGGTTTGTACATTCCTGCTGTGGTTCGTGATTACCCAATGGGGTTAGTGCTAAATCCTGATGTAAAAGACAAAGTCTGGATTGGGATCCGTGAAGAAGCAAAAGAAGTGAGTAAAACTGAAGGCCAAGCCTTATTTGAAGACGGTAAAGAAACGCCATTTTTAGACGCGCGTAAGAAAGCGTTAATTAGTCATTATGAACAAGACCAAGCTACTCGTGGCATTCTCGGTTTTTTAAATGAAAAAGGCTTATTAATCAATCAAACATTAACGGTTGATGTGGCTGGCGAAAAACGCAATATTAATGGTCTATATGTTATTGACGAGCAAAAACTTAACGCCTTAAGTGACGACGAGTTTTTAGATTTGAAAAAACGCGGATTACTCGGTCCAATCTATGGACATTTAGGTTCGTTAAACCAAGTTAATCGCCTTGCAAGAGTTGAAATGCAAGGGCGATAGCCACTTTTTGACACAGTTAAAAAGACACTCAGTAGGGTGTCTTTTTTTTACAGCACAAGAATGATCACTTATACCAATTCCACTAATTATCTGGTCATTCAGCGGGAATTCTGTGTCTTCTAGGCAAGTAATAGGATTGTAGGCATAGTTGCTCTACGTCAAAATACTATTAAGCAGCATAGAAGGCACAGAAACCCGCCTTGCAGGAGACGCTCAGACAGTCCATTTCTTTGTTGCATTGCCTTAGAAGGGAATAGCCATTATTTCAACAATGCGCCTCAAACTGAACAGTCTGAGCGACTCTGATTGGTCACATAATTAATGGAAATGGTATTATTCATCTTGATTGGTATAAACAGATACAAAAAAGCCACTCAATGAGTGGCTTTTTTGTTTTTTATGGTGCCGGCACCAAGAGTCGAACTCGGGACCTACTGATTACAAGTCAGTTGCTCTACCAACTGAGCTATGCCGGCTAAATTGTGGTGCCCGAACCCGGAATCGAACCAGGGACACGAGGATTTTCAATCCTCTGCTCTACCGACTGAGCTATTCGGGCAACTAAACTAAGCGTTAGTTTACTACTTCAAACTAGGTACTAACTTGGTAATCAGTGCCTGTCTCGTCTGGAGTGCGCACATAATATAGTGATGGATTTTATCGTGCAAGTGCTTTTTAAATCTTTTTACTCGTTCGGCTAGTTAATGTGCAAACTGCTGCAATTTTATCTGTTTTCGTTGGTTTTTAGCGCAAAGTGGCTATTTGACTATAAAAAATGAAGGGCAAAACTGAGTAAAGACTGTGTTTATCAATATTAATAACTGCTAAATTTCAATAAATCGCGAAAAAAAACCTAGGTTTTATATTTTTGACGTGAAAGCTATGTGATCCAGTGTGCTAAAGCACTCATGTTCTAAACCAGTAATGTAGTAAATCACTAATATAGCAAACCACTAATGCTATAAACCACTACAGGAACTAATTATGCGAACGTTATTCGATTAAAAAGATGTTCTCGCGTAAACCGTTCTATTTTTTAGAATGCAATAGGCTAATTTAACTGATTTTCTTTTTTAAAATTAGTATTAAACTGGGGTGAGTTATTTAAGGACTATTGAATGTTTAACAATACATCATCAGGTTATGGTTTAACGGCGATTTTATTGCATTGGTTATCAGTAATCGCTGTGTTTGGGTTGTTTGGCCTTGGCTTTTGGATGGTCGATCTAACTTATTACAGTAGCTGGTATCAAACTGCGCCACATATTCATAAAAGTATAGGGCTACTCTTTTTGGGGGTAACCTTACTAAGATTGCTTTGGAAAGCCGTGTCAACAACGCCTAACGCACTTGAACACAGCTCATGGGAAAAGCAATTAGCAAAGTGGACCCACAGAGCATTATATGTATTGCTGTTATTGATCATGGTGTCTGGCATTTTGATTTCAACGGCAGATGGTCGTGATATATGGGTTTTTGATTGGTTTGCTGTGCCATTTCCGAATGCATTTATGGATGACCAGGCAGACATCGCTGGCGTGGTACACCAATATCTTGCATACACTTTAATCGTCTTAGTTGTATTGCATGCTTTAGGTGCCATAAAGCATCACCTCTTTGACAAAGATAATACCTTAACGAGGATGCTCAAACCTGCTCGCAGAAAGTAACGCTACAGGTTTGGACATAATTAATTTTATAGATACACATTAAAGGACAACATAATGAAAAAACATCTACTTGCGGCAATGATTGGCTCATCTTTATTTTTATCGGTATCTGCTAATGCTGCCGATTATGTTATTGATACACAAGGGGCACATGCCTCAATTCAATTTAGTGTTAGTCATTTGGGCTACAGTTTTGTTGTTGGGCGCTTTAATGATTTTTCCGGTAACTTTAGTTTTGATCAAGCTAAAATTGCCGACGCTAAAGTCAATGTAAAAATCAATACTACCAGTGTTGACTCTAACCATGCTGAGCGTGACAAGCATCTACGCAGTGCAGACTTTTTAAATACTGACAAATTCCCTGAAGCCAGTTTTGTGTCTACCTCTATAGTTGATAATGGTAATAATCAATTTGTGATAAATGGTGATTTTACCTTTAATGGTGTGACCAAGCCATTAAGCATAGATGCAAAGGCCATCGGTGAAGGTAAAGATCCATGGGGCGGTTATCGTGCAGGTTTTACCGGTAAAACCACATTTGCAATGAAAGACTACGGCGTAAAAATGGATCTAGGCCCTGCATCAGCAAATGTAGTACTTGATCTTGTCGTTGAAGGGGTTAAGCAATAATTGTACTGAAAAACATAAAGCCGCTAAAAAGCGGCTTTATGTATATTTTTATGTTGAGTTTAGGTCAGTTATTCGTCTTCACTCGGCGGCACATAACCTTCGATTTCAACGTCTTTACCTTCAAATAAAAAACTCAACATTTGAGTTTCTAAAAATTTCCTGTCATCTATGTTCATCATGTTAAGTTTTTTCTCATTGATGAGCATAGTTTGCTTTTTCTGCCATAAGCCCCAGGCTTCTTTACTGATATTGTCATAAATACGCTTGCCGATTTCTCCAGGGTAAAGCTGAAAATCTAATCCGTCGGCAGATTTATTAAGATGAAGACACTGAACTGTGCGAGCCATGATGATTCCTTACTAACGTAAATACAAATAAAACTAATGTGTCGCGAAAAGGACGGCTAAATTAGACAAAATACGCTCTGTGGCTGCCGCTAACCCAACTTTCGCAGGTTGTTGTATGTTATACCAGAGCGCAGCGTTTTGTTCCATGATACTGGTTGCCGACTCAGGTGTTATCTCAACCAGTACAGGTTGTATGTCGAGATGAAAATGGCTAAAAGTGTGCCTAAACCCAGCAAGACCTTGCTCAGAGGCAACCAGATTATGCATGTGCAAATAATCGGATAATTCTGCCTGAGTTTCAAACTGCGGAAAACACCATAGCCCACCCCAAATGCCCGCCGGAGGACGTTGAACCAAGTGTACTTTGGTTATGTTTTGGCTGTTATCTACCATTACCAGCATAAAGGCGGATCTTTCGGGCGTTACTTTTTTAGGTTTTTTACCTGGATATAAGCTTTGGTTGCCTTGTAATTGAGCCTTGCAATCTAGTGCCACAGGGCATAATTCGCACCGTGGTTTGCTTCTAGTGCACACACTAGAGCCAATATCCATCATGGCTTGATTAAATTTTTCAATTCCAGCCTTTGGAGTCAATTTTTCGGTTAATTGCCACAATTGCTGTTCAACGGTTTTAATGCCAGGCCAACCTTCAATTGCACTGTGTCTTGCCAATACGCGCTTTACATTCCCGTCTAAAATAGGGTGATGCTGACCTAACGATAACGACAGAACGGCTCCCGCGGTTGATTTACCAATGCCAGACAAGGCAACAACATCATCAAAATGAGTCGGGAACTCACCATTAAAGTGGTCTCTAATGTGTTGAGCCGCTTTGTGTAAATTTCGCGCTCTGGCGTAATACCCTAAGCCTGTCCAAAGATGCAGTACTTCATCTTGAGGTGCATTAGCCAATGCGACAACAGTAGGAAACCTCGCCATAAACTTTTCATAATAAGGGATAACTGTCGCAACTTGAGTTTGTTGAAGCATAATCTCAGACACCCAAACTCGGTAAGGTGTTTTATTGATTTGCCAAGGCAATGTTTTTCGACCGTTTAGGCCATACCAAGCGATTATACGCTCAGCAAATGAGGTGACTTTTTTCATGGGCGCAGTGTATCCATAGCCATTTTATTACACAAGAGTTGGTTTTTATCGCAAGATGAAAATCTCGATGCTAATTTAGCGTAAACATGTGCGGCGACTTTAGGTATAATACGCCATTAATACAGATAACAATGACGTAATGTTGATGTAAATAGTGATAGGCAAACTTCACTAGGCATAAACCTTATGTAACGTATGTAAGCAATGAGGCAATAATGAGCGACGTTACCACAGCTGAATTTAACGAAGACGGTAAGTATATTCGTAAAATCAGAAGTTTTGTTTTACGTGAAGGCCGTTTAACAAAAGGGCAATCCCAGGCGATTGAGGCACATTGGCCAGCAATGGGGCTAGACTATTCGCCGCAACCACTTGATTTAACAAAAGTGTTTGGCCGCGAAGCTGATACCGTTCTTGAGATTGGTTTTGGTATGGGGGCGTCATTAGTGCAAATGGCCAGCGAAGCGCCTGAGCAAAACTTTATTGGTATTGAAGTTCATAAGCCCGGCATTGGAGCTTGTTTAGCCGATGCGGGTGAAGCAAAAGTAACAAACTTACGTGTATATCATCATGATGCAATGGAAGTGTTAGAGCATAGTATTGCCGATGGTTCATTAGCGCGTTTGCAATTGTTTTTCCCCGATCCTTGGCACAAAAAACGTCACCATAAGCGTCGTATTGTACAACCTGAGTTTGTTCAATTAGTACGCCGAAAGTTAAAAATTGGCGGCGTATTTCATATGGCAACAGACTGGGAAAACTACAGTGAGCATATGTTAGAAGTAATGAATGCTGCACAGGGATATAAAAATCAATCCTCAACAGGTACCGTGGTTGAGCGTCCAGATCATCGTCCGTTAACAAAGTTTGAAGCGCGCGGACACCGTTTAGGGCATGGCGTTTGGGACATCATGTTTGAGCGCACCGCTTAATTTTAGCAACAGGAGAGTACATCATGGCGCAAAATCGTAGCCGTCGTTTACGTAAAAAATTACGAGTTGATGAATTTCAAGAGTTAGGTTTTGACATCAACTGGGTATTTGATGAATCGGTGTCTGAGGCTGATATAGATGCCTTAGTTGATCAATTTATTGATGAAGTCATTGAGCCTCGCAAACTGGGTTTTCACGGTGGTGGACACAAAGAATGGGAAGGCATTATTGCCACTCAAGCTATTGGCAAATGCACTGACGAAGACGTTGCCGCCGTTAAAGCATTTTGGCAAGGTAAGCCTGTATCAGGACTCGAAGTAAGCAGTTTGTACGACATCTGGTGGGGATAAGCCAAATTGCCAGAGCAATTACTCCTTCAAGAAGCGGTAGACAAAGTCAGGCCGCTATTGGGCAAAGGCAAAGTGGCAGGGTATATTCCTGCCCTTGCCGATGTTGATCCCAACAAAATAGGGATCGCCATAACGACTATCGATGGTACCACTATTGGTGCTGGCGATTACCTTGAACCCTTTTCTATCCAAAGTATTTCCAAGGTGTTTAGTTTAACTTTAGCGTTAAACTTATATACAGAAGATGAAATTTGGCATCGTGTAGGCAAAGAACCTTCAGGGCATTCATTTAACTCACTTGTTCAAGTTGAGCTAGAGCGTGGCAAGCCTCGTAACCCCTTTATTAATGCTGGTGCATTAATTATTGCTGATTTACTGCAGGCTCGTTTGGGCGCGCCAAAGCATCGTATGTTAGAAGTGGTGAGGCAGTTAAGCCAAAATCCTAGTGTAACTTACGACAAAGTGGTGGCCGACTCTGAATATCAATTTAGTGCTCGTAATGCTTCTATTGCCTATTTAATGAAGTCGTTTGGTAATTTTAATGGCGATGTAGACACTGTGCTTAAAAGTTACTTTCATTATTGCTCACTAAAAATGAATTGTGCTGATTTATCCAGAGCCATGTTTTATTTAGCCAATCGCGGCAAAACATTAGACGGTGATAGCCTAGTAACGCCAGTACAAAATAGACAGCTTAATGCATTGCTAGCAACATCAGGGTTATATGATGGTGCAGGTGAGTTTGCCTATCGCGTTGGTATGCCGGGTAAAAGTGGTGTTGGTGGTGGGATTATTGCCGTTATTCCTGGTGATATGTCTATTTGTGTTTGGTCTCCAGAGCTTGATACCAACGGTAACTCGCTTGCGGGTACCGCTATGCTTGAGCACATAAGCCAGCAATTAGGCCGTTCAATTTTTTAATATTAGGGCGTGTTTATCTTTATCGATTATTTAATCTTAATCACGAAAGATAAACACCCCAAATCTCGCAAAATTAATTATTATTGGTATTTGTAAAATAGACTACATTTTGGTTTATTTTGCTAATACACTGCCGCTACAGATTGTTCATCTTATTTTATTATCATACCTAGATTTCTCATTTTTATATAAATCAGTGCTTTACGATTGTGGCATGACTTGTGCTAAGTATTCGGTATAGTTAATCAATTAATAATATTCACAACAAAGAAAGGTTTTGATTATGACCAAACAAAAGTTGATTTGTGGTTTAGCGTTAAGCAGCGTGCTATTTACTGCTGGGGCATGGACACCGGCCATGGCCAAAATGTCATTAAATGATGAAAAGTGTAATGTCACGTTAAATTATGATGTCACTGTTGAGCCAACAAATTTACAAGTAAGTGACAATGGCACTGAAAAGTATCGTGTTGAGCTAGGGCAATTATACGTAGATGGTAAAAAAATAACCCTAGACGATAAACAGCAAAAATTACTGACCCAATACTCAGAAGAGTTATCTCGTCAAGTACCCGATGTTATTGATCTTGTAGGTGATGTTGTTGCGATTGCCACTCAAGCTGTGAATATGGCGTTAACGCCAATTTTGGGCGATGCAGCTGGTACACATATTGATAAATTAATGAATGGTATTCAGCAACGCGTTGACACTATGGCCTATCAGCAGGGTGACAAGTTTTACCTTGGTTCAACCGAGGCATCTATCGAAAAAACCTTTAACGAAGAGTTTGAACAAGAGATAGAGCAAATGGTCACCAATTCAATGGGGGCACTTATGATGACACTCGGTGGCCAAATCATGTCGTCAGAAGGCGGCACCTTTGAAGAAAAAATGAATGCTTTTTCTCAAAAAATGGAAAATGTTGGCAGCGATATCGAAAAGCAACTCGAATCACAATCTCAAAGTCTTGAGGCTAGAGCAACAAAAGTATGTGACGACTTTGCAGGGCTGTTAGTTCTTGAAAACCAGGCTAGACAAGCAATCCCTGAACTTGCACCATTTACCCTCGCTAAATTAGGCGAAACCACCCAGTAATTTGAGTCTCTATCTCCTTGACCTCCCCTGTCGTCTTTTTCAAGACACAGGGGCTTTTTTTATATCGCAAAAGTCCCCATCTGCCTGCCATAGCTTGTTTTCTTTGTTCTGATAAAAAAATTGTCAATTATAAATATAGAGCAAGAGAGTGTTTTTTTGTTATACTCTCTCAAAATATAAGAAAATACCCTCTACTTTAGATGCAGTTATGTTTAGCAATAATAAATATGACTGAGTTGATGTGATTGCTTACCTCGCCAATAGTAATGAGCCTGTTCATATTAGCGAGCTACACAACACCTGATTTTATTAATGTCGTAACCAGCTTAAGGCGACTTTCATGTTAGAACTGTTAGAACCTATCGCAATTTTTACTCATGTTGCACGAGCAGGAAGTTTTAGTGCTGCAGCCAGACGTCTTGGTATTTCTAAATCTAAAGTCAGTACACAAGTTGCTGATCTTGAGCACAAACTCGGTGTACAGCTTATTCAGCGAACCACTCGTAGTTTGAGCCTGACAGAAGCAGGTAATTTGTTGTACCTACAGGGTGAAGAATTGCTGCGCGACGCAGAGCAAGCTGTCGCCAGTGTGCATAATTTAAATGACGCCACTCGCGGCGTACTTAAAGTGGGTATTTCACAGTCATTTGGTACTATGCATATTATCCCAGCTTTGCCTGATTTTATGGCGCGCCATCCTGAGCTTGAATTGCAGGTAAGCCTACTTGACCATAAAGTGGATGTTGTTAGCGAAGGGTTAGATTTACTGTTAACCATGTCAGAACAACTACCATTAGGTATGGTTGCAAGACCACTAATGAAGTGCCAGTTTTTACTCGTTGCATCGCCTGGTTATATTGCAAAGCACGGTAATATCAGTCGCCCTGAACAATTGGTTGAACATAATTGTCTTGTTTATCAAGGTGAGTGGCACGAACACAGTATGTGGCAGTTTAAAAAAGGCGAAGATTACTGCGAAATCGGCGTCTCAGGTAATTTTCGTGTAGACAATGCCCCAGCGTTAAAATCAGCTGCCGTCAGTGGTTTAGGGATTGTTTATCTGGCCAGTTATTTAATGGAAGACGAAATTGCCCAGGGCACATTAGTGCCATTATTACCCGACTGGCAGTTAACGCATAACTTGCCATTACAGGCCGTTTACCCACGCCGTAAGCATTTAGCGCCTAAGGTGAGTGCATTTATCGACTTTATTAAAACGCATATTGGCAGCCCACCATATTGGGACGCTAAATTTGATCATTTATACAAACTTCGTAAGTAACCTCAGCGGTGGGTAATAAATGTATTTCAAACAGCTCTTTGCACCGATAACGTAGTTATCAGCGCAAATTTCAAGTTTGAATGTATCTTATGGCGTTATTGTTAGAATCAACGTCATTTATTCATCTCTTACCCAGAGTTGAGGCTAAGTAAAAAAGTGGAAACATTGTTTGTATAATAAAACAAAGCCGAATAGCCTTATGCGGCTTTGTTTTTTGTTGATGTTTATCAATAATTTAAGCTATTTGTTAATTAGTGTTTTACTGAATTACTAATCAATGACTTACTCAATATGAAAATGTTTGCTGTTGCAGTCTGTTCTCAATTTAATACAATAGTAGCTAGTTGATTCAGAATGATTTGAACCTGTATTTTCTGAGAAATGACCCCTTTTCAGTTAATGCCCAAATCAGCAACTTAGCGAATTTTGAATCAGTGCTGACAACCGTTTTTCAAACTAAAACAATGTCGGCTTTGAAACCATCATCCTAGTTATTTGGTTTACCCCAGGCATCGAACTGGGGTTATTTTTTTGTATTTTCGCCAAATAATACCAATCAGGATAAATAAGTGATCAGAGATTGCGTAGGAAAAATCGCTCATAATAAGGCAGAAATTGCAGCAAGCTAGTTGTTATACCTTCAAAATTTTATAAGCGATGTTCAGAATGATCACATCATTGTGCTGATTGGTAAAAAAATGCAGCACAATAAGTGCTGCATCTTAGTGTATCTTACAAGTCGGTTATCTGTGTTCAAGCCATTTATTCACTTGCTCTGCAAGAACATCTAATGGCAATGGGCCATTTCTTAGCACAACATTATGAAATTCTCGAATATCAAATTTATCCCCTAGTTGCTTTTTGGCCTGTTCTCGCAAGGCTAAAATTTTCATCATTCCCACTTTATATGCTGTAGCTTGAGATGGCATAACGATGTGGCGCTCTACCATTTTTATTGCATCAGACTTAGCATTTGGTGTGTTTTCGACGTAATAAGCAATGGCTTGTTCACGTGTCCACTTTTTAGTATGGATGCCAGTATCAACAACTAAACGGCATGCGCGCCACAGTTCCATTGATAAACGGCCAAAGTCTGAATAAGGATCTACATACAAGCCCATTTCTTTTGGAAAATACTCAGAATATAAGCCCCAGCCTTCAACATAAGCGGTGTAACTGCCAAATTTTCTAAACTTTGGGAGTCCTTGTAATTCTTGAGCCTTAGCGATTTGCATATGATGCCCAGGGCTTCCTTCGTGGTATGCAAGTGCTTCCATTTGGTATTTAGGCATCGCAGCCATTTTGTACAAGTTAGCGTAGTAAATACCTGGTCGCGAGCCATCAGGCGCAGGCTGATCATAGAAGGCTTTGCCAGCCGATTTTTCACGAAATGCTTCAACTTGTTTAACCAGTAGTGCAGCCTTTGGCTTAACTTTAAACACTTCGTCTAAACGTGATTCCATGTTGTCGATATAGGCTTTTGCTTGCGTTAAATAGGCTTGTTGGCCTTCTTTTGTGTCTGGGTAGTAAAATTGCTTGTCATTACGCATGTAAGTAAAAAACTCGGCTAGGGTTCCGGTGTAGTTTACTTTTTTCATAATAAGTCGCATTTCATCATGAATACGGCTCACTTCAGCGAGTCCAATTTGATGGATTTCATCTGCGGTTAAATCAGTAGTTGTGGTCCGCGCTAGCGCATTATTAAAGAATGCTTCACCGTCGGGTAATTTCCATACCCCATCGCGGTTGTCGGCGCGGGCTTCTAAGGTTTTGGTATAACTAATTAACTGCTCATAGGCTGGTTTAACCTTAGTGAGCAATGCTTGCTTAACTTCAGTTAACAAAGCTTGTTTTTTATCGTCACTTATTTCGAGTTTATTGATTTTTCGGTTGGCGTCTGCCCAAAGCGGATTATCTTTACCTGAGTCGCTAAAAGGAAATCCTGAAATAATATTTTTACTGTCGGCAATCACATAAGCAAACACAAATTTTGGCGCGATAATGTGTTTTTGAGCCCTTAGCTCCAATGCGGATTCTAATTGTGCTAATAGCGTTTCAGTGCCGTTTAGGCGGCTAATGTATGCCTTTGCGTCACTTTCATCGGTAATTTGGTGTTGGTTAATTAAGATTGAGGCCACTAGAGAATGCACACCGTACATCTGGTTAACCGGATAAGTGTGGTAGCGCCATTTGTCGTCGGCAATAGTCTGCTCTATGCGAGCCTGTAAAAGTGTAAAACTAAGGGCGGTTTGCTCATCGAGTTGGGTAACATCTATTGCATTAAGTTGTGCCAGCTGTTTTTTTGCGCGAGCAAGGTCGGCATCCGCTGCCGCCTCTGATAAGTCATTCCATTTGCCGTAATCTTTTTTTATGCCCAGAAAGGTTTGATTAACCGGATTAGACAAGACATTTTCCATAAAGATGGTTTCAAATAGCGCATTGGCTTTTTCTGACTCGCTATTTGTCGCCACGGCCTGACTTTCTTGTTGGCTAAATACGGCAGAAGAATGTGTGTGAGCAATCGCGCTTGTGCTTAATAAGCTTGATAGCGCCACCGCAATAATGGTGGTTTTGGTGTTGATGGGCATCGATATCTTCCTAAAGTACACAATTTATAGGATGACATCCTAATCAAGCTTGCGC
Organism: Shewanella inventionis; assembly: GCF_014641855.1. Lineage (GTDB taxonomy): Bacteria > Pseudomonadota > Gammaproteobacteria > Enterobacterales > Shewanellaceae > Shewanella > Shewanella inventionis. The sequence goes on from NZ_BMII01000016.1 coordinate 57,306, forward strand.
TAAATGTGTTAATTCAAATGTTAGAAAGTGTGTATTTTATGATAAAAAAGCGGCTCATAATTTGTGTCAGTGAGCCGCCAGATAAATTTAAATGTAGTTGGGCGATATTCGTTGCATTATATAAATTGCGACAATAAATCGTTTACAAACATGTGGCCCTTTGGTGTGAGCTGCCAATGGGTGTTTGTTTCAGTGAGTAAGCCTCTTTCAATCGATTTTTGCATACCGAGTTTAACCACATCAGCCGATTGTCCTGTGCGCTGTTCAAACTCTGTTTTTGCAATGGGTGTCATTAACCTTAAGCGGTTCATTAAATATTCTAATGGGCGATCTTCTTCAATAACATCTGTTGTTTCAAAGGTGTAATTCTCTGCGGCAAGATACCCCTTAGGATGCTTAATTTTCACTGTTCTTACGATACGGTTTTGCTCTACGATGGTGACTTTTCCGTGTGCGCCGCAGCCAATGCCCAGGTAATCACCAAATTGCCAATAATTTAAGTTATGACGGCACTGAAAACCCGGTTTGGCATAGGCAGATATTTCATATTGCTCGTAACCTAAATCTGCAAGCTTCTTTTGCCCTTGCTCGTATATTTGCCACAGGTTTTCGTCATCTGGTAATTGTGGCGGTTTTGAATGAAATAGGGTGTTGGGCTCAATGGTGAGTTGATACCAAGACAAGTGCGGTGGAGCAAGCGCTGTGGCCGTGTCTATATCGTGCATTGCTTCAGCAAAGCTTTGGTTTGGCAGGCCGTGCATCAAGTCGAGATTAAAACTTAAGTAGTCAGCTTGTTTGGCTTTTTTTGCCGCGACTTTTGCTTCATCTTCGTTATGAATCCGCCCAAGTAAATTAAGTTTATCTTTAGAAAAACTTTGCACACCAATGGATAACCGAGTTACTCCCGCCGCACGATAAGCGCTAAAATCGTCATGCTCTAATGTGCCAGGATTGGCTTCCATGGTGATTTCAATATCATTTTCAAAAGGGATTAATGCATTAACCCCCTCGAGTAAACGCTTAATTTGGCTTGCGTCAAACAAAGATGGTGTACCACCGCCAATAAAGATTGTGTGTAGGTTACGCCCCTGCACATACCCCAAATCAGCCTGTAAATCGGCCAAAAGCGCATCAACATATTCCTGCTGTGGTAATTCACCATGCTGGCCATGAGAATTAAAGTCACAATAAGGGCATTTTTGTACACACCATGGAATGTGCACATACAGGCTAAGAGGCGGCAGCTGCAAAGTCATTTATTGCCCGCCATTTGTTTCGAAAACTTGCTGTTCGCCAATAATTCCCTTTGCCTTCATTGCACTAATTAATAACTCAAGGGCTTTACCACGGTGACTATGGGCATTTTTTTGCTCGCTGCTAAGTTGCGCAGCAGTACAGTCAAATCCTTGTGGAACAAATATTGGGTCGTAACCATGGCCCTGTTCACCTTGTGGCGCCATATTAATGCTGCCTTCCCAGGATGCCTGGCAAATTATCGGCGTAGGGTCTTTTGCATGGCGCATATACACCAATACACACTGAAAACGAGCAGAACGAAGAGGTTCATCTTTTAAGGCTGCTAATAATTTGAGGTAATTGCTGGTTTCAGTCGCGCCTGAACCCGAGTAACGTGCAGAGTAGATCCCAGGCTGCCCTTGAAGGGCGTCAACTTCAATACCCGAATCATCGGCTATGGCAGGTTTACCCGTAATTTCGGCAGCATGACGCGCTTTAATGATGGCATTTTCAACGAAAGTGGTACCGGTTTCGGCCACATCTGGCACATTAAATTGATTTTGCGGTAACACTTCGATGCCATAGTGGGTAAACATTTGGGCAAATTCAGCGAGTTTGCCTTTATTACCACTGGCAAGCACTATGTGTTGAGTTGGAGATTGCATGAGATTGGTCAACCTAAGGTAAAAATTTGCAACATTATACGCTAACAAAGCAGCGGTGTACTATGGTTCTTCGGCTATGATTCTAGGTGCTCGCAGGAACGCTAGAGGGCGTGACTTCGTCACTGTTAGGGGCTAGGGCTAGGGCGCTACGCTGCGAGTTACGAGGACGCTGCACTTCTAGCATCTAGAATCTAGACCCTCTTGCGAGCTCCTAGGGCGTGATTTCGTCACTGCTAGGGTCGCTGCGCTGCTAAGATTTGTCTCTAGATTTTCGCAGGGCAGCGTCGTTGATACCGTAGGTCGTTCTATCGGCGCTTTGTTATTCTACATAAAACTTTTGCTTAAACTTAAGTGATGTATTGAGTTGGTTTGCATATTTTATCGCAATATCAAAATTAACTTCTTGATCGTCTCTAAACGGCACTTCTGCAATGTAGTAAATTGCATCACCTTCGCGAATTTCTTTAAAATCAAGGGTGATCCGCGCATCGATTAAGTTGTTGGCTATGCCTGATATCTCAACTGCTACCGCAGGGTTGCCTTTTAAGTTTGTGTTTAATACTGTGATATTCACCAGTCCATTATAACCACTTCGCTCAATACCATAGGTTTTTGCGACTTCGGGCGTGATAAAGGTGCTGTTAAGTGCCATGTAGTGAATATCAAAATTACCCACTTGTTGCTTTTGCTCTGCATGTGCAAGGTTAATCAAGCACAACATAGACAACAACAATGCACTCGCCAAATAGCGTAAGTTCAATAGTGGTTTTAACATGATTAATTCCTGTAGTTTAACGGCGACATGATATGAACTATCAGGCCGCCATTTAATATTGTTACTGGGTTAAAAAGCTTAAATCATCGACCAAAATGGAATGTACTGCGCAAACAACATGTTTAAAAAATTCATCGCAATAAATACCACAAGTACCGATAAATCTAAGCCACCAAGTGGAGGTAATATTTTACGTACAGGGGCTAAAATTGGCTCCGTTAATTGAGTCATAATCATGATGACGGGATTGTATCCTTGATTAAACCAACTCAAAATTGCACGAATAAGTAACATCCAAAATAGCAATACGCCTGCATTTTTCAGCACAGACACGACTGAAAATAACAAAATTGTGAGTAGCTCAAAACTGGCGCCTGCAATTAAAGTAAGTACTAACATTTTTAGCATAACAACGATCAATGCTAACAACATTGACGAAGTATCAATGCTGCCCATTGATGGTAATACTCGGCGCATTGGCGCAATAATGGGTTGAGTTGCTTTTACCACAAATTGGCTAAACGGATTATAAAAATCGGCTTTAACTAATTGCAGCCAAAAGCGCAAAATGACAACCATCAGGTATAGGTCAAACAGCGTGTTGATCAAAAAAACCATTGCATTCATGAATATTGCCTTACATTTATGCCATTAATTGAAATAGGGCTTAGTGAGCTGTTGTACGGTCGAGCGCTTAACCACTCGATGTAATATTATCACCAAGTATTTTAGCCTGAGATAAATAATCGTTCATCTATACTCAAGCTTAACGTTAATTTAAAACATTTTTGCCATTTCTTGGGCCCGCGCCACACAGTTGTTCATAGCTTTATCAACTAATCCACCTAAGTCGCCTTGCTGAAAGGTTTCTACTGCTTTAGCTGTAGTACCGCCTTTTGACATCACGTTGGTTCTGAGTTGCTCAAGTGACAATTGCTGATTTTGAATCACCATTTGAGCGGCACCTAATGCCGCTTGTTCTGCGAGTAATCTGGCTTTGTCTTCTGGCATACCCATTTTTACACCAGAGGCAATCATTGATTCAATAAATAGAAAGAAGTAAGCCGGAGAGCTACCAGACAGTGCTATCACCTGGTTTAATCCTTCTTCACTATCAACCCAAACCACGTTGCCACCGCTTTGCATTAAGGTTTCGCATATGGCTTTATGCTCAGCTGAAATATTGTCTTCAGCGTATATGCCAGTCATACCATAGCCAATTTGAGTTGGGGTATTTGGCATAGTACGAATAAGCGTAATAGGCTGCTTAAAATATTCTTGATAACGAGCAGCAGGGATACCTGCAGCGATAGTGATGATTAACTTATCGGCTAAATTAAGGTGGCTAAGTGCATTACATACCGCTTCCATCAGTTGCGGTTTTACACTTAATACAATTACATCTGCGGCTTGAGCCGCCGCTGCGTTATCATTAGACACTTCAATAGAGAAATCTTGTTGCAGCGCATCTAACTTACCCTGGCTTGGGTTCGTTGCATGAATAAGTGCACTTGGGTAACCATGTTTGACTAAGCCACTAATAATACTGCGAGTCATATTGCCCGCACCGATAAAACATACTTTTGCTTGAGTCATTTCAATTACATCCATTAAGAGAGTGAATTTAAATCGTTAATGGCGCTATGTTACATAAAAGGACGCTGCGCTGCTAGGTTCTAGGTTCTAGGGCGTGACTGCGTCACTGCTAGGGCGCTTCGCTGCTAGGTACTAGGGCGTGACTGCGTCACTACTAGGGCGCTACGCTGCTAGGTTCTAGGACGTGACTTCGTCACTGCTAGGGCGCTGCGCTTCTAGTTGCTAGGGCGTGACTTCGTCACTTCGAGGGCGCTACGCTTCTAGAATCTAGAAGGACGAAGTCCGCTCTCAGGCGAGCCTGCGAGCTCCTAGAACCCGTAAGCAAAGCGTTCTGTACTCCGTAATCGCTTTTAAGATCTACAGAAACACCTGGATCCCTGATAAAAGATCTCAGGGATGACAACCGGGTAGATTTAGCTAGGGCGCTTCGCTTCTAGAATCTAGCAGGACGAAGTCCGCTCTCAGGCGAGCCTGCGAGTTCCTAGAATCTAGACCCTCTGGCGAGCCTGCGAGTTCCTAGAACCTAGCTCCTAGAACCTAAATCACTTATCTCTCACCAAAAATCGCGCTACCGATACGCACCATGGTTGAGCCATTAGCTATAGCAATATCCATGTCGCCGCTCATTCCCATCGATAAGGTGTCAATGCTTGGGTATTGCTGTTTTAGTTGATCGTAGAGTGTTTTTAGTTTGGCAAATTCTTGTTGCTGGAGATCGGTATTGTCTGTGGCGGTTGGAATTGCCATTAGTCCCCGCAGCGTTATATTTGGCAGCTTGCTGATAGTAAGCGCTAACGAGGCAACCTCTGCGGCATCAACACCTGACTTGCTGTCTTCTTGGCTAATGTTAACTTGAATGCACACATTTAACGGCTTTTTGTGTGCGGGGCGTTGATCATTTAACCTTTGGGCTATTTTGTCGCGGCTGATGGTATGCATCCAATCAAAATGTTCGGCGACAATTTTGGTTTTATTTGATTGTAATGGGCCAATAAAATGCCATTCAATATCGGGGTAATCACCAGCAAGGGCTGTAATTTTTGCCTCACCTTCCTGGACATAATTCTCGCCAAATTGACGTTGTCCTGCATCGTATGCTGCAACAATGTCATTGATAGGTTTAGTTTTACTGACCGCAAGTAAGCTGATGTCGCTTGGCGTTCGCGAACAATTTTGCGCCGCTTGGTTAATTCTGCGCTGGGCGATTGATATTCTGTCTGCTATTGTTGTCATAATGTTGATTAAATGGATGTCTCTACAATGGAAATCACTGAATTACTCGCTTTTAGTGTAAAACACAAAGCATCAGATCTACACCTTTCTGCAGGTGTATCTCCTATGATCCGTGTCGACGGTGAAGTGCGAAAAATTAACTTACCCGCACTCGATCATCAAGGTGTTCATAGTCTGGTTTACGACATCATGAACGATAAGCAACGAAAAGACTACGAAGAACACCTCGAAATCGACTTTTCATTTGAAGTGCCTAACCTTGCTCGTTTTCGTGTTAACGCGTTTAATCAGGCTCGCGGTGCTGGCGCTGTATTTCGTACCATTCCGTCAGATATTTTATCGTTAGAGCAACTTGGTGCCCCTGAGATTTTCAAAAAAATATCCAGTTTTCCACGTGGATTAGTGCTAGTAACAGGGCCAACTGGTTCGGGTAAATCAACAACCCTTGCAGGCATGGTCGACTATATTAATGAAAACCGTCACGAACACATTTTAACCATTGAAGATCCTATCGAATTCGTTCACCAAAATAAACAATGCTTAGTTAACCAACGTGAAGTTCACAAACACACCCACAGCTTCAATGCTGCCCTAAGAAGTGCATTGCGTGAAGACCCTGACGTTATCCTCGTTGGTGAGATGCGTGACCTTGAAACCATTCGATTAGCGATGACCGCAGCCGAAACCGGTCACTTAGTTTTTGGTACCTTGCACACCACCTCGGCGGCTAAAACCATTGACCGTATCGTTGACGTTTTCCCTGAAGGTGAAAAGAGTATGGTACGAACCATGCTGTCTGAATCGCTTCAGGCTGTTATTTCACAAACCTTAATTAAAAAAATTGGTGGTGGCCGAGTTGCTGCTCACGAAATCATGATGGGTACACCGGCAATTCGTAACCTTATCCGTGAAGATAAAGTCGCGCAAATGTACTCTGCCATTCAAACGGGTATGGCACATGGTATGCAAACGCTAGATCAATGTTTGCAAAATCTAGTTAATCGCGGGCTCATTACTCGTGAAGATGCAATGCAAAAGAGCTCGAATAAACAAGCTAATTTTTAAGGATTAGAATCATGGATGTTCGTCCGTTTTTAAATATTATGGTCGAGAAAAAGGCCTCAGATTTATTTATTACTGCCGGTTTTCCGCCAAGTGCCAAAATTGATGGTGAGTTACGTCAGTTATCAGAAACCAAATTAACACCACAGCAGTCTTTAGCTTTTGTTGAGTCGCTAATGTCTGACGTACAGAAAAAAGAGTTTCATGACACCAGTGAGTGTAACTTTGCATTTGCGGCCAAAGAGCTTGGCCGTTTTCGTGTAAGTGCCTTCTGGCAACGAGAGTCTGCTGGCTGTGTTATGCGTCGTATTGAAACCAATATTCCAGAAGTTGACGACTTAAAGCTGCCTGCCATTCTTAAAGATTTAGTCATGAGTAAGCGTGGCCTAATCATTATGGTAGGTGGGACAGGTACAGGTAAATCAACATCACTTGCCGCGCTGGTAGGTTACCGCAACGCCCACGCTCGCGGTCATATTTTAACCATTGAAGATCCAGTCGAGTTTGTTCATAACCACCGCAAAAGTATTATTACTCAGCGCGAAGTGGGTATCGACACTGACTCATTTGATGCGGCACTGAAAAGCTCACTGCGCCAAGCGCCCGATGTTATCTTAATTGGTGAAATCCGAACCCAAGAAACAATGGAGTTTGCGTTATCCTTTGCTGAAACTGGCCATTTATGTATGGCAACATTGCACGCAAACAACGCCAACCAAGCACTAGACCGTATTATGCATTTAGTGCCAGAGAGTAAGCACAATCAATTACTGTTCGATTTGTCGTTAAACCTACGCGGCATCGTGGCACAGCAACTTATCCCTAAATCTGACGGTACAGGCCGCCGCGCAGCAATTGAAGTATTAATTAACACCCCCCGTGTTGCGAGCCTTATTGCTAAAAACGAGCTGCATTTACTCAAAGAAACCATGGGTAAATCTCGCGAGCAGGGTATGCAAACGTTTGACCAAGCGTTATTAGACTTATACCTCGAAGGCGAAATCAGTTACGCAGATGCATTGCACCACGCCGACTCGCCAAACGATTTACGTCTCATGATTAAATTGCAAGGTAACGAAGCCGCATCAGCAGGAACGATGGAAGGCATAACCTTGGATATGGGGTAACTTGGCTAATTATATTAAGCATTGAGTTAAATTCGAGAGGTCATAAGCAGTAACTTGTGGCCTTTTTTGTTATAATCGCTGACTGATTTCAATATTTATATTTCCCTATCAAGGATGCCCCATGCTTTTATGGCAAAAATTTGCACTTTCTACTTCACTTGTTTTGTTTTCATTCTCCGCACTGGCAGTTAAAGTGACCGACGAGGTAGATGTTGGTGGTGCCGTTCGCATTAACTATGGCTGGAAAGATTATGACGATAACGCAAAGTTAGAGTTTGAACTATTTCGTGCAGATGTTAATTACCAATCTAAAGATGGTTTATTTGCATCGGCGCAATACCGCTGGTATCAAGATATGGATGCGATACACCATGCTTATATGGGATATCAATTCGATGAAACCCAGTCGGTACAAGTTGGTGTCACTCAAGTGCCATTTGGTTTTTTGCCATATGCCGCACATTCATTCTGGTTTAGCGCTGCTTATTATCTTGGTTTCGAAGATGATTACGATGCTGGTGTGCATTACAAAAATGAACAAAATGGCTGGCGTTACGATGTAGCCTACTTTGCTAATGATGAATACGCCAATGGATCACGTTATGACCGTTACTCCTTTGACGTAGCAACAACCGGTGATTCGCCATACGAAGAATCTGGCCAAGTAAATGCGCGTATTGAACGTGAATTTACTACAGGTGAGGTGACTCATAAGTTAGGTGGTTCGCTTCAGTTTAGTCAGTTAGATTTTGTGGCCGATGCAGCAAACGTCAATGGTGAAGACTCAGACAGCATTGCTGCTGCAGCACATTGGCAAGCCGACTGGCAAAAATGGCAATTACAAGTTCAATATATGCATTACGACTATGACGTAGACAGCAACCGTGTAGCTATTGGCGCTTTTCAGTATCAATCAGATATAGCTGCTGAAGCTGATGTGGCAATCGTTAACATTGCTAAGTCGTTTGATGTTGATTGGGGGCCAATTACCCAATTAAATTGCTACAACGATTATAGCCAAGTGATGGTGTCGGGTGATGGCTTAGCCGACTCTATTCAAAACGTCACTGGCTGTGCAATTACAGCGGGCAAGTTTTATTCTTACGTTGATTGGATTGCGGGTAAAAACATGTACTTTATCAATGGTTCAGGTGTAGGCATTGATAATGGTGACACCGGCTGGCACTCTAGATTGAACATCAATGTTGGTTTATATTTTTAGCATGGGTTGATCTTATTGCAGATGTAATTCGTAATGCGATAAATAATCAACTAAGGTATTGATAAGTAGATTATCAATACCTTTTTTATTCGATGTAATTTGAGTAAAGGACACGAAAAAATGATAAAACATATTACCGCAATAGCGCTACTAACTAGCAGTTTGGGCGTGTCAGCTGCAAGCTGTCCAGAGTATCTCAATGTCGAAGCACGTAAATTACACTCCAAAGACAATGTTAACCTGTGTGAACTCACCCAGGGAAAGCCAGTTTTGATTGTAAATACGGCATCAAACTGCGGCTTTACTCCGCAATTTGAAGCACTAGAAGCTTTACATAAAGAGTATGCAGACAAGGGCTTAGTGGTAATTGGTTTTCCTTCTGACGATTTTTTCCAAGAAGAAAAAGATGAAGCAAAAACGGCAGATGTGTGTTTTATCAATTATGGTGTCAGCTTTACCATGGTCGCAACATCGCCTGTACGGGGCGACAATGCCAATTCAGTATTTAAATACCTCGGTGATAAAAGCGGTTCACCTAAATGGAATTTTTATAAATACCTAGTCTCAGGTGACGGACAAACTGTCCAGCAGTTTAATTCACGAGTAAAACCTGACAGTGAACAAATCAAAAAAGCGATAGAAACTGTATTATAAATCGCAGCAGCAATAAGAAAGAGCGCAAACAGGTATGCAATTCGATACCTAGCGCTCTTTTTGTTTATAAATAATAAGATACAATCAACAAATAATGACTTTAATCTCAGCAAAACGAGTACGATAAGTTAACACAAGCATCAAGACTATTTTTGCGTTTAGCTGAGTTTACCTAGATAGATTACGGAGACTACATTTTGGCTAGATTTTCAGGGTTAGACAAAGACACTGGCCACAAAGCGCGTGGTAAAACAGGTGTTTTAATTATGAATCTTGGCACACCCGATGCGCCAACAGCCTCGGCAGTACGAACTTACCTAGCCGAGTTTTTATCAGATCCTCGAGTTGTTGAAATCCCCAAACTTGTTTGGATGTTAATCCTCCACGGCATTATTTTACGCATTCGTCCGGCTAAATCAGCAGCGCTATACAAACAAGTGTGGACAGATGCAGGCTCGCCTTTGCTTGATATTAGCGAGCGTCAGCAAGCCAAATTAGCTAGTCAATTGCAGGCCGAAGGGCATGATGTCAGTGTACATTTGGCAATGCGCTATGGCTCGCCGTCGGTGGCTACCACATTACAAAGCATGCACAAGCAAGGTATTGATAACCTAGTTGTATTACCCTTGTACCCACAATATGCGGCGCCCACAACCGGGTCAGCCTTTGATGCTCTAGCCAAAGAAATGATGCAATGGCGTTATTTACCCTCATTGCACTTTATTAATACTTATCATGACAACCCAGATTTTATCAATGCCATTGCCGCATCGATTCAAAAAGACTTTGACACCAATGGCAAACCGCAAAAGTTAGTCATGTCATATCACGGAATGCCAGAGCGTAACTTACACCTTGGCGATCCCTACTACTGTTTTTGCATGAAAACGACTCGCCTCGTCGTCGAAAAACTAGGGTTAAGCGAAGATGACTATGTCGCCACATTCCAATCTCGCTTTGGTAAAGCCAAATGGTTACAACCCTATACCGACGTAACAATAGGCAGCCTGCCTGAAAAAGGAGTCACCGATATCGCCGTTATTTGTCCAGCTTTTAGCGCCGATTGCCTAGAAACACTGGAAGAGATAAAAGGTGAAAACCGCCATGTATTTGAAGACGCTGGTGGCAAAAAATTCCGTTATATCGAATGCCTAAATGACAATGATGATCACATCAACATGATGGCCAACTTGGTTAAACCTTTCATTTAGGTGATAGGTGCTAGGGCGCTGCGCTGCTAGGTTCTAGGGCGTGACTTCGTCACTGCTAGGTTCTAGAGCGTGACTGCGTCACTGCTAGGGCGCTTCGCTGCTAGGTGCTAGGGCGTGACTTCGTCACTGCTAGGGCGCTGCGCTGCTAGATTCTAGAAGGACGAAGTCCGCTCTCTGGCGAGCCTGCGAGTTCCTAGAACCTAGAACCTAGAACCTAGAAGGACGAAGTCCGCTCTCAGGCGAGCTTGCGAGTTCCTAGACCCTAGCCCCTAGAACCTAGAAGGACGAAGTCCGCTCTCCGGCGAGCTTGCGAGTTCCTAGCCCCTAGCCCCTAGAACCTAGAAGGACGAAGTCCGCTCTCTGGCGAGCCTGCGAGTTCCTAGCCCCTAGAATCTAAACTCGCCTCCGCTTTTTTGATTTGATAAACTGCCCTAAACGCCAATCAATAAGAAATATGATGAGAATAGATCCTAATATCAGCCTAGTTTACAGCACCGACAAAGGTCGTATCGACGAGCCTAAAACACAAGCCGAAGTGCCTACCTGTGATGGTATTGTGCGTATTCATAAAGACACTAAAGGCAGAAAAGGCAAGGGCGTTAGTGTTATCAAAGGTCTAGGGTTAGACGAAAAGGCATTAAAAGAGTTAGCCCAAAAAATTAAGAAACAATGCGGCTGTGGTGGTACAGTGAAAGACTTCAACATTGAAGTGCAAACAGACAACCGTGAACTTGTTAAATCCATATTAGAGAAATTGAATTTCACCGTGAAATTAGCGGGTGGATAAACGCTAACAACACGACTTGGGAGATCATATGGATAGCTTAAAAGATCATTTTTTAATTGCCATGCCGTCGTTAGACGACACATTCTTTGAACGTTCAGTGATTTATATTTGTGAACACGATGACAAAGGTGCAATGGGCATAATGATTAACCGCCCTATAGGCGTTGATGTTGAAGGGCTGCTCGAGCAAATGGATCTCAATCCTTCACCAGAACTGATGTTCGCAATTAATGACGAGGTTTTAGTCGGCGGCCCAGTGTCACCAGATCGCGGCTTTGTATTACACACGCCCCAAAAAAATTGGATCAATAGCGTTACAATCAGTGACTATTCAATGCTCACCTCGTCTCGCGACATTTTAACCTCGATTGCAGCCGGTAATCCGCCCGAAAATTTTATTATCGCTTTAGGCTATGCTGGCTGGGGTAAAGATCAACTAGAACAAGAACTCGCAGACAATACCTGGTTAACCATTAAAGCCACCCCAGAATTACTGTTTAACGTAGATTATGAGCAAATCTGGCAAAGCGCGACCCAATCTTTAGGCTTCGACTTTTGGCAAATGTCGACTCAAGTTGGTCATGCTTAATGATAGTATCGCTGCGCAGCTAGGTTCTAGGTAGTAGGTTCTAGGGCGTGACTGCGTCACTTCGAGGGCGCTGCGCTGCTAGGTGCTAGGACGCTACACTGCTCGACTACGTCGTTCCGGTAGCGCTGTTAAAGCCGGAACCCAGATGTTGCTTTAAGGCTTAAAAGCAAAATCAAAAGAAACACCTGGATCCCTGATAAAAGATCTCAGGGATGACAACCGGAATGAATTTAAAACCTAGAAGGACGCTTCGCTGCTCGACTACGTCGTTCCGGTGACGCTGTTTAAGCCGGAACCCAGGTGTTAGCTTTTAGGCTTTAATGGTTAAAACAAAATCAAAAGAAACACCTGGATCCCTGATAAAAGATCTCAGGGATGACAACAAGGGTAGATTTAGAACCCTTGTAGGACGCTGTGCTGCTGGGGCGTGACTTCGTCACTTCGAGGGCGCTGCGCTTCTAGATTCTAGAAGGACGAAGTCCGCTCTCAGGCGAGCTTGCGAGTTCCTCGAACCTAGAACCTAGAACCTAGAACCTAGAACCTAGAAGGACGAAGTCCGCTCTCTGGCGAGCCTGCGAGTTCCTAGAACCTAGAACCTAGAACCTAGAAGGACGAAGTCCGCTCTCAGGCGAGCCTGCGAGCTCCTAGCCCCTAAAAACAAAACAAAGAGAAATACATGCAACCACAAACGGTATTAGGGTTTGACTATGGCACCAAAAGTATTGGTGTCGCAATCGGTCAGGCTATTACGGCCAGCGCAACGCCTCTGTTGTCACTTAAAGCTGTTGACGGTATTCCTAATTGGGACGATATCGAAAAACTGCTCAAAGAATGGCAACCCGATCTAGTCGTAGTGGGATTACCACTAAATATGGATGGCACAGAACAAGAAATGACCCAAAGAGCGCGCAAGTTTGCTAACCGAATAAATGGCCGCTTCGGTGTTAAAATTGCCACACAAGACGAACGCCTCACCACTGCAGACGCTAAAGCAAGATTATTTGAGTTAGGGGGCTTTAAAGCACTGACTAAAGGGCAGGTTGACGCGGTTTCTGCCGTGCTGATCATTGAAAGTTATTTTGAAAACCAATTTTAAAACTTACACAGCCACTTGAACCTTGTCACTTTTATCACGTCTGCTAAGGCCTTATTTACGTCGTCCCGGCAATGCTTTTGAGCCGGGATCCAGCTGTTATCTTTTAAGAGCAAACACCTGGTTCCGTCCCGGTAACGCTTATAAAGCCGGAATAACAGCACTCGAGGACGGCAAAGAAGTACACTCGTAGCATGCCACTTGCCACTTGCACTTACACTTACACTTGCCACTAGTCACTTTTATCACGTCTGCTAAGGCCTTATTTACGTCGTCCCGGCAATGTTTTTGAGCCGGGATCCAGCTGTTATCTTTTAAGAGCAAATACCTGGATCCGTCCCGGTAAGGCTTATAAAGCCGGGATAACAGCACTCGAGGACGGCAAAGAAGTACACTCGTAGCATGTCACTTGCACTTGTCACTTGTCACTTGTAACTCGTAACTTGCCACTTGCACTTACACAGCCACTTGAACCTTGTCACTTTTATCACGTCTGCTAAGGCCTTATTTACGTCGTCCCGGCAATGCTTTTGAGCCGGGATCCAGCTGTTATCTTTTAAGAGCAAACACCTGGAACCGTCCCGGTAACGCTTATAAAGCCGGGATAACAGCACTCGAGGACGGCAAAGAAGTACACTCGTAGCATGCCACTTGCCACTTGCTACCCTTAAATTGCACCAAAATGGTGCGATCTGCATAAAACCTTGCACGTATGTAACTCATCAGCGCACTAAAAAATTATTCTTCACGTTAAGTTTGCTCAAATAAAAAGCTATAAATTTCAATGCTTAATAAGTCGATTGAACCATTTTTGGGCAATGCATACTGCACTGGCACATTTTCTGAATCAGTTAATTACCAATAAAACAAAAGGTGGCAGCATTATTTTCACCCTTGTTTTATCCCGTATTAATATTAAAGGGACTCTATATGACCAGCAGACCATTGATTTTTACTGACATAGACGGAACATTACTCGACCACTTCGATTACAGTTTTAACCATGCCATTGAGGTCATCGAAGCGCTTAATGAGCGTCATATCCCTATTATTGCCAATACCAGCAAAACCTTTGCCGAAATGGAAAAACTACAACAAACCATTGGGATTAACTCTCCCTTTATTTCAGAAAATGGCGCCGTTATTTATATTCCAATAGGTTATTTCAATGAGCAGCCAGAAGGGACTTTTGAGCAAGGGTATTACTGGGTAAAAGAGTTTTGTCCGCCTCGCCAGCACTGGCTTGATTTATTAGCTCAACAAGCCGTTGAGTTTGAAGATGAATACATCGGCTTTTCATCCTTTAGCGTTGAAGAATTGTGTGAAGTTACCGATCTTGCGCCAGACAAAGCGCGCCTTGCTTTAGTTAGGCATTATTCAGAGCCTTTGTTATGGCAAGGCGATGAAGCGCGTAAACAAGAATTTATCGATTATATGACCTCATTAGGCGCCCACATGTTACAAGGCGGGCGTTTTTTGCACATAGGCGGTGAAAGCGACAAAGGCAAAGCCATGAACTGGCTGGCGCAAGTTTATGCCAAGCAATATCAAACCCCAGTCACCACCATTGCACTCGGTGACAGCGGCAACGACAGTGCAATGCTAGAAGCGGCCGATATCGCTATTCAAATTAAATCACCCACTCATGAGTTCCCAGTACTTAACAAAAAGCAAACCATAAAAAGCCAGGCATACGGTCCTAAAGGCTGGGCCGAATGCATCACCGCAACATTACTCACGTCAACACTGGCCACACCAGCAAAACCAATGACTGTAGGAGGCGTATAACATGGCTGATTTTTATCAAAACGGCACCATCACCACAATGCACAACTTAACTCGTCGTACCCACGACGAACTAGAGCAAGACTTAATTAAGTTTGCAAAAACTCGCCCATTAGGGCTCATTCTACCGTCGCTGTATTCAGAGTTAGAAGGCGATGCATTAAAAGGCATAGTTGCTAACCTTAAAGACGTGCCGTACCTGTCTGAAATTGTTATCGGCCTTGACCGAGCAGACGAAGCACAATACAAGCATGCATTGAGTTTTTTTGGCGAATTACCCCAACATCACCGTATTTTATGGAACGACGGCCCACGCTTAAAAGCACTAGATGCAAAATTACAAAAGCTAGGGCTAGCACCAACCGAGCTAGGGAAAGGGCGAAATGTGTGGTACTGCATGGGTTACATTTTAGCCTCGGGCAAATCAGAGTCGGTTGCCTTGCACGACTGCGATATCGTCACTTATGAAAAATCATTACTGGCAAGATTGCTTTACCCGGTCGCTAATCCGCAATTTAACTACGCATTTAGTAAAGGTTACTACGCCAGATTATCCGACGGTAAAATTAACGGCCGAGTGTCACGTTTATTAGTCACCCCGCTGATTAAAGCGCTAAAAAAAGTGGTGGGATATAACGAATACCTCGAATACATGGACAGCTTTCGTTATCCATTAGCTGGAGAGTTTTCGTTTAGGCGCGATGTGCTTACCGATCTTCGCATTCCAAGTGATTGGGGTTTAGAAATTGGCGTACTGTCAGAAATGCAGCGTAACTATGCCCACAATCGCATTTGTCAGGTGGATATTGCCGACAATTACGACCACAAGCATCAAGATTTATCGCTCGACAACGAAGAAGCCGGTTTATCTAAAATGTCGATTGATATTACCAAGGCATTTTTCCGTAAATTAGCCACCCAAGGCGAAACCTTCAGCACAGAATCATTTCGTACCTTAAAAGCAACCTATTACCGAGTTGCCCTCGATTATGTTGAAACTTACCATAATGATGCTTTAATGAATGGACTCACAACCGACATTCACCTAGAAGAAAAAGCCGTAGAAATGTTTGCTCAAAATATCGTTACCGCAGGGCAGCGCTTTTTAGACAACCCCATGGAAACGCCATTTATGCCAACATGGAGCCGAGTGGTAAGCGCCATGCCTGATGTGTTAGAGCAACTTAAAGCCGCTGTTGAGGCAGACAACGCAGAGTTTAGCTAATACCAATCAGCACAAAAATGCCGATCATTCTTATTGGTTAACAACGCAATATCTGATCACTTATTTCTCCTGATGGTATAAGGACACCTATTTATGTCATTAATGGATGGTTTACAACAAAAGCTGCAACAACAACTTGAGTGTATTTATAAAGACATTGCTCTCGACACACCCATAAATACATTAGCTGAACGGCTCATCGAAATCATGAGAATCACCGAGTTTAGCCAAGTACCAGAGCCATTTGCTAACCACTGGTCAGAAAAAGACACCATAATGATCACCTATGGCGACAGTGTTGTGCAGCAAGGTGAGCGCCCACTCACAACCTTGTCACAGTTTATCGACAGTTATGTGGGCTGCATAAACGGTGCGCATATTTTGCCTTTTTTCCCTTACAGTTCAGACGACGGTTTTGCCGTAATAGACTACTCAACCGTTAACGAGAGTCTAGGCGACTGGGCCGACATCAGTGCCATAGCCAGTAAACGCCGTTTAATGTCAGATTTAGTGATAAATCACTGCTCAAGCCGCAGTTTATGGTTTGAAAATTTTTGCAAAGGTGAAGGGCCAGGCCATGATTATTTTTTTACGGCAAACTTAACAGATGATTTAACTGAAGTCGTACGGCCCCGAACCTCAGCATTATTAAGACCCACAGAAACCCCCAGTGGCACTCAATATGTGTGGTCTACCTTCAGTCATGATCAGGTTGATTTCGATTTTAGAAACCCCAACGTCCTTATCGAGTTTGTCAGTATTATTCGACAATATTTAGATGCAGGAGTGAGTATTTTTAGGCTCGATGCCGTTGCATTTTTATGGAAAATTGTAGGCACAAAATCCATTAATTTACCGCAAACCCACGAGGTCATCCGCTTACTGCGCACCTTAATTGAACACGCGCAAAACGACGCCATGATCATCACCGAAACTAATATCCCCAACACACAAAATTTAACATATTTTGGTAACGCCAACGAAGCCCACTGCATATATAACTTTTCACTGCCGCCATTGCTCATTAATACCCTAATAACCGGCAGCTGCTTATACTTAAAACGTTGGTTAATGAGCATGCCGCCAGCGCAAGATGGCACCACCTATTTTAACTTTATCGCCTCCCACGACGGCATAGGCTTACGCCCAGCTGAAGGGTTATTAGACGATGATGAAATACAAACACTCGTCGATACCATGAAGCAATTTGGCGGCCAAATATCCGCCCGCACCACCGAAACCGGTGAGCAAAAGCCCTACGAAATGAACATCGCCTTATACGATGCTCTGCAAGGTACCACCAAAGGCAAAGACTTATGGGGCATGCAAAGATACCTGTGCGCACATACCATTATGTTGGCACTCGAAGGGATCCCAGGAATATACATCCACAGCTTATTAGGCACTCGTAACGACTACGAAAAACTGGCTAATACCTCACATAACAGAGCCATCAATCGTCATCGCTGGGATTTAGACAGTTTAAAACAACAGCTAAGCGACGCCCAAAGTACCCACAGCCAGGTGTTATCAGCCATGACAAGGCTCATCAATATACGCACTCAACAAATAGCATTTCATCCAAATGCCACCCAATTTACCCTACATCTAGGGCTGCAACTGTTTGGCTTTTGGCGTCAAAGCCGTAATCGAAAACAAAGTATTTTTTGTATCAGTAATGTGTCAGATCAAGTCACCGATCTACCCATCAATGAGCTTAACCTAGTCATATCAGAATACTGGGTCGATTTACTCACCGGCAACCAAATAGAAGACATCACCCAAACCATCCAACTCCAGCCATACCAAACAGTGTGGATCAGTAATAAAGCTTAGTTATGCGAGGTTCTAGGAACTAGGGCGTGACTGCGTCACTGCTAGGGCGCTACGCTGCTAGGTACGAGGACGCTGCGCTGCTAGGTACGAGGACGCTGCGCTGCTAGGTTCTAGGGCGTGACTGCGTCACTGCTAGGGCGCTTCGCTGCTAGGATTTAGGGCGTGACTGCGTCACTGCTAGGGCGCTACGCTGCTAGGATTTAGGGCGTGACTGCGTCACTGCTAGGGCGCTACGCTGCTAGGATTTAGGGCGTGACTGCGTCACTGCTA